>CAJJAV010000019.1 GCA_905182125.1 uncultured Candidatus Poseidoniales archaeon
ATCTTCGATGTCCGCAAGCAACAGCGGGCTGCTGACCAGGGAACTGGTCTTGATTCCAGCGTCTTTGAGGTCCGCTCTGAATGCAGACATATCGTCCCAATCGTCATCATATGCTGACAATTGGTTGGTGTTGGAAAGGTTGACAAAATTGAGTAAAACCGTCATCAAGAGCAGCGTCAAGACAAACCAAAATGCGGCTTGAAGGCCGAATCTTCGGTAGTTGATGTTGCGGCCGCTTAACATGAGATTACCAACTGGAGCACGATTCCGACATGAGGACGCTCCCGCATCGGTTTAGAAGGTTGTTGCTTGTTGTCAACCAAATGCTCTGTACAAAGCAGGTTGTTCGGTTGAAAAAAACTGCTATCAAAGCGGTAATTTTAGCGTTTAAGATGAATCCGTGAGGCAATTCGGCTGATATCATCGGCCGGTATTTGGACGAGGCCATCAACCACTTCCCAAGGCAATTTGCTCGGCTCGAGATCCCGTTCAATCTGGACCCGAAGTGCGACGATTGTGCCTGTAGGGGTGTCAAAAACGACGTCTTTCAATTCACCAAGGCGTTGTTGATGTGAATCTACCACGTCTCTACCGATGATTTCTCTTGCGAATATGGCCATGGTGTTTCACCTCCTTATGTGACCCTCCGAGCGGGTTTCGCTCCATCAATGCGTCGCCTACAGTGGACGGCTTACATCGATTCCATGCCGAAGTTGGTGTCACGGGAGCGCTTGATGTTGGAAAGACCGCTTGTGAGCCTGGTTTCCATCTTCTGATAGTATTCGAGCATCTCTGGTGTCACGGTTGGGCGCACGCGCTTGATCGCTTCTTCGAAGTGTGTCTTTGTGACCTTCTTCTTTTTGGCCCGCATGCAAATGAGTGCTGCCTCTCGGCAAACTGCTTCGATGTCAGCACCGGTAAAGCCATCGAGGCCTCCGATGATGTCCTTGATTGCAAACTTCGACAGTGGCATGTTCTCGCTGTGGATCTTGAAGATGGTTTCGCGAGCACCGATGTCTGGTGGTGGCACGTGCAAGACACGCTCAAAGCGACCGCTGCGTAGCAATGCAGGGTCAATCATTTCTGGACGGTTTGTTGCGGCTACGATGATGACACCATCGAGGGATTCCACACCATCCATGCTGGCGAGCAACTGGTTGACCACCCTGTTTGAGACATCGCTTCCTGAGCCGTCAGAGTTCGAAGAACGCATGCTGGCAATTGATTCAAACTCATCGAGGAAGATGATCGCAGGTGCAGACTGCTTTGCTTTCTTGAAGATTTCACGGATAGCGCGTTCAGATTCACCCACCCATTTCGAGATGAGTTCTGGACCCTTGATGCTGATGAAATTCGCCTGTGCTTCGTTGGCAATCGCCTTTGCGAGCAAGGTTTTTCCAGTACCTGGTGCACCGAACAAGACAATGCCTCGTGGTGGTTTGATGCCGAAGTGTTCAAACAATTCAGGTTGAGTAAGCGGCCATTCGACCGATTCCTTCAACCGGTCTTTGACTTCTTCAAGACCACCGACTTCTTCCCAAGTAACCGCGGGAATTTCGACGTAAATCTCACGAAGAGCGGACGGTTCGACATCCTTGATGGCTTCTTTGAAATCGTCCATGCGGACTTCCATCTTTTCGAGCACTTCGGGAGGAATTGTTTCCTCCTCCAGTTCAATCTCAGGAAGGTACCGTCGCAACGCCCTCATGGCTGCTTCTCGGACCAGTGCAGCGAGATCTGCACCAACGAATCCATAGGTGTTATCGAGGACCCAGTTGATTTCAAAGTCTTCTGAGATCGGCATTTGACGTGTGTGAACGTCCATGATTTCATTTCGCCCATCTCGGTCAGGGACACCAATTTCAATTTCCCGATCGAAACGGCCTGGACGTCGAAGCGCAGGGTCGAGTGCATCACGACGGTTGGTTGCACCGATGACGACGACGTTGTCGCGTCCTTGCATACCATCCATGAGGGTCAGCATTTGTGCGACCACACGTCGTTCAACTTCACCGCTAACGTCCTCACGTTTTGGGCAAATTGAATCGATTTCATCGATGAAGATGATGGCAGGTGCATTTTCTGCGGCTTCGTCGAAAATTTCCCGGAGCTGCTTTTCGGACTCACCGTAATACTTTGAGATGATTTCCGGGCCATTGATCGACTTGAAGTGAGCGTTGACTTCAGTGGCAACAGCCTTCGCGATCATGGTTTTTCCGGTTCCAGGTGGACCGTGCAACAGCACACCCTTTGGCGGATCAATACCCAGCCTGCGGAACAACTCTGGATGCTTGAGAGGCAGTTCGATCATCTCTCGGACCCTTTCCAGTTGTTGGCCGATTCCACCGACATCTTCGTAGGTGATGCCTTCTGATTGACCGACGTCTTCGTCATCGACCGTTTCGTCCTTGATGACGATGTCCGTATCGTTGGTGACTTTGACGATGCCTTTTGGAACGGTGCTGACAACAGCGAAGGGCAAGGCTTCTGCGAACAGAGTCATGCCTGGAATGAAAATTCGATCGCCTTGAACAACAGGCCTCTTCGAAAGGCCACGACGTGCAAAGCCTTCGATGCCTGGTCCAAACTTGACCTTCTGTTTGTTGGCCATCACTGGGGACAGCACAAGCTTGGTGCATTCCTTTGCCTCAACTTTGGAAACGGTCACTCGGTCGCCCAAACTGACGCCAGCGTTCTTTCTGATGATTCCATCAACACGGATGATTTCCATCTTGGTATCTTCTGGCCGACTTCGCCAGTAAATAGCCGCCGTCGAGCGCTTGTCGCCTTTGATTTCGACAATGTCTCCGGGTTTGAGGCCCAGGTCGTTTTCTCCTGAAATCCTTGCTCGACCGTGGCCGACATCGGAGGGGATTGCTTTCGCCACGCGCAACGACATTGTTTTTTCATCACCAGTCATATGTTCACTTCCTCAAGATGTGTGGCCGAGTTCATTTAAACCTCAGTGCCACCCCTCTCTTATATTGGTTCACGCCGACCCCATTTTAACCTAATGTCGATTTTCCATGGTTCTTATCGTGTGAGGACCTTCTCCCGTGTTCCATCACTTTGAAGAGGGGCGTTTTGTTCGCCCAACCATGGTTCACGTCTTAGAAACCGGCCTCGAGTTCCTCGCCAATGAAAATCCAAACGGAAAACCGTCCGTCCAAGGTTACAATATCATCAACGGTCAATTGACTTCGGCCAGCGATGGTGCAACATTTACCTCGATCAACCCAGCCATCCTCAACGACACCTTGGGAAGCTTCCCATTGTCAACCAAGGCTGATGTTCATGCTGCTCTTGACGCTGCTCACGCTGCATTCCCTGGTTGGGCTGCAACACCTGCTCCAACCCGTGGTCAAATCATTGGTAACATGGGACGCTTGCTCATGGATCACAAAGACGCCATCGTTGCGCTTGAAACCCGTGAGATTGGTAAAACCCTCAAAGAAGCGGCGGGTTCGGTCCAAGAAGCCATCGATACGTGCCTCTTCTTCCAATCTGAAGGTCGCCGATTGTACGGTCAAACCGTCAACTCAGAACTTCCGGACAAGGAACTGTTCACCTACCGACGCCCTCTTGGTGTCTGTGGCATCATCAATGCCTGCAACTTCCCTGCAGCCGTTCCATTCTGGAAGATGATTCCAGCCATCATGTGCGGAAACACCTGTGTTTGGAAGAGCCCACAAGACGCTCCTCTGCTTTCCTTCGCCCTCGCTCGCATCATGCACGAAGCTGGTTTGCCGAACGGCGTTATCAACCTCGTTCACGGTAAGGGTAGCGGTGCTGGCCAACACTTGGTCGACGCTGTCGATGAAGGACGGGTCAACAAGATCTCGTTCACTGGCTCGACAGAAGTCGGCAAGATGATCGGCGAAGTTTGTGGCCGAAACTTGGTTTCTTGCTCACTCGAATTGGGCGGTAAGAATCCACTTGTCGTCATGCCATCCGCTGACCTTGACAATGCTGTTGAAGGCGCTTACTGGGGTGCCTTTGGAACCGCTGGCCAACGCTGCACTTCCCTTGGTAATCTCATCATCCATGAGGAAATTTATGACGACTTCATGACGAAGTTCATGGCCAAGGTCGAAACAACTCGAATCGGCGATTCTCTGGTTCACGATGGTGTTCTCTACGGGCCAATGCTCTCCGAAAAGTACGCTAAGGACTTCCTTTCCGCTGTTGAAATGTGCAAGGCATCTGGTGCGACCTTGGCTCACGGCCGAGGTCGAATTTCGAGCGATAACAAACCATCCAACTTCCTCAGCACTGCTGAAGACGGTGTCTACATGTGGCCTCACGTTTTCACCGATGTGACAGAAGACATGGAATGCTTCCACGAAGAAGTGTTTGGCCCTGCAGTCACCATCTGTAAAGCAACGGATTTCGACCACGCTCTCCACCTTGCAAACGCAAGCCCGTATGGTCTCTCCTCTGCGATCTACACCAATGATCGACTCGAAGCGTACCGCTACAAAACCGGAATCAAGGCTGGAATGACTGGGATCAACAATTCAACCACAGGCGCTGAAGCGCACTTGCCGTTTGGCGGTGTGAAGGGCAGTGGAAACGGTACCCGTGAATCTGGTATTTGGGTCATTGAAGCCTATTCCTACTGGCATGCAGTCAATGACGAATTGTCTGGAAAACTCCAACTCGCACAAATGGACGTTGAAGAGGTCGAAATGGCTGAAGCAGACGTTGATTGGACACAACTTGCATGAGTGAAATTTCCAAACCAACTGGTTTGGAAAAACTACACTTCAAATATGAACATGAATGGATGGGTATGTTAGTGGGGGTGAATTACACATGACATCGAGTTTCTTATTAGGCGAAAATGGAGATGACTCCTGTTCCGAACGTCTTGAACAAGCCTATGCGCATTGTGAATCAATCGCTCGTGCTGCTTCAAGTTCCTTTTTCCGTTCGTTCAGGCACTTGCCTGAACCAAAGCGCAAAGCAGTGAATGCTCTCTATGCTTTTTGCCGTCGAGTTGACGACATCGTCGATGGTGATTGGTTGCCAACCGGTGACTTTGCTTACCTCGATGCTGCAACAGAACAGCGGTTGACCGTCTTGCTTGAGCAAAGAGAGGCCAATTCAGCCTATGGCAGCAAAGAGCATCACCTTCGTTTGCGTGCCTTGATGCTGTTCCGTGAACGCCTCGACAGCGTACAAAACGGTGACGAAATGTCAGAAGAGGTGTTTATTGCCCTAGCAGATACGGTTCAACGGTATCCAATCGAACTGGATCACCTGCGCGAACTCATCAACGGAATGGAAGACGACTTGTTTGAAACAAACTATGCTCGCTTTGAGGACCTTCGACACTACTGTTACCGAGTTGCTTCAACGGTCGGATTGTGCTTGATTGAAATCTATGGCTATACTGATTCAAACGCTCGACGTCACGCTGTTGAAATGGGCTTGTTCCTTCAATTGGTCAATGTGTTGCGAGACATTCAGGAAGACCTTGAACGAAATCGAATCTACCTTCCAACAGAGGAGTTAGCAAAGTTCGGCCTTTCACATAAAGACTTGACCGATCCAACCTTGGCCACTCGACCGGCATGGCAGAATTTCATGCGCCACTACATCGACCACGTGGTGGCCAACCGGAACAATGCTCTGGGACTTATGCCCTTGCTGGACAAGGATGCACGACGATCGCCTCGGTTGATGTGCATGGCCTATAACGCCATTCTCAAGGAAGCAGTCCGACGAAACGGGGATGTCCTGAGCCGTCGGTTAACCCTCAACTTTTATCGGAAACTGCAAATGGCAATTTCCACATTGATTACGCCTGGGCCCGATTGAAGTCTCTTCGATCACCGGACGCAAAGAGAAATTGCCCCGTCCCGTTCGCTGTATCGTCCATGCACTGCGCATGGTGAATGCGAATCGGATTAACGCCACAAACCGAGGGTGTCACGCAATGCAGGTTCGAGGGTGGTGTGCTCAAATCGATAACCGAGTTCAAGCAAACGGGCAGGAAGGACTCGGCTGCTGTCGGTGGTGAGTGTGACGCCCATTTTTCCAAACAGGATCCAGACTCCGAACGGTGGTGTTGGGATAAAAGCAGGTCGGCGAAGCACTTTACCGAGAACCTTGGCGAAGGCTTTCTGTCGAACTGTATCGGGTGCCACTAAGTTGTAAGCCCCTTCACAGGTTTCGGTCATCAGAAGATGATGCATTGCATAGATTTCATCGTCCATTGAAATCCAAGAAAGCCATTGCTTCCCTCGACCAATCGGGCCACCAGCGCCAAGTTTTGCTGGAAGAAGCATTTTTCCTAATCCGCCACCGGTGGCATCCAATACGATGCCTCCAGTTCGAGAGTGGATGGTTCGAATGCCTGCATCTCGTGCAGGTTGGGCTGCAGCTTCCCATGCGATGCATGTGTCAGCAAGGTAGCCTTCACCACGGGGTGACTCTTCGGTTAATTCTTCTTCACCACGGTTGCCATAGAAGCCGATGGCACTTGCGATCAAGAAGACCTTAGGTTTGCTTTTGAGGCTGGCTAGCGTTGAAGCCAACAATGCAGTGCTGTCAGTTCGACTGGTGCGGATCAAATCCATTCGTTTCTTGCTCCAACGCTTGTCTCCAATACCGGCTCCACCAAGATGGATGACGGCGTCGAAACCTTCGATTGAAGCAGCATCGATGGTGCCACCGCTCGGGTCCCATTGAATTTCATTGGCACCTTCAGTAGGGGTACGGCGGACCAACCGCCAGATGTCATGGCCACCGGTGTCGAGGAAAGCAACGAGTTGGCGTCCTATCAAACCAGATGAACCTGCAATCAGGATTTTCTTCCGGTCGAGTTGTTCAAATTCTTTGTGACGAGCCATATCACGTGTCAGTCGGTTTGCTCGCGCTTTGAACATTCGATCAACACGC
Source organism: uncultured Candidatus Poseidoniales archaeon (assembly GCA_905182125.1). Classification (GTDB taxonomy): domain Archaea; phylum Thermoplasmatota; class Poseidoniia; order Poseidoniales; family Poseidoniaceae; genus MGIIa-L1. Next base: position 6,907 of record CAJJAV010000019.1, read on the forward strand.
TTCTTGATGCTCCGTCCTGCGACAAGCATGCCGAGGGAGCCGAAGGGGACGCTGAAGTTGACAGTGTCAACAACGCGGCAGGTGCCGTCATCATTTGGAACGAAGGAGTGAAGGTGATGCCAGGACTTGAACGGCCCTTTGATCATGTCATCTTCGAACGCATGTGGGGGGTTGTACCCTTTGTGCCGTGCAATCCATTGGAGTTTAATTGGTCCCATCGGGAATCGGAAAATACGTTCTGAACCGTTTTCTAACGTGGGGTCTGCTCGAACTTCTTCGACATTTTCCCATGGGGGCATGAGTCGGCGAAACGATCCTTTCTGCTCGTGCCAATCAAATGTAGTAGGGATATCAGCGGGCACATGTGTTGTGTAGGTGTATTCCATTTTTGTCGCCTCTGTATCAATGACCAAACTCTTGCAAGTAAGGTTTGAGGTCAAACTTACGCCGAGTGTTTTGGGAGGACATGTAGCGTACTTTGCCGAAGATCGCTCGTTCAGGGCCCCATGCGCGATCGTGGCGGCCGAGCACCCAGAAAATACCGGTGTAGGAATTCGGGTCGCGACCATCCAATGCATAGGTGTCGTTGAGTTCGATCATTCGTTCTGCTGCTTGCTCCGGTGAATCAGACCATTCGAGAATCCGCTTGCCCCACAGCATACGCAAGTAGTTGTGGATGATGCCCCTTCGGACCAACTGGCGTTGTGCTGCGTTCCAAATTTCATCGTGGGTGTCGGCGTTTCGAATCTGTTCCAGTGTGTAGGTGCTGCGTTCGTCATCAGCGTGCTCGGAGAGTGTGATCTTTGCCCAATTAGGCAGGGATTCAAACTTGTTGTGGTTTGGGTTGTGGAATGAGTTGTTGAATCCGAGTTCTCTCCAGGTGATGATTTGGTCAAGGAAGGCCTCAACTGGTTCAGGCAGACCCCACCATCCAGCACGAGCTCCTCGTCGGGATGGGTTGATGAGGTCGGGCATCCAACCGTTGGTATCGAGAATGCTTCGAACCACTTCGATGGTCGAGAGGTGGCCAAAGTGGAACCATGGCGAAAGACCAGTTGTCGCAGGGCTCTTGACTTGGTTTCGGTCTTCATGGTAGCGACTCATTCGGTTGGATAAAAACTCTCGAAGCATTCGAACAGCGGTGTCTCTGCCACCTCGTACGTTGGGGACGGGCGGCACACTGTGGTCGATGTTTAGCGTCGACAGGGCATCGGTTCCAACCGAGCCTTCTTCGCCCACTCGCCACAACCATTCAAACGGAGTGACGCTGAAATCAGAGCGCTCGGCAATGGCGCTGTAGGCTTCATCGTCCATCCACAAGGAATGATCTGGTTGAACTGGAATTTGAGACGGCCACGATTCAATGCACTCAACAAAGCGTTCATGGACGAAACGACGGAATCCATGAGCGGTCGGATAGGTACGATCGGTCCATGACATAGGGAACACACCGTTGGAATCAACAACCATGAACCGGCGTTTGAGGGACTTCGCGGCGCTTTCAACTGCTTTCCGTGGGAAATACGTTGGGAATTCATCACTGATGACAAGGACTGCATTATCGGAGAGTTCGTGTAATTTTCCTATTTTCCCTGAAATCGGGTTTTCGACCCAAGGAATGTAACGGATGTTGTTTTCTCTGAAAGTACGAATGTTGTCGAGCATACCTTGGACCATGAACGAAGTGATCCGGTCGTTGGCAAACTCATGGCGTGTTGATATTTCTTCTAGCACAATGAGTGGGACGTCGCGTTGTTCTGCTACGTGTGCTGCGTATTCCAACGCAGCGTTGCAGTGAAATCGGCGATTGGCGATCATCCAGTAGAGCACATAACTGCCGTTAGTGTTGAGGGGTTCTGTGTTGAGGGCCCGTGCGCGGTCACTTAGTTTTGGATTCATGATGTGCCACCCCACGCTTCAGGTAATGTGTGCAGGACATACGGGTGTCCGCGTTCTGATTCGTAATCGATGCTCGAGAGAAGATGCTTTGAGTTCACTGCGTTGATGGCCATGGTTTTCATGGCGTCGCTGATCCATTCAAGGGTCGAGAATTTATCGGCTGGGACAAACAGTGCCTCCGAAACTTCGCTGTTTGGTGTTGGGTTGGCGTCATCAGGAATCTCAACAAGGTAGGCGATGAAAATGGCAGGGATCCCATCGAGCAACCGCTCTCGGACAGACTGAACTCCCATCACGACCCCATCGATGTTACATTCTTCCTTGAGTTCTCGAAGTGCAGCGTTTCGTGGCAACTCTCCCGGGTCAACATAGCCCTTCGGCAAGCCCCAGCGTCCTTGGTAACGGCCGTGTTGTTCCCTCACGAGCAGAATGGTGCGTGCACGACGTACGATTGCAGCGACACCTAAATCGCATTCTACACTATGCATGACTCCCTTTACTCGGTGAAATGCGTATAAAGGAATGTTTCAATCTTACATGAATAAAAACAGCCTATTATAATGCAACGAGGGAAAGAACTTGTTATGCCTCAGTACCCTATCCATGCTGCTACCATCAAAGCAGATGCAAATCTTCCGACTGAGTATGGCAACTTTCGCATGAGGGTCTTCGTCGATGATGAAGGTGCTGAGCACTCGCTCCTTTCCGTTGGTCTCGAGGATTCCAAATCTGCCCCGCTCGTCCGCATTCACTCCGAGTGCCTCACCGGTGATGCGTTTGGATCCCTCAAATGTGATTGTGGACCTCAACTGAAGGCATCGATGGCCCGGATCCAAGAAGAAGGGTGTGGAGCGATTCTCTACATGCGTCAAGAAGGTCGAGGTATTGGACTGGAAGCGAAAATCCGAGCCTATGCGCTTCAGGATCTCGGCCTGGACACCCTTGATGCAAACCTTGCCCTCAATTTGCCGGCTGACGCACGTGAGTATTCATTCTGTGCAGAGATGCTAACGAAGGTCGGCGTTGATGAAGTTCGCCTGATGACCAACAACCCGCTGAAGGTTCACGGACTCCGTTCCAATGGAATCGCAGTGCATGAGCGTCTGCCGCACATTGCAGGTCGTTGTGAACAGAACGACCATTACCTCTCGACCAAGAAAAAGCGAATGGGGCATTTGATTCCAGAACAGGCTTGACCCTAAGTTATAAGGACGCAATATGAGGCAAGAGCATGACCAATCAACTCGCAGGGGAAAAGGCACCTGACTTCACCCTTCCATCATCGAAAGAAGAGAGCGTTTCTCTCTCCGATTATGATGGGAAGTGGAAGGTCGTCTTCTTCTATGCAAAAGACGGTTCGCCGACCTGCAAGCGTGGCTGTTTGACCTTTAAAGAACAATTTGAACTGTTCCAATCCCTGACACCATCCGTTGAAGTCATCGGAATCAGCCAAGATTCCATCGAAGATCATCGCCGGTTCAAGGAAGAACTCGAGCTCCCCTTCGCTCTTTTGAGCGACCCGGATCGCAAAGTCGCAGAAGCGTTTGGCGTCCCCATGTTCCTCGGGCGATTCCCGGCGAAATCCTCGTTCCTTATCGGTCCTGACCGGACCGTTCACTATTGCTATGACTGGTTGTTCCGTCCCCGCCGTCACGTGGCTCGTATTCTCGACGCCTTCAGTGAATTATCATCCGGGGGATCAATGAAATGAATTGGATCGAACTGTTCGAAGATGCTGGCCTTTCTGAGCGTGAATCCCGCTCGTTGGTGATCCTCTCAGCTTCCAAGGAACTCAAAGCGAGTGAACTTGCTAAAGAATTGGGCACAAACCGCCTCGATGCTTACAACTCTCTTTCCAGATTAACAGAAATTGGGCTCGTCTCAGTTACAGCAGACCGCCCAATGCGGTTTTCATGCTCTTCCCTGCCGGTGCTTTTCAAGCGCCTCCTCAATGAACAACGGGAGCGAATCGATCGGACCTCGAAAGCCTTTGAATCGCTGATATCAGGTGCTACATCCGAATACGATGAAAGCAGCAATGACACAAACGAAGATACCAACGCTAAGTTTGCCGTCCTCAAAGGACGTGAGCACATCCACAAGCGAATTGGTGAATTCGCAGCACAGGCAGAGGAACGCTTAGTGCTCCTTCTTGGGCAGTTTGGTATCCTCCATGTGTGCCGCTCAGTCGCTCTTGAGGAAGTCAACTCCGCCGCTGAAAGAGGTGTCGTTGTGACGGTATTGGCCCAACTCGACCGCCGAACGGTACGGTTTTACGATCAATTGCACGAATCAATTGCAGTTCGCCATTCGGACGAAGTAAGTTCACTCGGTGTCCTTCAAGACAACAGCAATGTCATTCAATTCCTCCACGTCGAAGAAAATCCAGTTGGCCGTGGCCGAGATGATGCTGCCCTTGTCGTCAGTTCCGAAGCATTTGCCAATTCACACAGCGACTTTGTGAACGCGATTTGGACCAAGGCAATCGATATCGAATCTGCAAAGAAGCGGTTCACTGAAGAACGAATCGTGGACCCATTGCGCCTTACTGTCGGCCAAGGTTCCTTTTTGGAACAGTTCCGTCAAGCACTCAAAGTGAGCGAAGAATTGCCAGAGAACGATGTTCCATTCAATCCTGAGTCCTTCCTTGCTTCAAGCAGGGAAATCAACCAAGCCCGCGCTTCACTGCAAGATGGGCGAATGAGCAGTTTGCATGAACTCGGCATTGACCTCGCAACCATGTTGAGGCAAGTCGGTCAACGAATCGGAGAAGAACTCGCATTCAGTCTGCGTAAAATCGAAGGCCATGTTGAATTCCTCAACGAATTGATGGATTGGTGGGAGCATGCTGGACTTGGCGAATTGGATTACAACGCCGATCCGTTCTTCCACATCCTCGTCAACCTCGCCCATCCAGCCACCGAAAAAGACGACGTGCTTCCTCTATGGCAACTCGATGACGGTATCATTGAAGGAGCCCTCCTCGCACGCTACCCAATCAACGGAAACGTTCGAATCCGTCGAGAAGCAGAAGGAAAGGATGCTTGGCGTTACACGCTCATCTTCATCGACGAAACCGATGAACATCTGCTTGAATGAAAACATCTCTTGATAAGCGGAACCTTTGAGTTCGTAGCATGAGGATGCTGACGTTTTTCCGCTTCATGCGGCAAATCTTGAAAAAGAAGCCAGCGGATTTGGACTGGATACAGCGGCAAGGCCTCATTGCAGTCAAACTGGCTCAGATTTTCGCACTGCGCCCAGATCTTTTGGGGGTTGAGAAGGCGCGTCAGTTGCAGCAACTGTACCAGCATGCAGCCTCGATTGAGTCGGAGAACCTGCATGAAACCATTGCAACGAAAGCTCCTGCAGGATTCATGGATGCATTTGAGTCGATTGATGATGAACCACTTGCGGCGGCATCGGTTGGCCAAGTCCACCGTGGACGGCTCAAGAACGGCGAAGAGGTGGTGATAAAATTCATCAAGCAAGCCAACGCTGTTGATTTCAAGAAAGAAGTTGCCCGCATGCGCCGATGGATGCGTGTTTTCCTCGTCTTTTTCCCGAGGCTCCGCAAGGTGGGAAATCCGATGGCACTGATCAACCACGTTGCTGATTATACATTGAGGGAACTTGATCTGCGCAATGAAATCAAGGGCGCTGAGGAACTGGAAGCCATCAAAACTTCCCTGAAAGGAGAGTTCCAAATGGACTTGCTTCGATTCCCAATTTACTACCCTGAACTTTCCAATGCCGACATCTTGGTTTCTGAGTTTATCAGCGGCATGTCGCTTGAAGAAGGCATCGAAGAAAAAGCCTTGACTTGGGATTTCCTTCTGCAATTCTTCCGCATCCACGGGGCGTATTTGTTCGGAATCGGAACCTTCCATGGGGATTTGCATCCAGGGAACTGCATCGTCGACCATGACGGCAAATTTGTCTTTATTGACAATGGCGCCATTTGCCATGCACCCAAGCGCGTTGCACACTCTCTGTTCCATTTCTTTGACCATCTTTCTCGTCAAGAAATGCAAGAAGCATTCGACGCTCTTCTGACCATGACCGAGATTCACCCCACACCAAAGAAACTGGCAAAGTACTACGCCTCCATGCATGAGATTTACACTGATTTTGAGAAGAAGCCGGTTGGAGAACAAAGCCTCACAACCATCATGATGGGCACCGTAAAAGCCGCAGTGATACATGCAGGAGCAGAATTTGGTGAGGAAGCCTTCCCAATCATTCGTGCTTTGATGTACCTTGATGGCCTGGTGATCCGAACCCATCCAGACGCTCTCTTGATTCAATCAATGGGCCCGTTCTTAGAGGAATTCAAAAGCAAACTCAATATTTGAGGCATCGACATGGGCCACATTGCAATCGTCGGTGCAGGTCTGGCAGGACTCCGATGTGCCACCTTACTCCAGGCATCAGGTCACGAGGTCGATGTCTATGAACGATCAGAAACCATCGGCGGGCGAATGGCGACCGATGAGGTTGATGGCTTCTTGTTGGATCATGGGTTCCACGTGATGCAAACTGCTTACCCCACTTCCAAACGGGCTTTTGATTTCAAAGCAATGGGAGCCAAGGCATTCGAACCAGGGGCAGTGATCGTACAACAGCGAAAGACTCGAGCAAAGTTCTGGACGCTTGCTGATCCGTTCCGTCGCCCTGTTCAAGGAGCCTTGAGTGGATTAAACCGATTTGCTTCACCGCTGGATTTGCTCAGGGTTGCACGGCTGCGCTTTGGCGTACGTCGAGGGAGCATCGAGCGCGTCTTTGAAGGAGAAAGCAATGACACTGCAGATTACTTGGCGAAGCGTGGTTTCTCGAAGCGTATGATTCAACGGTTCTTCCATCCGTTGTTCTCTGGTATTTTTCTCGAAGATGACTTGAGGACCAATGAACGAATGTTTCGTTTTGTCTTTCGAATGATGTCTGAAGGTGACATGGTGCTTCCGGTTGGAGGCATCGCTTCGGCACCCAAACAGCTCGCTCAGCGGTTAGGGAATGAACGGATCCACCTCAATGCAAACGTTCTGATTCTCGATGATCAGACGTTAGAGATCGATGGTAAACCGACGGCGTTTGATGCGATCGTGCGAGCATTCAATCCAGAGCAAGCCAATGAAAAGCGCCATGTCTGGACCCTGCACTTTGATGCCCAACACTCACCATTGAAGAGCAACCACATCTTACTCAACGGGGATGTTCGGATCAAGAACGGTCTGATTGCCCACCTTGCCGTTCCCTCCGATGTCCAACCCAGTTACGCTCCAGACGGGAGGTCATTGGTGACCATCACCGTGGTTGGTGAGCGTGCAGACACCCTCGGACTTCTCGATGCTGACTCGATTGAAGCGGCAGTTCGCGATGAAGTGGATGTGTGGTTTTCAGGTGCCTCAAAGGAGTGGCGTTTGTTAGCAGCCCAACACATCGAGCATGCCCTTCCCGAAGTCGGTGCGGACCTGCACCTCACCGCAGGACCACGCGTCACTGGTTTCGAATGCGGCGACCACACCTTGCATGGAAGCGTTGAGGGTGCCTTGCTGTCAGCTGAAACCATAGCGAACAATGTTGACGTACACCTTCGGAACTGATGCCATGTTGAATCTAAGTGACTCTTGGAGTGGTTCGTTTACCACCCGCATCCACAAGCCGAAGGGTGATGTTGATGCGTGGGTTTGGCTCTCCTATGATCAACTCAACCTTGGCTTGCTTGTCGATTTACAGCAGATTTACCCAACACTTGGCCTCATTCTCATCGAATCAGAAGCAAAGGGGAAATCCCGGCCCTACCACAAGCAAAAACTGGCGTTGCTGCTTTCGAACCTTCGCCATTTTGCCATTGAGGCGCAAGCTCAAGGGTTTCCAATTCACTATGTGATGACTCATGGGAACTACGCCGAGGCGCTTGAATCACTGAGCCAACACCTCGGTCCTTTGCACAGCATCGTTCAGGCCGAACGCAGCACTCGCCAAGAGATTCAACCCTTATTGGATGAAGGTCATCTTACAGCCCACCCACACCTTGGATGGTTAACACCACGGGCCTGGTTTAGCGAAAGCGTAGGCGAGACTCCACCATTCCGTATGGATGCATTTTACCGGAAAGTGCGGAAAAACACGGGTTGGTTGATGGTTGATGGTAAACCGATTGGCGATAAGTTCAGTTTTGATGAAGCCAATCGCAAACCGTGGAAAGGCGACCCCTTGCCTCCAACCACTCCAAAGTACCCCATTGATGAGATCGATGCAGAAGTGACAGACCTCGTTGAGCGTGTCTTTTCGCACCACCCGGGGAGCGTCGATTTGTCGCAGTTGCCCACTTCCAAGGCAGACCTTGACCAAGCTATGGCGTTCGCAGAGGCATGCCTGACTCATTTTGGAACTTTTGAAGATGCGATGTCTTCGCACAACCGGGGGTTGTTCCACACTCGACTTGCTCCATTGCTGAACCTCCATCGAGTGATGCCACACGAAGCGGTTGACCTCGTTCTGGCAAGCGGTGCAGAACTCAACAATGTCGAGGGATTCCTACGTCAATTGATCTGGCGTGAATATGTTCACCATGTTCATGTGGTGACCGACGGCTTTCGAACCCTCGAGGTCAACAGGTCTGCTTCACGAAGGGATGCGAACTGGTATGAAGTCGCTCCAATCGAGGCAGAACTCCATCCGAACCACCTCCAACAAACCTTCCCACTGCCCCAAGCCTATTGGGGTAAAAAGAGTGGACTGGCTTGCCTTGATACCTCGGTTGAATCGGTCCTCGATGACGGGTGGACACACCACATACCACGTCTGATGGTGCTCAGTAACATTGCGCATCTGCTCGATGTCAATCCCAGAGAACTCACCGATTGGTTCCACGTTGCCTTCATTGATGCTTACGATTGGGTTGTCGAGCCGAACGTGTTGGGGATGGGGACCTTTGCCACTGGCTCAGCGATGATGACAAAGCCCTATGTGGCAGGTTCTGCCTACATCAATCGAATGAGCGACCACTGTTCGACGTGCTCTTTTCATCCAAAAAAGACGTGCCCAATATCCCGACTCTACTGGGCTTATCTTGCTCGGCATGCCCCTGAATTTACTGGAAACCATCGGTTGTCAATGGCGATGAGAAATGTAGCCAAAAGGAGCGAGGAACAGCGTGATTTGGACCATGCGACCTACCTCAAGGTGCAGCAAGCACTTGCACAAGGCCTGACCTTGCATCCTGAAGACCAGTGACTCACCGATGAGTGGTCTGGCAGCGAGGGCAATGGTCGAGCCTTCTTCCTCCATAGCGAAGACGAACGATCAACGTGGCACATTTGAGGCAAGGCCGTTCATTGCGGCAAAAGGCAAAGTGGCGCCATGTCCGGCGCGGTTCACCGCGTGACTTCCCCGCCTCTGCAACAGATTTTGGTACCGTGACTCCACCCGTTTGATAAGCTTGCACAGTGACGTTCTTGATGGCTTCTGCCCACGCCCTCAGTCGTTCTTCGGGGAGATCGCACGGTCGGTCATCGGGGTGCACCCCTGCCGAAAATAAGATTTCAGATCTCAGATAGTTGCCCAAACCAGCAAAACTTCGCTGGTCTAACATCAAGGTGGCTCCTTTCTTTCTGAAGCACTTTTTCGAAACCAGTTGATTGTACAAGACTTCGCTGTCGACTTCCGCCTCGAGCACATCTGGACCTAACCTTGCAAGAAAGGCGTGGAGGGGTTCCTCGATTGTCGGAATCAGATCGATGTCCGTTGCCGACCACAGCCTCACTGCATGTTTCTCTGTGCACAGTTCGGCGCGCAGCGTCCTACGCATCGTGTTCTTGGTGGTCACGAGGTTGACTGTCCAACGCCCGTAGAGTTGGTTGTGACTGTACATGGTCCAGCCGTTTTCAAAACGAATTAACATTGCTTTGGCTCGACTTGTCACATCGATGACGGTCTGTCCTTGAATCAGATGCTCTCGACCGATGAAGGTGCCATAGGGCAACTTTGCATGCTCGATGGTGCGACCAATCAGCGCTTTACCCAGGCGGTCAGCCGCCCTTCGAATTTCCGGACCCTCTGGCACATCTGAAAAATAGAGGGTTTGCCTATCAAGATGTGTTTTAGCAGACCGATGAAGACATGAGTGAGCACTTTCACGACCCAACATGGCGCAGGAGGTGGTGATGCTTGGAACGGGCAATGCGTTCATGCCATACGGCCGCTATCACTCGTTTGCCATGATCGATGGAAAGCATGTCGTCGACTGCCCTCCGACCGCTATGGCCAGTTTTCGAAGAGCAGGCGTGCCCCTGAGCGACATCGAGACGATTTTCATCACCCACGTCCACGGCGACCATGTGTTTGGATTCCCTTTCTTTTTGCTCGAACGCCGCTACATCTCGGACCGGGCCATGGTCAAACCGCTGACCGTTGTTGCTGCACCTGGTGTGAAGGATCGTTTGAAGCACCTGTGCCAGTTAGCATACCCGGGAAGTTTGGAGGAGATTTTTGCTACGGTTCAATGGCGAGAAGAGCTCGAAGGGGAACTTGATTGCGGATTGAGTTGGCGCCGATTTGTCGTTCATCATGATGAATCCGTTGACCCCTATGGTTTCCATTTCAATCCAGGCACAGAAGGCAGTTTTGTTCACAGCGGTGACTCTGGGCCATGCAAAGTGTTGTACGATGAGATTGCTCAAGCAAGCATGGTGATTCTCGAGATGGGGTTCCCCGAATATGTTGATTCCGACCATCATCACAAACCATCCGATGTTCAAGCCATTGCTGCATCGTTGCCTGCTGTGCAATTTGTGATCACACACACATACATCGATACCCCCGGCGTCCATCCACAACCAACCGTTACAGATGTCTATCCTGTTCATCCAGCGAACGTCACGCATGCAGAAGATGAACTTCGCATCAGCCATGACGGGAAGCGCTGGATGGTCGGCGCGTAAAAATTTCATTCGACAGTCTTTCCGGATAACGGTCAGAGTGCGATGTTTTCGAGACGTTATTTATCTGATTTCTATTGAATGAGCCACCTCCTTTATACCACAAACCTATGGTTGGAAACCTAGACAAATCCACATTGGAATTTTGAAGGAGTGGGCATGCTTATGAGGGGGACTCGGACTCAAGCATATTATCGCGCATTGGTCACTCCGACCACCGCTCGATAATGCAGGAAAACTGAGGAATCATCATGACGGGAAATCTCTTCGATGACTTCTTGTCACGGAAAACCCTGTTTGTTGACAAGGAAATTCTCCGTCATGACTTCCGCCCTAAGAACCTCCCTCATCGCAAAGGCGAAATTGAGAAACTTTCATTCAACCTTGTCGAAGCTCTCAACGGCCACATCCCTTCCAACATGACCCTGTACGGAGTCACCGGCGCAGGAAAAACTGCAGTGACCTCGTATGTCTGTGATGAACTTGAAGCGAAAGGTCGAGAACTCAACCGGCCCGTTCAAACAATCATGGTCAACTGCCGTCAGATCGACACCCAATACCGGGTGTTGAGCCATCTTGGTAATTCGTTGTTGGAGTCCCATGAAATCGGCGAGATCCCATTCACGGGCTGGCCAACAGACCGAGTCTTCGGTGAACTCGTTCGACGCATGGACAAGCGTGGCGGTGTCTTCGTCATCATCCTCGACGAAATCGATCACCTCGTCCGAAAGGCTGGCGACGATCTTCTTTACAACCTTACGAGCATCAACGCTTCGCTCAAGAACGCTCGTGCTTGCGTCATTGGTATTTCCAATGACCTCAAATTTACTGATTTCCTCGACCCGCGTGTCCGATCTCGTTTGGGTCAATCCGACGTCGTTTTCAACCCATACGACGCTATGCAGTTACAGAATATTCTCCGCCAACGGGCGCAAGATGCTCTTGTCGAAGGTGCGCTTGATGACAGCGTCATTGCACTTTGTGCAGCAATTGCGGCACAAGAACACGGGGATGCACGCTGTGCCCTTGATTTACTCCGTGTTTCAACAGAGAAAGCAGAGCAATCCGGTGATGAGTGCGTGACACAAGCACACGTGCGCATGGCCCAACATCAATTGGAAGCCGATCAGATGCATCCGGTGTTGTCCTCGTTGCCAAGCCAACAGAAACTCGTGCTCGCTTCGATCCTTCTCAATGAACGAAACGGTCTTCGCAACATTCAGACCGGAGAAGTCTACGATGTTTACACTCAAGCCTGCCGTTATGTTCGTCAGAATCCACTGACACAACGCCGTGTCTCAGGATTGATCTCAAACCTTGATATGCTGGGGCTCATCACAGCACGCACCGTGTCACGAGGGCGCTATGGACGCACCAAGGAAATCAATTCCTGCATTCCTCAAAACATCGATGCTGAAGGCATTATGGTTGAGTCAGAAGAGCAGATGAAGGAAGTCTTTGAACGTCCATACCGACACCAATCTCGACTTTGATTGATGCTTCTTTAACGGGCATGTTCTAACCTCCGTTGATTCGGTGTGCTTATATCCAAAAGGCAGGTGGCGCATCCTATGAGCAAAGATGAGAACGACGGTTCTACCAGCCTCATTGCAGCAATTACCAATCCTTCGCGTGGTGTTTCCCGTTGGTTCATCGCTCTAGGGATGTGGGGTCTTTTCCTTGCAGTTCTCAATATTATTGGCCAAGCTCACCCCAACTACCACTGGTCGTGGGGCGGTCTTTTCACCTTTGAAGCAACCAACCCAGCCTTTGAATTAAAGGGCGATGGAATCAAATTTGTTGTTTCTGATATCGTGTTCATGGCCCTTTGCGGTGGCCTTGTCGGACTTGGTTTCAAGGCCGTGTCTGCTGAAGAAGGTGGCATCGCTGGCTGGGGTCGAAGCCTCTTGGTAAACGACACATGGCCTGCTCTTGCAGATCCCTCTCACAAAGGCTGGTCAATGTTTGGCGCAGCATGGTGCCTCCTCCTCGGATTCGCATTCTACCTCTACTTCGGTATCACCCACATGGGTTGGACTGATCCTGGTGTGTACTCAGTGACCATTTCTTTGCTGGCTTTCGGCTTTGCCCTCAAAGCCTCGACCAATGCACCTGAAGGCGATTCAAAACTCAACTGATTCCATCGAATCACTTTTTGAAGAACGCCCGGTGACCGTTTTTCCCTTTTATTGCATCAACCATACCAAGCATCAAGCCTTGCCAGAGCGCAATGCTCCAGCGAAATGTCAACCTTCGAATTCGCCATATGGCCATGACGTTGATCTTCCCTTCACGCAAGGCGCCACGGTTCACTTCACCGAGTGGACCTCGCCAAAGAATAACTTCGTGAACCAGCATAAGTGCTAATGTCCCAATCAGCATCTTTGTCTGCCACCATTGTTCAACACTTTCCAAGGACCATTCACCCATTGTCATCGCTTTGAATGCGAATGGAAGTCCTGAAACCAGTGCGGAAATCCAGAGTGGTAGGATTGTCAGCACGAGGGTTGAACTTCCAATAAAGTCCAGTCCTGGTCCAATGCGTTTTCGCCTTGGGAAGTGACGCATGATGCGGACGTGGGCTCGAGCATCCCGTCGGCGCTTTCCAAGAAACCGCTTCCGTTCAATCTCTGGAACGTGATGAACCACTGCTGTTGGGGCATAGACAATCGTTCCGCCAGCACCAATCAGCCGCAGACTGACTTCCATGTCCTCAGCATGGTACCATTCGGGGTTGAATCCTCCGATTTCTAACAACGATCCTCGATGGAACATCGAACACGGTCCGTTGGCAAGGCTTGTTTTTCGTGGTCGGGCTCGGTATTTTCGAGCGATTTCAACGGAACGGACTCGGCTCACCACATCCCCTGCATGACCGAACACCGTTCGGCCAGTCACGGCAACAACCGATTCCTCTTCGGCAATTGGTTTGATTTCTGCAACCATCGTTTCAATCCAATCTTGTTCTGGACGCACATCGATGTCGGTGATTGCGACCCATTCACCCTTTGCTTCCTCGGTCGCTAACTGACGGCCTGCTGAGAGTCCCTCCGCAGGCTGTGTTAAGATTCTGATAGGAACTTCTGCCTCTTCATCGTGCCATGCGAGCAACAAATCTTTCGAACCATCGCTCGAGCCATCGTCGACGGCGATAATTTCGAGAGGCCTGTAGGTTTGAGCCTTGAGGGCAGTCAGGCATCCATCAACCCATGACGCACCGTTGCGCACGCACACCGTGAGTGTCACTAACGGGCGCTCAATCATTCAAGCACCTCGAACAAATCCAGTAAGTTCCGGCACCGTTCTTTGACGGCGAGGGTTGTCACTTGCATCACAACGCCAGTTCGTGGCTGGCCGTAAAGAATGACTGAGCCTATTGGGGCAAAGCAATGAATCACCAAGGGGGCAAGGTCTTCTTCCCCTTCCACCTCAATCAGCACCGTTTCATCAGCTTGCAGGGCGTGTTGGAGTGTTTGACACAAGGATGGAGTAAGGAGGCCTGCAGGGTTGACAGCATCCAATCGGTGTTCGAATTCAGTTGGGTCGACAAGATCTCCTTGGTCGAGTTTCGTACGCTTGGTCATTCCATCAATCAAAGCCAGGTCGGGCGTTACGCCCATCTCAAGGAGCGTTTTTGTGGTTACATCGCCAACAGTAACGAGCAATTGGACATGAGCGGGCATGCCATCGAGTGCGGCTGCCATGCCGATTTCAGGATCATCTTCTGGCCCTTCGAAAAGCGTACCCATCGGTGTTTTCAATTCTGCATCAAGGGCGGGGGCCATCTTGAGGGTCGCTTCTCGCAGTTCCTTTCGCATCCATGGATGACCTTCCTGATCCATGCTTCCGTTTCGAACAGAAGATGAACTGATGAGGCCTCCTTCGATGCCTCGTAGGTGAGCTACTTCGATGATGTGCAGTGGTGGAAGGTTGTTGCTGAGGCGCTGTTCATTGATGCTTTCACACATTCCAACGGTCTCGGGAGTTGCCACGATGGCATCGGCAGTGGCGTGGGCTGGGGCTGGTCCAAAGGTATCCTCAAGGGTGTGAACGGTGATCTTGACATCGGTTTTGGTATCTGCCCAATCCAAAAGGTCACACCGACGTTGCTCGAAATCTAAGACAAACATCGATTTGTGCTCTGCCATTGCATCGGTTGTGATGTGAACTTCGACAGATTCGGACTGCCGGCATGCAGCATCAAGCAACAACCGATGGCCTGCGTGAAGCCGATCGAATGTGCCACCAACAAGGCAACAACGGAAGCGTTGCTCATTGGTCATGAAACTCTGTGGTCAAAGCGGCCATTTGATTGCATCGCTCAAGGCGAACGCAATCGCTTGATTTGGAAGAAGAAAAGTGAACAGGACTGTACCCCGGCGCGTAACGGCCCATTTCATCGCAAAGCTCGAGGGCCTGACCCAGCGCCAGGGTGTATCTGTCCGGAAGGGTGGTTGTCTCGTGTTCATCCTGTCGTCGCACGAGGACCCATAACCTACCGGTTGGTTTAAGCGCGTTTGCACCGAGAATCATCCCCCGAAGGGTCATCTCAGTCTTCGATTGCGCACCGTACACTTGGTATCAGACTTCATAGCAATTTTCACAGTAGCTCTGCCTGATGTTGCTGGTACGGCAAAGAGAACGACCGGTCGACCCCTTTTCAATACATCGTGCCGTGATTCTATTCCAAACGGTGAGCAAAACTGCGAGCATAGAGGAGCGCTCCAATCTCCTCGTCCCCTATCCGCAACGATTCAATGCCGATGCTTGGCCATGATTCAACAGGTCGAGCAAGCCACCCAACCAGTGGATGCAATCGACCATAGTGGACCGGTTCCTTTCGTTTGTGGGTCGCCAACATATCGTGCACATCGAGCAAGGCTGCCTTCCCAGTGCCCTCTTCGACAAGATGAATTTGAAGGACATCTTCGAGCAATAATTGGGCGTTGGGATGAGGTGTAGGTAATCCAGGCAATCCTCCACGTTCGCCAGAAGGGCGTGCCAACAAGGCTGGCCATGCCGCATCTTGGTCGCGTAGCCAGCGCCTGCCTGATGACGAAGAGAGTTGGATCTTGAGCCAATCTGCAGCCCATGCGGTCCACCATGCAGAGGGCATGATGCCCATCGCATGACGCAAAAATTCAGGCGCCATTGCTTCGTTTGCTTCGAGCATTGAATGCGCCGTTGACCATGTGTTGAGGAGAGAGGATTTGGCATGATTTTGACCTGCGTTTAAGCACATGAACAAGCACGCTTGGTTGGCTTCATTGATGGGTGTGCCGAGAGGGAACATCGCTTCAAGAACCTGCTCACTGTGGTGTGGTTCGAGCAGCCAAAGTTCGCAGGCAGTCTCAATCATTGGATGGAATTCGTCAGACAAGTGTTGGCTTGACAGCAAAAGACCGCAGGCCATCCATGAACTCAACGTCTCGTCATCGAGAAAATGCTCGTATCGAAGAATTGATTCGACATTGTGTGTGAAACGTTGACGCACCTTTTCCAATGCGCGGCCAGTCCATTCAATGGAGGCCTTTGGCATCGCTTGAATTAGGGTTGAAGTTTCACACGATTCCACCGGTAACAAGTCCGCCCAACCGGCCCCTAGGAGGTTACGCAAACGGATCCAACGGCTGCTTCGATCTGCTTCTGGTGTCGCAATCCATGATGCCAAAGGTGACGTGGCTTCGTTAAGATTGGCCCATGTTTCATCACCTCGTGGGTGGAAGGCTAGGGCTTGCCACATCGCTTTTCTATGTTCAAGTGAAGGCTCCAAGACTGTGAAAAGTTGAGCTTCAAAGGTTTCTCCATCGTACGCAGCAAGCATTTCCGTGGCCGTTGCAGGAACGCGTTCGTGCACCGCCATTGGTCGTCGGTCTGCGCTTGATTCTGGTAATTGGACAGTGAAGGTCCGACCCCGGCCCAAACGGAGGGACACTTGACCGAGCTTGCCGGTCGAGGTCAACGATGCAGAAGCATGGTTCAAAGCCACGGGTTCGCCGTTTGATGTGAGCAACAAGCGGCAGCGTTGCGATGCGAGGAGGTCTTCGAGCAACGAACGGTTGGCCTCAACGGGATGGTTCCATTCGACGGTGCACTCCAATGTTGTGTCAGCGAGAAACCATTCGAGCAAAGAAGCAGCCCCATCACTGGTGGTGCCTGCGAAGTTCAGATTTGAGAGCGCTTCTCCAAGCGTCCAATTGGCCTTTCCAAAATCCGATAAGAGTGCACGCTGGACTGAAATCGAAGGCGTGGGGGCCTCTTCGCCAATCAAATAGCGACACACTTCTTGGAATTTTTGTTCGAGTTTGTGGTTCGCTAACCTTGGGTGACGCCGGCGCAGCCAGTACCACAGCGCTTCCAAGGGCAACGACCGAGTTTGGCCATTTTGGCGTCGATCCTCAAACATTAATGCGTCCGTGCTCATTGCTTCCAATGCTAATTTCCGGCTTACTTGCGAAGATAAGTGTCCGTGGATTGCCATCGGAGGTCTGATTTCAACACCGTTACCAATGGTGTGGCCAAGGGTGTGATGTCCATATTCGAGCATATTTGGCAAGGGTCCCTCTTGCTCAATGCTGCGAAACCAAGAACCGGGCGCCATGTTCCATGATTGCGTCGGATCGATCAACCTCGCATGAACAACACAAATCGAAGGTGTACGCATTGACCAATCGGTTAGATTTCCTTGCTCCATTGGTTGAGGGGGCTTTGTCGGTTTCAGTGTTTCAAGGTCATACCAACAGGTGGATTCAGTCCGAACGACAGCCCAATACCCCCCTTTGTTTCCTTTGGAATCGATGGGTGGTGGGGAAGCACCGTCAAAGCCCTGCATTGGCAAGTGAATAAGGTCGGATACGAGTGGTTTCACATAACCAAGCAACACGTATTGGCCATCGTGACCTAGCAACAATCCATCAGCTTGTGGGGGGGGGTGAACCGTTGCACCACGCAGACGTGCCAGCGCATCGTGCTCGAGGCGTTGCCGCCCAGGTTCGGTGATGAAGTGAGCAGCGCCTCTGATGCCGGACTGATCTTCACGGGTGACCTCTCCACGCTCGCGCAATTGGCGCAGAGCAAGCGAGGCGTGCGGCATTTGCAGCGACAAACCTTCAGCGATGTTGGAGACTGTGCCGCCGCCATCGAGGAGCCAATTGAGGACGCGCCTCTGGTAACTGCTGCGAATTCGACCTTTCGACACCAAGAGTCACCTTGTTGCGAGAGACTGACTCCTTCTTGATAAATCTTTCATGATAATTGATTAGTTTGTTACATTTAGTTATAGATTTCCACTGGAGGAGTTGCTTTTTACTTACATACGGCGCTGGCGATGCAATAAAAATGGCCAAGAATGGTCAGCAACGGTAACCAACAACCTCTGTACGGAGGAATGGTTATATGAGCGGCCTCGTTCATCTGTAGCAGTGGCCCCCCTCCTTGGTGAGAAAGGGCCTCGTGACAGGAGGAAAAACGCATGAAAACAACCAGAATTAGAGAAAAAATCAAGAAATTCTTAGGCGACCGACCCCGCAACACGGCAGAGATCCTCGAACACATCAACAGCACCATGCGACACGGTACCACCAGCCAACAACTCGGTAACGTGCTCTCCAAGGACAAGGACATTGTCAAGGTCGGTTACATCAAGCGCTCAGGAATCCTTTCTGGCGGATACGATATCTGTGAATGGGCAACCCGAAACTGGGTTTCGTCCAACTGCCCTGGATGGGTCGAAGGCACTCCAATCATCATCGATAACGATGGCAACATTTCCACCGGCGGCGCTTCGACTCGTCGTCTTTGAGCCTTTCAACGCCCTAACGCCGAACTGATCGGCATTGCTTCATCGCTGCACCCCCTCATGCTGGTTGTGCGATAGACTTCAAGAAGGGCGAGCGGTTCGCCCGAGTCATGGATAATTTGGACAAGGGTGAGACTTACACCGTTCGCGACATGTCACTTGCAGATGAAGGCGCTCTTCGCGTCGATTGGGCACGAGCCCGTATGCCTGTTTTGGCGAAACTCAAGGCAGAAGCAGAACAATCCAAGCCGCTTGCCGGCATGCGTGTGGCAGGTTGCCTTCACGTCACCAAAGAAACCGCTGTCTTGATCGAAGCGATTGGCGCTGCTGGTGCTGAAATCTCTTGGTCGGGCTGCAATCCACTGTCGACTCAAGACAGCGTTGCTGCTTGGATCGCCCGAGAGGGCTACTCGGTTCACGCTTGGCACGGTCAGTCAAACGAAGACTTCTACTGGTGCATCGATCGCACCCTCGAATTCAAACCAACCCTCACGCTTGATGACGGTGCAGACCTGATTGTTCGAGTTCATGGAGACAAGTCCGAATATGCTGAAGGCGTCATTGGTGGTACCGAAGAAACAACCACCGGTGTTCATCGCTTGCGAGCAATGGGCGCAGCTGGGGACCTCCGCTATCCAGTGATTGCAGTCAATGATGCAGTCACAAAGTGGGATTTCGACAACGTGTACGGGACCGGACAATCCACCATCGATGGTATTCTTCGCGCCACTTCAGTTCTTCTTGCAGGAAAGACATTCGTCGTTTCAGGCTTCGGCCACTGTGGCAGTGGACTTGCTATGCGTGCTCGTGGAATGGGGGCAAATGTCGTCATCACTGAAGTCGATCCTCTGCCAGCGCTTCGTGCGGTTATGGAAGGCTACCGAGTCATGACAATGGACGAAGCAGCTAAGATTGGCGATATTTTCTGTACCGCTACCGGTATGGAAGACGTCATCGTTGGACGCCACTTCGAATCAATGAAGGATGGAGCCATCATTTCCAACACTGGTCATTATGATTGCGAAATCAAGATATCTGCGCTTGAAGAACTCGCATTATCCGTTCGAACCATCCGTCCGGACAATGAAGAATTCCTCATGCCAGATGGCCGGCGTATTTTCTTGTTGGCTCGTGGTCGTTTGGTCAACCTCGCTTCAGCAGAAGGCCATCCATCTGAAGTGATGGACATGTCGTTCGCTAACCAATTCCTTTCTCTTTGCCGTTTGGCCAAGGAAGGCGAATCAATGGGCAAGCAAGTCTATGACATTACGACTCAGCAAGACCAAGATCTCGCAACCACAAAGTTGGAGACCCTCGGTTTCAGCATCGATGTTCTTACCGACGCTCAACTTGCTTACCTTGACGACTACACAGTCGGTACGTGAGACTCCCAAGTCGGCAGCGGGGACTTTTTAGGAAGTAAAAACTACTTCAGTTCCCTTCAAAAATCGCCATTGCATCTGAAACGGATGCACCTTGGCAAATGATGGCGTGACATGCAGCAGTCATGCGAACGGCTTCTTCGGTAGTGCGCTGATGGATGTTGCGTCCAGTCGCAGCACCCATGCAATTACCGACGCTCATTTGATCGTGAAGGCGTTGTAAGAAATCCTTGGCTGGCAGTGATCCACCGCCAGAGCAAATGATGCCTGTTCGACCTGCAGCTTCCGCAGCAATGGCAAGCGACTCAGGACGGGTCATGCCGTCAAAGGCGCCAGGGTAGTTGACTTTGGCGAAGTCGGCACCGATGCAAGCAGCGACTCCAGCAGCACCAGAAATCAACTGAGGGTCTTTTTCATCGCTAACGGCTTGACCGCGCGGGTACATCCAAACGACCGCAATCATGCCAAGTTCGTGCGCTTGTCGAATGAATTGGGCTGCTTCAGAGAGCATTTCATGTTCAAATTCACTGCCGATGTAAATGGTGTATCCAATTCCGACGACATTGATTCCATTGTGAGACAGCGACATGACGTCATCCATATCCCACATTGCTTGAGAAATAGGATCTCTCTGAGGGGTTTTCACCATGTGGGACTTCGAGTTGAGTTTGACAAGATAAGGCAGGTCGGGATAATCTCGGGCATATTTAGAAATCAAGCCGAGTTGACCCGCTAAGACGCCTATGGTTCCGGCATCATAGCAGCGTTGGCCAATTTCAAACATATGGCCCGGATCGTTGGAAGTTTTGGGGATCTTAGCACCACCGTCGTAGAAATCATCGTTGAGGTGTTCGATTTTTTGGTCGCATGCGAACAAATTCATTTTTCCGGTTCCAGCGGTTGCCGCATTCATGTTTGCAGTGTAGGTGTCAATCAAATCATTTGGGACATCTGCTGGGACATTGTACTTCGCCATTTGCTCACCTGTAGACCGGCCAGCCGGGGGGAGAACTTCAAGACTGCGGCCGTAAAAAACGCCCCGTTCTTCCTAAGAATATCTCGAGGTTTCGATGGATTCTTCCCTTTCGTTTTTTTTTTACCACAACCTATGGCGGAAAACCCGGTCATAACAGGGAATTGGTATATATGCGATTGGTAGAGTGAAGGATTATGAGCAGCGTACGCCATGCGAATTTCAACCGAGCCGTCGTTTTGTCGCTCTTGATGATGATGATGACGCAAGTCGGGTATCTTGAATCCATGAACGCATGGACCAACGACGACGAAACGCTTGATGAAAGCACCGACGTTCTCGAAACGGGAGGCTCGGGCGCAAGCAACTTCACCGCAAGCGTCGAAGGTGCGGATCTCATCATCGATGAGGCCATGACCAACATCACATTCCAATACAACGCCAGTGCGGCGAGCGGCTCAGGCGGCGGCTCAGGCACCACAACCAACGGCAACGGAACAATATGGCAGGTGGCTGATATCAACAGCGGAACTGCCAGCAGTGGCCCCGGATTCATGTCGATACTCGTCGGTGATACGCTCTACTTCGATGCGGCTGATGCAAGCAGCGGCAAAGAACTCTGGGCTCATGATACCTCAAACGCCTCAACTTGGCAGGTGGCTGATATCAAGAGCGGGGGTGGCACCAGTTACCCCGGACAATACATGTCGATACTCGTCGGTGATACGCTCTACTTCAGTGCGTATGAAGGAAGCAGCGGTCACGAACTGTGGGCTCATGACACCTCAAACGCCTCAACTTGGCGGGTGGCTGATATCTACAGCGGGAGTACCGGTAGTAACCCCGGAGAACACATGGCGATACTCGTCGGTGATACGCTCTACTTCAGTGCGTATGAAGGAAGCAGTGGCACAGAACTGTGGGCTCATGATACCTCAAACGCCTCAACTTGGCGGGTGGCTGATATCTACAGCGGAACTGCCAGCAGTGGCCCCGTAGGTTACATGTCGATACTCGTCGGTGATACGCTCTACTTCAGTGCGGATGATGGAAGCAGCGGTGCAGAACTGTGGGCTCATGATACTTCAAACGCCTCAACTTGGCGGGTGGCTGATATCCGCAGCGGGGCTGACAGCAGTTACCCCGGACAATTCATGGAGATACTTGTCGGTGATACGCTCTACTTCAGTGCGTATGATGGAAGCAGCGGCAGAGAACTGTGGGCTCATGATACCTCAAACGCCTCAACTTGGCGGGTGGCTGATATCTACAGCGGAATTAGCAGCCAGTAACCCCGGATATCACATGGACGCGATACTCGTCGGTGATACGATCTACTTCAGTGCAACTGATGGAAGCAGCGGCCACGAACTGTGGGCTCATGACACCTCAAACGCCTCAACTTGGCGGGTGGCTGATATCGACAGCGGCACTGTCGGCAGTAGGCCCGGATATTTCATGGAGATACTCGTCGGTGATACGCTCTACTTCAGCGCGGAAAAACAAACCAGCGGCCACGAACTGTGGGCTCATGATACCTCAAATGCTTCAACTTGGCAGCTGGCTGATATCCGCTTCGGAACTGGCGGCAGTAGCCCCGGAGAATACTTGTCGATACTCGTCGGTGATACGCTCTACTTCGATGCGGCTGATGCAAGCAGCGGCAAAGAACTCTGGGCTCATGATACCTCAAACGCCTCAACTTGGCAGGTGGCTGATATCAAGAGCGGGGGTGGCACCAGTTACCCCGGACAATACATAGATATGCTCGTCGGTGATACGCTCTACTTCGATGCGAATGATGGAAGCAGCGGTGTAGAACTGTGGGCTCATCAACCAGGTGAAATCACCTCACTGAGCAGCGGCTCAGGCAGCGGCTCAGGCAGTGGCGGCTCAGGCAGCGGCATGACCAATCTCACCAATGCAACAAGTTGTGTTGCTTCTCCAAGTCTACCAAACGGCTTGAACATCGACAGCAGCACGTGCACCATCAGCGGTACACCAACAGTCACGACAAGCAATGCAACCTACACGGTTACGGCGGTCATCAATTCAACAACATTCCAGACGACCGTATGGCTCTCCACCTCACCGTTCGCAACCATCACCTCATTGGTGGAAGGTGCGCATCTCAATCTTGGTGAAGCTATGGGCCCGATCACGCTCAACTACACTTCACAAGCGGGTAATGGAACCCTGTACAACGGCAACGGAACAACATGGCAGGGGGCTGACATCTTCAGCGGAACTGGCAGCAGTATCCCCGGATATTACATGGAGATCTTAGTCGGTGATACGCTCTACTTCGATGCGTATGATGCAAGCAGCGGCATAGAACTGTGGGCTCATGATACCTCAAACGCCTCAACTTGGCGGGTGGCTGACATCTTCAGCGGTAGTACCAGTAGTAACCCCGGACAATACATGGAGATCTTAGTCGGCGATACGCTCTATTTCGATGCGACTGATGCAAGCAGCGGCACAGAACTGTGGGCTCATGATACCTCAAACGCCTCAACTTGGCGGGTGGCTGATATCCACAGCAGTGGCAACAGTAACCCCGGACAATACATGGAGATCTTAGTCGGTGATACGCTCTACTTCAGTGCGTATGATTTTTTCAGCAGCCACGAACTGTGGGCTCATGATACCTCAAACGCTTCAACTTGGCGGGTGGCTGATATCGGCATCAGCACCAGCAGTGACCCCGGACAATACATGGAGATCTTAGTCGGTGATACGCTCTACTTCAGTGCGAATGATGGAAGCAGCGGCCACGAACTGTGGGCTCATGATACCTCAAACGCCTCAACTTGGCGGGTGGCTGATATCCACAGCAGTGGCAACAGTAACCCCGGACAATACATGGAGACCTTAGTCGGTGATACGCTCTATTTCGATGCGACTGATGCAAGCAGCGGCATAGAACTGTGGGCTCATGATACCTCAAACGCCTCAACTTGGCGGGTGGCTGATATCCACAGCAGTGGCAACAGTAACCCCGGAGCATTAGGTATGGAGATACTCGTCGGTGATACGCTCTACTTCAGTGCGAATGATGGAAGCAGCGGCTGGGAACTGTGGGCTCATGATACCTCAAACGCCTCAACTTGGCGGGTGGCTGATATCAACAGCGGAAGTGGCCACAGTTACCCCGGACATTACATGGACGCGATACTCGTCGGTGATACGCTCTACTTCAGTGCGAATGATGGAAGCAGCGGCCACGAACTGTGGGCACATGATACCTCAAACGCCTCAACTTGGCAGGTGGCTGATATCTACAGCGGAACTGGCACCAGTAACCCCGGATATTACGGCATGGAGATATTAGTCGGTGATACGCTCTACTTCAGTGCGGATGATGGAAGCAGCGGCTGGGAACTGTGGGCTCATGATACCTCAAACGCCTCAACTTGGCAGGTGGCTGATATCGACAGCGGGACTGGCAACAGTAAACCCGGACAATACATGTCGATACTCGTCGGTGATACGCTCTACTTCAGTGCGTATGATGGAAGCAGCGGCTACGAACTGTGGGCTTTAGATCCTACCAAAATCATCCTCAACACTCCACCACCCGTTTCATGGGAAACCGACCCTGCATTACCTGCAGGAATGAGCATCTCGAACGGCGTCATCAGTGGAACACCTTCGGTTTATGCCAACAATCAGACCTACACAGTTTATGCTAATCAGAGCAATTATTCAACAACGCACCAGTTGTACTTCAGTGTCGATACGGACAATGCACACACGGTCGTTGAGAACCAAGCCATCGATGCGATTGGCTTCCATCCACCGTTCAACAACGGTACCACCACGTGGACGGCTTCGGCAAACTTGCCAGGAAACCTCACGATTGATGCCTCAACTGGTGAAATTACTGGAACGGTCAACGGAACCTTTGCCAATGCTACCATTACGGTAACAGCAACCCATAACGGCAGTGCTACCGAGACCTTCTCATTCAACCTGCAGAGTCTTGCTGACTACGACGGTGATGGACTACCAAACGATCTACCAAGCGATTACAATGCAGCCGACCAACCAACGCCAGGTCTTGTTGCTGATACTGATGATGATGCAGATGGCTTGGCCGATTCTGTTGAGACTGACACTGGAACCTACATTGATGCAACAAATACGGGTACTGACCCATTGAATCCAGACACCGACGGTGATGGAATCTGTGACGGTCCAAATGCTGTACCTCCAATCTGTGTTGCAGGTCCAGACAGCGATCCGAACGGTGAGAGTTTCCCGCCAACCTTAGTTGCCGTGAACAACACCGTCATCTCAACGCTTGCTCCATACTTGGCAGTAAGCGGTGGAACGTACGAGATTTCACCTGACTTGCCAGCAACCCTGTCTCTCGACCCCGCAACCGGTGAAATCACCGGTACAGCTACCGAAACCATCACCAACACCACCTATACCATGTGGTCGAACAATTCCAACGGCGATTCTCTGTCGTGGAACTTCACGGTTGAAATCTTGGAAGACAGCGATGGCGACGGATTGCCCAACGAATTGCCCGGTGATTATGATCCAACCAACCCTGATGCGCCTGGACTTGTGGAAGACACCGATGACGACAACGACGGACTTTCTGACACCAATGAATCAGAGATTGGTACCAATCCACTCAACCCTGACACCGACGGCGACGGCATGTGCGACGGACCAGTGGCTTCGCCACCAGACTGCGTTGCTGGCCCTGACGCTTTCCCGCTTGACCCCGCTGGCGACACCGATACAGACGGTGACGGCAACCCAGACATGCTCAATCCTCCTTCAAACAGCGACCCTGCTTTGGTTGAGGACTTGGACGATGATGGTGACGGTCTTGATGACGTCAATGAAACCAACACGGGCATTGACAACGGACCAACCGACACTGGAACCGATCCGCTCGACCCAGACACCGATAACGACGGCATTTGCGATGGACCAATCGATGTCTATGACCCCCAAGGCAACCTCATTTGTGTGGCTGGACCCGACGACACACCGTTTGGAGAAGCTGCTGAAGGTGTTGTCTACGGCTTGAACAACACACAGTTCTCAAGCCTCGTGCCTCCTTATCAGTTGCCAGGTGCAGCATGGAGTATTTCTCCAGACTTGCCTGAAGGACTGAGCATCGACCAGGTCAGCGGCATCATCAGCGGAACACCAACCGAAGTCATTGACAACACAACCTACACTATTTCAGGCGTGACTGATACCTCATCGATCACCTTTGATTTCAACTTGCAAATTTTGGAAGACACCGACCGTGACGGTTTGCCTAACGAACTGCCCGAAGACTATCCCGGTGAAGGAGAACTGGTGGAAGATTTGGACGACGACGCTGACGGCGCACTCGACACGGCTGAAACTGGAACTGGCGTCTACAACGGTACTGGCGACATGGGCACAGACCCACTCGACCCAGACACCGACGATGATGGCATCTGTGACGGTCCAAATTCGGTCCCACCTGTGTGCATTGCTGGTCCTGACTCCAACCCTGTCGGAACCGGTCCGCTCGGCCCAACTGTTCTCGTCAACAACACCGAAACGACGCCAATCAATCCACCAAACCCGGTGCCCGGAGCAACATGGGAAGTTTCCCCTGACCTGCCTGATGGGCTCATCTTTGATCCAGCAACCGGCATCATCACTGGCACACCAACCCAAGCCATGGACAACACCACGTTCACCATCTGGGCGAACACCACTGACCCAGTGCTCTCTGTGATGGCAACGTTCTGGCTTGAAGTCTTGGAAGACAGCGACGGCGATGGTATGCCCGACCAACTCCCTGAAGACTATCCTGACACCGGTGTTGAACCCTACGACCTCATTGAGGACGAAGACGACGACAACGATGGTTCAAGCGATGAAGAGGAAGCAATCATCGGCACCGACCCAACCAATCCAGACACCGACGGCGATGGATTCTGTGATGGAAATGGAACCGGCGATGGCTCGTGCTATCCTGGTCCTGATTCCTCACCGCTTGACCCACTGCTCCCGGTCAACACCGATGGTGATGCCTACCCTGACAACGATCCTGATGGCGAAGGCGGACTGATCGCTGATGACGATGACGACAACGACGGCTTCCTTGACACACGTGAATTGGAATGCCTCAGCGACCCACTCAACGCCACTGACATGCCAAACGACTTAGATGGCGATGGTATCTGTGACGCACTCGACCCCGACATGGACGGCGATGGTTTGCTCAATGCAGTAGAAACTGACACTGGCGTTTACAACAACACCGCCGACACTGGAACCGATCCTGCAAACGCTGACACCGATGGTGATGGCATCTGCGACGGACCTGAAGTTCCTGCCAACGGCGGTTGCTCTGTTGGACCCGATGCGTTCCCACTCGATCCTGCGGCATCGCTTGACACCGATGGCGACGGTATGCCAGATCAACTCAACGGCGAATCAACCAGCACGCCGCCACTTGTCGAAGATCTCGATGACGATGCTGATACATGGTCTGATGAGATGGAAGTTGCTTGCGGAACCAGTTCCATTGACCAAAACGACCGTCCTGGGGATCTCGACGGCGATGGGATTTGCGATGCACTTGACGAGACAATCGACCTCGCTTTCAACATGAGCTACCCGACACAATACCTCGATTTGTACACGAATCTCACCATGGAGGCATTCCTTCCTAACGTGACAGGTCTTGGTGAAGTTGCAACATGGGAACTTGAAGGTGAACTTCCTGAAGGTTTGACCTTCGGGTGGAGTCCAGCTCGCGACGCCCTCTTAGATGGTAGCATTCGGGGAACGTCTGTGAATGCCAGCGACACGGTAAACCTCACCGTTTGGGCCAACAATTCAGTGTACAGCCAGTCGTTTGACCTCTCATTGACTGTGTTCAACGACAGCGACAACGACAGCCTACCCGATGCGTTGCCAGACTATTACCTCGGCAACCTTACCGCTGACAACGATGACGACAACGACGGTTATTCGGATGATGAAGAAGCCGCTTGTGGCTCCGACCAACTCAACAACACTTCAACACCAGAAAACACTGAAGGACAGATCTGCTCTCTTATCGCTGGTGAAGCACCACAACAAGACGAAGATGGGTTCCCTTGGTTTTCCATCTGCTGTATCTTTATTCTCTTGCTGTTGCTCTTCTTCCTCCTGCTGTGGCTCAAAGATAACGATGTTTTCCTTCACGTGCAGGATGCAGAACCAGACCATACAACTTCAAAACCGCACTTCATTGAAGGCATAGGCTCAGCCAACGATCCGTTTGTGTTGAAACCAATTAAGAACATCAAACCAGGCACCTCGGTGTTGAGCAAAGAAGTCATTACCATTACTGACATGAAACCTGAATTGGAAATCAAGGTAAAAGACATAGGACTTGAGAGCAATGGACGTTTCCTCATGGTTGACCAATCTGGTAGCGATGAAGGTACGCCAATGATCGTCGCAGATGAAGACGGCTCAATGGTGTTCAGGATGATGTTCGATGATGGAGAGAAACCAACGCTTGGGGGAATGACGAACTCTGCGACCCTCAAAGTAGGGAATAAATCGGTTTACTTCTTGTGGCACGTCACCGTGAAGCCAGATCCAGATTTCATCAAGCAGCAGAAAAAAGAACTATCTGAACTCAAGAAAACTGAAAAAGCCGCTGAGGCCGCCAAGGCAAAGGAAGACGCTGATGCAAAGAAAGCCAAGGATGCTGAAGCGAAAGCCGCAACGGCCGCCAAGGCTAAGGAAGACGCAGAGGCAAAGAAAGCCAAGGATGCTGAAGCGAAAGCCGCAACAGCCGCCAAGGCCAAGGAAGACGCAGATGCGAAGAAAGCCAAGGATGCTGAAGCGAAAGCCGCTAAGGCTGCCAAGGCTAAGGAAGACGCAGATGCCAAGAAAGCCAAGGATGCTGAAGCGAAAGCCGCAACGGCCGCCAAGGCCAAGGAAGACGCAGATGCAAAGAAAGCCAAGGATGCTGAAGCGAAAGCCGCAACAGCCGCCAAGGCCAAGGAAGACGCAGATGCGAAGAAAGCCAAGGATGCTGAAGCGAAAGCCGCAACGGCCGCCAAGGCCAAGGAAGACGCAGAGGCAAAGAAAGCCAAGGATGCTGAAGCGAAAGCCGCAACAGCCGCCAAGGCCAAGGAAGACGCAGATGCGAAGAAAGCCAAGGATGCTGAAGCGAAAGCCGCTAAGGCTGCTTCAGAGCCTGTCAGCAAGGAATCGAAAAAGAAAGAAGAACTCAAGAGGGTTCAAGAACGCTCAGAGTCGATCGACTTCAAGATCCTAGGTGTTGCCAAAGCCTCTGACAAGGATGATCTCCAAGTGATGAAAGGCATCGGTCCATTCATCGAAGAGAAACTCAATGCTCTAGGCATTTACACCTACCTGCAGGTCTCAAAGATGACGCCCAAACTCGAAACAGATGTCAACGAAGCGATTGAGTTCTTCCCGGGACGGGTTAAGCGGGATCAATGGGTGAGCCAAGCTAAGATTCTCCTCGGCGAGGATGTCAAACTTGATGAAAAGGCGATCAAGCAAGCTGAAGACTTGGAACGGATTTCCAAGAAGGCAGATTCGATTGACTTCGGTACGCTTGGCCTTGCATCATCCGCAGACAAGGATGTCCTCCAGACCATCAAGGGCATCGGTCCTTTTATCGAAGAGAAGTTGTATGCTTTGGGTATTTTCACTTTTGAGCAAGTTGGTAACATGACCCCTGTAATCGAAGAGCAGGTCAACGTGGCCATCGAGTTCTTCCCGGGACGGGTCAAGCGTGACCTCTGGGCAAAGCAAGCCAGAACCTTGAACGAAGAAAAGAAGTGAACCACCATTGGAAGGTGTGTTGATTTCCGAGCCGCAGAGGCGGAAGCGTTTGCATTTGATTTACGGTTTGCCTGCTGTCAATGGAACGAAGAGGCCCTTAGGCTGATCGACAAGCTCTGCAATGGATTCCTTTCAAGCATGTGACGCACTGGCGTGCATCTGTACGTGTCCGGCTGCTGCTTCACTGACCTGTGAAGTTCGCCACACGCTTCTCGACGTATGCTGCGATGCCTTCCTTTGCGTCGGTGCTGTTGAACAACGATGCTTGGAGTTCACGCTCGAGAGCCAGGTGGTATTCGAATGGAATCTCTGGGCCAGTTTGGCACGAGCGCTTGATGTTTCCAACGGCCTTGACAGCCTTGTTCGGGAGGGTGAATTGACCACACCAGTCGAGAACATCTCGGCGGAAGTCTTCTGCAGTTCCTTCCCAGATGTGGTTGATGAGGTTGCAGCTTTCTGCATCCTCGAAGGACATCAATTCGCCAGTGACCATCATTTCGAGGGCTTTGGCCTTTCCAATCAAGCGGGTCAATCGAGCGGTACCACCGGTACCAGCGAGCACACCAAGGTTGATCTCAGGAAGTCCGACCTTGCCAGCGTTCTTTCGAGCGATTCGAATGTCAGCGGCCATAGCGATTTCAAGTCCGCCACCGACTGCGTGTCCGTTGATTGCACAGACGACAAGTTTCGAGGTTTGCTCAAAGCGAGAGAGTGTTTCGTTGGCGTGAAGGCAAAAGTTGTACTTGAAGCCGGGAGTTACGCTGTTGAGCATCTGAATCGATGCACCTGCGGAGAAGAAGGAAGCGCCGTTACCGGTCAGAACGATGCAGGTCACACTGTCGTCAAAGCGGGCACGGACGACTGCTTCGTCGATGTCTCGCATCATGCCGTGGGTGTAGGTGTTTGGTGAACGGTCATTTGGACCTTCAAGAGGTGCACCGGCAGAGTTGGAAGTGAGTTCAATCACAGCGATGCCGTTGTTCGTGACACCGTAGTTGACTAGTCGGTTAGGCATGGGTTCAAGGGTCAATCCGTGGAGGTCGTCCATGAGTCAAGCCACACGGGCCCGTATTAAGAAGAAATCGCCTGTTCCGATTGCTCGTCTTTGGTGGTTTCGGCCTCATCAGTGAAGGATGTCGCGCCTCCTTTGCGTCGCACAACATCCCATTCTTTTCCGATTGCTGCCGCCGCCTCTGACTGCACCCATGCATCCCGCTTGAGTGCCTTACGGAAAGGCATTCGACGCACGCCACGGCCCATGGCCTTTGGATCACTTTGCAGCATGAACGGACTCACGATGCGGTAAAGAATGGACTTGTACCAGCGGGGGCGGAATAAGTTTCCAATCCAAATCAAACCATCGCCCCGTTTGGCTTGGTTTCGCATCCATGCTTTGCACATCATCTTGAACGTCCTGTCCCCGACTCTGTTCATCAGCCATCGGTTGGCGACGCTTGTGCGAACATAGGGCATGAGGTGTTTTCGAACATCCGCCTCATAGTCGCCTTTGCCGAGGATATCATTTGCTGCAAGCACGCCAGACCAAACGGCCATGCGCATGCCGAAGCCCCACATAAAATCCTGAAGGCCACCAGATTCACCGACGTAATACCGCCCATCTTGCTTGTAATTTCGATTGATGGTGAAGTCACCTTTGCCGCCGACACGCTTGATTGGCCTTCGGTTGAGGTTCGGGTAATGTGCTTCATACCACGCTATTGTTTCATTGAGGAACCGATCGCTTTTCTTCTGTTTGCGCCACAAGCAGGTGCAAATCAAGCCAACCCCATCGATGATGATGAGGTAGGAATACGAACCTGGTGCCAGTTTGTCATTGAGTTGGAATCCAATGTGGTTTGGATGATCGGTATGGAATATTTCTCCGTAAGCGACCGCAGATGTGCCTTTAGGGCCGCAGGCGATGATCGTGCAGTCCTCTTCCTTGACCCGAGATTTGTAATGGATTTGGGCACCTGCTGCCAAAGCTTGGCGCTTGAAACCTTGATCGATCGTGTGTTCGGAGGTGCCACGTTCCACGATCCGGTAGGCCACGCCGGGTGTGACGGCTTGAGTGATTGTATCGTCAGGGTGAATGAGATCAACCACATCGAATTCAGTGGCTTTAAACTCAGAAATATCAAAACCCCATTCGGCTAACTGGTCAAAGAAATCAACATCCATGCTCCAATTTTCCAATGCTTGAAAGTCACCATCAAAACGCTGGCCAGAATCGGCTCGGATATCGTGAACATGAACTTCCTTGCCGGCTCGGGCAAGTAAGGTTGCCGCGGCAAGACCTGACAAACCCGCTCCCATGATGTGGATGGCTGCCTCCTCGCCCATGGGGGACCCATGCATGCGTGAGGTTTGAATGATGCGCTCACTTCGTTCATGCATGGGCGGACGAATCATTATCGAAGAAGCGCCCAATGCGCTCGATGAAACAGCGCTCAAAAACAAACTTCCGCTTGACGGTTGCGGAGCAGTCGTTTCTTTTCTTGGCATCACCCGGGGAATGGAAGGCGACGCTGAAGTCCTTCGTTTGGAATTTGATGCTTGGCAGCAGCAACTTACACCAGTTCTTCACGGGCTCGCCGAACAAGCAATCGACGCGTTCGGTGTTCATTGCGTGGCCATGGCTCATCGAATCGGTTCAGTTGGGCCACAAGAGCCAATTGTCGCCATCCATGTGGGCAGTGCTCATCGTAAAGCGGCCTTCAAAGCATGCGAATGGCTCATCGACGAACTCAAGAAGCAGGCGCCCCTATGGAAAAAAGAAGTCACCAGTGAAGGGGCAACCTGGAAGGCTGGTTTAGGTTAAGGGATGAAAAATGGACAAAGAGATCAAAGGCATTGTTGAGATTGGTGCAAAACCTGTTGTTGAACGCCGAGCGACAGCCACGGGGGTGTTGAACCTCAGCCAAGCCTCAGTTGATGCGATTCAAAACAAATCTGTTGCCAAAGGCGACGTGCTCGAAGCTTCGACCATTGCCGCAATCCAAGCCGTCAAAGAAACGCCACGTATCGTTCCTCACTGCCATCCAATCCCGCTTGAGGGTTGCACCGTCCATTGGTCATGGGAAACAACGTCGCTCCGGTGCACAGTCACCGTTTCAGCCCACTACAAGACCGGAATCGAAATGGAAGCATTGACTGGCGTAAGCGCTGGTTTGTTGTGCGCACTTGACATGGTGAAATCAATCGAAAAAGATGACGATGGTCAATACCCGGGGACATCGATCTCTGACATCGTTGTTCTTGAGAAGTTCAAAGGAACCCTATAATTCACCGTTGAACTCTTCGTTCGGGCATCTCAGTCAATGGACAGGGAGATTCACCCACATTTTGGCATGAAGCACTAAGAACTCTCCAAGATTCGATAGACCATGCTGAATCCACAATTGTTGGTTAATCCGATGAATTGGCACCTTACTTTCCGTGATCAAAACATCACCATCAATGAACGAGCTGTCGGCGTGGTGCTCTTTGCTGGACTGACTGCTTTCTGTGCTCAAATCTCCTTCCTGACCCCAATCAGCCCGGTACCTTTCACCCTCCAAACATTCGCTGTCTTGGCGACAGGTGTGTATTTACGCCGAAATGATGCCTTCCTTTCCGGTGCTCTTTACCTCGCAGTCGGTGCTTCTGGTGCCTCTGTGTTCGCCGGTGGCGGTGACATGTTGTTCAGCGGTGGAGTGTTGGTCGCTTCTGGTGGTTACCTGTTGGCCTTCCCATTTGCTTCTGCTATTGTAGCGGAAGGACTTGACAGATCGTACAAAGCTGGCATTGCAGACCTTCCGGCTCAACTCTTGTGCTGGTCCATTGCCATGATTCCAGTCTATGTGGTTGGCACACTTTGGCTTGCTTCAGCGTACAGCGTATCCCTCTCTCAGGCCTATGTCTGGGGCACTGAACCATTCCTTCTTTGGGACTTCGGAAAGATAGTCATCATGTGCTTGGTGACTTCGAAGCTGTGGAAATACAGCCCGCCCGCTCAAGAATAAGCGCACATCGTGTGCAACTTGGCAATGAATTCCTCCTTCACCCTCAACCGTTTCATTGATGGATGGGGCGCGCTCGTCTGTTGGTATGGGCGGCGTCGGCGACCTCTATCACCACTTCCTCGAAGCCGTTGACCAGGCCGCTATTTCCAGTGCTGCATGGCGCGGACTTGGTGAAAAAGACAAGGCTGATGAAGCGGCAGTTGAAGCCATGCGCCGTACCTTCGATAACGTCCCTTTCGATGGTCGTGTTGCCATTGGTGAAGGCGAACGGGATGAAGCGCCCATGCTCTACATCGGTGAAGAAATAGGAAACATGGTCGGTGTCGCTGGTGCTCCAAAGATTGACATTGCCGTCGATCCGCTTGAATGCACCAATAACTGCGCTGACAACTCGCCGAATTCGATTGCCGTGCTTGCTGCTGCACCGCGTGGAACATTGCTTCACGCTCCTGATTGCTACATGGACAAGATTGCTGGTGGGCCGGAACTGATTGGTCACATCAGCTTGGATGGCGGGGTTGCATACAACCTTGAACAAACAGCATCGGCCCTCGATAAAGCCGTCAGCGATGTTCGTGTTGTGGCACTTGACCGCGAGCGACACACCGAACTTTTCAAAGAAATTCGAGCCACTGGAGCCCAACTTGAACTGATGGGCGATGGCGATGTATCCGCTGCTATTTGGGCAGCCCGTCCCGACGGGCCGTTTGATTTGCTCATGGGCATCGGAGCAGCACCGGAAGGCGTCATTTCAGCCACTGCCATCCGTGGCCTTGGCGGCGTGTTCGAAGGTCGCTTGGTGTTCCGCTCAGAGCATGAAGAGGCCCGAGCAGAGAAGATGGTTGGCGATGATTTGACCCGCCTTTGGGAAGCACACGACTTGTGCAAGAGCGACGACGCTATTTTTGCAGCATCCGGTGTGTGTGACGGCTACCTGCCTGGTGTTCTCTTGGGTGACACAACAACCACCACGTTTAGTGAAGTCATCGATGTGGCATCCGGTACAGTCCGCCGAATTGAAACAACCCGACGCCTTTGAAGGACGCGAGTACCTTCAAGAGGAACCTCAGTCACCTCACTGCATGGGCGTCCAGCAAGTTCGTATCGAGGTTCGATTGCCTGAAGGGCATTGGGCTGGTGATGTGACGCGTAGCCACCCCTCGGCCGTGTTGCGCATCGATGAACACATGCCGCTGCAGAAGGGGCGGGGTACCGCTAAAGCCTCATGCAGTGAAGACATCGTCGCTACGGTTGGCAATCACAGCGGCATCGAAGAAGTTCGACCCTTCGACAAGCAACAGTTCACCGTTGATATCATCGCAGGAGGCGGTGGATTTCTCAAACCATTGCTCAAGGTGGGTGTGATTCCTCAAACCCCGTTTGAAGTCCGTGACGGGTGGGTCAATTGGACGATTGCCTGTGCACGAGGGAAAGTAAAGGACCTGATCGCAGGGTTTGAGGAGGAACAGATTCCATACCGCCTGGTCTCGACCAGAGGTGTCTCCTCTCGTTTGTTGACGCCACGACAACGCCTGGTGTTTGATGCAGCAACTCAAGAGGGCTTCTATGACGTGCCTCGTCGTATCTCACTGACGGCTTTAGCAACCAAACTTGAAGTGGCGAAATCAACCCTTTCCGCTCAACTTCAACGGATTGAATCAACCGTTATGCATGCCTTTGCAGATGAAGTTAGAAAACGAAGCCCGTAAACCGTTCGTACGAACATGTTCGCAAAGCCAATAAGGCGGCCGGGGTGTAGGGGAGAGCATGGACAACCTACCGACCACATGGGAAGACTGGATTTCAAACTTCCACGACTGGCAAGAGCGTGTTGGATTTAACCCCGATTGGATGGGCGATTTCGATCTCTCGATTCAATTTGATTGGGATCGAGCAGGCGATGTCATCGAATACGGTGATTACGCTGGACGACCAAAGTGGGAACGAAGCCTCCAAGTGCCTCAACAGACCATGCGGGACGCACTTGTCAGCATGATCACGGTTCAAGGCGACACAGAATTCGCATCCGTCGAACAACAACGCCACCTCCTCGCTTCCGCTCCCACAGCCTACGACCGCTATGCGGGCGCTCGAATCATGGCTGAAGAACAACGCCACGGCTGGCAAATGGCTTACCTCTTGATGACCTACTTTGGACAACAAGGTCGACGTGAAGCACAAAAACTCCTCGAACGAAATGCACAAGATGGCGACCGTTTGCTCGGCGCTTTCAACCGACCAATGCCTCATTGGCTCGACTTCTTCTGCTACACCATGTTCGTGGACCGAGATGGAAAATTCCAACTTGGTATGCTTTCGACTTCTGCATTCAAGCCACTCGCAGCTTCCATGGGCCCAATGCTCAAAGAAGAATCATTCCACCTTGGAACAGGTTCCAACGGCCTACGACGTGTGATCAAGGCAGAAGTCATCCCGTTGGATTTGCTTCAACGCTACATCAACAAGTGGGTCTCAACAGCTCACGATCTGTTCGGTGTCGATGCATCTTCATCCGCTCACTGGTCCTATGTTTGG
>CAJJAV010000020.1 GCA_905182125.1 uncultured Candidatus Poseidoniales archaeon
TAAAGTTTTTGTATCAACTATTAATCATTTGTCCCGACACAAGTCGTAACATGAAATTCACATATAGAGGAAAACTTATTATAACCTAAATCGAAAGGGATATTGTGCAAAAGTTGTTCTTTGTGTGCCTGATGTTTATCTCTTCTTCAACGGCAGGATGTATTTCTTTCGATGATGAGTGGTCAGAAGGACCAGATCTTCTTTGGATAGAGTTAATTTACACTCAAGAGACGGTTAATCCTGTTGAGAAAACTAGTGGGTACATGACATTAGATACTTATGACTGTTGGGATAAAATGAGAGATGGAAACGAAATTTTTCATCACGATCCATCACGTTTCTCCGATGCCAAAGTTGTAATCATTGAACATCATCCTCAATTTTCTGCATCTCACCATGATACCATTTATTGGACATTTTCAAGTTACGAATTCGACTTTCAATGGAATAGTTCAATTTCAAATCTAACAGCATTATTTAATGGATCTAATGAGAATGTTTCTGTCAATGGGCAGTCATTGAATGAATCTAATGCGATGACTTATTCAGAATTAATTGAAGACAGTTTCATCTGGAGGAAAAATGGGGATACTTTCAATGAAGATGTCTATCACAACATTACCATTACAAATCATGGTGAGCTTAAATCATTCAACAAGCCTAAAGTCGATTGCGATTGAAGGATTTAAAACTCTCAATCAACTTTTTTGATTGACCAAAGGGTTGGATTGTTGGCTTTCTTTCCACCTTCTTGATTGATGACGAAGCCCATTCCTTTCAGCACCGTCAAATGTTGTGTAACTTCCCTCTGGTTCAAATCCAATTGTTCGGACAGGCTTGCTGCTGATATTGGATCTGGGTGAACTACGAGGAAGTAGAACACTCTGAGTCGGTCTGATTTCCTGCTCAATCCGACCTCCTCCTGAGCAGTTGTTGCTGTTTGCCGGGCCCTGGCGGGCAGGGTTGCACCCTGCACCCGCATTGGCTCCTGTAACATCTGAAGATGTTCCATGTTCCAAGGTTGCAGGTAATAATGGTGCAACCGACTTTGGAACATCACCTCCTGGGTTCCAATCCTTGCGGTTGATCGTCTGGAATTCCCCATTTGGAGAACGCAAGTCTGGCATATCATTGTAGTCCAATACACCTGTTATTCGGGATATGAATGCAGGGTCTGGAACTTCTATCGCTTCAGTCCTGTCGTTGCCATCTTTATCCTTGACAGTTATGTACTCTGTTTTCGTACATAAGTCGCCAACATCGTAATTGGTAGTGATGAAAACATAATCCCATTCCGCAACTATGTAGCCGCCTTTGATTTGACCTTGGAACTGGTAGATGTCGAGGATTCTAAGCAGTTTAGACCGAGTTATGGCGTTCGGAGTATAGTCATCCAGTAAGAGGATCTTCTCACCATTGTATCCATCAAACCAGAGATTTTTATTCTCGAAATCAAGTGAAAAAATTTCGTCAGAATTCAGACCGATTTGCTTGCTGAATAGATGCCTAGCTTCCCATGATTTACCTGTTCCAGTACCTCCTGTGAAGATGAATACCTTCCCGAGTCTAGTCTCCTTCGATTCGGACATTTTCTTTCTGAACATAATGTCCTTGATTCCTCTTCCAGTTCTTGCCATAACCGTAGGAAATCGTTGATCCAACTCACGAAGGGTTGCACCATTCTCAACTGCTCTGGTAGCCTCCCTCAAATCGGAACGTTCACCTTTCTTCACCAACCCATCTTTGTTGATCCAAATTGGTTTTGGGCTCAGAGTGATATTCATCTTAGTCTCGCCATTTGGATAATTCCATTCACCTGTTGTCTTGGTACAATAAGCCACATTCTGCGCTGCCTTCCCTCTTGCATTTTGCACATTAAAGGTGAAAGGTGTGTGCTCTCTGATGAGGTTGTTGAAGGTGGACCTTCTCTTCTTTGTCGTGAGTTGAAAATACCCTTGGAGATGCATTGTGCCTCCTTCACCAATTTCAACTTGCATTACGGCTGAATTGATTGAACATGCTTCAATAACTGTTGTTGAGGTGAGGATACTAATTGCGGCATTGAAGTCCTCTAGAGTAGGCTCTATGCCCTTCTCTTCTTTCAATTCCTTTGTGAACTCCTTGAGGTATCCCGTGACGGCGAAGTTCTTCACAGGATTGTCCTTAACCTGCTCTTCTGCCATCATCGACCCTCCAAAATAGATGTAACCTTACAGCCATTCTCATCCTTACAATCCAACCACTTTCTCGCCTTTCGGTGATAGTACTGTAGTGTCTTGATAGTAGTCCCATTCAAGCCCTTCGTGAACTTCCAGCGATGAAGGGTAGACCTCCTCTTGAATGGATTTGAAAATCGCTTCATCAAAACCACCCCTGCTCATATCCACATCGATAGCACCAGTAGGAGAAGTGCTTGTATTCATCATTCCATTTCCTTGCTAGTCGAACTCGGTAATTCCTACCATTAGATCTGAACCAACATTTTCCTGTCGGGCAAGGTGGGAAAGCGATGATTCTCCCATCTCGAACCACTGCACCCATCTTCTGATGCCATTCGACATCGTACGGAACATCATCGTTCATTCTTCCACCTCCTCTGCGTGGAGATCACAGCCTGCGGGACTGCCGTAAATGTAGTAATTACATGGGCAGGCATCACAGCATTCTAAACACCAGTAGCATCCACAAGAATACTCAGTCCTGCTGAGATTACCACACGAAGTGCACCGGATTACTTTGCTACTCATTCACACACCTCCTTTGAAGGGTGCAATGGATAAGATGCCTCACAGTATGGACAGAAGAATGCTGCTACATCGAATCCCCAAATGGATTCACGTAGATCATCAACCATCGGTTTGCCACATCGGTAGCAATTGACACGGATTTCGATGGTGTTCAAACCATCACCTCCAAGAAGGTCTTGAGAACTGACTTGGCGTTACGATTGTTACCTTCTTCCAAGTCCTTCAGAGATTGCTCGATATTCTTGAGCAAACGAGTGGTAAAGATGTCATCGACCAGTCTATCGTTTATGGTCCCCGCTCCCAGACTTGAACTGGGGACACCCTGATGTCTGCTGAGACGTTTGAATTAACAACTACAGTCAGGTGCTCTACCAACTGAGCTAAGCGAGGTATTCCTTCGCACTTGGCTCCACTACTTAACCCTCATCAATCACAAGGAAGGCCGCATGCTGAGATGTTAAAGAAAAATCAAGGATTCACTGCAAGCCGATGCGTACCTTATCAAGGGTTGAGGTGCAATGGGACAACAGGTGCCTTGGTGTGCAAAAACGACTCGCAAAAACGACCTCTCGAACCTCTCCAGAATGGTCGCGGTTAAGTAGGGAAAGAGTGGGCTCTAGGAATCAGGATGTGTAGGGATGGGACCCACAGGTACACCAAGTTCAGGAGCTGAGAATCGAGCCCTTGCCGATATGGTCAGCCAAATGGCCAAGGAATCGGTCCATCGCGGAGCTACTGCACTCCTCGACGATGAAGTTGAAACACTTGGCGTGCCAAATCCACGGATCCTTATCGTCGGTTGCGGAGGTTCAGGCAACAACACCCTCAACAGAATCACCCACCTTGGTGTCGAAGGCGCAGTCACCGTTGCCATCAACACAGACAAGCAACATTTGGATCACACACGGGCCTTGCAAAAACTCCTGGTCGGACGTCACATCACTCGAGGTCTCGGTGCTGGAGGTGACCCTTCAACCGGTCGTCGTTGTGCTGAAGCTGGACGTGAAATGATTCGACGAATTGTCACTGGCGCTGATCTCGTGTTCATTGCCAGCGGCCTTGGCGGCGGTTCTGGAACCGGCATTTGCCCCATTGTCGCTGAGGAAGCAAAAGCAGCAGGAGCCCTCGTTGTTGGCATCGTCACCACGCCCTTCCACGTCGAGCGCCGTCAACGCATGAGTCGAGCGCTCGAAGGGTTGGAGTCGCTCCGCCGAACCGCAGACGCGGTGTTGGTGCTTGACAACAATCGATTGTTGCATTATGTTCCCCACCTTCCACTTGATGAAGCGTTCTCGATCATGGACCAACTCGTTGCTGAAATCGTCAAGGGCATCGTAGAAACCATCACCTTGCCTTCCCTGATCAACCTCGACTTTGCTGACGTTCGAGCCATCATGGCCAACGGTGGCGTGACGATGATGCTCTATGGTGAATCAGACCGTGGTCCAGAAGAAGTGGTTCACGAAGCACTCAACCATCCATTGTTGGACGTCGATATTTCAGGCGCCACTGGCGTGCTGATCCACGTCACAGGTGGACGTTACATGACCCTCGATACCGCTTCACAAGTCGTTGATTTGTTGACTTCAAAAGTCAGCGAAGATGCAAACGTCATTTGGGGTGCTCGGCAAGACGTCGGCTTTGGTGACACCATCAAGGTCATGGCCATCATCACAGGCGTGGGCGGCACAGATTTGCGGTCGCCACAAATGACGCCTGACGTGCTTGGCGATGCGTTGCGCTTGACTCAGAATCAGAACCAAGCCAACGGCCCTCTCGGCTTTCAGCGCTTCGATTGAGCGCCGCCTTTTCCCCCTTATTGCTCGGTACAACCGTTCGTAAGCGTAAAATGTGTGAGCCATCCCATCTCAACCATGCGAGTCAAAGCCTTTCTGTGCTTCTTGGTAATTGCACTGCTCATGACACCTGTTCAAGCCGGCGATGTCAGCGTCATGCAACAGGAACCTGCAGAAGATCCTAAGCAACCCAACGCCAACAACACCACAATGTACCTCTGGGCCAACGGAATGTCGGCCTACTGGACCCATTTCAACAACAACGACACCGAGTCGGTTGGAGAAAACGAATTGATGGAAGAAAAGGACAGCGGCGTCATCAACATCAAGTATCGTTTCACCATGGACCCACGCCTCGACAAGCGCCTTCAGATGACCGAAAGCGGCGAAATGCGTGGCAACTTCAATGTCTATTACAAGGCGACGTTGAAAACGGTGGCGGCGGCGATTGCAACAACGATTGTGAATTGCTCAACATCACCGTGTACCGCGGCGCAAACAAGGTCTACCAGCACACCGAACAAGCTTGGCCTGCTGACAACTGGAAGAACATCGTGTTTTCTCACACCTTGACTGAAGAAGATGGCAACCTGCTCTGGGACGGCACCAACGACAACCCAATCATCGAAGTCACCATGAAAGTCAAAGGAAATTACCAAAAGCGTGGCTTTCTCGTTACGCAACTGGTGATCCTGCTGCATTTGGAATCAAACTCGGGGAAGAGGCTCGCCTCGAACTCCCTGTTGATGAATCAACTTGGGAAGAAGCATTCCAAGCCGGCGAAGACGACATGATGGATGACGAAGATGCACCTGGATTCAGCTTGGTTGTTGCTTCCGCTGCAATCGGAATGGCGATGTTCATCAACGCTTCAAAGGACGAAGAGTCCGACGAGTGAATCACGAGCGCATGGCTGCGATAGCGGCATGCAACGCTTCTGCATTGAGCGCAACAGCTTGTTGCTCACCACTGACGAGCGACTTCAGCATGGCCTGACCGCTTTCTAAATCGTTTGGACCAACAACAATGGTGAACGCTGCGCCGGTTGAATTGGCCCACTTCATGGCCTTGCCGATTTTTCTGCCACGCAGTTCGAGATCGACGCGCTCGCCAGCGTTTCGCAAGGCGGCGACAATGGGCAACACGTGGTTGGAATTGATGCCGAACGGAATCACGGCGATGGTACCGAGTGGATCCCGTTCACCGGGCACCACTTCGTCTCGACCCGCCGCTTCTGCTTGAGCCTCAAGAGCCAGCAGCACGCGGTCGAACCCGAGGCCAAAGCCACAGCTCGGATCGAGGTCTGGAAGGCCAAACAAGTGCAGGAGTTTGTAGGAACCGCCGCCGAGGACTTGGCCCTCGCCACCCATTTCTGGCACCTTGACTTCGAACACCATACCGGTGTAGTAATCCAAGCCTCGGGCCACCGTCAGGTCAACCGCCAACGATGGCGGCGTGGGCGCAAGGTGTGCCAAGGCATCGAGCGTTGTTTGCAGTTCGTCCAGTGCCTCAAGTGAAACACCAGCAAGCGATGCAAGGATCGCACGTGCGGGTCCAAGTGTTTCTGCTCCACCCTCGAGGTCAGCAAGAGCTCGAAGCGGGGCTGCGTTGGTAGGATCAAGGCCGTTGGATTCGAACAGGTTCGCTAATCCAGCATCATCGCCTTTGTCTAAGAAGCGCATAGCGCTGGCGACCGGTGGTTCAGTAGCGCCTTCTGGTGCTTCAGCAGACAAACCAAGTCCAGTCAATGCACCCTTCAGGATGCCAACGTGACCAATCCGGAGTTCCCAGTTCTCTAAGCCACAAGCATCGAGCATGTCGATGGCGAGGGCGATGACTTCTGCTTCTGCAAGTGGACCTGTTGCGCCAATGAGTTCGACGCCGTATTGGAAGAATTCTCGATAGCGCCCTTTCTTGAACTCCTCATACCGGTAGCATTGACCGTAATAGGAAAGACGCAGGGGTTTGGTGTCGTTGCGCATTTCTTCAGCGATCATGCGCATGACTGGAGCGGTGAGTTCGGGACGCAGCGTCAATGGTCGCCCGCCTTTATCCTCAAAGGCATAGAGCTGACTCACCACGCCTGGACCAGATTTGGCGGTGAACAAATCCAACGATTCGAACACGGGTGTTTGAACCCGCTTGAAGCCGTGACGGCGTGCCCGCTCTTCCAAGAGGTGCTCAAACGCAAGACGACGCGCCATCACCGGTGGTGTGAAGTCACGAGTACCACGTGGGCGTTGCACCATGCTTCATTCCACTCGCTAACCGTTCATGACCTCTTCGCCTTGAAAGAGGGCGAAACAGCGGGTTCATTCCTCTTCATCAGAAACGGTGGTCCACTGAACATCCCATGCATCCTCTGCGAGGTTGTCACTTGGGTCCCATTGAACCACATCGTCTGGGTCGACGCTCATCAGCGGCTCTGCACTCGTGAGCACCTCGAGGTCAGGCGCTTCAGGCAAGTCAGGGTGTGGCACTTCTTCGATGGATTCTGCACTGGCGAGTTGCTCGAGTTTCTCGACCAGCGCCCAATCAGGCTCCGTGGCCTTCGACTCGGACGGTGCTACAACACCGATGTCTTGGCGTACCTGAATCGGTGAGGCCGCAAGCAAGAGGTCGAGGTCGTCCTCGATCACAAGATCTGATGGTTCAAGGCTCGTGCCTTCAGTTGGCGCAGGCTGTGAATCATCGAAGGTTTGTATTTGCTGAGCGGCCTCGAAGACCGGCGTTGGAACGGTATCAAATGCTTCCAAAGCATTGCTCAAAGCGCCTGGAGAAGGTGGTTGAGCGTGTTCATGCTGGTCTGCTTTCTTTCTCAAATACAGAGCCTGCTCCTCCATTTTTGCTTTTTCTGCAGCCATTTGAGCCTCGACAGAACGCCACATTTGTTGCTCTTCGGTCTTCTTTTCAAGTTCCAGTTCTCGTGCTAATTGGAGATCACTGGGTTGGTCGTAGCGGCGCCAAAACCACCACACAACCACGATGAAGAAAGCCGAGACAAGGAATCCTGTCACAAGCGTTTGAACTAGGTCTTCCAACCGCTCACTTCCTGTTCATCAAGCGCTCTTTCCAACGGTTAGATGTTCAAACCCTGGTGCATGCTCGCCACGAGCGACGACCAAATCATCGGAACCGCCTGGAAGCGTTGAGATGTCGACTTCGGCCCCAAGTGGAATGTTTCTGTACAAGGGTCGTTGAACGATGAACTTGTTGAAACTGATGAAGAGAGCAGCAATGACACCCCAGAACAACAGAATGATCGAGAGACCCTTCGGGTTGGTTGGGTCCCACACATCGGGTGTGTTGGCAATCATGTCGGCGAAGTATGAAATCATCAGAACCGAGAAGAGAATTGGGAAGGCGAGGTACATCAAAAGGTCCCACCAACGTCCAACTTCAATGTCGTTGTCGCCCGTGTTGATGAAGTCATCACGGAAGGCTGAGACACCAAAGCCGAGGTAGCCTCTGAATCCAGCAGGAGCAACGCCAGCTTCCACACCAGACTTCCAGCGGTAATAGCCGTACTTCCAGATGGAGAAGGCGATGAACAGACCTGAAAACATCAGGCCATAGCCCCAAATGTGGTCTTGAACTTCCAAGAATTCAGGGAAAGCAACCCCT
Source organism: uncultured Candidatus Poseidoniales archaeon (assembly GCA_905182125.1). GTDB lineage: Archaea > Thermoplasmatota > Poseidoniia > Poseidoniales > Poseidoniaceae > MGIIa-L1. The sequence continues at coordinate 8,168 of CAJJAV010000020.1, forward strand.
TCAGAATCAAGTTTGATCCACATAACTGCTGAGGGAATTCCAAACAAGAACAGAGCTAAACCAGTCAAAGCGACCGACTTCTCACGGTTGTAACCGTGATCGACGAAGTTACGTACGCACAATTCCACCGTGGAAATCATTGACGTCATCGCTGCAAACGAAAGTGCAAGGAAGAACCCTGCCATCATGAACAGCGGGCCAAACGGCGCGAACGGCGCCTTGGCAAACACTTCTGGTAACGCCAGGAAGGTAATGGCAGACGAACCGCCGGTCACTGTTGCAAGCGGATCTGGGCTGACTGCGAAGATTGCTGAAAGCACCGCAAGACCAGCGATGATGGAGATGCTGTTGTTGGCAAGTCCCATGGTGAAAGCGTTGAGAACTGTGTCTTCGTCCTTGCTCATGTAAACCGCATAGGTGATGCACATACCCATACCAGCAGAGCACGACCAAGCAGATTGAGATAATCCATTGATCCAAATTTCGGGATCTTTCAGCATTTCAAAGTCCACTGTGAACATGAACATAGCGCCGTCGAGGCTACCGTCTTCCATGTCCATCCAAAGGGAGAGGAACAAGGTGAGGAAGAGCAATGCAAACAAGGAAATCATCAGGTAGAAGTTGACCTTCTCGATGGCTTTTGCTCCCTTCCAGATGGCGGCAAGGGTCAAACAGATGACGAGAAATTGGAAGAAGATGACTTGACCAGGCGATTGCAGGAAAGCGTTCCAGACCTCGGTCGTATCAACACCTTCACCGGTCAATGCACCGCTGATGCCGAGTTGGAAATACTTGATTGTCCAACCAGCAACCACGGCATAGTAGAATCCAATTGCTGTTGAAATCCATGCAGTCCAAAGACCCATCCAAGCGAATTTCTTTCCAGCGAAAATACGGAAGGTTCCGATTGTTCCTGTACGGCTTCGCTTCCCCATTGCGTATTCTGCGATGACAAGCGGGATCGACCAAGCAAAGAGGAAAATGAGCCACGGCACAAGGAATGTACCACCGCCATTTGCCCCGACCATGCGAGGGAAACGCCAAATGTTACCGGTACCGATTGCAGCACCGATGGATGCGAAAATAAGACCCATACGGCCGTTGAACTGGTCTGATTGCTCCTCATCACTCATGCACAATCCCCCTCAAGCCTTGCTTTCTTCAGCAAGAATCGCGTCTGTAAGTATCAAGTCTTCTTCGTCATCCGTGAGCATCATTCGCAGGCAGATGGCAAGGCCACCCCATACGAATGCTGCAGTCACACCGAACATCAAGAAGGAGCCAAACACGCTGCCATAGGCTGCACGGTAGGAAAGATCGAGTTCGTAGTATGCTCCACCGCTGGGGTATTGGAACAAGTCCGATCCTGACAGCGTTGTAATGGTGGCTTTGTAGTGAAGTTTTCCTGTTGCAGTTTCGGAGATTGGCACCATGCCTCGCAGGATTGTACCGTTGCCGCTCTGCACAGAACAGGTTTCGCCATCGACCTTCATCACTGGAACTGATTCCCAAGGAGTGGTCGCCCATTCTCTTGGACCGTAATCGCTTTGCAAGCGGCTAGGTTTGACCGTTCGCCATTCAATCTTCGTGTTGGATTCACTGTACGGGAACTGGTTTGAAACGCACAGGTCAACCGGTATGTCGCCCTCATCTGGAACATCGACTTTATCGCCGGGTTCGAGGTAGTTTTGTTGGGAGATGTTGGCTATTTCTAAATCAGCGCGCTCTCTTGGACCGTCCGCAATTTCAGCAATGTAGAATCCTGTTCCCAAGTTGCGAACCGCAATGTGATCAATGTCGTCTTCATTCTGGTGGAAGGCGGTTCCAATTTCGGACGTGTAGCAGTAGGAGCCGTGAACGCCATAGTGCCAATCACAGAAGTCACCCGAGGTCGGGTAGAGGTCAGAGGATTGGAGGTTGGCGTATTGAGTCATGTCTGCCATTTTCTGTCCGTGGTACTTGAGTTGCTCATGGTCAGGGCTCTCACAGTCTGTGCAATGGCCCCACGGATAGAGGATCAGTTCCGAGTAGGAGTGGTGAGTGATGGTTGCCTTGAACTCGCTTGAACCGTCGCCGGTGTCGTCGTTCATTTCGGTCAAGTCTTGAATGAACTTGGTTTCTGGTTCGGAGTTACCGCCCCACCAGTCCTCATCGGTGACACCATCAGCGTCGTCGTCTTTTCCGTCGACGTGATCTTCATTGATTTGGCCGTCACCATCGTTGTCCCGATCGTCGACCGGGCCGTTGTAGACATCGTTATTTTGCCCTGCATAACACGCACCAGGGAACAGAGGCCCTGTTGCGCCAAGAGGAGCTCCCCATTCGAACTGATAGTTGCGGTTGAGGTCGACACCGTCGCATCCTTCGTCAACAGATTCGTCGAGGTCGGGAACTGGCGTGACGCCGGTGACTGTGTTATCTCGGAGGTTCTTTCTCCATCCGCCCGCCGGGCAGGATTCCCAAGCAGGTGCTGGGCAGAAGACTTCGCGGTCGTAGATGTTGCCATCGACGTTCAGCATTGGAATGAGGTAGATCTCCCGGGAGTTGACAAGGTCGGTGATGAACTGTTCTGAGTAATCTTCGTCGACGCCAAGGTCCCCTGGGCCGCAAGCCGTACCGTCACCGTTGGAGTCTTGGAAAGAAGCATCGAGTCCAAGGCAATCGCCATCGTCATCGAGCATACCATCACCGTCTGCATCGCCCCAAGGGTCCTCGTCGATGAGCCCATCGCCGTCGTTGTCATAGCCGATGTTGTTGTAGGAAAAGGCGATGACTTCCATCTGCATGATGGCCACGGTGTAGGACATCCACTCACGAGCGTGGTGGTTACCGACAATCATGACGTCGTGGCGGTCAGCGTAGTTGCCGTTGTCCCCAACAAAGGGGTTGTAGTCGCCGTCTTGGACATCACCGGTGATCTTCATCCAAGGCGAGGCATGGCCGTAGTACCATCCTTCGTAGGCGTTAGCGGTCACGACTTCGCCGCGAGCGTTTGTACCACCGTTCATTCCTTCATGGTACTCGAAGATGTCAGGGTTGTCCTCTGCAAGACGAAGCATTCGTGTCTTCATTGTCTCGTAGGAGTGGTATTCCTTGAACTGCAGGATTCGGTCGTTGGCGGATGCCCATGGGAAAATCATGTTGTTGTAATCATCAGACCAGATGTCCTCTGGGGCATAGCCCATTGGCTCATCCTGTGCGATGCCTGCATTGGCAACAGGTGCCACGAGGGACAACAAAAGTGGGAGCACGATGAGGACTCCAAAGGAGGGACGAGTGCGGATGACCTTGCCATTTTGCATCATGGTATCGATTCACCCAACCCGCTCGACTTCTTGAAGCGTTCGCGTTGCTGGTGAGTCCCCGTAGGGGACGAGAATATGCAAAACAACCAAAACGAGCACGGCATAGCAAGACCATGAGTGGTATCCTCCAACCCGCAGATGGTTCGTTCTGGACCGAAGAGATTTTTCTGATCAACAACGCGACCGTCGTGTTGTTGCTCGGGATATTAGTGGCCGCTTTCTTAGCCAGAGTTGTGACCATGATTATGGCCCCTCGATTGATGAGCAAAATCATCCATTCTGAAAAGGTTCGATCAAAGACGGTGAAGGATTCTGACAAGGCTCTGGGCACAGCCGCAGGTGCCGGTTTATCCATGTATTTATTCGGCCTTTTAACCGACATGCGAGCGGATGCAAACTCCAGTATTGACCTGCCAGATTTTGTTGTTGAATTGCTGCCGAATATCCTCCAATTTATCTTCGCCATTTCCCTTGTTATGTGGGCGTTCCGTTTGGTCTCCCTCGTCCAAGATGTTGTCGCATTGCTCGATGATGATGAAGAACTTGATGGCACTGAGAAGACCTTGATTTCAGCGGTCGAAAGCATACTTCGCTTTGTCATTGTGTTTATTGGTTCTATTTTCGTGGCCGATGCCCTTGGTTTCGACTTTACGTCCCTGATCGCTGGTCTCGGAATCTCTGGTTTAGCGCTCGCCCTCGCAGCCAAAGACACCATCTCCAACCTCTTCGGTGCAACCACCGTCTTGCTCGATCGTCCATTCAAAATCGGCGATTGGGTCATCATCGACTCTGTCGAAGGTGAAGTCACCGAAATCAGCCTCCGCACAACCCTCATCCGTACGGCAGCTGACACCATAATCACAGTTCCAAACGCCAACCTCGTCAACACCCCTGTCGAGAACTTCGGCAAGCGCCGCTGGCGACGCTGGCAAACCACCCTTCACTTGGACCTCAATTCCGACCCTGCTAAGGTGGCTGATTTCTGTGCAAATGTACTCGAAACCATTCACGAAAGCCCTGTCACCGTCAAGCCTGAATCCTCATGGTGCCAAGTTAGCACGCTCACTGCCACCTCGCTCGATGTCTCCGTCAACCTCTACTGGGATGTTGCTGGTGGAGCACCGGAACGTAAGGCAAAGGAAGACTTGGTGCTCGGCATCATGCAGTTGGCCAAAGACAATTCCCTTGTCTTCTACGATCCACGAATGGTTCAAGCGTCCTAATCGCGTTAATACGGCGGCGGATCTTTCGCCCAATAGACTCGATTGGTGATGACACCAAAGGCAAGGCTAGCACCAGCCAGAACCATTGATTGAAGCGATGAGAAGGTTTCCAGTTCGTGACCGAAAAAGGCAACGACGAGTCCCGTGATGGCAACCCAAAGTCCGGACTTCCACATTCGCAGGGTACCTAATCGCGCTTGGAGTCGGGAGACTTCACCTAGCCATGCAAGGCTGGTTGCTTCAAGTTCCTTATCGCCAAAGCATCGTGCTGTTGACAACTGTTCAAGCACAGCGTTGTAGCGCCACACCCACGCACCACCCAAAGCCGTTGAGAGGGCCTTGCCCTTCGACCAAGATGGCGGTGTATGAACCCCCCAAGTGGTGAGTATGGCCTCGCGATGGTCTGCATTCAACTCCACATGCATGGCCCATTGACGTTCAAGGCGCATCAAACCAGACAGCGAAGGCAAGCGTTCTGGCTGGCAGACCAAGTGATCGGCTAACGGACGTGGTAAAGCAATCCAGAGCAATCCTTTGTCGGTGCTGGCAAGGTGATGGAGATCTAAGTTCAGACGTGGCAGACCGACCGTTGCGGCAGTGTGTGGTGCCCGCCACATTGTGTGAGGTTTGAGGCGATCTTCCATTGCTTTGAGGCGCTCATTCCAAAGGCGTTCAGTGTTGGGTGTTTCGAATGGAGCAAGCGCTGAATGCAAGCCACTCATCGTTTCCACAAGCGAAATCACTTGTTCGTGTTCCATGGTTGAACCCGTCGATTCGAAAGCAGGGTAAATCAGCACCCGGTCGTGCTCACCAGCCGTCCAACCTCCAATTGGCAGCAAAAGCGGGAGGGATTCAAGGCTCACATTCCATGGCTCAAAGCGTGCCATTCGAGAAACATCTTCCCCAACAAAAAAGGGGCAGATTCGCGCCACGAAGGCGCCATCGATTCGGACCAACAGTCCGTAGGCATCCTCTGAAACAAGGTCAATCTGTTCAACATCAGTCGGCCATTCGCCCCATTGAACTCCATTCCCTGGCGGGCTGTTCCACCAAGATGGGTCGAGTACCTCGGTCGTATCCCAGAGTTGAACTCGGCCAAAGGAGGTACGAAGTTCGCCCTCCTTCTGCGCTTCATCCCGAGATTGCTGAGCAATCCCTGACGGCCACCACGCAGGTTCCTCCATGAACTTGCCAAACACTCCCGGTTCTCAAGCGTGCCGTTTGTGATCCAAGATTTTTGATTTCACCTGTGCCTTCAGAAGGGAGTAAGGAAGACAGGCTTCATTGCATTGAGATTCGATTTCAGTTACAAAATCGCGAGCACTGCCGCTAACAATCAACGTATTCTTACACGCGTCAAAAATAAGTTTGGAAAAATGAGAATGGCACACCGGTAGGCAAATCAAAGAGCAAACTCCCTTCATCGACTCCAACGCCACTGCAATGGATTGAGTTTCCAAATAAGCTCCATCGCCTTCTGGACCATCGCTCAAGAAGGAAGTTTCGCCGTCAAAATCCCCATGCCCGACATGGATCCAAGCAAATGGAGCCTCGTTTTGCTTGATTAAACCTTCAGTAATGGTTGGGAAAAATTCGACGCTGAGGTCATCCGTTGCCATCAACGGATGGAGATCACCCCCCCTCATCGCTAAAAGGGAATTCCCAAGATGGACCGTTCGCAAATCTGCACATGTGCTCATGACGCGCAGAACCGCATGATTCGGCCCCCCGTGCCATGAGAGAAGGTCGGTCATCGTGCGGACTGATTCATCCACGCCGGTTACGATGAGCCGCGATTGGTGCAACGGCCTGTGCTTACGGTACCATTCATTCATCTGCAGTCGGTTTTCACTCTGGTTCAATTTCCTTTTTTTATTCATTTTTAATCTTTATATTGGGAGCTTGTCTTGGAAGCTTTGCAAATGTTTGCATCTATGCGGCTCCCCACAAAAAACTTCCGGTCCGCTCTAACGAGGCGCTTTTGAGACGAAAGGGTCACTGCGAGGATGTTTTACTAAAACATCACACTTTAGTTCACTGTTAAAAAATAAACATTTTAATGCCACATTTTGGAGGAATGGTTCAGTTTAACAATAAAATAACAATTTAATCACAATATAATTTATTCGAATTTTATGGAACAATAGCGGTTGTTTAATTGTGGAATAATTGATTCAAAGAAGAAAAGAGTAAGGCGATGAAATCAAACACCATGCCCGCTTGGAAGGGCTGAGGGTGAGTGGATGGGAATCTCAGAACGCATGGGTGATGTCCTCGGTTTAGCTGTGGAATCAAAGCTCATGCGCCAGGTCGCTGAGCACCCAGTACGCGTTCAACACCTCGCTATCATCATGGACGGGAACCGTCGCTTTGCTTGGAAGAGCAATGTAGCTGCTGGAATCGGTCACCGCATTGGTAAAGAAAAACTTGAGAAGGTTTTGGATTGGGTGTTGGACATCAACATCCCTTGGTTGACCGTGTATGCCTTGTCGACAGAGAACCTCAGCCGCCCTCAGGAAGAACTCGATGTGCTGTTCAAGCTCTACGTCGAAGGCCTCCATGACATTGCTGATGACCCGCGTATTCACGAAAATAAAGTCCGTGTTCAGATCATTGGACGCCGGGAACTCCTTCCCAAATCAGTCAACGACGCCATCGATTACGCTGAAGCAAAAACCAGTGAATACGACACTTTTGTGTTCACCGTCTGCCTTGCTTATGGCTCCCGTGAAGAGATGATTGACGCCATCCGCTCAATTGCCGAGGAACACGCAGAAGGCAACCTAGCCCTCGAGGCCATCGATGAGCAAGCCGTCTCCGAACGCCTCTACACCAGCAACATGCCAGATCCGGATTTGGTGATTCGAACAAGTGGAGAAGAGCGTATTTCCAATTTCTTATTGTGGCAAATGGCCTACTCTGAACTTTACTTCACCGATGTGTTTTGGCCATCGTTCCAGAAGAAAGATTTGTTGAAAGCCGTTCGGACCTTCCAAGACCGACGTCGCCGCTTTGGAGAGTGAACACCGTGGTCGTTTGCGATGAATGCAACGGTTGGTTGAACCCAGCATTGGCGGCAGATTCCGCTGTTCGGCGCGGCGATGAAGTGTTGCTCATCCAGCGAAAGTTCCCCCCCATGCAAGGCGCATGGGCGTTTCCTGGAGGATTTGTTGAACGGGGCGAAGACCCACTCAAAGGTGCACTTCGAGAACTTGAGGAGGAAACAGGGTTGATTGGAAGCAAAGCAACCCTGCTCATGGTGATGGGCGATCCTGACCGGGACCCTCGCAAGCACATTGTCTCGATTGTCTATGAGGTGGAAGTCTCTGAAGATCAAATCCCAACGGCTGGAGACGATGCACAGGACGCCCGTTTTTGGCCAATTGACACATTGCTTTCAGGCGAAGTTGAATTCGCAGGGGATCACTTGACGATCCTCAAGAAGTGGCTCAATCGATGACTTCGATGCCAAGCCAGCCTGCAAATTGAGACCGAGCGTTCGGCCACGGTGCAGGTTCAAGTGCATCGGTAAGGTGCAGACCCGACAAGAATTGTGCATGCATCGAATGCCAAGCCTCACCCTCGCAAGCCTCATTCCATCTGAACAGTGGGTAACCATCGTCCTCCAAACGGTCAAGAAAGCCACGCTGAGCGGCGCTGATCAAGAGCGTGGGCACACCAAGCAAAGCCGCTTCACTCGCCATCGTCACCGATTGAGTGATCACGCCATCATGAGCTGAAAGTTCCTGAACAAGCGACCAAGGATTGCCTTCAAATGCTTCTTCATCGGCTTGTGTGATTTGCAAACCATCCAACACATCGTCAGGGAAATCAATCAGTTCACCTTGATCGTGAATCCCGTTTCCAATCAAACGACGTACAATGACCCTTGGCGGATTGCTCACCGTCGGTGGCCGGATGCTTGGGCGCAGGTGGATGTGACCGTGAAGGCCATCAAGGCGGTGAACTGTTGCTTTCTTTATTGCTGCCAAAAGTCCACCATCAATCGTTGAATCCCAATGCGTAGGGAGCACAAAATGCGTGGCGCTTCGTAATGCCAAGCGGTGAGCGGTATGGTTGACTTCGGTATCGCTGATGTACCAACGCTGGGTGATGGATTTCAGGCTTCGTCGCAGCAATGCAGAACGCCACGCCAGCAGTTCAATCGATGCACCGACAACGACAATCCGTTCAATCGGTTGCGCGGCAGCGTTGCACTTGCGAAGGAAGGCATGGCTGGAAGCCAAGCGCTTGAGAGCAACCCGACGCTGTTTGGCACCAACAGGGCGTTCGACCCAGTGAGTCTGGCGGCGAGGTAAATGCCCATCACCGTGCTCGAGCAAGGACACTACTTCTTCTCGGCGGGTGGCGATGATGACGTCATTGCTTTGGCCAGCCCGCAAAAAAGGAGCCAGGAGACGGACATGCGCAGGGTGGTCCAAAACCCAACAGGTTCGCATAACCACGCCTTTGGCTCCCATGTTCTCAATGCATCGCTGTTTTGCGAGAAGTTGATGGGGCGCATCGACTCACATGGATGCATGGAAAAGACGCGCATCGATCCGCCTGGCACCAAAAAATACGCACCTTATTCCCCCGGAGTGGTTGTTGGAAACACGATCTGGCTCTCAGGTCAGATCGACGTCGATGCAGGCGATACCATCGAAATCCAAACTCAAGGGGCGCTGAACAAAATCGAAGCATTGCTCGCTGAAGCAGGTGCAACAAAGCACGATGTTGTGTTTGCCCAAGTGTTGCTCAAATCCATGAGCCTCTACGCTCCAATGAACCAAGTTTACGGTGCATGGGTTGACGATATGGACATCAAACCCGCTCGAGCTGCCTTTGCAGTCGACGCCCTTCCGGCTGATGCTTTGGTCGAAATCGTCGTTCAGGCAATCCGCACATGAGGCGATACAATGCCGGGTTCACCCTACCTCGAAGAGCGGCCGAAAGGTTTGCTCACTTGGCCTGTGTTGATTGGGCGAGTCGCACCATTCGCGCTCATCGGCGTGGGCCTTTCTGTTTGGGCTGATGTTCTGTTTGAGGTGTTGGTTGTGATGACTGGCGCCCTGTTCCTCACTGCTTGGCTACGACGATAAAGCCGCATAGGCATGCTTGAAAGGGTCAGCCCAGTGGACTTGGCATGGACGAGTGGCCTGTTCAATGCTTCAAAGCCTACGACATTCGAGGGCTTTCCAACGGTGATGGGTCTGGCGAATTAACGCCGCCGTTTGCCTACCGACTCGGACGGGCCATGGCCACCTACCTCGGCTGCGATGCTTTTGCCGTTGGGCGAGACATTCGTGATTCCTCACCTGCGCTCACCCGTGAACTCATTCGTGGCCTCGTCGAGGGCGGTGTTGAAGTTCATGACTTGGGCATTGTTTCCACAGGTTGCGTCTATCACGCATGCTGGACGCTCCCGGTTGATGGTGGCGTAATGGTCACTGCAAGTCATCTTTCAATGCCGACGCACAACGGTTTCAAGATGTGCCGCGGAACACTGCCCCTTGCTGGTGAAGAAATTCAGGAACTCAAGGATGTGTTCTTGGCTGGTGAGTTCCGAGTTGGTGAAGGCAGCGTTCGTGACACGCCTCACCTCGACACCTACATCGAAGCCATCCTCGAATCAACAGGTCCAATTGCTCGTCCTGTCAAAGTAGCCGTCGATTGTGGCAACGCCGTACCTGGTCCTGCAATGTCTGTTTTGCTTGACCGCATGGGCGTGGATCACGTCGACCTGTACTGCGATTGGGACGCCAGTGAACCGAACCACGGGGCGGATCCAACACGACCAAAGAACATGGTCGATTTGGGCAAGGCTGTCGTCGAGCATGGTTGTGAATTCGGCCTTGGTGCTGATGGCGATGGTGACCGAATTGGTGCTGTTGATGAAGCTGGCCGATTCATCTATCCAGACCGTTTGATCGCACTGATGGGCGAAGATGTCCTCGCCAATGTTCCAGAGGACGCAAGCGATGAAGCAAAGACCATTGTTTACGATGTCAAGTGTTCATTGAACGTGGAAACTGCAATCCTCAACGCCGGCGGTGTGCCTCACATGGCACGAACTGGCCACTCATTCATGAAGCGGGTGCTCGCTGAGATGCCCGAGTGTTTGATGGCTGCTGAAATGAGCGGTCACATCTTCCTTGCTGACCGCGGCTGGTATGGCTTTGATTGCTCACTGTACAACGCAGCTCGCCTGATTGAGTTGTGGAGCCGGAAAGCAGCACCAAGCGAAAATGGCCCTACCTTTTCAAACGAATTAGATCGCCTTGCACCGGGGTTGCCAACAACAGGTGAGGTCAAGGTTCCTTGCGAAGAAGCCGACAAGTTGCCCGTGGTTGCTGCAATCACTGAAGCATTCAGCGACCGGGAATCTTCCACGGTTGATGGCGTTCGTGTTCGGTTCAACTACGATGGTGAATACTGTGGTTGGTACTTGGCTCGTAAATCCAACACTGAATCTGTGCTGGTGATGCGCGCAGAAGCTCGTACGGATGCTTACCTTGCTTTGATGATGGACGAAATCAAGACCAAGGTTGAACCATTGATCAACATTGAGAAGTTGCTCACTTCATTTTGAAGTGAATCAAACATCGGTAATTTCGATGAACGGTGCAATGGTGTAATCGAAGACGATCAGTTCGACGAGGTAGGAAACATCCTCGCCGTCGTCGCTGTGCATACAGCCTGCTCCACCGCCAGATTCTGCTGCGACTGAAACACTTGCGTTGTAAGATCCAAGACCGGCACCCATGGCATCGATTTGCTCAACAATTTCAGATTCCGAAAGACCGGATATGACACCTATCATTGAGTCATTGTACCAAATGGCTTCGGCTGCATGGCTTCCGCCCTGTCCGCCGTTTTGGCCGTCGGCGCTTCCGGTAAAGCCAGCGTGTTCAGCAGCTCCGGTGATTGTATCTGCTTGGTTGTTGTTATTTCCGGGTAAACCACAAGTAATACCGCCCCCGGTTTCATCATCGGCCCCATAGGTCATCGTCAACCGAACACCAACGATGTTCATGTCTTCAGCGCCATCAAGAGCGTCGGTGTGAAGGTCTTCGATCTCGAATGTGGTTCCATCTGCGATGTATTCCCCACCGCTTGCTAATTCAACGTACATGAGTTCGCCCGAGACTTCGTAATCACGCACGCCACCCATGCCAGTAGCACCAGCAACTCCGCTTGCAGCGAAGGAGAAATACGCTGGGAAGGCAAGCAGAAAGAAGACGATGGAAGCCACCATGATCTGTTTATCTGAATCTGTTTTGAGATCATCAAAGGTCCACATCAAGCCTCGCCCCTACCCCAACGAGGTGGTATTGACCTCTATGACTTTCGGTCAACTGCTGGATTCAACAGGTTTGTCCTCGACCTCGTCTTCTCCTTGTATGAGACGCGCCTTTTCTTCATCACTGATGATTCGCTCATAGGCCACTAGGCCAACGAGGAGAAGGAGCAATGCAATCAGTGGACAAATCCAATACATGCTGAAGCTTTGTTCGGGAACAACAACCGGTTCAGGCAGTACGAACACTCCTGCTTCGGTTTCATTGCGTACCGAAACGACGTCAAACGTTGAGTTGGTTTCGATGATTTCAATCATCAACGATATGTTCACTGGCAGCATTTTCCCTCGAACTTGAACGGTGTAGGTTGTGAGGTTTTGAGGGACAAGACCAAACCCTGAAATCACACCACCTTCGAAGGTGAATCCATCAGGGAGGGCCGGTGTAATGCTCCAGACCGGTTCGTCATCTTCATCGAAGTAATACAGCGGCTCTAACGTACCAATGCTCTCGTTGAGGTCGAGCACAAAGAGCGTTGTTGGGTAACGGGCAAGGAAGAGTGGTTGATTGATGACGAGGGTGAATGTTGAGTTGGCGGAACCACCTGAGTTGTTTCCCCAAACGGTGAAAACGCTCTCTGAAAGGTTTGTTTCGGGTACGCCGAGAATCTGACCGTCTGCCAACCACAAACCATCTGGCAGCGGTGGTTCGATGGCCCATGTGTCCACCATACCACCGCCAAGCGTTGGAACAATGTAGCTCCAAGAGACCCCGTTGACGAGTTCAAAGACAATCGTTGGGTAACTGATGCTTGCAACTGGTTCTAACACCGTCAGGGTGAATGAAACGAAACTCGAACCCCCGGTGTTGTTCGCCCACACTGTGTAGTTCATCAGTGTCCTGTTAGCGAGCGATGTACCGTGGATTACGCCGTCCACCAAGGTGATGCCCGGTGGAAGAGCAGGTTCAATTTCCCAAGAGGCTACAAATCCGCCACTGTTGTTGATGGTGAAGTTGAGTTCACCTTCACTGCGAGTTAACACATAGTCGTTCATTTCAATCGAGAGGTTCGCTTGAGGTTCGAGCACGGTCAGGTAGAGCATCACTGAAACTGAGCCGCCGCTGTTGGTCGCTGTTACTGTGAAGACGGTTTCGCTCAAGTTGAGAAGCGAGGTGCCCGAGACTGTGCCGTTAGCAAAAATGAGCCCATCAGGAAGCGCTGGACTGATCGTCCATGCCTCGACAAATCCGCCCGTGGAAATCGAAGTGTGCGGCGTCATCGCCTCATAGCGCATCAAAGTAAGGTTGTCAGGAGAAAAACCGATGATAGGGAGTGGCTCATTCACGGTGATGGAAACGGTTGTTGAAGCCGAACCACCACTGTGGTTAGCCCAAACAGTGTAGACGATGGCGGTGGTGTTCTCGAGAGGAGTTCCTGAGATGGTGCCGTCGAAGAAAGTCAAACCAAGAGGGAGTTCAGGTTCAATCGCCCATGAGGAAGGCATGCCTTGGCTCAGTGTGGGAATCGCCGGGGTCATGACAACGCCTCTTGTCAGGCCAAGGGTGGCTGGATCGTAAACAAGAACACCAAGTGGCTCAAGGATGGTGATGTTGATCGATGCTGAGATTGAACCACCAGTGGTGTTGGCAAATATGGTGTAGTTCGTACGCGTCATGTTGACCAATGGCGTACCTGTGATGGCGCCATCAGCGAAGATGAGCCCCGATGGAAGGCCAGGATAAATCGCCCAGACTTCTACGTTCCCGCCGCTAACGGACGGAGCGAACGTGTTCATGGCCACGGTCCGAATCAACGTGATGTTTTCTGGAGTGTAAGACAGCGAAACCACCGGTTCAAAAATGGTGATGTTGATGGTTGCTGAAGAAACACCGCCGCTGTTGTTCGCCCAAACAGTAAACATTGTGATTGTGAGATTGACCGTTGGTGTGCCAGACACCATACCGGTATTGAAGTTCAATCCGGTTGGCAAATCGGGGTAAATTTCCCATGTCTCGACAGCCCCACCAGAATAGGTTGGGGAGAGCGGAGCGATGATTTCTCCGCGGATGAGTTGTAAATCAGATGGATTATAGGACAGATCTCCGTTTGGTTCGACGATTGTAATGTTGATCGAATGAGAAGCTGATCCACCAGTATTGTTGGCCCATACGATGTAGGAAGTGCGCGTCATGTTTACCGTTGGAGTGCCTGAAATAACACCGTCAGTGAAGAGCAATCCTGCAGGAAGGTCAGGATGAATGGACCACGAGTCAATGATGCCTGTGACACTTGGATTCATCGAAGCCATGGTCACTGCTCGCACAAGGCTACGGTTCTCAGGGTTGTACTCAAGGTTGGGTGCGACGTCCACAACGGTGATGTTGAACCAAGCATCGGTTGAACCGCCGGTGTTGTTGGCAAACACTTGGAAGGCAGTCCGGGTCATTGTGACAGTTGGTGTACCCCATACGCTGCCATTCGTGGAACCGAAGTTCAGTCCTGTCGGCAGGCTTCCAACAAGCGCCCAAGAGGCGATATCCCCTGGCCCTGTTAGCGTTGCAAGAAGAGGCATCATTGCAGTGTTATTGGTGAGGTCAAGATCATTGATGGCATAGGTCAGTACGGGAACTTGATCGACCACTGTGATGTTGAGGTAAGCCGTTGCTGTACCACCAGTGTTTGTTCCACTGATGACGAACGAGGTGCGAACAAGCAAGGCTGTTGGCGTGCCACTGATGGTTCCAGTCAAGGTTGAGAACACCAGACCATCTGGAAGGCTTGGAGCGATGGTCCACGATACAATGTCGCCAGCGCCGGTGATGGTTGGCGCCAGTGGCAAATCACTCGAAGCGGTGTTGTTGATCATATCCAAATCGTTAGGCGTGAACGCAAGCGTTGGGACTTGATCAACCACAGTGATGTTGAGATAAGCAGTTGTTGAACCGCCTGTGTTGGTCCCTCTAATGATGAACATGGTTTTGGAAATTAATTCAGTCGGTGTGCCGCTGAGAACACCAGTCGAACTGGACAGAGAGAGGCCTGTCGGTAGAGCAGGGCTGGCTGGATCAAGGGCCCAAGATACAATGGCTCCAAGACCGGTGATGGTTGGTGACAATGGGAGGTCACTCGAGGCTGTGTTATTGGTCATGCTCAAGTCGTTTGGAGAATAGGCGATGACTGGAAGTGCATCGTTGACAACAATCGTGATCGCAGCCGTATCGCTGCCACCGGTGTTGGTTGCTGTGACCGTGTAGGCCGTTGAAACGGACAGCACCGTCGGCGTTCCACTGATTGCACCGGTCGAGGTGTCAAAGACAAGGCCTGTTGGAAGTGTTGGCGAAATTGACCAAGAGACGATCGCTCCACCGCTTGTGGTTGGTGTCACAGTCGTCATCGCCGTGCCCTTGGTCAGCGTGAACGCATTTGGAGAGTAGGCAATGACTGGAAGTTCGTCGTTGACAACAATCGTGACCGCAGCCGTATCGCTGCCGCCGGTGTTGGTTGCTGTCACCGTGTAGGCCGTTGAAACGGACAGCACCGTCGGCGTTCCACTGATTGCACCGGTTGAAGTGTCAAACGCAAGACCTGTTGGAAGTGTTGGGGAAATGGACCAAGAGACGATCGCTCCACCGCTTGTGGTTGGGGTCACAGTCGTCATCGCCGTGCCTTTGGTCAGCGTGAACGCATTTGGAGAATAGACAATGACTGGAAGTTCGTCGTTGACAACAATCGTGACCGCAGCCGTATCGCTGCCGCCGGTGTTGGTTGCTGTGACCGTGTAGGCCGTTGAAACGGACAGCACCGTCGGCGTTCCACTGATCGCACCGGTCGAGGTGTCAAAGACAAGGCCTGTTGGAAGTGTTGGCGAAATTGACCAAGAGACGATCGCTCCACCGCTTGTGGTTGGGGTCACAGTCGTCATCGCCGTGCCCTTGGTCAGCGTGAACGCATTTGGAGAATAGACAATGACTGGAAGTTCGTCGTTGACAACAATCGTGACCGCAGCCGTATCGCTGCCGCCGGTGTTGGTTGCTGTGACAGTGTAGGCCGTTGAAACGGACAGCACCGTCGGCGTTCCACTGATTGCACCTGTTGAAGTGTCAAAGGCAAGACCAGTTGGTAACGTTGGCGAAATTGACCAAGAGACGATCGCTCCACCGCTTGTGGTTGGTGTCACAGTCGTCATCGCCGTGCCTTTGGTCAGCGTGAACGCATTTGGAGAATAGACAATGACTGGAAGTTCGTCGTTGACAACAATCGTCACCGTCGTTGTAGACGTACCGCCAGAATTTCGTGCCGTGATAGTATATGTTGTAGTGGAAGTGACCGCCGTTGGTGTTCCGGATATTTTACCTTGCCCGATTTCGAAAGTCAATCCTGCAGGCAAGCTAGGTGAAATGGAGTATGCGAGAAGATTCGAAGCCGGGTCCAAAACTGCATATGCAAGATTGTCACCGGTATCTTCGTAATACGAAACATGCACTCGCCCACTGGAATCAACCGCCATAGAACCATCTTGACCGTTCACATCAAGAACAGAAATGACCCAAGAACCAGTCTTGTCGGTGGCATATTGCAACGCACCTTCTGTGTAGTCAAAATATGAGATATGGACTTTTTGACTGGAGTCTACATCGAGTGATGAATCATAGCCTACGGCCCCTGATGAATCGATAAGTGTATTGACCCACGAACCGGTTTTATCTGTGGAATACCTCAAATCCTTGTTTAATACATCGAAATTCGAGATGTGGATCTTATCGTTTGAGTCAACAGCAAGTGATGTATGGTACCCAGAGGAACCGGTTGAATCAACAGCAGTATAAGCCCAACTTCCTGCCTTGTTTGTAGCATATTTCAAACCTGAAGAACCATACGAAATATGGATGTAGTCGTTGGAATCGATCCCAATCGAGGTGTAAATACCCGTACTTCCGCTCGAGTCGAGAGTTGAAAGAACCCAGCTACCTGTCTTGTTTGTAGCGTACCTGAGGTCGGTATTACTTTCATCATGATACGAGATGTGGACATCATTATTTGAATCAAGAGCGATTGAAGAATACTTGCCAACATTACTTGTCATGTCAAGAGAAGAAACCACCCATGCACCACTCGCATCGGTAGCGTACTTCAGATCGTCATTGGTGTCATCATAGTAAGAAATATGCACATTGCCATTCGAGTCAATCGCAATTGAAGGGTACTTGCCAACAAAGCCAGTGCTGTCAACGGTGCTTGAAACCCAAGAACCGCTTTTATCAGTCGTGTACTTGAGAGCGGTGTTCGAAGCATCATATTGTGCGATGTGGATATAGCCGTTTGAGTCAACTGCTATAGATGATTGTTGGCCCACATATCCTGTTGAATCCAATACCCCCGATGGAATAACGCCGCCTGAATTAATTGCTACAGCAGCCGTCATAGCTGAGCTGTTTGTCAAGGTAAACGTGCTTGGAGAATAAGAAATTGAAGGTGCCTCATCGTTGACAACAATCGTCACCGCAGCCGTATCGCTGCCACCAGTGTTGGTCGCTGTCACCGTGTAGGCCGTTGAAACGGACAGCACCGTCGGCGTTCCACTGATTGCACCGGTCGAGGTATCAAAGGCAAGGCCTGTTGGTAGCGTTGGCGAAATTGACCAGGACACGATCGTTCCACCGCTTGTGGTTGGTGTCACAGTCGTCATCGCCGTGCCCTTAGTGAGCGTGAGGCTGCTTGGAGAATAGGCGATGACTGGAACTGCGTCGTTGACAACAATCGTCACCGCAGCCGTATCACTGCCACCGGTGTTGGTTGCAGTCACCGTGTAGGCCGCTGAAACGGACAACACCGTCGGCGTTCCACTGATTGCACCGGTCGAGGTGTCAAAGGCAAGACCAGTTGGTAACGTTGGTGAAATTGACCAAGAGACGATCGCTCCACCGCTTGCTGTTGGTGTCACAGTCGTCATTGTCGTGCCCTTGGTGAGTGTGAACGCATTTGGAGAATAGGTAATGACTGGAAGTGCATCGTTGACAACAATCGTGACCGCAGCCGTATCACTGCCACCAGTGTTGGTTGCTGTGACCGTGTAGGCCGTTGAAACGGACAGCACCGTCGGCGTTCCACTGATCGCACCGGTCGAGGTGTCAAAGACAAGGCCTGTTGGCAGTGTTGGCGAAATTGACCAAGAGACGATCGCTCCACCGCTTGTGGTTGGGGTCACAGTCGTCATCGCCGTGCCCTTGGTGAGTGTGAACGAGCTTGGAGAATAGGTAATGACTGGAAGTGCATCGTTGACAACAATCGTGACGGTTGCCGTATCGCTTCCACCGGTGTTGGTTGCAGTCACAGTGTAGGCCGTTGAAACGGACAACACCGTCGGCGTTCCACTGATTGCACCGGTCGAGGTGTCAAAGGCAAGACCTGATGGAAGTGTTGGCGAAATTGACCAGGACACGATCGTTCCACCGCTTGTGGTTGGTGTCACAGTCGTCATCGCCGTGCCCTTGGTGAGTGTGAGGCTGCTTGGAGAATAGGCGATGACTGGAAGTTCGTCGTTGACAACAATCGTCACCGCAGCCGTATCGCTGCCACCAGTATTGGTCGCTGTCACCGTGTAGGCCGTTGAAACGGACAGCACCGTCGGCGTTCCACTGATTGCACCGGTCGAGGTGTCAAAGGCAAGGCCTGTTGGTAACGTTGGCGAAATTGACCAAGAGACGATCGCTCCACCGCTCACCGTTGGCGTGTTCGTCGTCATCGCCGTTCCCTTGGTCAGCGTGAGGCTGCTTGGAGAATAGACAATGACTGGAAGTTCGTCGTTGACAACAATCGTGACGGTTGCCGTATCGCTTCCACCGGTGTTGGTTGCTGTGACAGTGTAGGCCGCTGAAACGGACAGCACCGTTGGCGTTCCACTGATTGCACCGGTCGAGGTGTCAAAGGCAAGACCAGTTGGTAACGTTGGTGAAATTGACCAGGACACGATCGTTCCACCGCTTGTGGTTGGGTGTCACAGTCGTCATCGCCGTTCCCTTGGTGAGTGTGAACGCATTTGGAGAATAGGCAATGACTGGAACTGCATCGTTGACAACAATCGTGACTGTCGTTGTTCCCGTACCCCCAGAATTACGAGCTGTGATGGTGTAGGTCGCTGAAGATGAGGTGGCGGTCGGCGTTCCCGAAATCTCACCCGTACCCAAATCCAAACTCAATCCTGCAGGTAGGGCTGGACTGACCGAATAGCCAAGCACATTCGAAGAAGAATCAAGAACGATATACTTGATGGCATTATCGGTAGCGTCACGATAGGAAATGTGCACAGCATCATTGGAATCAATGGCGATAGAGGTGTGAGAGCCCACAAATCCAGATGTATCGATCGAAGTGGTGACCCAAGAACCGCTCTTATCGGTCGCATACTTGAGGTCCTCATTGGTGTCGTCACGATAGGAAATGTGCACAGCATCGTTGGAATCAATGGCGATGGAGGTGTAATAGCCAACATTTCCAGAGGTATCGATCGAAGTGGTGACCCAAGAGCCGCTCTTATCAGTCGCATACTTGAGGTCCCCATTGGTGGCGTCATAATAGGAAATGTGCACGTCATCGTTGGAATCAATGGCGATGGAGGTGTCATAGCCAACATTTCCAGATGTATCAATCGAAGAGGTGACCCAAGAACCGCTCTTATCGGTCGCATACTTGAGGTCCTCATTGGTGTCGTCAAGATAGGAAATGTGAACATCATCATTGGAATCAATGGCGATGGAGGTGTGTCGGACATCATTTCCAGATGTATCAATCGAAGTGGTGACCCAAGAACCGCTCTTATCGGTTGCATACTTGAGGTCGCCATTGGTGGCGTCACGATAGGAAATGTGCACATCATCATTGGAATCAATGGCGATGGAGGTGTATTGGCCAACATTTCCAGAGGTGTCAATCGAAGTGGTGACCCAAGAACCGCTCTTATCGGTTGCATACTTGAGGTCGCCATTTGGTACCAGTAGGAAATGTGCACATCATCATTGGAATCAATGGCGATGGAGGTGTGCCAGCCAACACTTCCACAGGTATCGATCGAAGTGGTGACCCAAGAACCGCTCTTATCGGTTGCATACATGAGGTCGAAATTGGTGATTTGATAGTAGGAAATGTGCTTGTATCCATTCGAATCAAGGGCGATTGAGATGAAAAGGCCATGATTGCTTCCAGAGCTGACAATGCCCGATGGAATCGCACCACCTGTATTGGTTGGTGTCGCTGTTGGTGACATGGCAGTTCCCTTGGTGAGGGTGAGGCTGCTTGGAGAATAGACGATGACTGGAACTGCGTCGTTGACAACAATCGTCACCGCAGCCGTATCGCTTCCACCGGTGTTGGTCGCTGTCACCGTGTAGGCCGCTGAAACGGACAACACCGTCGGCGTTCCACTGATTGCACCGGTCGAGGTGTCAAAGGCAAGGCCTGTTGGTAACGTTGGCGAAATTGACCAGGAACGATCGCTCCACCGCTTGTGGTTGGGGTCACAGTCGTCATCGCCGTTCCCTTGGTGAGTGTGAACGAGCTTGGAGAATAGGTAATGACTGGAAGTGCATCGTTGACAACAATCGTCACCGCAGCCGTATCGCTGCCACCGGTGTTGGTCGCTGTGACCGTGTAGACCGCTGAAACGGACAACACCGTCGGCGTTCCACTGATCGCACCTGTTGAAGTGTCAAAGGCAAGGCCTGTTGGTAACGTTGGCGAAATTGACCAAGAGACGATCGCTCCACCGCTTGTGGTTGGGGTCACAGTCGTCATCGCCGTTCCCTTGGTGAGCGTGAACGCATTTGGAGAATAGACAATGACTGGAACTGCATCGTTGACAACAATCGTGACTGTCGTTGTCCCCGTGCCCCCAGAATTACGAGCGGTGATGGTGTAGGTCGCTGAAGATGAGGTGGCGGTCGGCGTTCCCGAAATCTCACCCGTACCCAAATCCAAACTCAATCCTGCAGGCAGGGCTGGACTGACCGAATAGCCAAGCACATTCGAAGAAGAATCAAGACCGATATACTTGAGTTCGGTATTGGTGGTGTCACGATAGGAAATGTGCACATCATCATTGGAATCGATGCCGATGGAGGTGTCAGCGCCAACATTTCCAGAGGTATCGATCGAAGTGGTGACCCAAGAACCGCTCTTATCGGTTGCATACTTGAGGTCGCCATTGGTGAGATCATAGTGGGAAATGTGCACATCATCGTTGGAATCAATGGCGATGGAAGTGTAATAACCAACTTGTCCAGAGGTGTCAATCGAAGTGGTGACCCAAGAACCGCTCTTATCGGTTGCATACTTGAGGTCGGTATTGCTGGTGTCAAGGTACGAGATGTGCACATCATCATTGGAATCAATGGCGATGGAGGTGTAATGGCCAACAATTCCAGATGTATCAATCGAAGTGGTGACCCAAGAACCGCTCTTATCGGTCGCATACTTGAGGTCCTTATTGGTGGAATCATAGTAGGAAATGTGCACATCATCATTGGAATCAATGGCGATGGAGATGTAAGAGCCAACATTTCCAGAGGTGTCAATCGAAGTGGTGACCCAAGAACCGCTCTTATCGGTCGCATACTTGAGGTCGTAATTGGTGTTGTCATAGTAAGAAATGTGCACATCATCATTGGAATCAATGGCGATGGAGGTGAACCAGCCAACACTTCCAGAGGTATCGATCGAAGTGGTGACCCAAGAACCGCTCTTATCGGTTGCATACTTGAGGTCGTCATTGGTGTCGTCAAGATAGGAAATGTGAACATCATCATTGGAATCAATGGCGATGGAGGTGTAATGGCCAACAATTCCAGATGTATCAATCGAAGTGGTGACCCAAGAACCGCTCTTATCGGTTGCATACATGAGGTCCTTATTGGTGAGATGATAGTAGGAAATATGCTTGTATCCATTCGAATCAAGGGCGATTGAGGTGTAACTACCAACATTGCTTCCAGAGTCGACAATGCCCGATGGAATCGCACCACCTGTATTGGTTGGTGTCGCTGTTGGTGACATGGCAGTTCCCTTGGTCAAAACAAACCAGTCTGGATTGTAAGAGATGTCAGGCGCTTCGTCAACAATTGTGATGTTGAGGTAAGCCACACTTTGCCCACCGCTGTTGTTCGCCCAAACCATGTAGGATGTTTGCGTCCACAGTTCGGTCGGTGTCCCGTAGATCGTTCCGTTGTTCGTGCCAAAGGAAACACCGCTCGGCAGGCTGGCGTTGATGGCCCATGAGGTGACAGCACCACCGGTGTTGGTGATGTAATCGATGGTTGACGGACGGTGCGCCCACAGTTCTGAGCCGCTGCTTCCATCTTCCGCACTGAAGTAGAGCGTATCACCGACGAATATCTCCATGTAATTTCCGGGGGAACTGGTGCCACCCCCGCTCTTGATATCAGCCACCTGCCAAGTTGAGGCGTTTGAGGTATCATGAGCCCACAGTTCGTTGCCGCTGCTTCCATCATTCACACTGAAGTAGAGCGTATCACCGACGATTATCGCCATGTAATATCCGGGGCTACTGCCAGCCCCGCTGTTGATATCAGTCACCCGCCAAGTTGAGGCGTTTGAGGTATCATGAGCCCACAGTTCGTCGCCGGTGCTTCCATCATTCGCACTGAAGTAGAGCGTATCACCGACGAGTATCGCCATGTATGCTCCGGGGTTACTGCTGGCAGTTCCGCTGTAGACATCAGCCACCCGCCAAGTTGAAGAGTTTGAGGTATCATGAGCCCACAGTTCCCAGCCGCTGCTTCCATCATCCGCACTGAAGTAGAGCGTATCACCGACGAGTATCTCCATGTAAAGCCCGGGGCTACTGCTGCTACCCCCGCTGCGGATATCAGCCACCCGCCAAGTTGAGGCGTTTGAGGTATCATGAGCCCACAGTTCTTTGCCGCTGCTTCCATCATCCGCACTGAAGTAGAGCGTATCACCGACGAGTATCGACATGTATTGTCCGGGGTAACTGTGGCCACTTCCGCTGTTGATATCAGTCACCCGCCAAGTTGAGGAGTTTGAGGTATCATGAGCCCAGAGTTCTTTGCCGCTGCTTCCATCATCCGCACTGAAGTAGAGCGTATCACCGACGAGTATCGACATGTATTGTCCGGGGGTACTGGAGCCGGCGCCGCTCTGGATATCAGCCACCCGCCAAGTTGAGGAGTTTGAGGTATCATGAGCCCACAGTTCGTAGCCGCTGCTTCCATCATTCGCGGTGAAGTAGAGCGTATCACCGACGAGTATCTCCATGTATGCTCCGGGGTAACTGCTGCCAGTTCCGCTGTAGATATCAGCCACCCGCCAAGTTGAAGAGTTTGAGGTATCATGAGCCCACAGTTCGTGGCCGCTGCTTCCATCATCCGCACCGAAGTAGAGCGTATCACCGACAAGTATCGACATGTATTGTCCGGGGTTACTGCTGCCAGTTCCGCTGTCGATATCAGCCACCCGCCAAGTTGAGGCGTTTGAGGTATCATGAGCCCACAGTTCTGTGCCGCTGCTTCCAACATTCGCACTGAAGTAGAGCGTATCACCGACGATTATCTCCATGTAATATCCGGGGTAACTGTGGCCACTTCCGCTGTTGATATCAGCCACCCGCCATGTGGAGCCGTTTCCAGTCGTTTGGGTGATGAATTGCGGTGCAAGATGAACTTCGGAGTTGTTGGTCAGCGTGTTGTTCTCTGGATTGTACTCGAACGGGCCTGGTGCTTGTTCGTTAACAACAATCGTCACCGCAGCCGTATCACTGCCACCGCTGTTTGTCCCAGTCACCGTGTAGGCCGTTGAAGAGGACATCACCGTTGGCGTTCCACTGATTGCACCGGTCGAGGTGTCAAAGGCAAGGCCTGTTGGTAACGTTGGCGAAATCGACCAAGAAGTGACCACTCCGCCGCTAACCGTTGGTGTGTTCGTCGTCATCGCCGTGTCCTTGGTCAACGTGAGACTGCTTGGAGAGTAGACGATGACTGGAAGTGCATCGTTGACAACAATGGTCACTGTAGCAGTATCACTGCCACCAGTGTTGGTCGCTGTGACCGTGTAGACCGCTGAAACGGACAACACCGTCGGCGTTCCACTGATTGCACCGGTTGAGGTGTCAAAGGCAAGGCCTGTTGGTAACGTTGGTGAAATTGACCAGGACACGATCGTTCCACCGCTTGTGGTTGGGGTCACAGTCGTCATCGCCGTTCCCTTGGTGAGGGTGAGGCTGCTTGGAGAATAGGCGATGACTGGAACTGCATCGTTGACAACAATCGTCACCGCAGCCGTATCGCTTCCACCGCTGTTTGTCCCAGTGACCGTGTAGGCCGTTGAAACGGACAACACCGTCGGCGTTCCACTGATTGCACCGGTCGAGGTGTCAAAGGCAAGACCAGTTGGAAGTGTTGGCGAAATCGACCAGGAAGTGACCACTCCACCGATCACCGTTGGCGTGTTCGTCGTCATCGCCGTTCCCTTGGTCAACGTGAACGAGCTTGGAGAATAGGCGATGACTGGAAGTTCATCGTTGACAACAATCGTCACCGCAGCCGTATCGCTGCCACCGGTGTTGGTCGCTGTGACCGTGTAGACCGCTGAAACGGACAACACCGTCGGCGTTCCACTGATTGCACCGGTCGAGGTGTCAAAGGCAAGGCCTGTTGGTAACGTTGGCGAAATTGACCAAGAGACGATCGCTCCACCGCTTGTGGTTGGTGTCACAGTCGTCATCGCCGTTCCCTTGGTCAGCGTGAACGAGCTTGGAGAATAGGCGATGACTGGAAGTTCATCGTTGACAACAATCGTGACTGTCGTTGTCCCCGTGCCCCCAGAATTACGAGCGGTGATGGTGTAGGTCGCTGAAGATGTGGTGGCGGTCGGCGTTCCCGAAATCTCACCCGTAGCGAAGTTCAAACTCAATCCTGCAGGCAGGGCTGGACTGACCGAATAGCCAAGCACATTCGAAGAAGAATCAAGACCGATATACTTGAGTTCGGTATTGGTGGTGTCACGATAGGAAATGTGCACATCATCATTGGAATCGATGCCGATGGAGGTGTAAGAGCCCACAAATCCAGAGGTGTCAATCGAAGTGGTGACCCAAGAACCGCTCTTATCGGTCGCATACTTGAGGTCCTTATTGGTGGAATCATAGTAGGAAATGTGCACATCATCATTGGAATCAATGGCGATGGAAGTGTAATAACCAACTTGTCCAGAGGTGTCAATCGAAGTGGTGACCCAAGAACCGCTCTTATCGGTTGCATACTTGAGGTCGGTATTGCTGGTGTCAAGGTACGAGATGTGCACATCATCATTGGAATCGATGCCGATGGAGGTGTAAGAGCCCACAAATCCAGAGGTGTCAATCGAAGTGGTGACCCAAGAACCGCTCTTATCGGTCGCATACTTGAGGTCCTTATTGGTGGTGTCAAGGTACGAGATGTGCACATCATCGTTGGAATCAATGGCGATGGAGGTGTAATAGCCAACATTTCCAGAGGTATCGATCGAAGTGGTGACCCAAGAGCCGCTCTTATCAGTCGCATACTTGAGGTCCCCATTGGTGGCGTCATAATAGGAAATGTGCACGTCATCATTGGAATCAATGGCGATGGAGGTGAGCCAGCCAACACTTCCAGAGGTATCGATCGAAGTGGTGACCCAAGAACCGCTCTTATCGGTTGCATACTTGAGGTCGTTATTGGTGTCGTCAAGATAGGAAATGTGAACAGCATCATTGGAATCAATGGCGATGGAGGTGTAATGGCCAACAATTCCAGATGTATCAATCGAAGTGGTGACCCAAGAACCGCTCTTATCGGTTGCATACATGAGGTCCTTATTGGTGAGATGGTAGTAGGAAATATGCTTGTATCCATTCGAATCAAGGGCGATTGAGGTGTAACTACCAACATTGCTTCCAGAGTCGACAATGCCCGATGGAATCGCACCACCTGTATTGGTTGGTGTCGCTGTTGGTGACATGGCAGTTCCCTTGGTCAACGTGAACGAGCTTGGAGAATAGGCGATGACTGGAACTGCATCGTTGACAACAATCGTCACCGCAGCCGTATCGCTGCCGCCGGTGTTGGTTGCTGTGACCGTGTAGGCCGTTGAAACGGACAGCACCGTCGGCGTTCCACTGATTGCACCGGTTGAAGTGTCAAACGCAAGACCTGTTGGAAGTGTTGGTGAAATTGACCAAGAGACGATCGCTCCACCGCTTGTGGTTGGTGTCACAGTCGTCATCGCCGTGCCTTTGGTCAGCGTGAACGCATTTGGAGAATAGACAATGACTGGAACTGCATCGTTGACAACAATCGTGACTGTCGTTGTCCCCGTACCCCCAGAATTACGAGCGGTGATGGTGTAGGTCGCTGAAGATGAGGTGGCGGTCGGCGTTCCCGAAATCTCACCCGTACCCAAATCCAAACTCAATCCTGCAGGCAGGGCTGGACTGACCGAATAGCCAAGCACATTCGAAGAAGAATCAAGACCGATATAATTGAGCTCGCCATTGGTGCCATCACTATAGGAAATGTGAACACCATCATTGGAATCAAGGGCGATGGAAGTGTAAGCTCCCACAGAATCTGATGTATCGATCGAAGTGGTGACCCAAGAACCACTCTTATCGGTTGCATACTTGAGGTCGCCATTGGCGGTGTCAAGGTACGAGATGTGCACATCATCGTTGGAATCAATGGCGATGGAAGTGTCCCATCCCACGTCTCCAGATGTATCAATCGAAGTGGTGACCCAAGAACCGCTCTTATCGGTTGCATACTTGAGGTCGATATTGGTGGTGTCAAGGTACGAGATGTGCACATCCTCATTGGAATCAATGGCGATGGAGGTGTGTTTGCCCACAATTCCAGAGGTGTCAATCGAAGTGGTGACCCAAGAACCGCTCTTATTGGTTGCATACTTGAGGTCGTTATTGGTGGTATCAAAGTAGGAAATGTGAACATCATCATTGGAATCAAAGGCGATGGAAGTGTAAGCTCCCACAGAACCTGATGTATCGATCGAAGTTGTGACCCAAGACCCGCTCTTATCGGTCGCATACTTGAGGTCGCCATTGGTGGTGTCAAAGTAAGAAATGTGCACGTCATCATTGGAATCAATGGCGATGGAAGTGTAACCGCCAACATTTCCAGAGGTGTCAATCGAAGTGGTAACCCAAGAGCCGCTCTTATCAGTCGCATACTTGAGGTCGCCATTGCTGGCGTCATAGTAAGAAATGTGCACATCATCATTGGAATCAATGGCGATGGAGGTGTAATAGCCAACAAATCCAGATGTATCAATCGAAGTGGTGACCCAAGAACCGCTCTTATCAGTCGCATACTTGAGGTCGTCACTGGTGGTCTCAAAGTAGGAAAGGTGCTTATATCCATTCGAATCAAGGGCGATTGAGGTGTGATAGCCAACATCGCTTCCAGAGTCGACAATGCCCGATGGAATCGCACCACCTGTATTGGTTGGTGTCGCTGTTGGTGACATGGCAGTGCCCTTGGTCAGCGTGAACGCATTTGGAGAGTAGGCAATGACTGGAAGTGCATCGTTGACAACAATCGTGACCGCAGCCGTGTCTGCCCCACCGGTGTTGGTTGCTGTCACCGTGTAGGCCGTTGAAACGGACAGCACCGTCGGCGTCCCACTGATCGCACCGGTTGAGGTGTCAAAGGCAAGACCTGTTGGTAACGTTGGCGAAATCGACCAGGAAGTGATCGTTCCACCGCTTGCTGTTGGTGTCACAGTCGTCATCGCCGTGCCTTTGGTCAACGTGAACGAGGTTGGAGAATAGGTAATGACTGGAACTGCGTCGTTGACAACAATGGTGACCGCAGCCGTATCGCTGCCACCGCTGTTTGTCCCAGTGACCGTGTAGGCCGTTGAAACGGACAACACCGTCGGCGTTCCACTGATTGCACCGGTTGAAGTGTCAAACGCAAGACCTGTTGGAAGTGTTGGGGAAATTGACCAAGAGACGATCGCTCCACCGCTTGTGGTTGGGGTCACAGTCGTCATCGCCGTGCCCTTGGTCAGCGTGAGGCTGCTTGGAGAATAGACAATGACTGGAAGTTCGTCGTTGACAACAATGGTGACCGTTGCCGTATCACTGCCACCAGTGTTGGTTCCTGTGACCGTGTAGGCCGTTGAAGAGGACATCACCGTCGGCGTTCCACTGATCGCACCTGTTGAAGTGTCAAAGGCAAGACCTGTTGGTAACGTTGGCGAAATTGACCAGGAAGTGACCGCTCCACCGCTCACCGTTGGCGTGTTCGTCGTCATCGCCGTGCCCTTGGTCAACGTGAACGAGCTTGGAGAATAGACGAGGACTGGAACTGCGTCGTTGACAACAATCGTCACCGCAGCCGTATCGCTGCCACCGGTGTTGGTCGCTGTCACCGTGTAGGCCGCTGAAACGGACAGCACCGTCGGCGTTCCACTGATCGCACCGGTCGAGGTGTCAAAGGCAAGGCCTGTTGGTAACGTTGGTGAAATTGACCAGGACACGATCGCTCCACCGCTTGCTGGTTGGTGTCACAGTCGTCATCGCCGTTCCCTTGGTCAACGTGAACGAGCTTGGAGAATAGACGATGACTGGAACTGCATCGTTGACAACAATCGTCACCGCAGCCGTATCGCTTCCACCGGTGTTGGTCGCTGTCACAGTGTAGGCCGCTGAAACGGACAACACCGTCGGCGTTCCACTGATTGCACCGGTCGAGGTGTCAAAGGCAAGGCCTGTTGGTAACGTTGGCGAAATTGACCAAGAGACGATCGCTCCACCGCTTGTGGTTGGTGTCACAGTCGTCATCGCCGTTCCCTTGGTCAGCGTGAACGAGCTTGGAGAATAGGCGATGACTGGAAGTTCATCGTTGACAACAATCGTGACTGTCGTTGTCCCCGTACCCCCAGAATTACGAGCGGTGATGGTGTAGGTCGCTGAAGATGTGGTGGCGGTCGGCGTTCCCGAAATCTCACCCGTAGCGAAGTTCAAACTCAATCCTGCTGGCAAGGCTGGACTAACCGAATAACCATAGACATTCGAAGAAGAATCAAGACCGATATAATTGAGGGCATCATCGGTGGCGTCACGATAGGAAATGTGCACAGCATCGTTGGAATCAATGGCGATGGAGGTGTAATAGCCAACATTTCCAGAGGTATCGATCGAAGTGGTGACCCAAGAGCCGCTCTTATCAGTCGCATACTTGAGGTCCCCATTGGTGGCGTCATAATAGGAAATGTGCACGTCATCATTGGAATCAATGGCGATGGAGGTGTCTCGGCCCACGGTTCCAGAGGTGTCAACCGAAGTGGTGACCCAAGAACCGCTCTTATCGGTTGCATACTTGAGGTCGCCATTGGTGGTGTCATGATAGGAAATGTGAACAGCATCGTTGGAATCAATGGCGATGGAAGTGTAAGTAACCAACATTTCCAGAGGTGTCAATCGAAGTGGTGACCCAAGAACCGCTCTTATCGGTTGCATACTTGAGGTCGCCATTGGTGGCGTCACGATAGGAAATGTGAACATCATCATTGGAATCAATGGCGATGGAGGTGTCAGTAGCCAACATTTCCAGAGGTGTCAATCGAAGTGGTGACCCAAGAACCGCTCTTATCGGTCGCATACTTGAGGTCGCTCATTGGTGGTAGTCATAGATAGGAAATGTGAACATCATCATTGGAATCAATGCCGATGGAGGTGAAATGCCAGCCAACAATCCCAGATGTATCAATCGAAGTGGTGACCCAAGAACCGCTCTTATCGGTTGCATACTTGAGGTCGTTATTGGTGTCGTCAAGATAGGAAATGTGAACATCATCATTGGAATCAATGGCGATAGAGGTGTAATAGCCAACATTTCCAGATGTATCAATCGAAGTGGTGACCCAAGAACCGCTCTTATCGGTCGCATACTTGAGGTCGTCACTGGTGGTATCATAGTAGGAAATGTGCTTGTATCCATTCGAATCAAGGGTGATTGAGGTGTGACTACCAACACTGCTTCCAGAGTCGACAATGCCCGATAGAATCGCACCACCTGTATTGGTTGGTGTCGCTGTTGGTGACATGACAGTGCCCTTGGTCAACGTGAACGAACTTGGAGAATAGGAAATCAAAGGTGGATCGAAGACTTGGATTGTGAACTCACCGTTTTTACTCAGTCCAGTGCTTGAAGTGGCGGTCAAATTGTAGGTTGCAGTGGCTTTCCCTACTGTCGGTGTGCCGGTAAGGGTACAGGTTCCCGGAGTGAGGCTCAAGCCTGCAGGTAGGGCTGGCGTCACGGTGCATGTTGCACCAGTCACGCCAGTTCGAGTCACGCTGCCTGGATTGTGCCCTTGAACAGTCGCGTGGTAAAGGTCTGCACCGGTGTTGTAACGGTAAGCAATGTGAATGTCGTCATTGCTGTCCACAGCAATGGCCGTATGGGTGCCAGCGCTGCTGGCGGTGTGCACGGCAGTCGACACCCAGGAACCCGTTTTGTCTGAAGAATAATACAAATCGTCCGCACCGTTTAGCTCGTGTGAAATGTGAACATTCCCCAGAGAGTCGTATGCGATGGAATTGAAGCGGCCGTAATCTGCACTGTTCTCAACGGTCGTTGCAGACCAAGAAGTGCCAGTGTAATACGTGTATTTCAGCGAGGTTGCGTCCATATCGAAGTAAGAGATTCCTGGCTCATCCGTCGTTGGATCGATGGCTATGTCAAGACTCGTTCCTCCAGTGTTGGAACCGATGTCCTCCAGAGTTGTACGAACCCAGAAACCAGCGGTATCGGTAAGGTAAAACATGTCGTCGTTTTGTGAATCATAATATGCGAAGTGGACGTCATCGTTCGAATCGATAGCGATGGATGTGAATGCAACATCGCCAGCAGCTACCGATGGATTGCTTTTGCTCCACGAACCTCCAGTCTTTTCGGCGTAACCAATATCGCCCCCACTATCCCGATAAACGATGTGAGGTTTATCGTTGGAATCGATGGCGATGGATGTGAATTTGCCACCTGTGTTATCGACGGTTTCCTTTGACCATGAGGACGAACTTGCCGATTTGTAGGCATACTTGAGTGTGTTACCAGTGTTGTATTGATAGGAGACGTGCAATCCATTGTTTGAATCAATGGCCAAGTTGCAGTACTTACCGACGTTATTCGCATTATCAATGGTGGATGTGGCCCAAGAACCAGAAGCGTTTGTTGAATAATACAAATCGGTACTGTCGTCCCGATAGAAAACGATGTGTACCTTGTCGTTGCTGTCAACTACAATGCCGTTGTGCCATCCAGAATCACCCGAGGCATAAACGCTTGAGGTGCTGTTGACCATGCCAGAACTCCAACCAGTCCATGTGAACGTCACATCTGAAATCGCAGTGTCTTTGGTTGCCGTAACGGCAGCACTGCTTGGAACCAATTCCCAATCTGCAGGGCCTGAATACATCGGTTTTAGTGCCGGTGGTTCAAGTTCACTTGGAGCATCTTCGATAAGCCATGGTGCCTTGTTCACTTCGACTATTCCTGCCGAAAGCGACATCGAGATCATGATCACGGCCAAAAAAACCGATTTGGAGGATTTTGAGGTGAAAATGCTCAAAATAACCCCTCCTCACCTATAGGGAGGCGCCCCCCCCAACTTAAGAGGGAACCCCTATAATGACAGGCTTTGGATTTGATAAATCAGATTGGCCATTTTGAAAGAGGTTCGTTCGGCCAAGTATTCTTTTTGACATCGAAGCCGAGTTCACGGAATTTTCTTCTCGCCTTTCGCCAATCGGGGAGCATATAGCCAACCTTGGAACGTTCAGAAAAAGTCCACTGCCATGGACACCTCGGGACTCGAGCAACCCAGTGTTCGAGTAAGTGTTGATTGAGTTCATGCTCCATGCCACCTGGCATGACCCATGAAGTGATGTTCAGGGCGCCAGCTGAGCCTCGAGTTTCAGACCATGCCGTCATCTCGAGTCCACGCAAAGGGCCATCCAAAATTCGTAAGCCGAGGGTGCGTGTGGATTGTGCCATCGGCATGATGATCGCGAATCGATCGACCAAGCGAGAGCCTTCATGGCGCTCCATTTGCCAACCGGCCTCCTCGGCGAGAAGACGCAGTGTTTTGATGGCGTGAACGGGTGAGACGCTGACCTCCAAATCGGTGGTAGCGCGTCGGACCATGGTTTTGCCAAACGGCAACTCAGCATCAACGCTTTGATGCAGATTTGCATAAGCAGCCTCACGGCTAGGGAGAATTGTTTCAATCAAACGTGATCGTTTGTTGATGCGTGTGCACGGTTTGCCCACAGTCCCGCCCCAAGGGGCGAGGTGTTCCGCGGGAAGGACCGAATCGGACAACCGTGCATCACGAGGCTACGCGTGCAAGACGCGTTTCCTTGTGCGCTCGGCGGCGCTCGATACCTGTTTCAACCGAAAAGGGATCCAAGACCGTCGAAGCCAGCTTCTTCTTCTTCCTCTTCCTCTTCAACAGGGGCAGGGGCATCCGAAGCACCGCCAGCTGCAGGAGCAGCGGCAGCAGCAGGGGCGGCAACAGCTTGGGTCATTGCATCGGCAATGTCGACACCAGCAAGCGATGCAACAAGTGCTTTCACTCGGGCGTCGTCAGCGGTCACACCAGCAGCCTTCAAGATGGCGCTGATTGTCTTTTCATCAATGTCTTTTTCAGCAGCGTGCAGTAGCATAGCAGCGTATACGTATTCCATATTTTTTCACCTCATTTGTGGTCAACCGAATAGATCTCCGAGTCCGCCGAAGCTTTCCTCTTCTTCCTCTTCTTCCTCTTCTGCGGCTTCGGTTGGTGCCTCAGAAGTGCTTTCAGAAGTGCTTGTGGCAGCGGATGCGGCAGCAGATGCTGCTGCGCCCAACATGGTCGCAAGTTCTTCGTCGAGTGCGTCGCTGTCAAGTTGTCCAGCAACGGCCATAGCGCCGTTGTGGGCTCGTCCAACGAGATGTGGCATGGTTTCTGCGGTTGTGATCGCAGCTTCCAATGCAACGGCCATAGCCTCTCGGCTTGCCTTTGCAAGAATTGTCGGCATCGTTTGGCTGGTGAACCAAGTGATGTTGCAAGCAAGGTTGAATGCGCCTGCGGCGTAGCTGACCAAGTCGGTCTCGAATTGCTCGTAATCGATATCAAGGGTGCTTGGCGGAAACACAGTGCCGCCTTCGAGGGTTCCGCACAAACGGAGTCCGGTGACGATTGGGTTAATACCAATCTTTGAGAGCATCATACCCATTTCACCTTCGAAAACATCGCCCGCTTCCATAATGACGGTTCGCTTCTGAATCTGGACGGAGCCGCCCATGATCTTTGCAGGAATTCCGACTGAGTTCAGGTCACCAACAATTGGTCCTGGTGGCATACCGGTGTCCATCTTCTCAACCACGATTTGGTGGGGGGCAATGTCGCCTTCTTTTCCAGCACGACCCGCTTCGGTCTTTTTGAGTTCTGTGAACATCTCAAACGAGTTGAGGGTCGATGACGAGACAAGTGCAGGTTGGATAGCACCGTCAAAGAGGGTGTCGAGAGAATCGGCAGAGTGGCCAGCTTGCTTCCAAGCAATGCGCATCAATTGCTTCTTGGCGACTTGAATGCTCATGCCGGTGCGCAATGTAGCGCGCATACCGAGCATTGCTCCAGCAGGAACGCCGTGAATATCAATCACAGCAAGGGTGTCGCCGCTGTTAAGCAACGATACAAGGTCCTTGACCGTGTCTTTTTTCCAAGAGACAACCTTAGGAATCAATTGATCACCTCGACCATTTGTGCTGGGCCCATTGTGGTCTTGATGTAAAGAGACCGAATGTTACCAATGCCACGTTCAAGTTTGGAAATCACACGGTTGTAGACTTCCATGACGTTGGCGTTGAGTTCTTCTTGGGTTTGTCCAACAGTGCCGAAGGACAGGTGGAACGTCATCTTGTCACCGGACTTGACAACCACAGTGGATTGGAGCCCTGCAGCGATGATGGCTGGGTCGAGGGTTGGAGGTACTGGACGAGGCATCTTGCCGCGAGGACCGAGGACAACACCCAGGTATCGACCGATGAGCCCCATATGAGGGACTTCGGAAAGGAAAAAGTCGTATGCATTAGCGATCTTCTTGGCTTTTCCTTTGTTGCCACCAAGGTCTTCAATTTCTTGAGGAGTGATGACGTGGATGCCGCCTGCTTTTGCTTTTGCAGCCGCTTCACCAGCAGCAAACATTGCGATTTTTAGTTTACGACCGCGACCAGAGGGGAGACGAATCTCTTCCTTGATACGGTTGTTTGGGTTCTTCAGGTCGACATCTCTGATTGTGAATGATATATCCACGGACTCGACAAACTTGCGCTTTGGTGCACGTTCAAGTGCGTCCGATATTGCTTGGGTTATTTTTTCTTCCATTTTTGTTCACCCCTGTGGTCGGCGAGGCGCTCGAAAGCACCTCTTCCACGGTCCGTGAGTTCAGTTAAACCGCTCGTCCCATTCTCCTTTGTTAATGATGGCGAGGGCGTCATTTGCCCAGTGTCCGTCGATTTTGACTCGCATTGAAACGCATGTTCCAATGATTTCTTTGGTTTGTGCTTTCAGATCGGCGCCGGTCAAATGACCTTGGCTGTGCTTGTCTCGGGCAACATCCATTGCCTTTTCGAGAGGGAGGTCTTCAACTGCAGCTTCCATGCTACCGTTGCACTTTTTGACACCGAGTGCCTTCTTGATGAGTTCTGATGTCCATGGTTTTGGCATTGTCTTCATCTCCATTACTCACTTTCGTGGGCATTCTGCCGACAAAACACCCCTATATAATCGCGCTGTGCGATAGGGGTTGGTCGGCAAGCCCGGTAAAAATCACTCCACACGCTCCACGACACGGACGTGGTCGCCACGCATGTTCAAGGTCATAGGGATGGGTTGTTCATACAATTCCATGCTGACCTCTTCCTTGGTTTCTGCAACGCTCAAAACACGAGCCTTCTCGCCTTTGAATGCTCCAGTGACGATCTCGACGATGCAGCCAACTTCGATGCCAGAGGTCACTGCCTTTGGTTCAAGGTATGGTAAGATGTCACCCAGAGGAGCGGCACCAGGAAGCACTGTCTTAGCGTTCTTGAGAGGGGTTTGGTTGAGTCCTCGTCGTGCAGCTGGATCTCGGCCACCAGAGCGACCGATCAACTTCTCCACATGGTGGAGGGCGCTCGACTCAATGAAGAGGTAGCCGCGCATTCCGGTCGGGTGGAGGATGGACATGATGTCGCTTTGGAGCGAAGTCAGGGAACCGCTGCCGTGCAGGCGAGCGTACATTTCGTTAGCCACCCGTTGTTCGGAGCCAATGGCGGTTTTGACGATGTAGAGGAAGGAGCCGACGGATCCGTACAGCTCTCCAAACACAGTGTCGCTGTTTTCCATGTCAAGGTTGGAAAAGATACAGTTGTAGTTTTGGAGGGTCCCGGGGTCGATCCATTCTGCTTCAGTGTAGCGACCCATTGGAGTCACTTCTTCAGTGTC
Organism: uncultured Candidatus Poseidoniales archaeon; assembly: GCA_905182125.1. Classification (GTDB taxonomy): domain Archaea; phylum Thermoplasmatota; class Poseidoniia; order Poseidoniales; family Poseidoniaceae; genus MGIIa-L1. The sequence goes on from CAJJAV010000020.1 coordinate 43,536, forward strand.
TGCGACGATCAGCACGGGCATGACGTCCACAAGGTTGCGGCCCATGTCGATGCCGATGTCGACGCCTGTGCCGTGATAGTGGAGGGATTCCAGCTGAATACCGGTTGCTTCGGAGACCCGAGCGAGCACTTCCTCTGGTGTGTCACCGACACCCCAGACGCCGTCCCAGAGAGCAGCAAAGTCTGCGTCCTGTTTGTTGCGTCGGAGCAAGAGTAATTTTTCTTCAAATCGTACGAATGCGACAAATGCGTTAACCATTTCAAATCTCTCCTATCAGTTGCCGATGCCAATGACATCGTGTAATACCCAAGGTACGAAGTTGTCCATGAGAACAAGCATTGCAAAGCCGATTCCACCAAGAACAAACAAGCCGATACCGCAAATAATCACGGTTTGACGGAATTCTTGTGGAGTAGGCTTACGGGCCATTCGAATGATACGAGCCCAAGAACCTCTTGAGATCCGACGGAATTGGGATTCAATCCAATCTTGGCGGTCCTGGACTTTATCTTCAAAGGAGCGTTTTTCAGCAGTTTCACCAGACATGGTACGACCTCGGGCTTTTGAACCCACCAACAGGGTGATTATAACCACTCCGACGCGATACACCGCGCTGTCATGCCTCGTTTTATTGCGTGAAGCACCAAGGCGAGGGTTGATGTGGGAGGGGCGGTGAAGGAAAATCGAATGGCGCAGAAAGACCCGTACACCCTGTTGGGGGTGGGCAAGAATGCAGACGACGCTGAAATCAAGCGTGCGTTCCGCAAAAAGGCTCGCCAGTTCCATCCTGATCGGAACCCTGATGACGCTCAAGCCGAAGCGAAATTCAAGGAAGTACAGGAAGCATACGACACGATTGGTACCGCCAAAGAACGCCATGAATACGAACAGCAACAACGCATGTCCAGTGTGTTTGGAGGCCGCGGCCGCAGCGGTGGCGGTGGTGGCGCCGGGGGCATGGATGACATGCTCAAACAAATGTTCAGCGGTGGCGGCGGAGGTTCGTTTGGCGGCCGCCAACAACGCCAACAACCTCAACGGCGACAGAAAGGCTCCGACATCAAAGTCAACCTCGACGTGACCGTTGAAGAAGCAGAAAAGGGTGGACGGTTTCCATTCACATTCAAGCGCCTGAAGCCCAATGCATCAGGGAACATGGAGGCATCTTCGGTGACCCTGAAGACCACGGTCAAACCCGGAGTGAAGCACGGTAAAGTGACTCGCTTGCGCGGCCAAGGCCACGACCATCCCGAAGGAGAACCTGGCGATGTACTGCTAACGGTTCGAATTCAATTTGGAGACGGGCGACGATGGGATCAATCCACCCTCGTTCAAGATGTCCCTGCTCCTTACAGCACCTTGATGCTCGGTGGTAAAATCAAAGTCAAGTTGCCCTCGAATAAGTCGATCATGTTGGCCATCGCCCCGGAAACCCGTGCCGGCGATCGACGCAAGATTGCTGGCGCAGGCTACGATGGCGGCGATTTGGAATTGGAATTTGTGCTTCCTGAAGTTGAAGGGATCACTAAGGCGCAAAAGAAAGCCCTTGAGCACCTCCGAAAAGAGGGGCTGTGAACAATGGCAAACCCGCGGAATCGAGGGAAATCTCGTCACAATAGCAAGCGAAACAAAGGCCCTCAATCACCTCCTGATGAGCGGCTATGGAAACGCTTGTGCAGCCATTTCTCAAACGACCAAACCTTGTGGGATACCGAATGGGATGCAGCTTCTATCGCCGAGTACCTTACCGAAAAAGAAAACTTGAATCATCGGTTCAAACTTGATGAAAAGGCCGAGCGAGCCTTCAGAAGCGATCTTGATCAAACCTTGGCACTGGCCCGTTCGAAGGGCGAACGTTTTGTTATCGTCGATGAAAAGAGTGTACAAATTCGCAACCCAGAAGAAGTTCAAACCATTGAAACAAACGTTCGAGCATGGCAGGCCTTCACTTCCCTTCACACCGAAGGTTATGCTGTCGGCCTTACTGGACGGCCTGGACTGATGGTTGGTGATTCGCTGGATGAAGCAAATGGCACCTATGTGACGCCTCAAGATGCTGAAAGATACGCCTTGTTGGAACAGGTTTGGATGGCCCATCTTGCTGGTGGTGACTACCCTGATGAGTTCACGCTGGTGGAAGGCGCCCGTGTCCGCACATGGGGTTCGTTTGATTTGGCCAAAGAGGCTCGCTTCGTAGCAAAGCGACGCTCTGGTCTTCGTTTCCATGAAGCGGAACCAAGCATGGCTTTGTTGCTGCTCCAAGCCAAGCATCACACGGCTCGAAGTTTGCTTGATCACAGACTTGAAGCGAAACGCAAAGGCGGCTTCAATCCCTTCCCTGCTTCTTACAACGAACGGTTAATGGACGCCGCTGAGAAACTGCGGGAAGTCGATGGAGATGGGGCGGTCGCAGGTGGCCGAACGGACCTCCGACACCTCCCCTTTGTCACCATTGACCCCCACGATGCCAAAGACTTCGACGATGCCGTCTGCCTTGTTGAAGCCGATGGAGCCCGTACATTGTGGGTGGCCATTGCCGATGTTGCACACTATGTCAGCGTCGGATACAACCCTCGATGCTGCAGCTCGAAGCCGAGCGACTTCGGTGTATTTGCCTCATACGGTTCTTCCGATGCTGCCACCACAACTGGCCGATGACTTGTGTTCGCTTCGAGCAGAATTGGACCGATTCTCAATGGTCATCGCCATGCGTCTGAATGACGCCAGCGAAATTATCAGCACCCAAGCCTATGAGGCCGTCATCAATGTGAAGCAAAATTTGGCCTACGAAGATGCAATTGGCCGAACTGAATTCAAATCCATGTTCGATTTAGCGTCGGCATGGCAAGGAGAAGAAGTTCGCTTGAACATCCAAAATCCAGAACTTCGACCACGCCTTCACGGTGATGAAAGCATCCGTGTGGAAGTGAAATGGCCAAATGAAGCGACACGAATGATCGAATCGTTCATGGTCGCAACCAATGCTTCTGTTGGGCATTTACTCGGGGCGATCGGGGCCCCTTTGCCTTGGCGATGCCATACACCACCCGACGCACCAGAGGTGGAAGAATTGAATGCGAAACTTGAGGAATTAGGCGTTGATATTGTGCTCCCGAGACCTTCAACACGAACGCATGGCCAAAGCGAAACCACCGAACTGAGCAACTTACTCGGGGCTTGGGCTGGAACCGGTGTCGACCTTTCGGGATTGGACACCAGTGAAGAAACGCCAGAATCTGAAGTCGAACCCTACCTTGCCAACGTGCTCGACCCCGAAGCGCGACAAGCCATCCTCGATGCTCTTGAAAGCGCACAAAGCAAAGCATCTCAACTCACCGGCCCAGTTCGAAGGGTCGTCGACCAAGGACTGTTCCAATTGATGCAGCGTGCCAAATACAGCGCTGAGAATCTCGGCCATTTTGGTTTGAACCTCGATGCCTATGTCCACTTCACCTCTCCAATTCGCCGTTACCCTGACCTGATGGCACACCGCCAGTTGAAGGCCCATCTTCACGAATTACCGTGGGTTCATGATGAGGAAGAAACGGCGACACTTGCAGCACACTGCTCTGAACGAGGGCATGCTGCCAAGCGGTTGGAGTGGGAACTTGTTGCAAACGCCTACCACATTCACTTGTTGCGTGGTGGCGCTCTTGGAGAGCAGTCCCATGATGGTGCAACGGTTCAAGGCGACATGACCTACAACGCCCGAGTCACCGGATTGCGTGGTGCTTGGGTGTTTTTGGATCTCGCTGATGATGGCTCGATTCACGGACGGATGCACGTCAGGCAACTCGGTGGAAAGCGGCGGTTGCTCGTCGATGAACATGGACTCAGCGTGGTTCCCGCCGAACCAGATCACAATGGCGAACACCCACCAGTGATTCGTTTAGGCCAAGTTTTCCCTTGCAAACTTCGAGGCCTCGATGTTTGGGCTGGCTCACTCGATTTGGCACCGCTGAAGTAATGTAGTCAAAACCAAGCGTTTATATTGACTACAATAAACCCAAAGCCATGGCACGTGTCAAGGCTCAGACCTGTGAATGTCAATGCAAGATGAAGCGCCTCTACACCCGCGCAGAAGGTGGCAAAGGCTGGGACCAAATTGGCTGGATGTGCACCTGCGGTTGCGGGTGCTTAACCATGGACAGTGGCGATTGGAACATCGTCAACTGTGACCCAGTCTCGTGTTGTAATTGAAGTGTGATCCTATGCAAGACCCTCTTTCTCTGAACATCACCGGCATGACCTGCGGTGCATGTGTTGTCTCGGTCGAAAAGGTGGCCGCATCTGTCCAGGGTGTGGCTGGGATTTCTGTCAACCTTCCACTGAATCAAGGCCGAGTTCGCTTCTCTGAAGAAGCCAACGACACGACCATCGACCGGGTGATTCATGCCATTGAGCGCATTGGTTTTGGAGCCTCACAACGGAGAAATGCTCCCCACAGCAGCGAAGCGGCCCGAACTGAACTGAACGCTCAACGAACCAAAGTCGCGGTGGCACTTTTGCTTGCGATACCAACGCTTTGGTTAACCATGTTCGCACCCGATATGGGCCAGTTTGGATCGTTCGATGTTCGAATGATGTTGGCACTGATCGCCACATCTCCGGTCTATTTTTGGTCTGGGTGGCAGTTCCATGTCGGTGCTTGGAAATCATTGCGCAGTGGCATCGCTAACATGGATGTCCTCGTTCATCTGGGCACCACTGTGGCAATGCTGTGGTCAGTTCTCGTGACCCTTAGCCCGGCGCTCACCAACGCTCCTGAACTGTTGACAGAAGCGAACCATGTGTTCTATGACGGCGTTGTGTTCATCATTGGCTTTGTTCTCTTGGGGAACTGGATTGAATCTGCTGCGAAGGTGAAGGCTACCGACGCAGTCCTTGGGTTGATGGCCATGCAACCGAAAACTGCTCGCTTGGTTTACGACGAAGCGCTCCTTCACACCGAAGCCCGCAATGTGCAAGCGATCGCTGTTGGTGCCCTCCTCAAGGTGCTTGTTGGCGAAACGATTCCCCTCGACGGGACGGTCGAAGACGGCAAGGTAAGCATCGATGAATCGATGATGACAGGTGAGCCGTATCCGGTGAGAAAGAAACACGGAGACACCGTGATGGCTGGAACCGTCGTGTTGGATGGCACCGTGTTTGTACGGACAACAAAGCCGGCTGGTGACACGTTGCTCGATGACATCATCGAGTTGGTCGAAGAAGCCCAAATGGGCAAAGCCCCGATTCAAAGGCTCGTTGACCGCATTGCCTCCATCTTCGTTCCAATCGTGGTCTTGCTCGCCCTTCTTGCCGGTGGATTCTGGTGGTTATCAGGTGCGGCAGACGGCCACAACCCGTTTGGCACCTCGGGTGAATTAGCCATCATGGTCATCGTTTCCACACTCGTCATCGCCTGCCCGTGTGCTCTTGGCCTGGCGACCCCAACCGCCCTCATTGTTGGAACAGGCGTCGGCGCAAAGCACGGGCTTCTGATCAAGGGCATTCATGCCTTGGAACAAGCCCACCGTACCGATACGCTGGTGGTCGACAAAACAGGCACCCTTACTTCAGGCAAACCAAGGGTGAGCCACATTGAGTTGCTTGACACAGAAGTCAAGGAAATTCTTGGACTCGCATCAGCATTGGAAGACGAATCCACTCACCCTCTTGCTGATGCCATTCATACTTCATGCGCTAATGTCACCACAGATCGCCCCACGGTCACCGATGTCAGAACGCTACCGGGAATGGGTTTGATCGGTGATGCTGATGGAACCTTAGTCGGTGTTGGTAACGCAGACTTGATGGAAGAAGTTGGCGTCAAGTGGGACGTTGAAATCGATCAGCGAATGCAGGCTGCCGCCCGAAAAGGAGTCACACTGGTCTTGGTGAGCCACGGCCTACGGTTGCTTGGTTGGATTGAAGCGAGTGACCGAATTCGCACATCATCGCCTCGCGCTGTCGAGGTTGCAAAGCAGATGGGTTTGGACGTCATTATGTTGACCGGGGACCGGAAAGAAGCCGCTGAATCTGCGGCCAAAGATGTTGGTATTGACACCGTATTTGCTGGAGTCAAACCAGATGAGAAGGCTGCGCACATCCAACGACTCCAAGCAGAAGGCCGCACGGTTGCCATGGTTGGTGACGGCATCAATGATGCCGCCGCACTGTCCACAGCCGATGTTGGCATCGCCATGGGTGCAGGTTCAGACATTGCGCTCGAGGCGGCTGATTTTATTTTGCTCAGAAACGACCTCATCGATGCGGTGTCTTCGATCAAACTTGGAAGAGCAACCATGCGGCGAATTCGCTCGAACCTCGCTTGGGCTTTCCTGTACAACGCCATCGGAATTCCACTTGCGATGGGCGTGTTCCTGACCTCGACAGGCCTCCTGCTCCCTCCGGCTTTTGCCGCCGCGGCAATGTCCTTGTCATCGGTGAGTGTTGTTGGGAACTCCCTGCTGCTCCGCGGCTGGAAACCATTGCGTGAATGAGCCGTAGCCAAACCCCATGTATGAGTGCCAAAGTGCACCTCCCATGGCTGAAACGATTCACACCCTGAGCATCAGGGGCATGTCCTGTGATGGGTGCTCTGGAAGGGTGACAAAGGTGCTCGAAGGGACGCCTGGCGTCCTCAAGGCAGAAGTGTCACACGATGCTGACAGTGGCAAAATTACCACAACTGAGGCATTGAGCACCGAAGAAGTCATTGAAATCATTGAATCCATTGGGTTTTCTGCTACCGCTTGAAGCGTTTGTTTCAAATCTAAGAGGCACCGCCCTCATTTTGCGCGGGGGTCGCCCAGCTTGGTCAACGGCGGTGGGTTTAGGTCCCATTCCTTATTGGTTCGCAGGTTCGAATCCTGCTCCCCGCACCTTCTTTGCCATACACTGCAGAGCATGAACTTCATGTCCACCACAGGCAGGCATCAACCGCGATTCATGACACGCCGGTAAACTCCATGCTTCACGGTAGAAAACTCAACGAAACTAAAGGCAAACAAGGCAAGGCATCCTCATGGCTGAGGGTGAACCGTCGTCTGCAAATGGAAATTTGCAATTCAAAATCCACGAGGTGATCTTCGAAGCAGACACCCCCCGGGGGAAGTTTTTCGATGTGGCCCTTCTTGTCTCCATCCTTGCTTCTGTGATCGCAGTATCTCTGGAAAGTGTTGAGTCGATCGACAGTGTTTATCACACGCAATTGGTCTTCGTGGAGTGGACCTTCACCGCGTTGTTTTCCATTGAATACCTGCTGCGCCTTTACGCCACACGCCGTTCCCGTGAGTACGTTCGTTCGTTCTATGGTATCGTCGATTTAATGGCGATTTTACCAAGTTACCTCAGCCTCTTCATTCCTGGTGCACAAAGCCTGCTCGTCATCCGAGCCTTCCGGCTGTTGAGGATTTTCCGAGTCTTCAAACTCAGCCGCTACCTCGGTGAAGCCAGCGTGCTAAGCGAAGCGATGATTCAATCAAAGTCACGAATTATCGTGTTCCTCTCCACAATCACCGTACTCAGTTTCATCACCGGTGCGGGTATGTACCTCGTCGAAGGACCACAGAACGGATTCACGTCCATCCCCCAGAGCGTCTACTGGGCGATCACCACACTGACGAGCACCGGCTATGGCGACACGGTCCCCGTCACGCCCTTTGGAAAATTACTGGCTATTTTCATCATGATTATGGGGTACAGCCTCATCATCGTTCCAACCGGAATTATCTCCAATGAACTGATCAAGATGGGCGACATTAGCACACAGGCATGTCTTTCTTGCTCGAAGGAAGGTCACGACTTCAATGCCAAATTCTGCAAGCACTGTGGGACAAAACTCGACCTCAATCGGACAGATGCTCAAGAATAAATGATGACACCCCCCCGGGTGAACATGGCTCTCCCTCAACGCAACCCGTTGGCCAAGCATTGGAACCTCGATTCAAACTGCGTGTTCCTTAATCATGGCTCATTCGGCGCCACGTCCACCGCGATCCGAGGGGAACAACGGAGGTGGCAAGATTTACTCGAAGACGAACCGGTGAGGTTCTACGAAGATTTAGCCATGGAATTCATGGAGGATGCCCGAAAAGCACTCGCTTTGATGCTCAAATGTGATGCAGAAGATTTGGCACTTCTGGAAAACGCAACAACTGGAGTGAACACCATTCTACGCTCACTCGAATTCAATGAGGGGGACGAAATCCTCGTTCCAGATCACGCCTATCAGGCATGCAGAAACGCCATTGATTATGTCTCAAAGCGCTGGGGTGCAAAAGTCGTCACCGTCAACATACCGTTCCCAATCGAAAGCTCCGACCAAGCCATCGATGCCATCATGTCAGGCGTCAGTGAACGTACGGTTTTGGCCATGATTGATACTGTGACAAGCCCAACTGGGCTTCGCATGCCTTTCGAAGCGTTGGTTGGTCTGCTTGAGGGGCGCAACGTCTCTGTTCTGCTCGATGCAGCGCACGGCATCGGCATGGTACCGCTCAATCTCGATCAACTCGGGGCCTCATACACAACCAGCAACTGCCACAAATGGCTCTGTGCTCCAAAGGGTTCAGCGTTCTTGCATGTTCGAAAAGACCACCAAGTGAACATCCATCCGTTGACCATCAGCCATGGAATGTCATTTCCCTTGGGCGACTCCACTCGGTTCCGTCATGAATTCGACTGGACTGGAACGAGGGATATCTCAGCCTTGTGCTCCATCCCGGCAACAATCGATTACATGGCAACGCTGGTCGATGGCGGTTGGCCTGCCATCATGCAACGCAACCATGATCTGGTGATGGAGGGCCGTCGGATTTTGTGCGAACGCCTAGGCATTGAAGCGCCATGTCCTGAATCTATGATCGCCTGCATCGCCACATTGAGGCTGCCTGCGGGAGGCGGCGCTGGCATTCCATTGCATGAGCCGGACCCGCTGCACAAAGTCCTGCAAGACAAGCACAACATCCAGGTTCCTGTGTGGTCATGGCCTTCCCCTGAAGGGCGGTACATCCGAATTTCAGCACAGATTTACAACCACGTCGATGAGTACCATTACCTCGCTGAAGCACTGGCCGAGGAACTGGGACTCAATTGAAGTACACCGTGGTACTTCCCGGTTTACTTTGGTCAATTCGTAACTTAGCGTTGAATCCATCGTTGGTTAAATCACTGTTTAATTGAGCCGAGCGAAGGTATGTTTGGATTGCAGTTCCTCTGTTGTAGCCGTGAATAAACTTCAGACCAATTTCATCTAAGTGGTAATGGTTTCCAATCGAGTCGATGATGGTCGTCTTGGCACTCGACAAAGATTGCCCGTGCAGATCAATCTCTTTCATCAGTCAAACATAGAATCGAGGCGTTATGAAGTCTTCCATTCCTACATCAGAAGGTGAGAACTTTCTCACTGCTGCGAACCCATTCTGAACATTCAGCCATCGTCGAAAACTGAGCACCTTCGTAATATGGTTGACCCTTGAGCACGCCACAACGGTTCTGACATGTACCGCACACCTTGACTGGCACGCCACTGGCGATGAGTGTTTTGAGCATCTTCACCATGTCTTCGGTGCCTTCTGGTGGGGTGATTCCATCGCGAGCAAGGTCGACGCTGTCGTTCATCAAAAAAATGCGAACTTCGGAGCCATCTTCGTGCAGACGTTGCGCTAAGCGCAAGGCATTCCATGTCACATCAGAGCCGTCGTAGGGTTGGTGGTTGAGGATCAATAAAATCGCCATGGTGCCTCCATAGAAAGGCGGTGTTTGAATCCAGCGATGCGGGGGAACATTCCGGTTTGAAAAAACATCACTTGAAAAGCAGAAGGCCTGCCCATATGCTATGGAACGGTCATTTGCTGCCTTTGCTCGATGGCTCATTCCACATCGGAAAAAGGTGCACATCGCTATCTTTATGCTGACTTTGTTGATGATTCCCGGTGCAATGACAGCGCTTCAGCCCATCGACATGGAATCCTATGAGATGGAGTCGCCAGAACTTACGGCGCAGGAAATTATCGACAACGAGTTTGCCAACTCTGAAATTATTCTGGGGTTCCTGGTTTCTGCTCGAAACCCAACCTATGTCCCATCGATTGATGAATGGCAACCTGTGCCCCTGATGAGCGATGGTGCTCCCGATTACGCAAGCCTTCCTGCCGCAACAGAAATGGTTGAGGCAGGTGAGCCATGGGAAGGCATCTACGCTCCAACTGGTGGCATCTTGAACCTCTCGCTATTGCAGGAAATCGATGGTAAAATTAACCTCATCCAAGACCATCCACTCGCACCTGCAATGAAGCCGTTAGTGAACGACGTCACTGGTTCGCAAGCCCCAGGTGCCATCTCATTATCCGATCACTTTCGTGGTTTCATGAACAACACCTCCGTGTTGACTCAGCCCGGACTTACCGCTCAAGGCATCACCACTGAACCACCGACCAACTGGTATGACTGTGGCGAGTTAGATTGCCTCACATTCGACGATGCAAACGTAACACAAGCGCACATCGACTTGGCTGCTGCTCGAATGGCAGAGGCTTCAAACAACAATTTCCTCCGATGGCTCTCCCTTGACAGAGGATTTGTCGCTGACATGGATGCGCTCCAAGAAGGCCCTGTTGGAGGCGTACTCTCATCTGACGGTACCTGGGAAGGTGGGTTCACCGGCAATGGTCGCTGGTCTGCTTCTTCGACCTGGTTGCTCGTTCAATTCGACAGAAGAACGCTTGAGTCCATGGGCTGGGAAGTTATTTGGAAAGACGCCCACCCTGAAAAGAAGATTGTGTTCTCCGATGAAGGAACACGAATTGGAGGCTATCGAATCGCCGATAACTCGCTTGTGCTCCACCCGCCTCAGTACAACCAAACCACGTGTTTGGAAATGCTCAAAGAATCCGGAGGGTGCTCAACTGAATGGTCGTACATGGATCTGGAAGGGCAATTGCGAACCCACGACCGAAGCACCATCACCCTGCTCGTGGGCCAAGGTGTCAACGTCGAAGTGAACCGAGAACTCCAAGCCAGTGCAGGGCTCATTTTACTGATGGGGCTCGCCATTGTCGTGCTGTTGTATGTCAGCCTCAGACGGGTATCGGATGTCATCATCGTCATGTTCGCTTTAGGCACAGCGTTGCTTTGGATGCAAGGCATGATTGGTCACTTCTCGAACTTTACAACGATGATGGGCCTGAGTCTCATTGCGAGATCGCAATTTTCCAACCTGTTGCCAATCCTTGTCCTTGCCTTAGGGATTGATGATTCATTGCATGCGTTGCACCGTTACAAAGAGGAGCGAAGTGCCAAGGCCACACCTACTGAATCTGCAGAAGTGACCCTTACTCGCGTCGGGCGTGCGATCATGCTGACCTCGGTGACCACCATGGCAGCGTTTGCGGCAAACCTGTTCAGTGATATTGCGGCTTTGCGCTCGTTTGGTATCGAAGCTGCTCTAGGCATCCTCGCAGCGTTCATTCTCACCGGCCTTTGGGTGCCTTTAATCCGACTCTCAGTCGACGATTGGCTGGAATCGAGAGGGCGTTCCACCGAACCAAAGAAAGACTCAGGGCATCTCGTTCCTGAAGACTTCCTCAAACGTATTTCAAGCGCCTCTGGCACCTGGAGAAACGCCCTTATCATCACGGCTATTGCCGTGATGGTCACCGTACCTGCTGCCTACGGAATGGCCCAACTTGAGGGTGATTTCGCAGTAGAGGATTTCCTTGATGAATCCTCAGATTTCGCAATTGGAGTCGCTCAGATTTCGGAACGGTTCGCCGATGAAGGTGAACCTGCGAACCTGCTCATTATCGGCGATGTGCTCGACCCTGCGGTCTTTGCAGCCATCGATGAGTTCCGACAAGACATGGACACTCTGCCCGAGGGGGTCCCGAATAAAATCACCCGCCAGCCTGACGGAACCATCGATATCCTCGCACTGGATGAGATGGTGTTTGCTGCACAGGGATCGCTCATCCTCAACCCTGATCCGTTCGTAGCTGCTGGCTGGCAACTCAATGAAACCGGTCACGGCATGAACTGCACCGAAGACGATGGTGGCTTGTTGATGGATTTGACAAACCGAGATTGTTTGGCCTTCTTCTATGGATTCCTCTCGCTTAACGGAGTCCCAGGCGTGGGCCCAATCCCCGACATTCCCCCAAGCATCGTCAGCTTGTACATTGCGCCTGTCGTCGCTTTGGATCCCGTTCAGCCATGGCTTGACATCAATGGCGAAGATGCACGTTACGAACACATGCTCATTCGATTTGGAATAACATCTCCAGAAGACTTCCCCGGCATGGCTGCCGGCTTGGAAGAAGTGTGGCGGGACCTTTCCTCGTTCACCAACTTGTCAACCGGCGACCGGCTTGAGGCCGGTCCTGAGAGCGAGGACAAACCGCTGACATGGGTCATGCCAACCGGCCGACCTGTCACCCGTTTCGTTGCCTCCACAACCATGCAAGAAGAAATGCAATCCTCTCTCATCTTGGGTTCACTGTTTGTCTTTGGAACCCTTTCGGTTGGGTTCCGCTCCTTCAAGCAAGCAAGCGTCACGTTGGTACCAATCCTCTTGGTTGTGGTGTGGTTGTACGGCTTGATGTATGTGGCTGGCTCGTCGTTGAACATTGTCACAGTCACGATTGCAACCATCTCCCTTGGGGTCGGCATCGACTACTGTATCCACGTCACTGAACGCTATCGTGAAGGGCGAGAAATGGGCGAAACTCACAACGAAGCGCTGATTGGCGTTGGTGGCGCATGTGGCTTGGCTTTGGTTGGTAGCGCTGCATCTGACATCGCTGGATTCTCAATGATCGCCCTCTCGCCAATGGGCCTGTTCAGCAACTTCGGCCTTTTCTCCGCAGCCATGATTGCCTTGTCCCTCATCGCAAGCCTTGTGCTGACCACAGCGGCCCTTGGCCTCATTGCCTCACTTGATCCAGACCCCGCCCCTCCATTGGAGGAGGCATAGTGCCTTTCGTTCGGACATTGTTGGCTGATGATGTGCCTCGAATGGTCGAGATCAATGAACAGGGATTGCCGGGCACTGGCAAGGTATCCGTTGCTGAAATGATTGACCTGCTCCACTTGAGCGCTCTCGCTCTTGGTGCTTTTGAACGCAACCGACTCGTTGGCTTCGTTCTCTGTTTGCTACCAGCGACCCGATATGGCAGCCTCAACTATGCTTGGTTCAATCAGCGGTACACAGAATTTCTCTATGTCGACCGAATCGCCGTTGCGGAGGAGGCACGAAACGATGGCGTTGGCACCTTGCTCTACGAGCGTGTGTTTGCCGACGCTGCAAAACGAAGCGTTCCTGTCACGGCTGAAGTCAGCCTCAGACCACCGAACCCAGGTTCGATGCGTTTTCATGCTCGACACGCTTTTAACGAAATAGACACTTTTGAGACTGGTGAAAAAGCCGTGACGATGTTCATTCGAACAACAGAGATTGAACGACTCAATCGCGTCGGTGGCTTCATCAATGAGCGGACATCCCCCTAAATTGCTATCTTAGGGGTTGGCCCCGAGAAAGTGGTGATCCCATGACAAACGATACTCCCGATGAAACGGACGACGGCGAAGAAGATTGGATGAAATATGCCAACGCTGGCTTCGGAGAAACTGATTATTCGTTGTGGGATGAACAACCCGATGAAAAGCCGGAACCGAAAGAAGAGGAAGAGGAATTCGACCTGAATTCAACACCGAATCAACTGGGCACCCACATGGAAGAAATTCCACGTGCACCCTCGCCTGCTGGGCACAAGCACCTCGTTCGAATTGGCACCTGCGACCCATGCATGGGCCGCCTAGGTGGCAAGAAACGATTTGAACAAACCATCACAGAATCTGGGGTTGAAATTCGTGCCAGCGTCGTACGCCGTGATTCGCATCTTGAAAAAGCACGGATTGAAATCCCTCTGTGCCCATTTTGCGAAAACTTGTACGAGGAAGCAAACCTGCTTGCCGACATCATCTACGATGCAATTCAACCTTACCAAGCGACCCGTTTGCAACTCGGGGCTCGCATTCCTAAGGATCAAATCGAAGCTGAGGAAGACATTCGAAAGCGCCTTGGCGCTGGTGGATCAGATGCACTCAAATCTGGTCTTGTTACCGAGATTGCCCGCAACCTCAACGACCGATTAGAGGGTAAAAAACTGGTCAGTGACAAACCACAAATCTTGGCTCTTATCGATGTACTCACTCTCACAGTGGAATTGGATATTCGTGCGCATTACCTCTATGGCCGCTATCAAAAATTGGAACGCGGCATCCCTCAGACACGTTGGCCTTGCCGAGCCTGCAAAGGACGCGGTTGCGAGAAGTGTGACAACACTGGGCTTCAGTACAAGAAAAGCGTTCAGGACCTCATCGGCAATCCATTGCTCAGCCATTTTGAAGCAACGGAACACGCCTTCCACGGCATGGGACGGGAAGACATCGATGTCCGCTGTATGGGTCAAGGACGACCTTTTGTCATCGAAATGAAAGAACCAAAAATACGAACTGTTGATTTGAAAGCGGCACAGAAACTGATCAATGATGCCGCTGAAGGCAGCATCATCATCACAAGCCTGCGCGATTCAAACCGAAGCGAGGTGGTGCGAGTGAAGGACACTCCAGCTGAGAAATCATACACCATCCGTTTCCGAGTTATGCCCCTTAGCGAGGCTGAACACGCCGTCTTGACCGCTCCTGTTGACTTGACCCACATCGATGTCCAGGACCGTGGTGGCAAGGGACGGAAGAACCCGAAGCGCCGCAACCGCCGTGGTGATAAGAAAAACGACCACAAGAAACCACTTCCAGCCGTGATTGAAGTTCCCGAAGGACCCTCTGAAGAGGAACTTAAGGGTCTCAAAAAGGCAGAACTTGTCGAAAAAGCTGAAGAACTCGGGCTTGCAAAATCAGGAACAAAAGACGACCTTATCCAACGCATCATGAGCGCTGGACCGCCTCCGATTGCTACCTTTGACCTGCCTGAGCGTGAGTTCATTTTGGACATCATCGGCAAGCTCGCTGGTGTGAAATTGGCTCAACGCACCCCTGAGCGTGTGGCTCACCGACGCGCTGATCTCATCCGCCGGCGAACCGTGTTTGAGACCTCCGTCCCAATCATCGATGTCATGGAAGACGGCGTGATGGAAGTCGAATTTACCCTGCGCTGTGAGTCTGGAACCTACGTCAAGGAAACCATCCACGGCGATGGTGGCCGAACCCAACCAAGCCTCTCGTCCCTCATCAAAGCAAAGTGCGATGTGTTGTGGCTCGATGTGGGCGACATCCACGCTGATTGATGGTTTTGAGGTTGAATGAACCCGCATCTGGCCCGCTTTTCCCCACATGTTCACCTCTTGCATCCGTCGCGGTGCTTATATGGAGAAGGCAGGTCGCCGAATTGCTTGGAAGATGCATATCTGCTCATTCAAGCATACAGGAGGCGAACAACATGAAGCGATCCAAGGGACTGCGAGTCGGAACACGAAGTGTTCTCCGTCGACGCAAGAGTGAACGAAGCCGAGTAAACATCGCCCGCGTCATGCATGACTATCAAGAAGGCGACAGTGTCGCCATCGTCCTCGATGGAGGAGAACAAATGGGTATGCCTCACCGCCGATTCAACGGCCGAACAGGAGTCATCACCAAGCGCCAAGGAATTGCTTGGGTTATCGCTGTTAAAGACGGCAACATGCCAAAGACTGTGATTGCTCGTCCTGAGCACTTGCGCCCAATTCAGTGAGGAATGCCAAATGAAAGAAGAAGAACGATTCGTTGATTTTGCCACCGTTCGTGAAATGTTGTTGGAAGCTCAAGGCCGACGCAACAACCTCACCTATGAGCAGAAAGCCGCTCTACAGCACGCAGAATGGGCCTCCAGCGATCACCGCAACGGCTACAAGACCGAAGCGAAAGTGTTCGACGCTCTACGCGATGCATTAACCGCTACCGAGAAACTTGCTCCTCATCCTCAACTCGCTGCTAAGTTGGCAGAGTTGATGCCAATGTACCCTGACACAGTGAAGGCCGTTCTTGCCTCCCGTCGTCTTGGTATTGAAGACAGCGAAATTCAGGAAATCTTGGATCTCGTTCGTCAGCACGTTGGCGTCGAGTGAAACCCCCCCAACCGTGGTGATCCGCTATGTCTGGAGTTCGTCGTGACCGTAACATTAAGATTCCATCCCGTGGAAACAAAGGTGAACGCTCCAGTGGCAGCGAACATCGACCATCTCGTCCTGCTGAAGGACGCGCTACGGTCCCAAAGGCCCAACCTAAGAAGGCGGCTCCACAACCTCGGAAGAACACCACGCCCGGCGATGGTGAGCGAAAGCAGAACAACCGCCAGGGTGGTCAACGCTCAGGTGGTCAACGCCAAGGTGGTCAACGCTCAGGTGGTCAACGCGGTGGACGTCCACAGCAAAAATCTCCTTTGATGGAAGAGTCGTGGGCCCGAGTCATCGACCATGATACGGCTGAAAACGTCGTCGTCGCCATCAGTGAAGGCCAAATGCTGCTTTGCCGATTGGAACCAAAGGGTGGAATTGAAACACTCCTCACCACTTCAAGGGTGTACATTGGCAATGACGCATCAAAGCGAGTGAACATTGAACGCGTGCTTGGCATGACCAATCTTGGCCGTGTTGCAAACCACGTCAAGTCTGACCTACCTCTCGTGATTCAAATCTTTATTGAAGAGAATGAGAAGCATTTCATTGACACGTTCTTCAACCGCGCAGGAAACATGTCATTGAAGCAACACGCCTTCGAACTTTTAGCTGGCGTAGGCAACAAGAAGGCCATGCAAATGGTTGACGCTCGAGGATCGAGTGGCTTTGAATCCCTCGCTGCTCTGAACGAATCCTGTAACATCGATGCGGCAGATCTCCTCGCAAAACGGTTCCTTGTGGAATTGGATGACCGAAATATCCAACCACGGTTGATTGACCTGCTCCTTCCGGTGAAGGCATGAGGGGCGCCCGTTGGTTAGTGGACAGCCTTCGGGCAAAACTCCCTTTTGACAAGTCGCTCGGCCAACATTTCCTCATCAATGATGCTCTGATTCGGCGCGCTGTGGAACTTGGCCAAGTCACCGAAACCGACCACGTGTTGGAAGTTGGTCCAGGGCCCGGTGTTCTCACTGAAGTTCTGCTTGGAGCCGGCTGCCGCGTGACGGCGATTGAACTCGACCCTGTGGCTGCTGAACACCTCCGTGGTGCCTTTGCTCCCGAGATCAAGGACGGGCAGCTGGTGTTGCTTGAGGGCGATGCCCTGGCCCTTCCGTGGCCCGATGATATCGACAAGATGGTGGCCAACATCCCGTATCAAATTTCATCACCCCTCATCGAACACCTGACCCGCTACCTGCGCAACCCTCGAACCAGTGATCTTGATCTGGTCGTCCTTTTGGTCCAGGAAGAGTTTGCTGAACGGTTGGTCATGGAATATGAAAGCGATGTGGGGTCGCTTGGAATGACAGCGGCATTGGATTGGAACTGTGAACTTGAGGACAAAATCAGTCCACAGCACTTCAGTCCGAACCCCAAAGTCAATTCTCGATACATCACAATGGAAGCCCACCATGAAGAATGGGAGTGTGATGTCAAATTGGTTCGTCAGATGATACACCAAGCATTTGGCGAGCGACGAAAGAAGTTACGAAGCACCCTCAAACGCTCACCTCGTCGGATCAACCGAGTCGCTGGCTGGCATAACGACCGATGGAAGGTCGCATACGCTGCACATATCGACGATGAACGAATGGATTCCCGACCTGAAGAATTGGAGCATGATGATTGGATTACGCTCGCTATTTCCTTCACGGAAAGTTCATCTCAGTCATGAGTTGAAATACCCTCGAAATCTATATTTTTAAGACGCCGTTGCGGGAGAGCCTTTTCTTAGTGGGGCCGCCTCGCATGGACTTGTCGGAGGGGATGCTATGGCAAAGAAGGACACTTATCTCGCTTTACTTCGTCGAGGAATCGACGATACAACCGCTCAGCAGTTGGCCGATGCCGGCTTGAAAATTGGCGATTTGAAGAAAATCGACAAGGACATGCTGATCGAAAATTACGGCCTGAAAGCAGACATTGCTGACGGTGTGATTTCAATCATTGCTGCTGGCCCTCAAAGCCACGGAAAAGAACGCTATCTCTCCAAGATTCTCGCCCCCGAAAAGAAGCAAGAGTCGAAGATTGAGGAAATTAAATTTCAACGCAAGCAAAAGGACGTCCTCACCGAACTTGCTGAGCAAAAAGAGCGTCTAAAAATCGCCAAGGTCGAGGCTTTCAGAGCCCAAAAGTTGGTCATGAACCGACTTGGTAAGACCGTTGAACTCATTGTCAAGTTGGAAAACAACCTCCACGATGAAGGCAAGGACGATCAAAAGGTCAAGATCCGAGATCAACTCGAAACCCGAGGCCTCGAAGCTGCTCGTGACCATGAGATGCTGGAATTGGAAGGCACCCCCCAAGACATCGTCGACTTCCGCCGAAACCACGTCCCCGGACTTATCTTCCACGCATGCCCAAAATGTGGCGACGAAATGGATCCCCGTCAAGCACGTGACCAAGACCGACCTGATGATTGGGCGTTCATGTGCTGGGAATGTGAGACAAGTTTCACATCTGGCTTGGGCGACCTTGTTGAAACACGCATGTCGAACGGGACCCGAATCGTGATTGATTCAGAGAAATCACCCCGTAACCCGGTTCCACCACGACCAGCCTCGATGGATTTGACCCGTGTCAATGAAATGATTCGAAAGGATTTGGAAGAAACTGGTGCAACCGCTGACGAGATGACCAAGGTGGTTGAAGAAGGCGGCCTCACAGGTGGCCTCATGGACATCAACGACTGGATTGACCAGGTGTTAGGAGCCAAGAATTACATCCAAGCTCAAGAAGATCGTGAGGACTTTATCCTCCGGACTGGAGCTGGAGCAACGAAATTCAACAAGTGGATGAAGAAGGCAGGTTTGTACTTCAACAAGCAGACCGGACGCTGGACACGCCACAAAGATATGCGATGAGGTGGCTTTGATGTCCGCAAATGCGGTTGCAGCAACCTTAGATCTTGAACCATTCAACGATGAAGTTCGTCCTGTGGTTCGATTTTTACGTGGTCCACATTTGCTAGGCCAGACCCCTTTCGTTGCCGGGAAGACATTGGTTGAGCATGCTTTAGAGGCAGGTGTTGAAATTCCAACAAATTGTTCTTCAGGAACATGTGGGGCATGCATGGTGACCCTGATGCTTGGTGACGTACCACTTTCAGACCCCTTACCCCCTGGATTGGATGATTTTCTGGTCGAAGAAGGGGCGCGACTCGGATGCATCGGGTTACCCAATGGGGACGTCGACATCGACATGCGCCCGCCACTGTGAAGGAGGAATGATTCTGTTCGAAGAATGGGGTGCGATGGAGTGGGTGATCCTCGCAGTTGACATCATTGCTCTCGTCATTGTCATTGGTTTTCTCAAGTGGAAGATTCAGCGAAAACTGAACGAAGTCGAAATCCGTCAACGCCATCATCTTCATCTGAAACGCCCATCTGCTCAAAGTTCGGAACGAGAAACCTCTGAAGACTGAAACGGTCATCAAAGAGAAGCGCGACGGCATAGCATGGCCGAATTGCGTTTACAAACAGCTGCGTCCGGTCGAATCCCACGCGATTCATTCACCTTAGGTGGAGTGCTGGGTGCCATTGAAGGCGAAGGTTTGGCTTGGCTTGACATCCTTCGCCCGGATGATGAAGTGCGAGCGTTTCTGCTCGAAACAATGGATTTTGCAGAACTGGCAGTCGAGGATGTTTTTGGTCCGGCTGATACAACCGCTCAGAAGTTCAAGAACCATCGATTCGTTGTGGTGAAAGCACGTGATGCTGACAATCAACTCGACACGGAACCTGTGGCCGTATTCATCAAAGAAAACCTCCTCATCACTGTCCGTCATTGCACCATTCCTGCGTTGAAAATCTTAGCTCGACGGTTCAAGAAAGCAGACGAAGAGGAACTTGAACTCGGTATCGACTTCTTGTTGTACGAAATGCTCGACGCCGTCGCTGACGATTGGACGCCAATCTTGAACAAATATTCGAAGCAACTTGATGATTTGGAATTCCAGGTGTTCGATCCGAACATCGAATACGATGGTGTCCTCGAAGGACTCCACAACCTCAAGCGACAACTGCGTGAAGCAAGCAAATCCATCGAATCACTCAACACCGTCACCATGCGTTTGCTAAAGCCCAATGAGCGGCTCATCAGCGAAGGCGTCATGCGCTATTTCTCCGACCTCAACCAACTCTCGTTGGCGCTTGTAAAGCGAGCCAACAACTACGCATCAGGTGCGACTTCTGCCCGGGACAGTTACCTCTCAAACATCAGTTTGCAACTTGCTGAATCCAATGCTCAACTCACTGAAGTTATGACCACGCTCACCATCATTGGTGCCATCATGCTCCCATTGACCCTCATCGCAGGAATCTTTGGAATGAACAACGACGACTTACCGCTCGAATTGGTTGGCGGTTTTTGGGGCATCATCGCAATCATGGTTGCTTTCGCATGCTTGATGTTGACCTTCTTTTGGCGTCGAGGTTGGCTCAAAACCTTCGACAAATGAGCGCAGATGGTTCAAGAACCGTTGACGCCCCTTTCGATTCATGACGGGGCGAGGCGAGGTGACGACCGGCCCACTCGCCGTTGGTCAATTCGTCTCGATGGTCAAGCGAACGCTTTCCCATGAACCAATGTTCCAGCGTCAAGCGATCAAAGGCGAAGTATCACAGTGGAAGCCCTACGCTTCTGGCCACACCTACTTTACCCTCAGAGACGATGAGGGGCAGATCAGTGCGGTGATTTGGAAGGGTCGCTGCTCAATTCATCCTTCGATCAAGGAAGGCAGTGAAGTTGTCGTGACAGCGAACCTCGACCTGTATGTCAAGCGAGGCAACATCCAACTCGTCGTTGAGCGCATTGAACCGGTCAACACCCTTGGAGCCATGGAAGAGGCCAGAAGGCACTTGGTTGAGCGCTTGGCCAACGAAGGTGAACTCGACCGAGAGCGCCATCAACCACCATTTGCACCAAAGCACATTGCGATTGTCACAGGCGAGGGTTCGGCAGCCCTGTCCGACATGCAACGGTTGATTGACAACCGCTGGCCGGGCCTAAGGCGAACGGTCATTGGCGTGCTCGTTCAAGGTGATCGTGCAGCCGAAGAAATCGTTCGAGCCCTCGCGCTAACCCGGCGTTTGGCCAACCCTCGCATCGCTGCGTTACGCGGAGAACCTCCTGTTGACTTGGTCATCGTTGGACGGGGTGGTGGCTCCCCTGAAGATCTGTGGGCGTTCAACCTCGAACCCGTTGTTCGTGCCATCCTCGCCAGCCCGGTTCCTGTTGTTTCAGCAGTCGGCCATGAATCTGATCTCTTGGTCTCAGACCTTGTTGCTGACATCAGGGCTTCAACACCATCCAACGCCATCGAACGGAGCGTTCCAATACGTGCTGAACTCGAGCAATGGTTGGACGAAACCGATGAGCGATTAAACCTCGCCACACTCCGCACATTCGGTGACGCTCGCCGACAACTGATCGCTCTCCACGCTCGATTGAAGGTCGCTCCACTTGCTGGAATCAACAGTGGAAAACGTTCGATGCTCGCCCTACAATCGAAACTCAACAGAGCCACTGAAGCGATGTTTGCTCATGAGCGAACACGAATTGTTGGCTTGGAGGCATCGTTGCATTCGATTCACCCTCAACGGGTGCTCGAACGAGGCTATGCCATGACCCAAACTGCCGATGGCGAAGTCATCACCAACGCCAGCATGTTGACGGTTGGCCAGCGGTTCAACCTGCAATTTGTCGACGGTGCCGCAGAAGCTGCGGTCACTGAGATCCACACCACAGAGGAATGAAACATGACTGAAAAGCAACCAACCTACAATGAAGCAGCACAACGATTGGAAGCCATTGTGGCGACGCTCGAGCGCGGTGGTTTGGGTTTGGATGAAACACTCAAACTGTATGAAGAAGGCGCTGCATTATTGAAAACATGTCAAGCAGAACTCGTTGCAGCCGAGGGACGGCTGAATGAACTTCGATTGGAAGACCTTGAACAGGAACTTCAGACCCAAGAGGCTGAAAACCAGAACTGAGTAGGACGGACGGTCATCGCATGAAACCCCGACAGCACCAAGCCCTTTCCAGAAAAGTGGTGCGTTTGTTGAACGCATGGAAGGACCCGCACAGCGATCAGGCGTACACGACCACGCAAGCAATGCGCAGCATTGACATTGACGAACAGGGTCGATTGACGATGATCATCGAACCTGCAAGACCGCATTGCCCATGCTGTTTGCTGGACTTGCGTGCATTGCACAAGAAATCTTCAGCCATCAAAGGTGTGACAGAGGTCAACATCACTGTTGAAGGGGTTCCTGCTGCTGAGCGTTGGACACGCGAAGTGAATGGTTGATGTCCCTTCTTCGGAGAACGAGGAAGGTTGGGAACGACCAGCCTCCAACCGCGATCGTCCAAGCCAAGACTGAACCGACTACGGCTCCGTAGGTCGGTATCGACCACATGATGACCACCGCATAGACTGCTACACTGACGCCGCCGAGCATCATCGGACCAACCGCTCCTTGTGGAACTGTTTGACCTTGAGCCAACCACAGTGCGACCATACTGGTCAAGAAGATGGCAGGGAACACGGCTGCAAGACCGGCCAGCAAAGGGAGTCCTTGCCCTGACAGCCATACTGCGCAGCCGATGGCAACAGCTGCTGCTGCGCCACGTCCAATGAGGACCTGCCACCGAACGCTTTGGCTACCTTTGGGGGCTTCACGTGGTTCTAAATTGAACAAGATTGCAAGCGTTATGACACTGAAAAGACCAAAGATGCTGATGGTCCAAGAAGACACACCGCTTTGTAACACCCTCTCGATTGAGGTGAGCAGGATAAAACCCGCAAGCGCCCAGACCAAAAGAGAACAAAGCGTGGTGATCAACAATGGACGCTTGGATGATAATCGGCTTGGAAGAACCACCCACACCGAAAGAAAAAGACCGTTCACTAGCATCCCTAAAGGAACGATTGCCATGCTCTCGATCATTTCGACCTCATTGCCAGCAAGGTACATGCCAGCAGCAGCTGGTACGATGGTTGAGGGGACGGTTCCAAGAACGCCACCGACAAGACCGCCCCAGCGTTCAATCGCTAAGGTGACGCATGTAGCAACAAGGCCTGCGAACAAGGCCGAAAGAAGAACCGATGAAGCAAGCATAATCACGCACATCCGTTGAGTTCCTTCAGCAAGCGCTCAATGCTTGCACCAGCCCATTCAGCACCACGTTCACCGTTGATGTAAAGGGCGTTGAATGGGAGCACATCCACCAGCGCAACCCAAGGATGGGTCATTTTGAATTGGCCAAACCCGGGTGCATCAAGAAGCAGTGTTCCTATCCGAACCTGACGGACATTTAGGACATCATCAGGTTGAGAAGTGAGTGTCTTTGTCCATGCTTTACACGGTTGGCAGTCTGCCTTCCCAAGCACCAAAAGGGCCGCTGGGGCTTCGAGAAATTCTTCCCACGTGGACGGATTAAGTTGCTCAACTTCAAGCATCAAATTCGCCTCAGGTTTGGGAGGGTTGGGGCCCAATACAGTTCAACAGTATGACGCAGCCCGGGTCTGAAATGGCCAAACGTGCGAGGGGCGTACAGGCTCATGGTGTTGGGCAGAAGCGCGGGCACATCAACCCTACCACCGTGGATTTATTCGAGGTGACCATCAGAAGAACACTGAAACTACACCTTGATATGTCATGAGAGTTTCCAGAAAATTGAGGCAGTAACATGAGAGAAATGGGTGGAGATAGTACAGACGCAACGTGTCCAGTAATGCATGGGGCAATCAGTGCACCAAGCACTGGAATGAAGAACAACGATTGGTGGCCAAATCAATTGAATTTGGCCATTCTCCATCAACATGATAAAAAATCAAACCCAATGGGTGAGAACTTCGTTTACAAGGACGCATTCAACAGCATGGATTACGCTGCAATGAAGAAAGATCTTCACGCGCTGATGACGGACAGTCAAGACTGGTGGCCCGCTGACTACGGCCACTATGGGCCCTTTTTCATTCGAATGACCTGGCACGCTGCCGGAACCTACCGGATTGGCGACGGGCGCGGTGGTGCTGCTACAGGTGCGCAGCGGTTCGCTCCCCTGAACAGCTGGCCCGACAACGGAAACCTCGACAAAGCTCGACGTTTGCTTTGGCCAATCAAGCAAAAGTACGGAAACAAAATCAGTTGGGCCGATCTTTTGGTCTTGACTGGTATTGTGGCAATTGAATCAATGGGCGGGCCTGTGTTCGGTTTCGGCGGTGGCCGAGCTGACATTTGGCACCCAGAAGAAGACATTTACTGGGGCGCAGAAGATGAGTGGCTTGGCGACAACCGATACGGTGACACGCGTCAAGACCTCGACAACCCACTTGCTGCAGTCCAGATGGGATTGATTTACGTCAATCCAGAAGGACCAAACTCAAACCCTGACCCGCTCTTGAGCGCTCAGGACATTCGAGAGACGTTTGCCCGTATGGCAATGGATGACGCTGAAACTGTGGCCCTCACAGCCGGTGGTCACACCTTCGGAAAGGCACACGGCGCAGGTGACGCTGCTCAAGTTGGCGCAGAACCCGAAGGCTCCTCAATCGAAGAGCAAGGCTTTGGCTGGGCAAACACGCACGGATCCGGAAAGGGTCGCGACACCATCACCAGTGGTATCGAAGGCGCATGGACTGCAAACCCAATCGAATGGGACAATGGTTACTTTGACCTGCTTTTCAAGCATGAAGATTCTTGGACACTCGTCAAGAGTCCTGCCGGCGCCAACCAGTGGACGCCTGCAAACCCAGACCCTGAAGACCTCGCACCTGATGCAGAAGACGCGTCCATCAAGGTTCCAACAATGATGACCACGGCAGACATGGCCATGATTCGAGACCCAGAGTACCGCAAGATATCCAAGCACTTCCACGAAAACCCTGACGTTTTCGCCGATGCGTTCGCACGTGCATGGTTCAAGTTGCTTCATCGCGACATGGGCCCAAAGGCACGCTACCTTGGACCTGATGTCCCAGATGAAGACCTCATTTGGCAAGACCCGGTTCCTGCAGGAAGCACATCCTACGATGTTGCATCGTTGAAGGCAGCCATCAAGGGATCAGGACTCTCCATCTCTGAAATGGTCGAAACCGCTTGGGCCAGCGCCTCCACATACCGAGGCTCTGACATGCGCGGTGGAGCGAACGGCGCTCGAATCAGACTTTCGCCTCAGAAAGACTGGGCTGCAAACAAGCCAGAACAACTCGCCAAGGTGCTTGCTGTTCTTACACCGCTCGCTGAAGCTCACGGAGCAAGTGTTGCTGACACAATCGTTCTTGCTGGAAACACTGGAATTGAGATGGCATCTGGTGTTGAAGTCACCTTCACGCCCGGCCGTGGTGACGCAAGCGATGCACACACCGATCCTGACTCGTTTGCAGTTCTTGAACCGGTTTCGGATGGATTCCGAAACTTCCTCCTCAAGAATTACAGCGTCAGTCCTGAAGAAATGATGCTCGATAAAGCCCAACTGCTTGGATTGTCTGCACCCGAAATGACGGTTCTCGTTGGAGGCCTACGCTCGATGGGCGTCAGTTCCGATGACCGTGGAATCTTCAGCGATGGCAACACCTTGTCCACTGATTTCTTCACGACCCTCATTGACATGAACGTGAAATGGAAGGCGACTGGTAGCAACTCCTATGAAGCGCATGACCGCTCTTCTGGAGAACTTGTTCGCCGAGCGACCCGTTACGACCTTGTGTTTGGTAGCAACTCTCAACTGCGTGCAATTGCCGAAGTCTATGCCCAAGATGACAACAAGGACAAGTTCGTCCACGATTTCATCAGCGCATGGAACAAAGTCATGAACGCTGATCGATTTGACGTTGCTTGATGGCACTGTTTGGCTCATCGAAACAGATAAACGCCGGCGGCGGTTGGCATTGGCATGGTCAATATTGGAGACACAGCCCCTGCCTTTACCCTCAAAACCACCGACAAGAGTGACATCAGATTAGCTGATTTCCAAGGTCAAAACGTCATCCTCGCCTTCTATCCGGGCGCCTTTACTGGCGTGTGTGACAAAGAAATGTGTGCCTTCCAGGATAACCTTGGATCGTTGAATGACGCCAATGCTGTTGTTCTTGGGATCAGCGTGGACTCACCTTGGGTCAACGCAGAATTCGCGAAAAAGTACAACCTTGAATTCACCCTGCTCTCCGACATTGACAGAAAAGTGGTCAATGCCTACGACGCCACCTTTGTCGGCCTTGGTGGCATCGAAGGGTACGTCAGTGCCAACCGTGTGATCATCATCATTGACAAGGAAGGTACAGTTCAACACCGTTGGGTCGCAGAAAACCCCGGCGTAGAACCGGATTACGCTGCGGTTGTTGCGTTCGCTGCATCGCTTTGAACGCAGGTCAATTTGTCTCAAACGGGTCGATGTGTACAATCTGTTCAATGTCGATGCGCTTGTAGCCACGCTCCCTTGCTGTTTCTGCGGCCTTGGTGAGCATAGCACGCATCCAACCCAGCGACATGAGGGTTTTCATTCGTCCAATTGATTCAATGAATTGAACGGGGTTCCCGCCGAGTTGGGCATGCTTTCGGATATCGGATTCAAGTTGTTCGATAACCATGTAGTAAGTTTCCAGCAACTCGTCGACAGCTTCCCGAGTGACTGGCATTTTGGCATGGGTACGAGCGAGGGAAAGCAACGAGGATTCGGTAAGAACGCCCCCCCCTTGACTGACCACGAAGTCTTCTGTCTGAACGACTTCTGGCACTGCACCGGGTTGGCCATCGTCTTCCAAGCCCATGCCTTGAATCGCAATTTCAAGATGGCGGGGTTTGATGGTTGCAACTCGGTCTTTCTCTGCAGCTGCCTCTGCGTGCTTGAGGAGCGCTGCAAGGTGACGTTCGATGTGTTCAATGCCGGCTTGAACCGCTGCGGAACCAACCGATTCAACTGCGCTCAATTGATCAATCATCAATTCTCGAGTACGGTTGTAATTTAGCCTTGTTCGGTGGGGGTCGTCGAGCGTTTTTCTCTCTGCATCCTGAGCAAGTGTGGCTTGCTCCATGTCTGGGACCAGCCGTTCGATCTCTTGACAAAGCAGTTCAACCATTCGCTCCTTGACTGCACCTGCCAGTCGCATTTCAGTGAAATTCGATGCAACTGCACCGATGTGACTGGGGGAGTAAGGCTTGGCCATGCCCCTCACTCAGCGAAGACGCATCTTGAACACTATGGTCGCTCTCGATGGAGAACTCATTCCGTGAGGCCGTCTTCTCGGCTCATCGCTTGGGAGATTTCCCATGCGTGAAGGCACTCATGGCCCCCGAGGAATCCGCCGGCTTCTCGGCTTGGTCCAACAAATTCAGAACCACAGAATTGGCAGAAGACAGCCACGATTGGCTCGTTGTAATACGTTCCATTCGGCGTAGTGCGTATAGGAATCCGCTTTCCAACATCTTCATGGATCCAACCTTCAAGTTTCTCGCATATGTCGTCATCTGTTTGTTCTTGTTCAGCCATCTTTACCACTCCGTTATCGAAGGCCACAGGCCACCAGCAGTGATGGGGCGCATTCCTTCTTCATCTCGAATCCATGTGTCTTCGGTACCGATGCTGCCTTCCCCATGCACGACTTTTGGCTCAATGGCCATCGTAGCACCGATTGGAAGAGGTCGGTCAAAGCCTGCGGCAACCACAGGAGATTCATCGAGTTGAAGGCCAACTGAATGACCGAGGAAGCGACTTTGGTCGGGAGCCATGCCCATCAGGTGATCTGTGTGGCCAAGTTCCTCTGCCAGCATTGTACCTTCATTCCATGCTTCGCTGCACATACCACCTCGGTCGAGAACATCGACCACAGTGTCCTTGACGGCAACCATATCCTCAAGCCGTGAAATCCAAGATTCATCGAGGGAACCTGCCACGAACATGCGGGTCATGTCAACGATGTAGCCTCGGTGAGCATGAACCAAATCGACAAGCACCGGTTCGTTGCTTTTGATTCGAGTAAACCCGGAACCCATGCCATTGAGAGGATGGGCTCCTGTGCCGCCAACGGCTGAATCGAAAAAGGAAGGAATGCCACCAGCGCGTCCTGCCACAATGACACCTCGGTCGCATTGAAGTGGGTAGCGGCGCATTTGGACGTGGCCGCCAAAACCCTCGGAACGACTCACAGCCTCTGCTGCTGCAACCAACTCCAACTCGGTTACACCTTCGCCTCCAACAGCCTGCACAGCCTCGAACATGCGAAGTTGGACATCAGCCGCAGAATCCATTTGTTTTTGTTCCCAAGCTGACTTTACTTCCCGTTGAGCATGGATCACTTGGGTTGCGTCCAAGCAAGCCCCCAAAGGAGCAAGGGCATTGACAAAGCGATCAGAGTAGGTCTTTGGAACCTCACCGAATTGCAGGCATGGTGCTGCTTCGACGCCTCGGTTAGCAAGGTGTTCGGCGAACACACTCATGCTCGGAAAGGGGATGACTTCGTGAGGGCAATCACTACCGCCACCTTCATGGTGTGCGCGTTTCAATGATCGGCGAACAAACAAAACTGGCCCGTTTCCACCTGCTTCAATGCTGCCCCCAGCGTGTTGGGCTGGAATAAACATCGAAGCGTTCTGCCGTCCACCTGCATAGTAGTACAGATCGACTGGATGTTGTATAAGGGCGCCTGGGAGGCCTGCTTTTGCCAAGAGACGACCTAATTCTTGCTGTCGCGCATCGAGTTCACTCGTTGGGACGCGCCAATCCTCACCGTCTGGGCCGGACAAATCTGTCACATCCCATCCGGTCATTACCCATTGGTGAATGGCAACCGTTCAAAATGGCTCCTATCACTTGGGCCAAAATGGGACACAATACCACTGATGAACACGTTGATAACAATGAAGTCTGTGACGCACACATGCACATTGCGAGCAAAGTCACAATCCTCATCGGCGTCGTCATGTTCTTTGCAAGTGCAATTGGCATGGTCGTAGGATTTGGCAACGCCATCGATGCTGGTGAAAACGAAGAATACGTTGGACAGCAGACCAGTGGTACCTTTACCGTCGATGGAAACGAATCTTGGGACATCGCGGTGTATGTGATCCACCCCGTCGATTGCGATTCGATAGAACTCACCATTGTTGACAGCAACGGCCAAGATGTTCTTCCAGGGTGTTACCTTTGGTCTGAGATGAATGCAAGTGCCGGTGATGAAGAGCGCTATGGAAGCATCGATCACGTGACTGCAGGCATGGAATACACCTTTGAAAGCAACGTCAAAGTGAACATCCGAGGGAATTATTGCGATGAAGCGTGCACTGAAGCCGTAGTCGGCGGCCTAGCCGCATCGGGTTTGGGATTCTTTGGCGCCTGTTGTGCAGTCCCATTGACTATTCTCGGCATCATTCTAGCCTTCGTGTTGGATGACCCTAAAACCAACATCGTCATGCCAAGTGGGCAGATGACCGTAGGACAATCAGTGTACGCAGCACCAATTGGAAGCCAAGCACCTGCGTCACAAGCAGTGTATCAGCCCCCGGTTGGTCAAGCATATCAACCAGCAGCAGTCCCTGTAACACCAATTATGCCTCCAATCAATCAACAACAAACTCAACCAGCGCAACCAGCACAGAGTCCATGGGACAACATCTTGCCACCGCAGTGAGCCTCAAACGGGCACTTCTGGAGCAACCCATGCTTCGATGGTGCCAAGGCGGTTTTCTGCAATCGTACAGTACGCCTCTGAGAGATCAACACCGATGTAGGTTCGACCTGTCGTTTTTGCTGCAACGCATGTGGTGCCAGAGCCGTTGAACGGATCAAGCACCACGTCACCAACAAAACTGTACATTTCGATGCAGCGTTTTGGCAATTCTACTGGGAAAGGGGCTGGGTGGTTCACTCGAGAGGCACGTTCGGTCGCAAACGACCAAATCGATTTGGTGTGCTTGATGAAATCGTCCCTGGGTATGGTGTCGATGCGACCCTCCGCTCGCTCTTTTTTGTCACGCTTTAATTTGTAATCGCCCTTTGAAAACACCAGGAGGTATTCATGAACGTCACGTAAGCAAGGGTTACTGGCACTCTGAAAGGAGCCCCAAGCGCAGGAAGATCCAGCACTTGCAGATTTATCCCAAATGATTTCGCCGCGCATCAAGAAGCCAATTTCCGACATCATAACGTTGATGTGGCTTGAAAGAGGTATGTACGGTTTTCGACCGAGATTGGCGACATTAATCACCATACGCCCGCCCGGGGCAAGCACACGGTAGCACTCGGCAAAGACGCCGTGGAGCAGATCTAAATATTCACCAAGGGACAAATCTTCATCGTAATCTTTGCTGGCGTTGTAGGGTGGAGAAGTAACGACAAGATGCACGCAGTTGTCTGGCAAATCCAAGTTCCTTGAATCACCAGAAATTACGGTGTTGGCCATGGTTGGCGGCAAGGGTTGTTCCTCACCGACCTCTCTGTTCGAGACCAAGCCTTCGTTCAACCTGCTCCCGTAGTAGGTCGAGGCGTCATGCCCTTCCCTTCTTGATACGCCAAAAGACGAGGTGCTGGTGCTGGCGCGACGGCGTGCTCCTTCCAGCGAGGTGTCCCTTTCGGGTGCTTCGCGTGCCATCCTTGGGAAGCGATGTTCGCGGCTATATCACCTTTCGGACAGACAGCCACCGACAGACGCGCGATTGAGCAGTGGATGCCACCGACCGCGAAAGGGGATTTTAACCCGTCTCAATCAAAAACCCGCACGGTTTGGACCAACCAATGGCGAGTGTTCTCACCCTCGAGAATGTCAATGTCGAAGGACGGACAGTAATCGTCCGAGTCGATGTAAATTCACCGATGGCTCCTGACACCAAACTGTTCCTTGATGACACGCGCATCAAAGCCATTGTTCCAACCTTGAACCGTCTTTCAAAATCAAAAGTCGTTCTCCTGGCTCACCAATCTCGACCCGGTAAAAATGATTTCACAAGCACCCTCGGGCACGCTCGGGAACTTGGTCGCATCCTCGGACGCCCGGTCAAGTGG
Organism: uncultured Candidatus Poseidoniales archaeon; assembly: GCA_905182125.1. Classification (GTDB taxonomy): domain Archaea; phylum Thermoplasmatota; class Poseidoniia; order Poseidoniales; family Poseidoniaceae; genus MGIIa-L1. The sequence goes on from CAJJAV010000020.1 coordinate 74,696, forward strand.
GTCGACGACCTTGCTGGTGACAAAGCAATGGCAGCCATAGAAGTCATGAGCGATGGTGACATCTTGATGCTCAACAACGTACGGATGTACGATGAAGAGATCAACACAAAAGGGACGTTTGAGGACATGGCTGAGACTCAAATGGTTCAAAAATTGGCAAGCGTTGCGGACCTCTTTGTCTACGATGCCTTTGCTTGTGCTCATCGAGCTACACCCTCCGGTGTAGGGTTCACAAACTTGATCCCCTGTGTTGCTGGAGAACTGATGGCCAATGAAATCAAAAAACTCGACCAGGCTCTCGAAAACCCTGCTCGCCCGTGCATTGCCGTGCTTGGTGGCGTGAAGGTGGACGATTCGATTGCCGTTGCCGACAACATGCTTCGCAACGATATTTGCGACGAGGTGTGGGTCACTGGCGGCGTGGCGAACCTCATGATCGAACTCGCTGGCAATGACATCGGATTGGTCAATCATGATTTCTTGGTTGGTGAATTGGGCAAACACTGGTACGCTACGGTTGAAAAAGCCAAGGCTTTGCTCGCCGACTTTCCGGACAAAATTTGTTTGCCTGTGGACGTTGCAGCAAACATCGAAGATAATCGTGTGGACATGTCCCTTGATCAATTACCGGTCTCTGCCCCAATCTTTGATTTGGGCATTCAGTCGATTCGAAACCTTTCAGTGGCCATCAAGCAGGCTGGGACCGTTCACTTGAACGGCCCTGCAGGTGTGTTTGAACTGCCTGACTTCGCCTTGGGCACCATTGAGATGCTCAACGCTTGCGCTGAATCAGAGGGCTATGTTGTGGTTGGTGGGGGTCACACGGCCACCCTGATCATGAAACGAAACCTCGCCTCAAAAATGGGCCATGTTTCTACCGGTGGAGGCGCATGTTTAGATTACATTTCAGGCCGCAGCCTACCTGCTGTCGCCAGTTTGGAAGCAAGTGCAAGAGCGTTCTCGATGGAAACTCAATCCTCAACCAACACGTTGTGATTGGAGCCACTGGGGAGATTCGAACTCCCGACCTCCTGATTACGAATCAGGTGCTATACCAGCTAAGCCACAGTGGCGCAAGTTGTGGGCGGAGGCTGATGAACATAAGCCACACGGTCGAGAAGCCAGCGTTGATGAGGGTGGGGCTCCACGCCGTTCCATGGGCGAAGACGGAGCGGTGCGTTACCGCGACACTGTGCTCTATGATGAGGCCGGCAAGAAGCATACCGGAGATGTGTTGTTGCATGATGACGGGTCTTGGGCCCCATCAAATGGTGATGAAGATGTCAGCCTCGACGTCGATGGCTCAAGCCGTTTGATCACCCGAAGTTTACAGAATTGGCACACCCATTTGGCCATGCAACTCAACGCTCGAGACTTCAGCGACGGTTTTCCGCTTCACAGATGGTTGAACGAAGCAATCTTCCCGACTGAAGCGAAAATCACCCCTGAGTTTGTTCGTGTAGGGGCACAGGCTGCTGCTGCTGAACTGATCAAAACAGGCACCACCTTTGCTGCTGACATGTACTTCTATCCCGCCGTCACTGGCAAGGTGCTCAGCGACGCTGGCCTAAGGGGCCTTATCGGCGGCCCTGTCAGTGATGCAGCATTACCTTCACACGATGATGCGGCCTCAGCACTTGCCGAACTGGATGGCATGCTCAAGCAACAATCACCGCTCGATAAGGTGCAATACGCCATCGCAACCCACTCTGTCTACCTGTGCAGCGAAGAAACCCTTCGAAGAGCCTCAGAACTTGCTGAACGCCGAAACGCCCGTTTGCATATTCATGTGAGCGAGACCCGCAAGGAAGTCGCAGATTGCCATGAGGCAACGGGTATGTATCCCGTTGAGTACTTGGACAGCATCGACTTCTTTCAACCTGGAACCGTGTGCGCTCACGCCTCTTGGATGAAGAAAAACGAGATTCGTACCCTTGCCCGCCACGAAGTAACGGCGGTTCATTGCCCCTCATCAAACATGAAATTAGCATGCGGAGGCACCTTATCGCTGCCTGCCTTCAATGAAGCCGGTGTTGATGTGCGACTCGGCACAGATGGGGCTGCCTCTTCCGGGAACGGACTCGACCTGCTTGCTGAGGCCCGCCTCGCAGCCCTCGTTCAACGCCATGACCACTGGGACCCAACACTCATGACCGCCAGTGACGCGTTCACGATGGCGACCAAGGGAAGCAAAGATTGGGCGGTATGGGACATTGATGATGTGCGTATGCGACCTGTTGGCCGATCGAACAACCGCCACATTACCAACCTCTTGTTCAATGGGGCATCGTGCCTCGATCTGTGGGTTGACGGAGAAGCGTTGCGCTTCGACGGCACCACCAAGACCCTCGATGAACGCCAATCATGGATGGACCTCGATGAAGCCGTTATGTCGTATTACGACGGCGTAGAGTGAACTTCAATCTTGACGGGTGAGGACAAAGCCCGCACCCTCGCCGAGAAGTAAGAAAAGATACCCAACTGCGCTCAGTGCAATATCAATGGAATAGCCAATGTTGAGATCTGTGCCCTCAGGAAGCACCCCTTCTTTGGTGCCAATCCCAGCATAAAATTCACCAGAATCAACCCGCCATTCAACACCCTCTTCACCGTCATCTCCGCTGGCAGCATACCCGTCATCTCCGTAGGAACAGATTTTACTGGTGGTGTCAAAACCACTCAAGCTCCCACCGTTGGCCATATCATCGCATTGTTTCTTTTTTCCACCATCGGCAATAACGACGAAGATATCATCTCGATCCCAAGTGAGGGTGGTATCGGCGTTGAGGAGAAGGGCTGCTGCATTCCCGGCCAAAGGGTCGTCTGCGAAGAAAACCAAACCTTGGACGTTGGGTGTTGGGACGTCATCAACGGTTCCTTCCATCGTGAAACCCACGGTCCCACCGACCAACATTAATGTTGAAATCAAGATCAAAGCATAGCCAATTTTTTTCATTCATTTCACTCCAGTCAAAGTAAGAAAAAGGCTGCACCGAGAATGATATAGCTGCCAAGCAACATGACGCCTTCAAGCCAGTTTGTCTTCCCGTCTGCCAAAATTGAGTTCGCTACCAGAACGGCAATGAAGGT
>CAJJAV010000021.1 GCA_905182125.1 uncultured Candidatus Poseidoniales archaeon
ATCAGTGGGACTTTGTGAGTTCGAGAACCCAGGCTTTCCACCAACGGGCCAAAGACAACCACACGCACACTGCCCAGCCTTTGTTCATCCATGAAATGAGGTTTCAAGCGGTAGTTTATCAACGCACTCCGTCGTCCTTGATGCATGAGCCCGGCTATGCGCGCATCAGGTGTGTGGAAACTCTACGCTTCTGGCACTTCGACAGTCGAAGCTGTGCGGGGTGTCAATGTCAGCCTTGGCGCCGGCGAAATGGTCGCCATTATGGGCCCTTCAGGTTGCGGGAAGACCACTTTACTGAACGTGCTCTCAGGCATTGATGTTCCGAGTGCTGGAGATGTCAATGTCAATGGCTTACCCTTGTTCGGAATCAGCGATAATGAACGCACCACAATGCGCTCTAAGCACCTTGGATTCATCTTCCAGGATTTCAATCTCCTCCCCGTACTTTCAGCAGTTGAAAACGTAGAGTTGCCATTGTTGTTGCTCGGAACATCGGCAAGTGAAGCGCGCAATCGGGCTTTGGAAGCACTCAACGACGTAGGTCTTGGTGATCGAAGCCAACACCGTCCGGCAGAACTCTCCGGTGGTCAACAACAGCGCGTGGCAATCGCACGTGCAATCGTTCACCGCCCAGCGGTTGTTTTGTGCGATGAACCGACCGGAAACCTCGATTCCCGGACCTCGACTGAAGTGCTCGCCCTTCTCAAAAGAATCAACGTTGAACATCAAACTGCTTTCCTTATCGTGACCCACGATTCAGGCATAGCGGACCTGTGCGATCGTATCCTCTACATGGAAGATGGTTTGATCGTGAAGGATTCCCTTCGAAGCGAGGAGGAATGAACCTGCTCCTTGCGCTTGTCATTCTGCTTGTATGTGTAGCACTCCTTGCTGCAATCGCAACTTGGACATTGACGCGCACCCATCACATTTCGCTGTTCACTGTTGCTTGCTTGGTCGCCGTGCCAGTGCTTGATGCCGGTGTATCCTTCATGGTCTTGGACTGGTGCTCAGTCGAGGGTGCGACACGCTGGGTGGGCGCCTTTTCCTTTGGCATCCTTTCGCTCGTTTTCGTCCAACCTCTCCTTGTGCCACAACGTCTTGTTGTTTGGCGAATTGCCCGGGAAACTGTGCTGCGGCGTAAACGTCAGGCCGCTTTGTTGATGGTCGGTTTGATAATTGCCTCAGCAATCATCACTTCTTCCTTGGTTGTTGGCGATTCATTGGATGCTACGGTACAGTACGAAGTCGAAGGTGCCTGGGGTGAATCGGACATCACCATTTCCGGTCTTGATCTTTCAACAGGAGAGCGTGTCAGACTTGACGAACGCCTCGCCTCTGAAGTGTGGGACGCCGTGAAGGCTGACCCCTCGCTTCGTTCGACCGTGATTGGCCAGCAGCAAGGGCTTGTTGCAGGTGCCAGCGTGCAGGGCGATGACCGTTCGATCCCCAGCGTCACATGGTTGGCCTTTAACGCGACCATTGATTCGGAAGAGGTCTGGCCTCATATCGGTGGTGAAAACGGCATAAGATACGCTGAAATTGAAGCCCTTAACGGCCCAGAACGCCCTTTGAGCATCGTAGTCAATGAAGTTCTAGCTGAGGAACTCACACTCGTCGAGGGAGCAGTTGTCGAATTGGGGTGGTACATTACCCAAAACAATCAACGTGAGCGATTCACTCAGAATGCAACAGTTGCCAAAGTGGTTCAAAACCAAGGTCAAGGCGCTGCGGCTGGTCTGTCCTCGCCTGCAGTGTTCACAGACCTTTCCACAGCGCAACGGTTGCAGCGCATGGAGGGGGAAATCAATTCGATTCATTATGCCGTTGCTTCTTCTCATGACGGTGCTGAAACAATATCACCCCTCGTTGAAGCTTTAGAAGGCCACCTCGATCATGCTCTGACGGCAGCAGACGTCGGTTTGAACATCGATGTTGATGCAACGACGGGGTCAATCAGTGTCTCATCCGATCGAGGCCTGGGTCGCATTGCAGGTGAAGATGTGGTCTCCCTGCGTGAAAACAGCACCCTTCTTGGATTGGATTCAGTGTTGGAAGTTCTCCAGGTGCCGTTGATTGAATTCAATTTCGAGGATGAGCCTTTGCTCACCCTTGCCTCTGATGCTGTGACCGACCTAGCGGCTGGGGAACGGGGCCTGTGGCACGCTACTGGGACCGGCCTGGGGTTCCAAATCGCCGGCTCGGGTGAAGCATGGATGTGGCGTGTGCCAGATGGAGGCATGGTTCACGACTTCACCCTGTCCAACGATGGTCAATACGGTGCAGCTGCACATGCCAATGGACTGATTATTGGATCTGAGAACCATGTTGAGGACGAAGAGTGGGCTGCTTATGATGCTGAAGGCCATTTTTACGCCGTTGCTTCTGATACCGAAGGCTGGTTGGCCGTGGAAAGCACTGCTGATGCATTGGTTTTACATCATTTCTCCTTCGACTTGTCAACCCATGAACAAAGGCAAATCAACGTACCTGTACCTTCGAAAATATTGGCCTTGGAATTCGTAGTTGCAGATGGAATGTACCTCGAAGTTGAAGGTTTATTGTCAATTGAACGCTACCACGCCAGCGAAGTCAACCTTTCCAGTGAATTTACATCCCATGACGGTGACGGTTGGCCAGAATCAAATTCCACTTCCTCCTCACTTCCGCTGCACGCTCGATGCGATGGCAGTGCAGCGATTTCACTCTTCACTCCTGCGGAGCATTGGTGCAGTTTCGATGGTGGATTGCTGCGTTGGGATGGCGCCTCGGGTGAGGTTGAATCTCTCCGGATACCGGTTCTTTCTAGCGCCGGTGGTTTTGGGACCATGCCACAGATGCTCCTTTCCTTTGGTGGGGGTAATGCACCAGTTTTGGTTGACAATGGGTCGGTTCTGATCAGTGAACGACTTCAAGATTTGAACCTTGATCTTGGGCAAAGTGAATTTTGGTTGAAAGGCTTGATTCCTTATGCCTTCGGTGACGATACCGCCTACCGATTGAACCATTCTGGCTATTATACGGAAGTCGATGGCCTCGAAGGGCTCTCAGAGTTAGACGGCGTGGTGCTCGGCTTGATTTCACTTCAAGATGCAGAACAGTTGTCTTCAGCTGCAGATGATGAACGGAATCTTCTCGTTCTAACATCAAACAGTTCGAGCGAAAACGGTACGGCTTCCTCAATCAGCGCATGGTTTGATCACCGAGCCACAGCCTCTGACCTCAACCTCAACGTACAAGCCGTCAAAGTGGAGGCTGCAGCATTAGCCGCAGAATCCTCGGGTCTTCTTGCAGCCATGTTCCTGGTCTTTGGTTCGTTCACCATCGCAGCGGGAGTTCTTCTTGTGTTGACCATCGTTTTGATGCTTGCCGAGTCCCGTCGTAGTGAATTTGGAACCCTGCGCTCGCTTGGTATGTCGCAATCTGATGCACGGTCACTTGCGGTGATGGAGGGGGCGATGGTTGCTGGGCTGGCAGCGGCGCTTGGCTCCTTTGTGGGCTTGGGTCTTGCGTGGTTCATCAGCATTGGTTTCCAGAACATCTTCAGTTCTGTCGGGTCAAGCCTTTTCTTATTCCAGTGGACATGGGGTTCCGTGTTTGCAGGTTGGGCTTGGGGCTTCTTGTTGGCCCTAGTCACCCTTTGGTCCACAGCGGTTTGGACCGCTCGTACCAACATTGTCGTGGCGCTCCGCGGCGGGCGGGAAGCGGTTTCAGGAACCGTGTCTTGGATGCTCATCTTGATGCAAATTCTCTTTTTTGGGGCCGCTTTACTTTGCCTTGCTTTGCTTGCAGTGATTGGCTTGGACAGTTCCATGGCCTACTTCGCATGGGTGGTCGCAGGGGTATGCTTGCTGGTATCGGGGGTGCCAGTGTTGACGTTGGAACTCCCAACGCTGCTCAAGAACCGCTCGACGGCGTGGTCCAACCTCCATCGCCACGCCGGCCGGAACACACTGGCTGTGCTCGGACTCTGTTTGCTCATCTGGACGGTTGGACTCAACAGCGTAGATCCGGTCCGAAAAGATTTGACTCCAGATGAAATATCCTTCATTGTTCTCGGTCTTGTTGAAGTGTTTGCGGGTGTCTTGCTGCTGACGAGTGCAGCACCACTCTTGGTTGGCCGTTTAGGCAAATCTAAACTTCTAACCAAACGTTTCGGTCCTGTTCTACCTGTTGCTTTGGCACATCCTCTTGCTGCACCTCTTCGAACCGCTGTGGTGATGGGAATGTTTTCAATCACGGTGTTTTCAGTGATTGTCCTCAGTGGCTATGCTGAACAGTTTGACAACTACTCCAGTTCCTTTGTTGAAGAAGCAGAGGGCGACTACGAACTGCTGCTCACAGGGTCACGTTCCCGCCCGATTGAATTGCCTTTGAATCCAGATGATTGGAACCTTTCTTCGTCCGTTGCAGATTCGATCGACTCAGTTGCCCGAATACATCGAAGTCAAGTGTTTTTGGAGAACGATGATGGCGATCGCATGCCTTACTTGCTCAGGGGCTTCGATGAAAACTTTTCTCAGCATGGAGGTTTGCCTCTTTATCAATGGGACACAAGCCTAGGTGAAACCGAAAAAGAAGCTTGGATTACGGTCGAATCCAGAGAAGACTTGGTGTTCATTGATGCTTCGTTCGGACTTGAATCTGTGGCCGATGGCACGGGACTTTCAAGACTGAGTTTTTCAATTGGAGAATCAATTATGCTAATTGATACCTCAAACCCAGGAAACACCAAAAATGTCAAGGTTGCTGGCTTCCTTGAACAGTCTTCATACCTGTTCTCAGCAGGGGTTTGGATTCCAGGCGATATAGCCGTCGACCAGTTCGATGGGCGACTCACACGTATGTACGTCAGCGTCGATGGCCAAGCGGTTGCAAGCGAGGGCTTCGATGCTGGTGATGATGGGTTTGCACCAATGGGGAAAACAAGCGATGTTCGCAGGGCTACCTCGGAGTTGGCAACTGATTTAGAGCAAGGGCTGAACGGTGAGGGTGTTCAAGTCTCCGTGATTGCTGACGAGGTGATGGTCATCCAATCCCTCGTTTTGGCCATCCTCGCTATTTTTGAAGCCTACCTTGCCCTTGGTTTGATCGTCGGCATCGCTGGGATTGGCGTCGTCACAGTACGTTCTGTCTCAGAGCGTACAAAAACCATCGGTGTATTGCGCGCCCTCGGCTACCGCCGCAGCATGGTGATGGCTACGTTCATGGTCGAAGTGGTGTGGGTGGCTGTGTTCGGCATGCTCAACGGAGCTGTCATCGCCGTAGGCTTCCATCGGGCATTGTACGATACCTTTTGGAAAGATCAGGGTGCTGAATTTAGTCTGCCTTATGCATCGATCTTTTCGGTTGTACTCGGTGGTTTAGTCTTGGTTCTCCTGGCGACGGCCTACCCGATTCGAAAAGCATCGTTAATTCCCCCCTCAGCGGCTCTGAGGGAGTCTTAATGTTCATTTTTGGTATGATGATTTCTTTTTGACGGGCCGATAAAAACACTCGTTGGACGCTCCCTCGCTTCGGTATCAAGTACAAACATGATGCTCTACAACGGTTGCAAACGGGGTGCTGCGGCCTTCTGCCATTCAAACCACTGTCTTTTTTGTGACTTTAATCCAGTGAACATTGTTCCTATAGTATAAATACGGCGCATGATGTGCCGAGGAGTACCGAACCATCGGAGGTATTGAAATGAACAAAACAACCCCTATGATACTCGTTGCAATGTTGATGCTTAGTCTAATGGCTAACTTCGACCTCACCGAGCTGCAAGAAAATATTGATGTTGACGACACGAGCGCCCGTGCGGGCGTAGACGCAGAAGTCATCGCAATTACAAGCCCGAAAGAAACCACCTGTACTAACGCAGGTTGCCGTAACACCCTGAATGCAGGCGAAAATACCAATTTCGAAGCCTACATTCAGAACAGCGGCGATGTTGACATCACTGAATTGTCGTACACTGTCCGCGTATGGCTTTCTGATGGCAATGGTAACCCCACCATGGTCGCTAAAGATCTTGCTGGAAACGATCTCGAATGGCAAAACACAGATGTCATTTGTGGATCTGCCGCTCTTTGTGACTTCACATCCCTCGCTGCTTCCGGCGTCCTCGGTGGTGGCAAGTACACCCTCCAGTACGCAGGCAATCCTATTGTATGGACGCCAGTCGTTGGAGAATACATCATTCAAGTTGTCGCTGACACTCCAAGTGACGCAGATGCAGGCAACGACGCTCAGACCATTGAAGTCAGCGTTGTCAACTGGTATGACATTCAAGTGGACCTTTCTTGGGATTCCGGAGAAGCAGCTGAAACTGGCTCGGGCTCTAAGGCCTGGACCATGAGCGTTATCGCTAACGGTTCAGATACCTTCACGCCCCGAGGCGTAACGGTCCGACTCAAAGGATTCGGCGACATTACTGCGCTTCAATCCACTGATGGAACAGACCTCTACGAAGAGGCCTTTTACGATGTTACAGTCGGAACTTCGACCGTTGTTGAAACATACGCTGACTTCTCTACTGAGCCCCCAACCACGACCAACTCGTCTCGCATGGTCCTTTCATACAAGACCGAATGGACCTTTGGTGGAGAACTCACATTCGATGCCACGAACGCTGATGCGAGTTACGGCCTCCAAGCGCAGTTGATGAATTTCACTCAATACAGCCAATTCGAAAGCTGTGCTACGACGGACCCAACGAACAACGAAACCTTGAATCACATTTGTGAAGTAGAATTCACCCAAGATTCATACCCAACCACTGACGCAGATGAAATTCTTGGAAGTGCAAAAACATACCACGACGTTCGTGTTTCACGAATGACAGTGGCACAGGGCTACAACACTGATGGTTCCGGAAACCCAACCAGCATGATGAGCGACGACGCTCCTGCAGACCTGAATGTTGGTGTCTCTTACTTCCACGTGGAAGTCGAACACCGAGGCAGTGACGCAAGTGTCAACTATGATTGGAACGTTACGCTCACGGTGACAGATGCTATGGGAATTGCAAACACAGTTGTTGCGAATTCCTGTGAAGTTGGTGTCGAACCCGCTTACATGTACAAACCTCTTGGTACTGGCATGCTCACTGATGAAAATGGCAATCCTACTGGTGCGGCAGAATTGAATGGATACGCTTGCATGATGGTGACATTGGACAGCGGCGAACACACATTCGATGCAGTGTTGACTCTCGAGCAAAAGACAACCGATGCCCGACCATCAAACAATGATCGAAGCATGACCGTGGATGTCCGAAACAACAACCCTCTCATCCTGTCCCTTGACTTGATGAACGAAGGTGACTTGTTCACAAACCAAGAACTACCTCTTCAGATGTCTGCTCAGGTCTTCGACGTTGATGACCCGTCCGGTATGGGTCTTGAATACTCGTGGACCAACGCTGGCGTTGCGCTTCCTGGTTGCGAACGCGGTATCGAATCCCTTACGTGTTCCGTTCTCATCTTGGACTCCTATGTCACCGACTTCCCGGTCTCGTTTACTGTTTACGATGCCAACGGCGGATCGACAAGTCAAGAACTGATGCTTAAGATCTGGAACAACGGTGGCGCATCCGCCACCACTGCATCTGGTATTACCGTCACATACGGGATCAAGTACAATGCACCTGATGCATTCACACTCACTGCAGTCGATGCAGACCTTGCAAACTATGCAAATAAGGAACTTCCACAATACTCTGGCACCTACAGTGCCGTTGGCGCTGTTGATTACGTCCCTGGTACCACCTACTCAGCTGGCGATATCCTCGAACACTCGATGAGTGTCACAGCACCCAAGGACATCGGAGCCACTTCGCTCTGGTACGTCACTGATGCAGGAAATTGGGAATTGATCTCTTCTGAAGCAGTTGATGTTGACGCAACCACTGAAATGTTTGAATATGAACTTCCTACTGACATCGCTGTGTTGCCGCAAGGTGCCTTGGTGCTCATGGGCGGGTCCCTCGCTGTAGCAGATGTTCCTGACGCAAGCATCACTGGATTCAGTGCTGCTGCCGCAAAGGGTGGTGCAATTGTCCTCAACTGGGGTGTTGATGGTACCATGCTCGCTACGGACAGCATTGACATTACCATTTGTGAAGGCGAGGCTGGATGCGCTGATGCGTTCTCCACAGGCCTTGGTGTTGGAATCAGCACCTTCTCCTATTCAGGATCGAACACTGAACACGGGGCTTTCTACAGTGTCGTTGTTGAAATCTGCAACAGCGTTGGATGCAGCACTCCAAAGGGTGTAGCCAATGTCACAGCAGACAAGTCTGTTGATGGCGGTGTTTCTGCTATGGACTTCTCAGTGTCTGAAAGCGGTGAAATGTGGATCATTGATTGGGAAGCAACAGGCGAAACTTCGGACGTTGCTTCATGGAACGTGTGCTACCAACGTGGTACCTTTGATGCTGCTAACATGCCTAATACATGTGCATCAAGCCTCACAACAGATGTTGAGATTGGCAAGCCAACCGCTGCTGGAACATACACGTACTACTTCACAGCCGTACCAGTCGACGCTCTAGGAAATACTGCAGCAGCAGGTTCCCTTAACAGCATCGACTACCAACGTGATGCAGACACATCCAACATCGATGATGGAACCAACGTTACTGGCGGCGGCGATGTTGCCTCCTCCGAGGTCCCAACATGGACCTGGGCCGTTATTGGCGGGGTTGTACTCGTAGCCTTCATTGCTGGAGCATTCATCCTTTCCCGTGGTGGCGAGGGTGAAGAGGGCAAAGAGAACTGGGATTACTGATTTCAACCTCTGAGTGCCTCTAAGCTAACCGTCCCCTTACGAGGGGAAGTGCCGCTGAGGTGGCCGTTTCGACGGCCTCCTCAGCCCCCCAATTTCTTTTTCTTTTTCCTTTTGAACGTGAAAGATATTTTTTCATTTGTTCAAAGGTTCCTTCGGACACGTTTTGGCGTCTTTTGCGGGGCCAATTCGACGACCTGCTCTGCAAATTGATCGATGACCATTCTTCTTCGAACGTATCACTCAATTTTGGGCGTCAATTTCATCTATCCAGGTGGCGTGCTAATTCTATGGGTAAATGCTTCTCTGTAACCCGATTGGGTTATGTATCCCAACCTTGGAATTCAAAGATTTCGCACCCCAACTCCTATAAGGGGTTCAAAGCGTGGGATGCTTTGCATACAATCCGTATGGGTGAATGACACATGTTGGGAAATAAGAATACCAAGAAAACGTCAGTCTTCAGCGGCATTGGCATCGCACTTTTGTTGTGCGCTTTGATGGCCCTAATGCCTATGGCTGGGTTCGTCGATAACAACGCAAGTGACGTGGAGTTTGTTGATTCAAACACCACAGCAGAGAAAGACTTCTTTGCACTGCCAGAAGCTGTTAAGACTGATTATGAATATGAACCATCCGATGAACTGATCGGCATGAGAGACCAAACGACCAAGACCTACATCACAGAAGATGGCAAGTTTGCGCAGCTAAATCACGCTACGCCAGTCCACTTCATCGATGATAGCGGTGCATGGGGAGACATTGATTTGAATGTCGTCGCAACATCCAACGGTTGGGAAGTGACAGAAAACAGCTTCGAAACCCATTTCGCTCCTGAAATGGCTTACGGTGTTGCGGTTCAGCCGAACCAATTCGTCGACCCAATCATTACTGGAATCGCACCAATGATCGTGACCCTGGACCAAACTGGCACAGCGCCAGAGCCGTACTACGTCGCTCCTTCGGAAGAAGGCGTGACTGTTGGTGGCAACGTCCTCAGGTACCCGGTTGCAGAAGGTTTCGATCTTGACTACACGGTCGAGTCGACACAACTCAAGCAGCAACTCGTCATCCGCGAGCGACCTGTCCTTGAGCCTAACGCAGCTTGGTTCGGTCTATCAGAAACAATGCAAATTCCTTCGGGCTACGCACTTTACCTCGGCGACACAATGCTCGGTGAAGAGATGACCCAAACTCAAGAATCCCTTGAAATACGCCACATGGAAACAGGCGAGATCCTCGCTGAAATCCCTGTACCCGTCGTGATTGAAGAAGGTTCTGAAGGGCCATATACGGCAACGTTCTTCATCCAGGTCTACGGTCCACAAGTGGTCATCACGACCGCAGTGGAAGCAGATTGGTTGATGTCTGACGACCGTGTGTTCCCGCTCGCTATTGACCCGACCATCAAGGTCTACCAAAATGCTGGTGGCTACTGTTACCGATACTATCGAAACTGCTACTCGAGTTCTTACGGCTACACTTTCAAGTATTACGGTTCAGTGCGTTACATGCCTTGGCACCGATACACATTCACGTCCTCCAATGCACTTCCAACTGGGGCCACTGTTGATTCAATCAAGCAAATTTCAACATACAGCTACAAAAGTGGATCAAATTCTGCAACAATCACAGCTTCAGTTCTTGAAGACTGTGGTACGCAGACAATGTCCGCCTACAGCCACGCCATGATCACACGTACGTGCTCCGGCGCTATGCCAGCCAGCAAGATCCTTACAGGATCGTCCTATAACAGTGCAAACTCTCGTGGTCTGATCCTCTCGATGTGGAACAGCGCAGCGGCAACAACCCACACGCTCGGCTCTTATTCAGGCGGTAAATACACAAACACCTTCTGTAGTACTGCTACTACCTGTGCCTCCAGTGCAGCGGGAGGGTACATCACGACAGCCCAAACGAACGCTGGTACAGTCGGTATTGGACAACGTATTGTCGCTCAGAACAACGCATACATTTACGAGCGAACTATCAATTCGGGAACATCGAACTCTTACCTTGAAATCGTTTACTCTGGCGGTTCTGATACCGATGCTCCATTGTCTGGATTCATTCCTTACACTGGAGTGACATCATACATCGAAGGTGCTCGCACGTTCTTCACTACTCTTGTTGACATGTCTGGAATCGACACCACTACTGCTAACGCACCAACGCTCAACTACGCACTCAACAACGGTTCTTACACCAGCGTCAGTGCTTCAAGCATTGGCACATGTGCATCGTCAAGCTCTGAATGCCAATTCAAGGCAACAACCGTATCGATCGCAGCAGGTGACTATGTCCAGTATTACTGGCAGTTCCAAGACCTCAACACCGCTGGCGGTGCCAACGTTGGATACGATCCAGTGCTCACCGGTTCTCAAACTGCTCCAACGCCTTACTACTTCGCAGTAGAAGATGTTACTGATGCAGGCGATGATAAGAAACTCACTGTGTTGACTACAGATGTCCACGCAGCGGCCTATTTCTCACCATCAGCGAACCAATACTTCGACCGACAGATGACTCACTTCGACGGCAGCGATGAATTCTACTTCGAGTTCGACACTTCGTCCTGTGGAACAGGTAGCAGCTCTTGCTTCTACTCTTCATCTTACTACTTCTACAGCAACTGGGTTACGCAGCATACAACAACTGCCTCTTCCGGTTACAATGGCGTGGGCGGTACTCGATCGAACATCGATAGCCTGCACAAGGATGATGGTGGTTACCTTACCATCTCCGCTGCTAACGGCCCAGGAATGAACCTCATCTTCTTGTACGACAGCGGAACCGATTCCTTTGCAATGGTCGGTGTCGGCACTTCCACATCAATCAATGAAGGATTGTCTGGTGGAACCTCCGCCGACGCAAGCCGAAGCTATGGTTACACCAACGCTTACAAGATCACTCTTGGCTCTGACTACGGTGGAATGTTCGGTAAGTTTGGATTCGGAAACGCCACTGGCGGTGCCGGAACCAATGCTAACCGTTTGTGCGTGACCAGCAATGGTTTCACGACCTTCTGGCGCAGCCCATACAGTTCCTACAACGACTGCTCTCCAGCTTACTACTATGCAGGTGCATACTCCGGTGTCACCACCTACAAGTGGAGCGGGTTTGCACTCGGAATGGGCTACTACGGCCGCATTGCCTCAACTGGTGATGTCACCTACAAGATCGGTAATGTCGCACCAACCCCAGATACGTTCGCACCTGAATTCACCCATTCCGCCCTCGCTGATTCCCACAGCAAGGACCGAACGATCACGGCGTCCCTCTCTGACGCTGGCGACCCACCATCTGGTCTCAACGTCAGCACCTCAGCTGGTGTTGGCCCTACAGCCTACTACCGCGTGACGCCTGATGGCGGCACAACTGGTTCTTGGACCGCAATTGTCATGACTCAAGAGTCGGGTTCAACTCGAGCTCAATGTGTATTATCAAGTTGTGACTGGTCTGCAACCATCGAAGATCTTGAACGTGGCGACTCTGTCGACTACTACCTCAAGGCACAAGACGTTTCAACAGTTGCTGTCAACACAGAGACAACCCTGACCGAGACCTTCTCAGTTGGCGATCCTAACAAGATGTTCATCGTTGAATGGCGAGATATGGGTTACTCCACAACGGATACCTGTACCTACCAAGCTGTCTTCTATGACGTGACAAACGAAATTGAATTCAAGTACGATGATGCTTGTACCAACTCGTACGACGCTGGAACTGTTGGTTTCATGGATCAAACACGAACCATGGGACAAACCATCCGACATCGTACCAGCACACAGTACATCACAGGAACCAACCCTCACCCTGCGAACTACCGAATTTCGACCAGTGCGACCGATAGCGGCTACGAGTCGTTCGACCGTGGTCTCACTGGCTTGGTAAACGCTGATGCATCTGACATCATGGGTTCATCTTCTGGTAATCCATCTGGCTACTACTGTTCTTCCAGCTACTACTGGAACACATGGGCCAACAAGTGTGCCGATAACATCGCCATGCCAGAAGGATTCAACTTCACCTACTTTGGTACGGATTACAACTACACCGATGCTAACGACCGAATCAACCTCGGACGTCATGGAAACATGCACTTCTTGAGCACTGGTTCCACAGCATTGGTCCGCAGTATGACAACATGGTATGGAAACATGCCTCAGTTGCCTTACTCCGCTAGTTCCTTCGCCCGAGCAGGTACAATTGCGCCATACTACTCATACTACGGCACATACTACTGCTACCAGAACACGAACGTGGATTGTGGAGTTTACTACCGAACCATGCCTTTCGAAGGCAAGGGTACAGACGTTACCTCGGACATCACTCAAGATACGACTTGGGACATCACCGACAGCCCAATCCGAGTCAACCCAAGTGGCGACTACCTCACCATTTCGGCTGATTTGACGATCCAACCAGGTGTTCTCATACAGGTTGCAGAAGGCAAAGGAATTTCCTTTGACGGAACATGTGACCAGATGACGCTCAACGGTAACAGCACCGACCACATCCTCTTCGAGGGTGCTGATGGTGTTGATTGGACTGGAATGGCTTTCACCGCTGCTTGCGCTGCAGGCACCGATGATCGACACGTCTTCAACTACGTTGACTTCAAGAACACATCCGACGCTGCAATCTCCGCTGGTTCACGCCACGGTTCCTCGCCGAGCACCAACTCTAACGTTGGTAACTTTACGATGGACCATGTGACGTTCACCAATGTCGGTTCTGCTTTCTCTCACGGAAGCGGGCAAGGCACTGTTGTGTCCATGAGCAACTTCAACATCGATGGGGCTTCCTCGTCGTGTTTCGACTTTGCCCAAGACACAATGGCTACCTTGACTGAAGGTGTCATGAAAGATTGTAACACACTCGGCACACCCGCAGGTGGAGCAATTGTCAACGTCGCTGGTTCGACTGGTGGTTCTCTCTTCCTTGAGAACACAACCGTGAACAACGCATACGTCAACCTCATTGATGTTGACTTCGCAACTGTGACAGTCAGCAACGTGACCGCCACCACCACCGCTTCTCTCGCTACTGGAACTGCATTCAGTTCCGCAGCAGGCAGCGGCAGTGAAGTGGTCTTGTACAACTTCGACGCTGATGACTATGCTTCGGTTTCAATCGAAGCAATGGACGCTATCTCAATGAACATGGTGGACTTCGGAACCGCTACGATGATGATCACCCCTGGTGGCTCATCCAGCACCGGTAACGGTCCATCAGCAGACAACGCAATGTTCGACGACGTTACCGTTGGTAACACCGTCATGACCCGCGTTCAACCTGGTACATTTGACAGCATGACCATGGGGACCTTCTCCATGACTGGAAACGCAATCACATCGAACCTCGTGTCCATGGAAAACCTCGAAGCGTCCACCATTTCGGTGAGCGGTTGCGGTTGGAACGTCCACATGCTGGGTGTCACTGCAGACGCCCTCACCTCCAACGGCTGTTCCATCGCAGCGAACACAGTTACACTCGAAGATGGAGACTTCAGTCACAGCGATACCGTGAACCCAATGATTTACGCACGCTACTCTGGTGTTACCATCGCTGTGACAGATGTTACAACGTCCGGTACTGGACTTGCAGACTTTGCATACGCAGACACCAACTCGGATGTCCGCCTCATCCAGGTTCTTGTGGATGGAGCTACCTCCCCTTACGCTGGTGCTGATGGCATGGTTACGGCAGCCTCCTCTTCGGAGATTTGGTATGGCGGTCTTGCGAGCGCTTTCACCTACCGTAATGCATTGATTAATAATGTCGCTTCTGTCATTTACAAGTCAGGCCACTTTGTTTCCGCTACTGTCGTTGATAGTTCAGGTTCCGAAATCATCCCTGCAGTTGGATCTCACGTCACCGACGCTACTGGAGAGGCGACTGTCTGGGTTATCACATCTGATCAATCAGGTAATACATACGACGACCACAACTTGCGAGCATTCGGTGCAGCAGGTCAAAACGAAACCCTTCACACGGATTCATGGTACCCTACAGACGGTACCTACACCGTTGGAGATACGATTGACCTTCTCCTCGAACCTGCCCCAGTTGAATTCGATGCAGCAGGTATGGACTGTGCATGGATCGCTGCTAACACGACCCTTGCAACAACATACAATCCAACACTGGATGCCTATGTGTTCGACAGCACGCCAATGACCTTGGCTGCAGACCTGACCCTCGATGGATGCAACATCATCCTTCTCGGTTCTGTTCTCAAGGTGAAGAGCACAGCTACATCATCTCCTGTACTCACACTAAGTGACGGTGGATCGCTCAAAGTGACTGTGTCCCCTGACACCGGTCAAGTTGGCGCTGTGAAGGCTATCTCGAGCACCTACGGACTCCACATTGACATCCAAGATGGGACACTCAATCTTGATGGTGGAACCCTTCGTGACGTCGCTCAAGACTCCACCACTGGTGCGGCTCTCTTTGTTGGACCTGGTGCTACTTTGATTATGGGCAACAGTGCTACTGTGTTCGGTGCATCTACATCCTACGCTGATATGGCAACTGTCATGGTCAATGGCGGAACTGTGAACATCGCTGATTCAAGCATCATCAACACCGGACAAACTGGAACGGCTCTTTGGGTCGAAGCATCCGGTGGTAGCATCGAAAACGTGATCGTGAAGAACGCTGCAGTGGGTATTCAATCCTACAACGGCGCTCCACAAGTTGACGGGTTCATCGCTACCGACAACACCGTTGGTGTTGACGTCTACGGTGGTATGTCCCTTCCTACTGTTTACCGCAGCACTTTGCTCAGCGGTGAAAACACTGGATGGAAAACCTACAAAATCGACTTGTCGACCTACATCGGTGACGACTACTTGCAAGTTGGCTGGAACAGTATCTACGGTGGCGGAAACGCTCACCCAACCTACAACTACGCTACCAGCAAGTACTACATGATCACTGACCGGTACAACATTGAATTGGAAGACGACAGCGGAAATGCTTGGAACATCACCCAATCCTCTGACACCGGTTACTACCCATACGGTGCTGCTGATCCAGCATCTGGTACCGGTGATACCGCTACCTACGCAACCGGTGCAACCGGTGGTGTCCCTAGTTGGTCGTGTGACTACTACGGTTACTCGTACGGTCCAGGATACCCATCAAGCTTTGATGGATACTTCTACTACATGCACAACTACTGGCCTGGTGGCCCACAGTCGAACCCTGGATACCCAGGCTACTACTACGCACCAGATGAGTTTGGATTTGACTGGGAAGGAATTGACGGCGTCAGCCCAACCGGTTCCTACGCCTACTACCCATACCACTACTGGGGTTACTACTACACCTCATACCACGGTGGAACCAATGGACCATTCACGCCTCCTGAAGGCTATGGTGGCGGATACCCATCGACTTACAACGTCTGCCTTGATTACGCCGCCTCGTACTACATGAGTCCCGGCCAAGGTGCACGTTTGACCATGCCGACAGTGGACATCTCGGCGACCAACATCTCCAAGGTCTCGCTGTACATTGACGTTCTGCACAACCGTGCTGACAACTTCCAAGATCGTCTGGAGTTTGTTGCTCGTTCGAGCGACAACGCTGCAGATTTGGGAGAATATGTTCGTGAATCTGGTACGCCTCTCTTCAAGGATGGAACCATCACTGGAGCAGACAACGGAATTCAAATCGGTGGCGCATACGCTGCTGGTGTCTTCGAGAACATTGCAGTGACCAACCCGGTCGACTCAGGTCTCGAAATTACTGGCCAAGCAGCCGCTACAATCGATGGATTGGAAGTTGATGGTGGTACCTACGGTGTCCTCATCGGTAGCTCCGCATCCGGAACAGTTGAACTTGCTAACCTCGATTTGGACAGCCAAACCTCAGCTGGTGTGTACTACGCCAAGGACATCTCTGGAGATGTCACTGGTATTGTCACGAACAGCGCAGGAGCGGCATTCAAATACGGTCAAAACACTGACAATCCAGTCACCATGACTGGTATGACGATAGCAACCAATGCGGTTGGAATTGAATCAGCAGGTTCTGGTGAATTCAGTCTAACCGACATGACCATGTCGAACGGTAAGGATGTCGTTCTATCTGGAAGCGCTATGGTTGAATTCATTGAAGGAACCATTGATGTCGACTCCGTTGATGTGAGTGGATCTGGAATGTTTACTCGTATGCGAACGCTTGACGTGACCCTTACGGCCGACGCCGCAGCTGTTACTGACGCTACTGTGACCCTCCTCGACGCCAATGGCGGCGCAGCAGGTGCAGGGCTTACGGACGCCAACGGTGTTGCAAACGACCTGACCTTCGTGACAGCGACCGTCGATGCGAACGGCAAGACCGTTCCATCCCTCGTTGGTTACAAAGTGATGACCGTCGCAGAAGTTGCGTATTCATACACATCTGCCCTCAACAACATCGCCGATTTCCGATACGCCAAAGTTGGCGCCACGCTAACTGATGCTGCAGGGAACACTGAAGCGGTTGCTTTGACAACCAAGATTGCCCACCGTGTCTGCTGGTACTCTAGCAGCACAGCATATCAGACTGTATCTCCTTGTGAAGGATCGTTCTCGACCTCTGGTTCGCGAGATCTCAGTGACGGCGATGGTGGTACTGTGAAGGAATACGGTTACTACGGCGGTATGGCTACAAACCTTGCGAACGAAGTCGTCATGGTTGACGTTCCTTACATCTACCTCAACGGTGGTACGGATTACAACCTCAACGGAACGACTTTGCTCGGAACGGGTGTTTATGATTACTACGGTAACCAACGCTGGTACAGCAAGAGCCCTGGTGGAACTGGAATCTACATGAACGATGCCGCCATCTATGGCGTTGCCGTTGATGCATCGACCAACGAAGCATACGGTATTCAGTTTGGTGATTACTTCTACTCGTACTCAACATTCGTTGCGAACAATTCGGTCTTCTCGAACGTCGCAACGATCGAAATTGCGAACGGTTATAATTACAACAACAATTACAACTGGGAAGTTGAAAACCTAGCACTCACCAACTCAACCATTACGCATTACAAGGGTTACACCTCGTTGAACAACGCCATCCAAGTCACCGATATCTGCATGCAGGTTTCTGGTGGCGATGGCGGAATCATCTCTGGTAACACCTTCAACAACTGCGGTGTTGGTATCATGCTTGAACGTGCAACCTACTACTCCTACCACAACGGTGTGGTTGGAGCAGACAACATCACAATTTCAGGCAACACCTTCAACGATGGTGGCGAAATTGCAGACGTTTGGCTCTACAGCAGCGGCGATGCGGATAATGCCTTGATCACTGGGAACACATTCAATTCCGGTGATACTAGCAATGGTGCAATCGCAGCATACCCTGGCAGTCACGACAACCTCGTGATCTCTGACAACACCATCAACACATTGGCAAACGGCATCTACTTGGTGAGCGCTGAAGACTTCACAGTTTCCGGTAACACGATCAACGGTGCCGGCGATGCAGCTCATGCTGGAATCGACATCAATGGTGGTTACGGAGAAATCGACAACAACACGTTGTTGGACGCTGACGGCGGTATCGTGCTTGACTCGATGACCAACCCACCAGCACCTACGTCCTCGCTATGTACGATCCGCTCGTACTCCTACAGTCGCACTGCAACCTGTTCAGTCACTCTTGCCGCTGGCAAGGTTATGGCCGTGAACGTTGTTACTGACGCGTGGGGAGGCGAAGTAAGCATTAGCATCGCAAAGCCTGATGGAACAACAGACAGCTGGAACAACTTCGCCAGCAGAACCGACTACTCGCCATTGGCGAGTTACTCGGACGCTGGAGCCTACGTCCTAACTCTTGGCGATTCTTATGGCGACGGTGGTACGGATGTCTTCATGGTTGAAGGCGGCGCTGCCGGTGGCTACGGTGGACCAGTCATTGCTGACAATTCAATCGAATTGTCACTTGGCCGTGTTTCACCAAACGCTGCAGGTATCGTTATGGAAGACTGTGATGGTGTTCAAATCAACTCAGCCCGTAACTCTGTGATCTTGTCTGACGCCGCTATGGTGATCAGCAACTGCGACGTTGTCGATATTGGCTCGACCCTCCAAGGTGACGGAACTTCCCTCACCAACGGAATCAATGCTGATGACGCTAACGGTGACTCCTTGACTCTGTCAGGAACAACCGTGGCAGGGTTTGAAAATGGTGTGATCAAGACGAGCGGTGCTCTCATCCTCCTCGATGACGCATCCCTCACTGGCGACTCCTATGGAGCCTACGTGGATGACGCAACAGTGACCGCAATCACCGCTAACGTGGATGGTGGCGCAACTGGAACCGGTCTGTATGTTATCGACAGCGACGATGTGTGGGTTTACCCAATGAACGCATCCGGACTTGTTGGTATGTATGTCGAAAACTCTCCGTTCCGCTGGGACGGTGGTTCAGTTGATGCAACCACGGCTCTTGAAGTCGTGGAAGCACAAGGAAGTGTCGAAAACATGACTTGGATCGATGCTACAAACCAAATCAACGCAGGCACGAACGCCTACGTGACATCGATCGGTAACACGATTGATGCTTCGAAGTTGATTGTTGACCCGTCGGCTACCATTGACGAAGCTAACTTGTTCTCGATGACCTCGACCCACTTGACCACTGCTCCTTCCAAAGAAGTGAGCATGCTCATCCAGTCGACCGACGGAACCCGTGCTTCGTACGTGTCCACAAACTTCCAACCTGAAGTCATGAACATTGACGGTTCGGACGCTGACTGGAACGGTGGAAACGCACTCAACCCATCTGGCTATGCTATGCCTGGTGTGATGAGCGGTGACGGAACCAACGACATGATGGTGACCTACATTGAAGGCGATGACCTCTACATTGGTTTGACCGGTGAAGATCTCTCCACCAGTGACTTGCTCATCTATCTCAGCGTCGATGGCGCTGGAAGCAGCACCGGATACAATCTCGGTGGTACTCACACTTTGCCGTTCCAAGCCAACTACGTGCTTTGGGCCGACAGTGAGTCTTCCTTTGGTTTGCTCAGCTACGGTTTCCTCGGTTGGTCCCCAACTTCACTCAGTTCAGCTGCAGTGGAGGTTGACTTCTCCGGCAACCTAGCCGAGATTTCCATCCCATTCTCACGAATGGGTGGTACACCTGACCAAATCGATATCGTGGCAATCGTCCAAGGCGAAAACTCCGCAGACGTTTCGACGGTTCACCCAACACAAACCATCGACAGCATCAACACATTGCAATCGTTCACCGAATACATTACCGTCGAGCTAACGCACGATGATCTCTCATCCGGTGCAATCTCTGATGAAGTGCTTGTTTACCGCTCCTACAAGGGCAGCAACACACCAAGTCTTGCAAAGAACTACGATGTGATGATCAAGACTGAAGCAGACTGTGCCTTTGATTGGGCAACATCCCTTGATGTTTCGCTCGCTACAAACGTAAACTTGAACCTGGACATGGCTCGCGCCTGCCCTGAAATTCAAGCAGCGCTCGCTGACATTGTTGTGGACGAAGACTCTGGTGCTTACACCTTCAGCCTGACCGACTTGGCTGACGATGTGCAAGATGTCGAAGCTACGCTTACATGGGCCTCCACCTCTGGAAACATCGTCGCTTTCGACGATGTTCTGGTTGACTGGGCTCAGACTGTTCACTCAGTGACCATCACTCCTCTGGACGACCAATTCGGTACCATGTCCTACGAGTTCACAGTTACTGACAGTAACGGATTGAGCGATACCAAGAACATCTCGTTCGAGGTCACCAACGTCAACGACGCTCCAGTGATCTGCAACGTGGTCGATGTTGACTGTATGCCTCTAATCTCTCAAGATGACATCTACACCAACATCTTGGCTGAAGGATTCGGCGTGCACAGCAAGTACCTCGGTAACGTGTCGAACGCAAGTTCTTCCTACATCCGTGACATGGCAAACGAGCAATCGCCAACCCGCCAAGTCTACGATTGGGACGCTAGCATTCCTGCCGATTGTATCGCATTCGGTGTCGAAGTGAACGAGAACAACACACTCGTGATTACTGAGAACGTCAACAACGAACTCGGTGGCACCTGTACTGTTACCCTCACTTTGGCTGACGATGCTGCTGCAAACAGTGAAGCTACACCTTACGAGGTCAACTTCTCAGTCGCACCAGTGAACGATGCACCTGTGATCCCTACATGGGACCGACAGAACGGCACGGTCATGGAAGCTGCAAACGGGTCTATCCCTGCTGCACCATGGCAGATCAGTTTGATGGAGGACGACTTGTCGACTGCTAACTTGACCTACGACCTAAGCACAGTGATGACCGATGTTGACCACAACCTCTCTGACCTCACTTGGACTGTTGCGCCTACTGACCAGTGCACATACACGAACTACTTCACCACAACAATCGTGGTTGACCAACTCGTGTTCACACTGATCCCAGATGCAACGACCAACGCTAAGGATTGGGAAATTGACTACCTCAACGACAACGGTATCCACCAAATCGGACCATCTGGCTCCGAGTTCTGTAAGATCCGTTTGATCCTCGAGGACACAGCAACAGCCCCAAGTTACGTGCCAAACTACGACACCACATTGATGCCAATCGCAGCCTATCAACAAGGCCAAGATGACATCGAAATCGGTGTCCGTGTCGAGAACGTTCGTGAGCAGGTCGGCGATTACTACTTCGACAGCCTCTCCGGATTCAGCTTCAACGGCGTTACCAACATCATGACCGGCACCTACGTGCCAGTTACTGTGAAGGTCGGCGCTGGTGGCGATGAAGGACCGTTCACCTACGACCACATGCTTGCTGTGACCTTCCATTCGGATGGACACACAGAAGACGAGCCAACTCGGTTCTACACCGTTCCTGACTACGGAACCATTGTTGAATTCGATGAACTGGTTTACATCACCAAGGATACCTCCAATGTGTGGGTTGAAATGGACGTTGTGACTTGCTTGAACAACCCATGTGACTTGACTGCAGCATCCTCGGATCGCTTCCAGACTGACGACCCAGCATCCCACCGTGCCAACAACAACGGCATCCAGGGCGCTGACTGGTCCAAGCCTGGACAGTACGGTAGCAACGCTACTCAGACCTCCGAGCGCCGACCACTTCTCGAAGACAGCAACTGGTGTAACAACCGAATGACGTCCCTCGAGAACGGTTCAGTCTGTAACCATGCCAACCAGCCACCTAGCACCTTCGAGGCTACTGGACAACCGCTCCCAAGCGTCGTCCGTACAATCGGAGCAAGCTCGGTCCCATCGTTTGCACCTAGCATCGTTGTGGTCAGCCTAACTGGTCTCTTTGTGAGCGCCCTCGCCTTCTCCAGCCGCCGTGCTGACGATGAAGAAGAAGTCGCCGTGACCATGGTTGACGACAATACCGCAGTGAGCCCAGTGATCGCTACCATCTTGATGGTCGCAATCACCGTCGTGCTCTCTGGTGTGATCTACGTCTGGGCAAGCAGCCTCGCTGAAACCGACGTCAAGGGTGTCCCACGGGTCACCTTCGATATCGAGGACATCGATGGTTTCGATGCTGACCAAGGCCACTGGCGAATTACAGTGCAATCGTCTGAAACCGACTTGGCTACACAAGCAGTTGTGCTCCGTGTGATCTACACCGATGGTGATGGTAACACAGCAATTGTTGAAGCAAACATGGCTGACACAAACGGTGTCTACGGGTTCAACCCCGACAACAGTGATGCATTCATCACCTTTGTCGACCAGGTGAACAAGGAAGGAAGCGACTCAGTCTCGACCTTCAACACCGGAGACACAATCTTTGTGCGAACCCACGCTGCTGATGGAACACCTCTAGAAGATGTTACAATCACTCTGTCCTACGCTCCCAGCGTCGGTCAAGGTGCGCTTCTGCGCTCCTGGAGTGGCTTGTCATACGATCTAAAGGCTTGATTCAGGTCAAACGTAACGACAAACGGACGCAATAGGGAAAGGGGTCTCGACCCCTTTCCCTCTTGTCTCCCAGCATCCCAGTGATGGGATGATCCACCTGATGGTGGAGAGCCTGCCCGAACGCAGGGGGTTTCTGAAAGGGGCCCCCTGTCTTCGGACCCCCACTTTCTTGCCTCGTGCACCATTCTTCTTGCTCAACTGTTTGCGAAGCCTTTCAAGGCAGTTGCCGCTCCCTGTAGTATGGCGACCAATGATGTTGTGAAACCACTCACCGATGTCACCTGTGTCGTCTTTGACTGCGATGGAGTCCTGGTCGACGCTGTCAGTTCCTGGCGAACCCTCCATGATCACTTTGGCACCGATAACTCAGAGAACCTTCAACGGTTTATCCGAGGGGAGATTTCCGATGTTGAATTCATGCGATTGGACATTATCAAGTGGAAATCGATTGAAAATCCAATTCACCGAGATGATCTCTTTCGGGCCTATGCAGGTGTCCAATTGATGGACGGGGCACGCGAACTCATACTCAAGCTCCAAGAAAAGGGAATCTTTGTTGCCATCGTAAGCGCTGGCGTTGACCTCTTTGTCGCTTCCATTGCTGCCATGCTCAAAGTCGATGATTGGATTGCAAACGGATTTGAATTCAATGCAGATGATACCTTGGGAGACGAAGGTGTCTGTCGTCTTCATGCCACTGGGAAAGGTGAGGTCATCGAACGTCTTTTGTCAATGAACGGCCTTGAACCACAAGGGTGTATCAGTGTGGGTGATTCTGAAATGGATCTTTCAATGCACATTGATGGCAGCCATTTCATTGGTTTCAATCCAACACGGGAATCATCCATTGGTGCGTTTGAAGAAGCGAAGGTTCCAATCGTAATGGGGAAGAACCTGTTCGACATTGCACCTTATCTGGGCCTTTGATGAATCAGGCAAAGGGTATTGCCGTCGTAGCATGACTTTTCAGATTGACAATCGTCAGCATACATGGTTTTGGTTGGAACCCAAGCATTCGTTGGTAAGAGGTCTGGTCTTGCCAAGTGCTGGAACAAATCAATGTTGTACCCTTGAAATCAATACAGGCATGGCCATGTACGTGGCCTGTGACAAAAATATCAGGGACTTCACGAATCACTAAGCCATCCTCCGGTTCTGGAGACAATGGTGTTTTTCCACCCCATTGGGGGGCTAAATGCCGTCGGCGGAGCATCTGCCTCATCGCTTCTACAGGATCAGCATAGGTCACCGTTCTCAATCCGGCTACGAAGTCGTCAATTGACTTACCGTGGTAGGACAGCAATCGCACTCCATGAAGGGAAAAGTCACATGGATTGCCTACGAAGGTCGTTGCGTTGTAATCCTGCTGAATGTCCTTTTCAAAAGTAGGCTGTGGTTCTGCAGGTCGAACTGCATCGTGGTTTCCTGGGAGCATGACACATTCGACCCAATCGGGGAGCAGTTCTAACAGGCGTGCAAACTCTTGGTATTGGCCAAACAAATCAGGGATCGATAATTCACTGTCTTGCCCTGGGTAAATGCCGACTCCATCGACACAATCTCCAGAAAGAATGAGGTATTTGATTGTCTTGGCGAGCGGGTCGGTGTGAAACCATCGTACCATCTTGTGCCACTGTGCCTCCAAGAAGGTCTTCGAACCAACGTGGATATCCGAAATGAACGCAACGCTGACCCCGTGTTCTGAACTTGCCTTGACGTGCCGTTCTTTCATTGGGAAATGCAAGTCATCGACGTAAAACATGTCACCCGTTTGGCTGAACGTCCCAGAGACTCCAAGCACATCATCAGGCATGAGTCCTGCTTCGAGGATTTGTTCATGTGCTCGATCTCTGTCAACACCCTTTCTTTTGGTGAGGAGGCAGGTTAACTCTCCAGTTTCATCTTCAAGGTTCCAGATGAGATGACCATTTTTGGTGTACCTTGGTTCATTGACCAATCCAATGGCGACAGCCTTGTTTTCGTAACCCTGGTACCGGCTGCTTTCGGCGTGAAGCCTGACAATCTCGGTGGGTGTGCGAGGCAGGCGTGAATTCTGAATGATCATTTTTCGGATGCTGGTGAGTCGGTCGCTGAAACACGACGTGATATCGGACATTTTCCCTTCAGTTGTGCTGTTTCCTGTGATGTCATAATGCACCAAAATATCGCTCGATGCATCGTTCGCATGTTCACTGAAATCACTCTCTTTCCAATCCGGTAAGTTATTTCGGAACCTTACATCGAGTGGCTCTGGTTCGTGAATCGGAGCGATTGTCCGTCCAATGTCAGGGGTGCTGGTGGTGTTGCTTGCTGTCACTGTTTCACTTGGAGCCGCGGCAGGCGCTGCTGCTGTTGCACCCATTGCACGCTGTTTGCCTCGCCAAACTGCGGTCATATCTTCGAGAATTTCAGCGGTGAGGAAGCCTCGTTCAAAGTGAACAGCCTCGGCGCAATCAAGAACACCCCGAAGATCCTCCAAGTCGATCAATTGTTGCCGTACGGATGCCGTGGGCACAATGCCTCTTTGGCGAAGAATAGGGAGAACCTCTTCCCATTGCGCACCCATGGCTCAGAGGTAGCGAAGCCCCTCCAAAAGCACACCGGTAGGGGAAGCTATCGAATGGGAACCGAGTTCACCATTCGATGTCGCTATCGATGTCGTCTTGGGCGGTCGGAGGTTTACCCTCACCGTCCCATGCATCGTCCTTCCACGGAGCTGCTTCCCGTGTTGCAGCATCCCGTTTTACTCGCTCAATTTCAAATTGGGCTTGAGCGAGAGCTCGGGCAACCAATGCTTCATCCTCGGCCTGCTGATTTTTCACAGCCAATGCCATAGCATCGTCCCAGCATTTGATGGCAGACAGCAAAGCAAAATGAACGAAACCAATTTTGTTTTCAGCTCTGTTCCCTCCAATTTGTGTTGATAAAGCGTTGGCCCAGTGAGAAGAGGCAATGCCAACATAGACCATTCCGACCTTCTTATTGGTCCCGTCATTGGCTGGTCCTGCTATTCCTGTGATGGAGATTGCAATGCTTGCATTGGCTCTTTCTCGAGCACCTTGCGCCATTGCTATGGCGACACCGGCCGAAACAGCGCCCTTCTTTTGCAACAGGTCTGGACTGACGCCGAGTTCTGTGATCTTGGCTTCATTGGAATATGTGACCCATGATTGGTTGAACCACTGGGATGCTCCAGCGATGTCCGTGAACGAACTCGCAAGCAAACCACCGGTGCATGATTCTGCTACGGTAATGGTGTGGCCACCTTCCTTGATCCGGCGCACAAGGCGGGCTGCGGCCGCTTGGACATCTTCATCCATGCAATCTTAGGGCACGCCTTCTCGTTTTTGAGGTTACCCCCTTGAACAATGGCTTCAAGAACTGAGGCTTACACGGGCAAATGGGTCTGTGGTCTAGTGGTTATGACACCGCCCTTACACGGCGTTGATCGAGGGTTCAAATCCCTCCAGACCCATCTACCAAAGGTGACTCAAAATGTCATCCTCTGCATCGGCAATAACTCGAGTAATGCCTGATGATCGGCGGAACTTTTCGGCATCTTCATCGCTTCCATCTATGAGAATACAATGCACAGCACGCTGCCACAAACCTGGAGCGGGCCAAGAACCTCTGTGGTCAACTGCCACGAGAATGTCATCCAATTCTGTGAACATCAGCAACGATGCAGATTTCTGAATGTCCTCCGCTGTCATCACCAGCCAACGTGCACCAGCCATGTCTTGACGAGGGTGTTCACTCAGTTCGTTCACATTGACTACTCGCATCTGGAAACCTCACATTGTGTACCTGAGCAAAGCCACTGCTCCACCAATGCCAACCAGTTGTTGACCGGCATCATGGTCGACTGAACACTGAACCATCACCGCTCCAATATCTGCTAAACCTTCAGCCCAAGAAGCCCAAGGCCGCCCGTTGATGGTTTGAGTTTCGTCGCGTAGCAAGTCAGCAGTGATCAGCAGCGTCTCAATTGCTCCTTCTTTCATTGCCAAATCTAAGGCGTGGTGGCCATAGGCAACAGCTCCGTTGGTCGGCAACCGTGTCCAAGCCTCTTCGATGAGAGCCGTTTCTTTTGTGATCGCGTATTCGCTCAACAAATCACCAGCGAGGCCATCACGGAGCAACTCGTTCGCACCAGCTCGCCCAGCCATGGAGGTTGCAATTGATTTCATGAAACGTGCGTCACCTGCTGCCTTCATGTCATCGAGAAGGACTTCTCGTGCATGGCCTGGCCCACATAAGAGCAAGGGGGTGCTTTCATCGAGCGTGGCTCTGACAGCTTTGACCACATTGGAGCGGAACGCTGCCCCAATGCCTGATGATTGTTTCAGATCCCCCCGCTTTCCACCACCACGCATTGTCCAAGTGGCCCCTTCGCGAAGCCCTCGCGGCGTGATGTAAAACAAAACAATCTCGTCCATTTCCACCATTGCCAAAGCGATGTTGATCTGGTTAGCAGCTTTTTCTGCTTGTCGCAGCAGGTCCCAATCACTGTCGGAAAAGGGATGCGGGGCCGATATTTCGACCTCGTCCCTGACTTCCACCACGTGCGTGTGATGCAAACCGACATCGAAATGAGCTTCTTCGATGACACCATGGATTCGGAGGTTTTCGCTAAAGGGTTGATACTCAGTTGAACTTATCTTCAAACGAATCCACATTTTCTTTCGCTCAGCGGCTTTCGCTCGGCCACCTTCTTCACCTGTGGTTGTTTGGTCACGGCGTTCTCCGAGCATGCCAATCAGGAGGCCAGATCGTGCAAGGTGGGACAATGTCCACAAATCATCTTCTGACTCAATGCGTAAACGCCACAACATGGGTTCACGCTTGACTATTTTCATTCAGGTTCACCCAAATACGCCAGTGAGTTGACCATTCTCATCCATGTCCATGTCAGCCGCAGCAGGTCGCTTTGGTAGACCAGGCATGGTCATCATGTTTCCAAGAATTGCTACGATGAACCCGGCGCCAGCATTGAGTCTGAATTCCTGGACCGGTATTGTGAACCCGACAGGTGCACCCAAAAGTCCGGCATCGTGGGAAAAAGAATACTGTGTCTTTGCCATGCACACTGGAAGGTGGCCGTAACCCCAAGACTCAATTGCAGCCAATTGCTTTTGGGCTTTCAAATCGACAATCACGTCATCAGCTTTGTACATCCGCTTGGCAATAGCATTGACCTTCTCCATCACGGGTGCATCAGTGGTAAAGAGTGGCGTGAAAGGTCGTCCTGCTGCTACATGCTCTTGAATTGCCGAAACAACAGCTCGAGCCAAAGGTTCGCCTCCAGCCCCTCCATTCGCATGGACCTCTGTCATGGTCACGGCATGTGCACCACTGGCTCGTGCTGCAGCGGTAAGTGCTTCCAGTTCACCATCGGTATCTGCAGTAAATCTGTTGATTGATACAATAACAGGCATGCCAAAGCCTGCCATGTTGCGAATGTGACGGTCCAAGTTCCCCTGTGCCCCATGGGTGACTGCTTCGATGTTTTCCGCATCCAATTCCTCTCGAGATGGCCGATAGCCACCACGGCTTCCGAAAGCTCCACCATGAAGTTTCATAGAACGAACTGTGACGTTCATGACGACACAATCTGGTGCTTTTCCTGAATTTGCTGCCTTGATGTGCATGAACTTCTCAGCACCCATATCAGATCCAAAACCTGCCTCAGTGACCACAATATCTGCTGCTCCAAGTGCCAATCTGTCGGCTATGATGCTTGAGTTCCCATGAGCAATGTTGGCAAATGGTCCCCCGTGAATAAAGGCAGGATTTCCCTCAAGGGTTTGCACCAAGTTCGGTAGGAAGGCGTTCCTGAGCAACAAGGCCATTGCGCCAGCCGCTTCGATTTCGTCTGCCTTTACCGGACGACCTTCCATTGATTGGCCGACGACAATTTCACCGAGTCGTGTTCGCAAATCAGCGTAGTCTTTTGCCAAAACGAGGATGGCCATCACTTCGCTGGCTGCGGTGATATCAAAGCGATCTTGGCGTGGATGACCATTGGCAGGTCCTCCGAGGCCAACAGTGATGTTTCTCAAGGCTCGATCATTCATGTCGATGACCCGAGGCCAGAAGATTCTGGTTGGATCGAGTTTTGTGGCATTTCCGTGTTTGATGTGGTTGTCGACAAGGGCTGAGAGAAGGTTATGCGCAGAGGTGACAGCGTGTAAATCACCGGTGAAGTGCAGGTTGATGTCTTCCATGGGAAGCACTTGCGACTGGCCACCGCCCGCTGCTCCTCCCTTGATGCCGAACACCGGTCCCATCGATGGTTCTCGAATGACACAGGTTGCAGATTGGCCGATGGCACACAAGGCCTGAGTCAGTCCGATCGTGGTCACGGTTTTCCCTTCACCAAATGGTGTGGGGTTGACCGATGTCACCAATACGAGGCTTCCCTGCGGTCGTGAAAAGCGCTCACTGAGGGCTTCCCATGTGATTTTTGCCATACCTCGGCCCATGGGTAACAACTCATGGCTGGAGATGCCTAATTTCCACGCAATGGTTTCAATTGGCTCCAGGGTTGCCGCTCGTGCAATTTCTAAATCACTTGCCATGGACCTTGGTCCGTGTCGTTTTGGCTTTCAATCCCTCGGCTCTAAAGAACTCAGTGACTGCGGTTTGATGACCCATTCAGGTCTGCCGGAGTCAACTCAATCTTCTTTGAGTTCGCCGAGGTATGTTGGCAACTCGATTCCTGCCATCTTTGCCACATCGTGGACGGGTGGTAGGCTTTGCATCAGTGAGGAGATGAAGTTGGAGGTTGATCCACCTTCTCCATTGCTGCCACCGTTGCCGGAATCCCAGACGGTGATCTTGTCGATCTTGAGGTTGGAAATTGCTTCAGTCTGTCGAGCAACCAATTCTTCGATCTTCTCGACCATGAGGAGGGTAGCAGCGGCTTTTGCATCGCCACCAGCGCTTGCAACCAATTGAGCGTATCCAGTTGCTTTTGCTTCAAGAACTGCTTGGGTACCTTCTGCTTCTGCTTTGTAGCGAGCAAGGGTAGCGTCAGCTTGCCCTCGAGCAATACGGCGTTGGCGTTCTGCCTCGGCTTCTGCAGCAATCTCGACGGTCTTCTTCGAAACTTCTTCTCGTACGACTTCAAGAGCACGCAATCGCTCGCCTTCAAGTTCGTATTGAGCGCTTTCAATTTCCTTTTGGGCAACACGTTGAGCGACTTCGGCCCGCTTACGAGCGTCAGCCTGCTTGACCAGTAAGTCGGCTTCAAAGTCAGCGATTTCAGCAGCAGCAACGTTCTCACCCTGCTTACCCATTGCTTCTTGTTGCATCACGAAAATACGTCGGTTAACTTCTGCTTCCTTCTGACCTTTCGCGGATTCAGCAGCGTTTTGAGCCACACCGACTTCACGTTGACGGTCTGCTTCAGCACGACCCAATTCACCACTGGAACGGGCAATTGCGGTCTCGACCATTGCTTCGTTGACTGCGGTTTCGGCAGCTTTGGTACCGATCGACTCGATGTATTCACGCTCGTCTGTGATGTCAACAACGTTAACGTTAATCAGGTACAATCCGACTTTGTGCAGTTCTGTGTCGACGTTGGTGAACACGATGCGAAGGAAGGAATCACGGTCTTGGTTAATCTGCTCGATGGTGAGTGAGGCAACGGTCAGACGAAGTTGACCAAAGATGATGTCTTCTGCAAGCTTTTCGATGTCAGCGGGAGGCAATCCGAGCAAGCGAGTTGCGGCGTTGTTCATGATCGATGGCTCTGTTGAGATACCGATTGTGAACGACGAAGGGACGTTGATGCGGATGTTTTGCTTTGACAGTGCGTGCTTTAGAGAGATGGCGATGGTCATTGGGCGCAATGAAAGGTAGGCGTAATGTTGGATCAATGGCCACACAATCTTACCACCACCGTGGATACATTCTGCTGATTGTTTATTCTTCACGTTACCATAGACAACCAAGATTTGGTCGGATGGTGCTAGTTTGTAGCGGCTTGTTGCTACGTACAAAGTTACGACGAGCGCAAATACGAAAAGAAAGAGTCCGATGAGTAAAAGTTCGCCTGCCATGTTCTTTGACTAACGCCTCCCCTTATGAGGGTTGACCCGTTGCGATTTCAACTCAAGAACTCACTTCTCGCTCGTAAGAGCATCAGGTGACTTCCATTCGGCTGAACCTTCCTTGAGGTTCAATTCCTGTACGATGAGGGTTTCGCCAATGGTGCGGATCACTTCAACGAATTTTCCGGTCTTGAGTGTTTCCTTCTCGTCTTCAAGAACAGCAGTGCATGTTCGCAAGGCGCCTTGAAACTCGACTTGGACTTGACCAGTCTCCCCCGGAAGGATGGTCATGTAGACTTGGCCCTGAGCCCCGATTGCCTGCGAGTGTTGAACTGTTGCATCAACTTCGAGACCTTTCATCATTTGAAACACCTTTCCAATGAGCCACATGGAAGAAACACCTGCGGCTGTTCCTGCAAGAATAGCTACGACTGGAAGGCCACCGCTTTGTGAGACTGCGAGTCCAAATATGCCAAACATCATGACGAAACTTAGGATCCCCTGAAGGGTCAGCATGTGGAAAATCCCTTCAGCACCGATGTCAAAGTCTGCATCAAATCCGACGATCTCCATTGCACCATCTGCAGCCCCGCCGACCAAAATCAGCAAGAAGTAAATCATGAACAGGAAGGTTCCGACAATCGCCATTGCGGCGAAGAGGTAATCGACACCAGAAATTTCGCCTAAGCCAAGAAATCCGAGGAGGTCGCCTATCAATCCCATTTTATCACTGGTCGCCTACACGAGGGGGACATCTTCAATCTTCGCCCGCATTCTTCACCTGAAGTGGGCGTATGTAGAGGAAGTAGTAGTGTCCATAGACGATTGGACCCAAAGAAAGTCCGACCATCACACCGACG
This sequence comes from uncultured Candidatus Poseidoniales archaeon, assembly GCA_905182125.1. Classification (GTDB taxonomy): domain Archaea; phylum Thermoplasmatota; class Poseidoniia; order Poseidoniales; family Poseidoniaceae; genus MGIIa-L1. Next base: position 31,651 of record CAJJAV010000021.1, read on the forward strand.
CCCCAATCTGGTAACTTCAACGCCATCGCTAAAGCAAAAACAATCAGCAAGGCGAGGAGCATTGATGCTTTTTCAAGGATGATGAAAATGGGATTGGTGCCTTCATTGACTCGCTCTTTCATGACGAAGATGTCCATCAGTCCGGCCATGTGCATCCCTCTCTATGCTCAGAAGATGAGATCAGACCACGTCAATTCGCTCAGGACCACGACAAAAATGTAGATGACGGCCATGAAAATCACTGGATGTCGGCCGCTTTGGGCTGCAAGTGGGTCCACGCCTTCGCGATTGAAGGATTCATTGAGTTCATACGATCCGCTCATGGCTGTTTCCTTGACGTTCTTTTTGGATTGGTAGACTAAAAAGGCGGTTGTCGAGATGACAACGGCCATGCTTGCACCAACCATATTGGACAAAGCAGCTTGGAATTCAAACCACATTGAGGCGGTAAGATACAACCCAAAAACACCCGTTATCATGGAGATGAGACCTGCCTTTGCGTCCGTTGAAGTTGCTTCCATGGCAGGTGTTGAGCCCTCCTCCCTTTTGAAATCTATCCCGTTGTGCTATGTCTTTGAGCGAGAGGTTGAAATCCTATCCACGCTTGTTGATGCTATGGGTGAGGTAAGGTTTGCAATAGCAGGCGACCCCGTGGCCCATTCACTTTCACCTTTGCTTCTTGGTTTGGTCCACGCACACCTCCTCAGTCTGTTAGGCAAAAAAGAAGTGAATCTCAAAATTAAATCTCTTAATTTAGTGCCAAGCACCACCATTGAAGGTGCACTGGCTTGGGGGTACGCCGGGGCTGTCCCGTCAGCACCAGATTGGGAGTATACGCAAGCCCCATTTGGGAAATTCCGCACCACTACGCTGATGCAAAAAGCAATTGATGCAGGCATGTCCATCGAGGATTCTGAAGAACGCTTTGAACCAGTGGATGATCAAGATTTCACCTTTGAAGCACAGGGCCTCGATGCACACCCCCAACCCACACTCCCAACTGGATTCTTGGGGGCCGAGATATGGGTCAACCTCACCTCTCCCTTGAAGCACCAACTCTCGAGCGATGCAGTTTCCGCCATCGATGCCTCGATGGAAAATCAATGTGTCAATGCCCTCCGTTGGGACGGTCAAGGCTGGTGGTGCGCTGGTCTTGATGGGGCTGGCGCGGTTGCATTAGCACAACATTTCGGCATCACATTCGATGAAGCACCCGTTCTCTCATTGTGCGGAGGTGGGGGCGCTGCACGGTCTGTGGCCGCATCATGGTTGGATGCAGGAGGGGCTGTCCATGCTGCGAACTCCCGCCGAACACTGCCTGAAGATTTGCTGTTACGATGCATTGGTCCAGCCAATGAGGCTGTCTTTGGTCTGAATTTTGATTCCGAACTGAACGCTGCCAAAGCTCCTATCGTGGTCAATGCTACCTACCGGCCCTTGACAGGCGATCTTGATTCGATGATGGCTTCAATGGTTGACGGTGAACTTAACGGGCGCTGGTTGCTTGTAGCTCAGCATCTTGCTTGCTGGGAAACGCTGTGGGCGCCTCATCTGGAAGATTTTCTCCCATCGATCGATCTTTTACTCACCCGACTAATTCATGCTGAAGCTCACCTTCAACACTATGCATGATAGAAAAAAACTGATATCATCGCGAACAGAGGCATGGGGGAGGCGAGTCAATGAAACGTGAATTTTCAACAACGCTCTTGATCGCATTCTTCCTTGTGCTGCTCCCGTTCCAAACCGTCTTGGCAGAACATCCAGACGAGGATATTTCCTTCACAGAGCCTCACACGGGTGTGGACTTCCCAGTCGGTTGGTTCGATGGGCATTACGGTGCAGATGAGATCCATATTCATTTCCGAGTGATCTACCCTGCAATGGAAGATGGTGAATCCGCCAATATGGCTGGTAATGGCCCGTTCTCGTGGGTCCAATTTTTCGGGGATGATGGTGAGAACATCGAAGGTTACATGCAGTTGTCAACGCTTCTCGCCCAACGGGGTCACATTGTTGTGGTTCACTTGGGCGTGTCAGATGCCACAGACTTTGATGAAACCCTCACCAACATTCAAACAGGCTATGAATACATGGTAATGCTCAATGAATCAAATGATGTGATCATGGGTTCATTTGGCCAAATTGATCTGAACCACTGGGGACTTGGAGGCCACGGCCACGGCGCCGCTTCTGCTTACGGTGTCTTGCCATTTTGGAACGAAAGAAGCGGAACCCCCGGAGCACAACCTCCTCGTGCTGTGTTTGGTCTTGGCGCAGACTTCAGTTCCTGGGATTCAGATGAACACTGGACGACCCTCGCCCCTTCCGGTTGGAGCATCGAACCCGCCATGCCTTCGACCGGGCTTTTCATCACTGGGACCTTGGATGGAGTTGCAGAATTCAATGAAGTCACGGCAGTGTTGGGTGCCAGCGATGAACTGGGTTGGCACGCAATGCAACTTCTCGGGGCCAATCATTACCAATTCCAGGACAGCACTTCATTCACCGAGGGTTTTGGTGACGAAGATGCTTCAATCACCCAAGAAGAACAGCATCAACGTTCGATTGAACACGTGGTGCCATATCTTGGCGTCATGCTTCACGGGGACCATGAGTCCTTCAGGTCAGCATTTAATCGACCAAATGCCCCAAACACCCTTAGTGACCCGAATTCGTACATCGCAGAAAATTTACACGCCAGCCACTTCGTCAACATCCTCAACCAAACCCTTGCCCCGGCAAACACAACCACCTTCAACACCCAAGACACCGTCAACTGGCGCGTGGATTGGAGCCTCCGCAACGGGACCTCTCCCGCTCAAATCCCTTCTGAGTGGCTCGTTGAAATCGAATGCACAGTCACTGGAATGTCGCCCGCTGAAGGCTCGATGACTTCATCGAACCAAGCAGAGTGCTTGTTTCCAATGGCCGATGTCGCACCAGGTCCACATGTGATGGAAATGCAGATCCGAGTTGAAGGAGCCCCGACGACCGTCCAGCAAGCCTTCACTCGCACTGATGCCCCGCTCATGTTCACCTCCCCGGTTCCATTCATCGATGTTGAACAACGAAGCAGCGTCGAAGTTGATGCAGCTGTGTTTGCTTCAGACCCTGACGGCCAAGGTGTCATCTTCATCGAGGCGGAACTCAATGGAGGGGCGATTGGGAACTTTAGCACTTCAATCAGTTCCTCGGGGTCAAAACTCATTGTGTACCACACCGCTCCGGGTGAATATGTCGATGGTGCTGATGTCCGCTTGAAGATAAGAGCAACAGGTGACGGCGTGACAGATGAAGGCGAAGTTGAAGCAATGATTCGAGTTGTGCCGGTCGATGACCCAGTCGTTCTTACCGACACGGTTCCAAGCCAAACCCTCATTGAAGATGGTGATTCTAAGACCATAGTTTTAGGTAATTACGTGGAAGATCCAGAGGGCGAGGTTCTCATCGCCAGCGTATTGGGCGAAACTCAAGGGACCTCTGGTCCTGTTGGGTTTAGCATCATCGATGGCGTCCTCACCATCACGCCCTTGCCCAACATGAACGGGGCTTCGGTTCTGCACTTGCTGGTTGGGGATGGTGTGAATCCTGCAGTTGAACTTGATGTTCCGCTGTACATTGAGCCGATCAATGATCCACTGATCGTCAACACTTCCTTTTGGAATGTTGAACTTGATGAAGATGCCTCGATTGCCTTGAACCTTTCAGACATGGCTTGGGACCTCGATGGCGACGTTTTGTTTTGGACCATCGAGGACGGATCAGCGAACGTCAACGTTGTTCGAGCAGCGTCGCAAATCATTGTGAGCGGTGAAGTGGACTTTGCAGGTTTTGACACGAATGTCTACCTCAATGTTTCTGACGGGCAAAACACCCAAAGTGGCATTATGAACATCACTGTTGTCAATCAACCCGACGCTCCTGTTGTGACCATTAAGGAACTGACGCCCGTTGATGATCGCTCAGGTGGGCTAATGTGGTGGGTGTATGACCCCGATGGTTCAGTGCCTTCCGAAGCAAATGTTTCGGTGAATGGGTCGATGCTCGCCAATCTGAGCCACTCCTGCAGTTTTGATGAATCGACTTCGACCAACCGGTGCTTGACCTTCTTGGAATACCCTGCGGAAGCGAATGGAACCGTCCAGATTCGTGTCGCTGTTATGGACGGGGATTTGGGAACAGAGTCTGCTTCATATTTGACCGTGAATCTATCAAAAGCCGTAACGAATGTTCCACCCCCACCCAACACCGACTCGGCAGATGGAGCGTTCCCTTTGACGACGGTTGGTCTGATCAGCGGGGCGGCTGTGATCCTCATCTTCCTCGTAGTTTTCATCGCACGCCGTCAAGATTCGGACCCGATGGCTCAATTGACCACGGAAGAACATGCTGAACAATCAATGGAATCCAGTTCTGGTGGCTTGCTGGCCCGGGCGCATTCCAAGAGATAAACTCACAATGGAATGTTTCCGTGCTTCTTCGGAGGGCTCCATTCCCGCTTTGAGCGCAAGATGTTGAGCGCTCGACACAAACGAACTCTGCTTTCATCAGGTTCGATGACGTCATCAAGCCAACCATTTCGAGCGGCAACATATGGATCTCCGAATTTGGCTTTGTATTCAGCTACGAGCTTTTGACGAACGCCTTCTTTTTCTTCATCAGGAACGGCATTAATTTCCCGTCGATGAATGATGCTGACAGCGCCATCGGCACCCATGACTGCAAGTTCTGCTGTCGGCCACGCGACGTTGTAATCGCTCTGAAGGTGCTTGCATGACATAGCGAGGTATGCACCACCGTAGGCCTTCCTGGTCACGAGTGTCAATTTCGGGACGGTGGCTTCGGCATAGGCGAACAAGAGTTTTGCCCCATGGCGAATGATGCCACCCCATTCTTGAACCACGCCAGGGAGGAAACCAGGGACGTCTTCGAAGGTCACAAGCGGAATGTTGAATGAATCACAGGTCCGGATAAAGCGGGCTGCTTTGATGGATGCATCGATGTCCAAACATCCAGCGAGAACCTTTGGTTGATTGCCAACAACACCGATTGTACGGCCTTCGAGTCTTGCGAAACCGATGATGATGTTGTCAGCATAGGCCTCGAAGAGTTCAACAAAAATACCATCGTCAACGATCTCTTCAACCACCTTTACCATATCGTAAGGTTTGTTTGGATTGTCCGGAACCAGGGTTTCAAGAATCGTATTTTTCCGTTCTTTTGGATCTGCTGTTTCTTCAACGGGTGGGTCCGCCATGTTATGATCAGGGAGGTATGACAAAATTTCTGCTGCAAGGGTGCAAGCGTCTTCTTCATCCGCTGCAATCATGCAAGCAATTCCCGACCGGGAAGCGTGGAGGTTTGCACCACCGAGTCCGGCAGCATCGACTTCGCCTTCCAAGACTTCTGGAGTTTCCAGCGGAGAGGAAAGGAAGAGCTGTCCATGTTCTTCGCCGAGAATTGTGAAATCAGCAAGGCTTGCCGCAAGGGCTGAAACGCCAACAACCGGGCCGAGCACAAGCGATATCATCGGAACCCTCCCACTGCATTGGACCAATTGGTCCAGCAACTCACCTGTGCCAGCGAGTGCAGCAATGCCATCGTGGGCTCGTTGTCCACCGCCGTCCCAAATTCCGATGATTGGGGCTTTGACACGTTGAGCCATATCGACGAGTTTTGCGAGCTTCTTCGCATGCATCTCGCCCATGCTTCCACCATGGACGCTGAAGTCCTGTGCAAAGCAATAGACGCGCCGGCCATCGATGGTGCCGTGACCAGCCACAACGCCGTCGCCAATCGTGTGATGGAGGAACATGCCATTGTCGGTTGTTCTGTGGGTGACAAATGAATCGAGTTCGATGAACGAACCTTCATCCAAAAGCATGCTGACTCTGTCGCGAGCGGTGCCGCGACCGCTCGAACGAATGGCTTCTTGACGTTTCAAACCCCCGCCAAGTCGGGCTTGCTCCCGCTTGAATTGGAGGTCTTCGAGACGGTCACTCGAGTTGCCTGCCATATCCATTCCACTCCGTCTCGGTTTTTGATTAAAACGCTCAAGTCATGAGGGCATTTGTGCCTTCACCACATAAATCTGAAGCGATTACTTCAGCGACTGTTTTTGAATTTGAAAGGGCCCAATGAACTTTGACAATCATGGTTTCAGGCGATGCGACGCTCCCGTGACCGATGAGCCCCATCTCCATTTGTTTGCGCCCCTTGGAATACACGTTCATGTCCACGGGACCATTGATGCACTGAGTCGTGATCACGATGGGGATTTCACGGTTGACACACCGTGTCAAAGCGCGCCAAACTTTGGTGTTCTCAGGGGCGTCTTTTCCAGGATCTTCAATCGGTATATGGCCCAATCCAGTGCCATGGATGACGATGGCCTGAACGCCGGTTTGAACCACGGCTTCGATGTGTTCTGAATGCAACCAAGGACCGGCTGTGAATTGAGCAATCCGTACGCCAGTCTCGTAGATGTCGGGTCGTTCGGCAACGGTTCGTAGCGGTCCTGTTGTCAACGCCTCACTGTATCTTGGGTTGAGGGTGTGGGACATGGCGCCGTTATCGATGTGGACCTGACCGAGTTGTTCACAGTTGACGGGTTGAAAGGCGTCGCGCCTTGAGGAATGCATCTTTCGCGCTCCAGTCCCCGGGAGGACTGAGCAAACCCCATCATCAGGGCCAGCGTGCATGATGACAACAGAGGCATCACCCATGCGGCCGGTTGGTTTGGGCCCATTCGCTGCCCAATGGACGGCACAGAGGAGGTTTTCTGCGGCGTCTGATGAGCCACGGTCTGAAGATCGTTGGGAACCAACAAAAGCGATTGGTCCGGGGGGTACACCGCCTCGTCCCGCCCACGCCATGGCAACAGCGGCTGAGGTGATGTGGAGTGTGTCGGTCCCATGGGTTACGACGACGCCGTCGCACCCATCATCGAATGCCTTTTTCGAGGCGAGAGCAATGGCGTTCCAGTGTTGTGGGCGAATGTCATCGCTGAACATGTTGCCGAGTTTGACAGCTTCGATCTGTGCGATGGTGGTCAATTCCGGGAGGCTTGCAAGCAACTCTTCGGGTTCAAAACGAGCGATAACAGCACCCGTTGCATAATCAACTTTGGATGCAATCGTACCTCCAGTGTGCAAAATTCTGATCAAGGGGAGTGAAGTTGACGCCTTGGTTGGTTCAACAGGTGCCGTAGTGGTTTGTTGATGTTCGCCAACGATTTCAATCGTTCGAACCGAATCAAGAGGATGGCTTGCATTGTAGCCGTTGACGAGTTTCAATGTGACATGATGTTTTGCTGCTGGATGAAGGACAATTCCCTCAAGAATTGTCATTCCATTATGGCTTTCGACCTCAATCTTCACACGTTGGCCTGGGTGTGGAGCATCAACCATGATTCTTCCAACGGCCGAGGGCACATCAAGGGTTCGCCAATCCATCGACGGTTGTTGCTGTTGAGGGAGATGCTCATCGCCCGTGTGATTCAATGGTGCCGGGAGCGGGGCTTGAACCCGCGACCTTCGGATGTCTCAGACACCACAAGGGGGTTTGCACGTCATACGAATGCCCTGAGGCTGCCCTATGAGTCCGACGCGCTACCAACTGCGCCACCCCGGCTTGATTCCTCCGTGCCGCCTTTCCCCTTTGAAGGATACGGCCGATTTGAGATGGTGTTTCAACCGTAGCCTTCATTCACTTCACGCCACACGACGAACCATGGTGGACCTCAACACAGCGATGGCTGCTGCTAGCGCAGAACAAAAGCGCAGGTCCTCGGACGGCTCACAAGAACGAAAAAAGCGACGCACTGGCAAAGACATGGGCATTGAGCCCTTTGATCCTGTCACCTACGTGGCAAAAGAAAAGGCAGATACCGCATCGATGTGGCTCGTTTTGACCTTCACTGCCGTTGTATCGCTCCTGATGCGCTATGTGCTGATGCCGAACACCAGCCAAGAAAAATCAGACATCCTTTATTTGCTTCCAATAGCCGCTATTGTGCTCATCCCCCAGGTGCATCGAATGGTGATGCCTGAACGTTTTATGGAACACTACACCAAGGGTACATGGTTCAAATCGGGTTTCCTCCACCTGTTTGCATTCTTAGCCTTGTCCTTCTTGTTGGTGAATCCCCCCTTGGGCGACATCGTTGCTCCTCAATTAGCCAGCCAATGGGCCATCGTCACCGATGATGGAACCGAACTTGTCTATTCTAACGATAACGGCAAGGACGGTGAAATCACATGGACCGTTGACCAAGGTGCTTCCCTGACCGGCGAGGTTTGGCTGCTGTTCGGGCTTGCAGATAACGTCAACTCCAACGGAGCCAGCGTGTCTGTGGTTTTGGAAAACAACGACATAAGCAATGGTGAGCTGCAATCAAATGAGACATTCTGGACTGAGAATCAAGAGCGTATTGCCCTGGCTCGAACCCTCGACAACCGCTCAGCACCAAACCTCTTGCCTCATGAAGAGAACAGCGACCAACCGTTTGCGATTCAATTGTCAGCGTCAGGATTGAACGTTGGCGAACACCAAATCACAGTGACAATCACCGAAATGGGTGATCCTTGGGAGAACACTCGCACCTACAATTGGACGCTGCGTGTGGTCGAAGAATTGCCTGAAGCCGACGCTTCATGAGAGCATATCGCCGTGAGCGAGCATGATCGTGCTGAGCAGCGTAGAAATCCTGATGCACATCCGCTGCGTTCTCGGGTTCTGGACCCGTATGTGCTGCGTCGCCGTGCTGCACCGAATGAATGCGGTGCAAGCGGGCGTCCAACAAAGGGCGTCCATGAGGATGGGTTGCGAGTGGTGGTCATGCTCTGGCGTGTGGCACATCGCCCGACCCTGTTGTTTCCGTCCACCCTTATGGATGAAAGTGAAACTGAACTCAGCGCAGGTGCGTCACAAGCCGGGCGGTCAGATGCGTCCAGCTGGATTTGTTCCCCGCCGCCTTCGACCAAGCCGGTATTCGACTTCTGCCATCCACTCGGTGATGTCGAGCTTTGGCGTCTTCGCTGAGGAAATCGGCGGTGTACAATTCCCGGTGAAGCTGGTTGACGAAAGTCTGTTCCTGCGAGGCCGTAGCGGTCCAGCAGCTCTCGAAGGCGCCGTCGCGCTGCGTGGAATCCATCGTCCCTGCACGCCATCAAGTATTGATGCAGGGCCTCTGGAGGGGCGGTTGCCGAAGTCTCGTAGATCAGGTCTCGTGTGATGTGCATGTTGATGGCCGCACGCAACTTGGAGTCGCTGTCATGGCCTTCCGCAGGTCGCCCTGGGAAATTCGCGTCAGGGCGTCACCTGCATCTTCTTCGAGGGTCACGCCTTCATGTTCAGCCACGTGGTGGACCTGAGCGTTCACGTCCGCATCCGAAAGCGGGCGGAATCGGAAGACACTGCGCACCTCGACTGAATCGGTTCGATGATCTTGGAGGAGTAATTGCATGACAAGGATGAAGCGGCAGGTTGCTGCATACTGCTCCATGATCCGCCGTAGGGCGCCTTGTGCATCGTTGGTCAAGCGCGTCGGCTTCATCGAGGAAGATGATCTTGAATTCTGCGCCGCCGTAGGGTGCGGTTCGTGCGAATTGCTTCACTTTGGTGCGGATGCTCTCGAGTTTTCGCTCATCTGAGGCGTTCATCTCCAAGAGGTTTCTGCCGGTATTCTTCACCGAACACATCCTTGGTCAACGCCATTGCAGCCGTGGTTTTGCCTGTGCCTGGGGGTCCTGCGAACAGCAGGTGTGGGAATTCCTTCTTGGCTGAGTAGACCGGCTAGCCTTTCGACAACAGCATGTTGCCCACGAATTTCACTCACTGCCTGCGGGCGGTGACGTTCAACCCAGAGTTCGCTCATGCTTCCCTCTTGTTGGCGAGCGCCCTTCAACATTCGCCTTTCATCGGAAGAACTGAAAGGGTGAAAATGATTCAAAACAGCACCCTATTTATTTCGGTTGAATGGGCATCCAAGCGAAAAGACAGTATATGTCGCTGGGGGTGAGAGGGGTGAGTCCCATGCCACGCGTGTCCGAACCCCGTCGAACTCCTACGGTCATCGTCCTTGTGATGATGTTCCTTCTCGCTGATTTGCTTGTCCCGCAAGCCGTCCCACAATGGCACGCAACTCGAAGACCAGTCCATCGTTTTCAGCGTCACCACCACCGACACTGCGATCCTACGATTCACTGTCATTTCCGACTCCGACCCCAACACGCGATCGGCAATCAAACTGAATCCGGCGAGCCTGGGCATTTCGGAATTGCGGGTGAAGAAAGCCGGCTCCTCTTCACCTTCCCGATGAACCTCACATCCTCCGCTTCGATCCAATCGGCAACCCTCGCTCTGGAATGTACGGCACTGACTCCCTCTCCAGCCACGCAAATCCACGCCTACACCGCTTCCAGTACCATCGCTTGGAATGATTCCGAAGCTACATGGGTGCAAAGCGATCTCCAACACGCCCTGGGGCGAACAGGGTGCTGACGGGGCCAGCGACCGCGGCGCTTGGGAGCCTCCCTTCCGCGCCTCCGCAAACGGCACGTTCACCCTCAACGTCACCGCTCACGCCCAACAGGCACTTGCCTCAAACAACGACACTGAACTGAACCTCCTTGTCGCTGGAGTCGGTGCGCTCTATTCCTGCGATTTGTCCGAAAGCCAAGCGATCTGAACAGCAGGCCTGACTTGACCGTCGTTTCCATCCAACTACCCCTGCTGGAAACGGCGGCTCCATGGCCTCGACGTTTGCGGAAGATGGCGAAGCCGCTGATGACGGGCGACTTCCTCCTCACTGCCGACCGTAAGACTCCAACCTGATCACCTATGATTCACTGACCGGGCAAGCCGTGGAATATCAATTCTCGTCCGACCCGAACTTCAAATCTCGCACTCGATCTTGATTGGCATTACTCTTCCACTCTGGGACACCTTCACCACGACCGCGACCTCCGGTTCTTACCAACTCCCAGTCGGCTGAACAATTCGACAACGGCTCTGAGGTCTCTCTACCGCTACCGTTCGATGGACGCGTCGGGAATGCCCCCGTGGCATCTGGGCCAGCGAATCCTTCCTCCTCCCCGCTCACGATGTCGCCGACAATGGCGACGGCACGGCAACCATCACCTTCGATGTGGATGCCCTCGGCCTCCCTTACGACTTCATCGAAGACACCTATCGCCAACCAGCTCAGTCGGAACACCAAGTACGGCGACCTCTGCGCGCGATGGCGGCGACGCTGACCTCGACCAAGGAATCACTGGTTCACTTCCGTATGGACTTGGGCTTGCTGGGCTTGCATGCGATATCGCCACCATCACGGATGCGGACGTCGTCCTTCAGCGGCAAAGTTCCTCCAGCGGATCGGCCATGCTTTCCATGCACGGCATGGACTCCCACATGTGTGGGTCGAAGACCAAGTGACGTGGAACCGCGCATCGAACGGCAACGACTGGGACGATGGCGGTCGGTCGTGAATTCAGTTCCACCGCGACCGCGACTGGCCTCTACGGTGATCAGACCGCTTCTCGCTTCCAGTTTGGATTCTCACGAACAGCCTTGCAGTCTTGGCTCCAGTCTCCGACCAGCGATGCTGCTGATTACACCATTCTGGCACGGGGTCAATACGCGGCCTTATGCGACAGCGGGGACGGTCTCAGCCACCTTCCACACCTCGGAGGCATCACCATTGAAGCACTCCAACCCTCCGTCGAGATCACCTACGCCTGGGGTTCCGGAACGCCGATCCCTACCTGTCATGACACAAACTGCGCACTCGGCTCAAGGCGAGGCCGTTTGGAATCAAACCGGCCATAACTTCAGTCCGCCAACACCACGCCTACACTCGGCTGGGATGGCAGCGTTGCCTCAACATCATACGACATCATGTTCCAAATGGCAACAGATGAACAATTCCGCGACCGGGTTTTGGACCTTGAAAACATGGAAACCTCAACCTCCGTTGCGGCAAGTACTGGTGAATTCAA
>CAJJAV010000022.1 GCA_905182125.1 uncultured Candidatus Poseidoniales archaeon
AGTGGACCTAAACCGAGCACGATCACAAACAGGATGGCCCAAAGCAAACTCGGCAGGCTTCGCATTGCTGCGAGGAGGATTCGGATCGCCACTGAAAGCCATACTGGTGACAAGTTTCGTGCAGCAAGAGAAGACAAAAGAATGGCCCCAATGAACCCGAAAACAGTGGACACAAAGGCAATCTTGATTGTTTCGAGCATACCGATGTAGGCTATGGAGCAAAACACATCGTAACGCTCTTCGCAGGTTGGGTAGGACCTCGCTTCGAGCACAGACCAGTTTGGAGGGCCTGTTTCAGACAGGAAGATTTTGACGTTGTTCCAACCTGAAGTCACCAAATCCCATTGACCGTCAATCATGCCGTCCATGACCAAAAAGGCAAGACCTGTCAGCGAGGTAAGGATCGCTAAGACTTGGAAACTTTTCATGAAACGCAGGGCGCTTTTGAACGGAGAGAGTGGTTTTGGGGAATCACTCATCTTCAATCACCTCTTCTGTGATGGTCCCGTTTTCAACGGTCCAGATTCGATGTGCCAATTGTTTTGCTCGGACGAGGTTATGCTCCACCATGATCAACGAACTGCCAGATTCGATGATGTTCAGCATTGCTTCGATGACAATCGTGACGTTGGCATCATCGAGTTCACTCAAGAATTCATCCGCCACAATAAGAGAAGGCGATTGAGCAAGAGTGCGAGCGGTCGCAACCCTGCGTTGTTGACCACCTGAGAGGCGGCGAACTGGCTCATGTTGTTTGTCTGAAAGGCGCACTGCTTTCATCGCGTTCCAAACAATGGTTTGTTTTTGTTGATGAAGCAGTCGTTGGGACAGGACAGATGTGATCAGGATCCCAGGGCCACAAAGGAAGAACAGTGCTCCCCCAAATGGGTATTGGAAAAAGGACAGGAAAAGTGAGAGAATGAAGCCAAGCACCGCTGCACTGCGAATCCGTGAGAACATCTGCATTTTCTCGGAAGAAGAAATCGATCCCAGGGCAATGTTATGCTCAACGCTTGCATGCCGAATAAGGCCGAGTTTTTGGGGAATATAACCGAGGCCACCTCGTTTTTCAACCCGAAGCTCAACGGCCCCTTTCAAAGGTCGAACAAGACCAGAAATAGTGCGCAGCAAGGTGGTTTTACCGACACCGGAAGGGCCGGTGATGGCAATCACTTCACCGCTCTGAACCGTGAGATTGATGTTCTTGATCAGAGGTTGTGAATAACCAACATCGAGGTCTTTTAAATCGAGGAGGGTTTGTTTCATCAAATCTCACCCACCACAAAACACTCTTCGACAATTTTAACTCAAAGCCCATGTATTATTATTCTGCCTCAGGAGTTTACGGAGAGATGAAAGACAACCCACTCACTGGATTTTAGGGCGTGCTTCTTGAATCAGCCGCACGATTTCGATCCTGAGGTCTGAAGGTTCGATCACCCCGCTGACACCGTGCACCTTCCCCGTGAGGGGAAATGTTTCAGGTTCTTCAGCGGACACCATCGAGACAATCTACGACACAGCATCGGGACCACAAGGAGTGTTGCTTTTGCTTTTATCATTCCCTCATCGCCTAAAAGTGTCGACGATACAGCATGCAGTTACTGGGTGAGGCACTTGCACGCTGTACCGCCGACGGGGTTTCCGGTAAGGGGGACTAATCCCGTTGGAAAGTCTCATCGCTTATCGTTTGAGGGTTTCTTCTCAGACGAGGGTTGCGATGTCTGTAGCTGCGTCGATCCCCAGTGCAGTCCAGGTAGGCTGGAGTGCAGAGCGGACGGTTGCTTCGTACAGGGTTCCTTCAACTGGTGTGTTGTCGAAATTGTAGAGGCTGTTGATGACATCGACGCCGTAGTTCTCGTGGAACGTGTATCCACATTCGGTCTGATCTGCAACAGTTGCGTGAGTCATGGTGTTGTAGCAGCCGGTGAAGACTGTTGCACCGTAGTTCAGGTAGTAGCTGAATGCTTCACATTCTGATTGCGACATGTTTGCATCAGTGGAGTGAGTGACGGTGTTGTAGCAGCCAGTGAAGACCGTTGCACCGTAGTTCAGGTAGTAGCTGAATGATTCACATTCTGATTGTGACATGTTTGCGTCAGCAGCGTGGGTCATTGAGTTGTAGCAACCAGTGAATCCCATGGTGTTGTTATCAGTTTCGTAATCATAATACGCGTAAGCGCCGCAAGAAGATTCGTTGTCCGATGAGACAGTGTGGCTCACCATGTTGTAGCAGATATCATTGCCGTCCATCATGGTGTAGTTGACTTCGTAGGAGTAAGCTCCACAAGAGGCGTTGTCGTCTGTGGAGATCGTGTGGCTCACCATGTTGTAGCAAATGTCATCCCCGTCAGCCATGGTGTGGTTTTCCATGAATGTGTAATCGCTGCAGGTTGTAGCGTTGTCAGCAGACATTGTTCCAAGTGCAAGGTTGTGGCACATGTTGTTTCGAGCATCAGCTGCATTGTTGGTTGCGACCATCGATTCGATGACTCGCCAGAACGAGTAACCTTCTGCTTGGTGGGTCTGAGCCTTCTCGACAGTGGAGTCGGTGGTCATCTTGGATGCGTAGCGGATGGTTGCTTGGGAGTAGATAATGACGAGGTTCTTGACGACATCATCACGGGCAGCGGTAGCACCAGCGAGGTCTTCAGCGAGAAGGGCCGTCTTACCGTCTTTCATAGCTTGGAGGATTGCTGCGTTTGCTGCTGCGGTTCCGTCTGCGTTAGCGGTAGCGAAGTTGCCAGCGCGCTTGTCGCCAGTAGCGTAAGGAGAGCAGGACGTGTATTCATCAAGACCGTGGTAGAAAGCCCATCCTTCGTCCCAGGCGTGAGGTGCACCGGAGTTGACGTCCCAGTTACCATCTTGTGCCTTGGCGATTGCAGCGTTGAGTTCATGAATCGCGTATGCGGTCATGATTTGGTTTTGGACGCCCTTTTCGACAGCTTGTTCTCGGACTGAGTCAGAGGCGCCAGCAAACATGCCGGTGCCATCCAATGCAGAAACGAGGTAGTCGTCAAGAGGAGACTCGGTACCGTAGTAATTATCGAGACCGTGTTTCTTTCCGGCAGCATCAGCGAAACTCTTCAATGTGCGGTAAGATCCATCGCTCTTTTCAGCGTGGGCGCCATCTTCGTAGATGGCGGTGATTGCAGCCCAATCGTGGGTCTCAGCGAGCGCCTTGATGTCACAGACGTCTTCAACGAGCATTCGATGGTTATCGACGTTCGATGCATACTCGTATCCACCATCAGCGGAATCGAGGTTTTTCGTTTCTTCTTCATCTCCAGCAAGGCATCCGGCAAGACCGGCTGTGGCAATTAGACATACGAGCAATGTTGATTTTAGAGTTTTTAGTTCCATGATATGACCTTCTGGTTTAGGCCGCCCTAAAAGAGGGTTATACATATAGTTTAGGTCACCCTAAATCTATCAATAGTTCAAATCCAACTCTTGCCGGGAGCACGGAAAAGCGTCATGAAGCGAGCCATTCGATGACCAAGGATTCTGCGAAGCGGTCAGAAGACAAACCAGGATGAAGAATGGGGCGGACAACGATCAGCAACTGCAATTCCCCACCGGGGAGGGCTTTTGCGACACAAAGAACTTCCCCGACCCGAGTTCCATCGGTT
>CAJJAV010000023.1 GCA_905182125.1 uncultured Candidatus Poseidoniales archaeon
AAGCATAGCATAGCCCATGACGCCTGCCGCCCCTACGACCGTGACAAGCGTGCCAATCATGGTTAATCCAACATAGCCATTGCCCGTCTTGTGACCCATTGCGGGCAGGTTTTTGGCAGCGATTGAAGCAGCCCAGGCTGAAAAAGATCGTCCTTGAGCGACAGCCCAGAGAACAAACAGGCTTGCTAACACCACGGCAAGAGCATCGACGGCGGAATCATTGGTCAGCATGATGAAGGAAAGTCCGAACACAGCAGCGACAGAAAATGGGAGGATCAGAATGCGTGAACTGAGGAGCACTCGTTTCATCAACGGCGGGCGTTCGCTTTCCCAAGGGGCTAATTGCGTCCATGATCGGATGGCTTCACTGTTGGAGAGGAAAGCAGTGGTTGCGTAGCCGATTGCAAGGGAGGTGAATCCAACAGCAGCGAGGCCTTCACTACCAGCAGCAATCGAATAAAGCAAAATCGAAGCCACGGTCAGGGCTAAGATATGCGGGAGGGTTTTGACAGCGAGGAGCGTGAATAAAAGCCCGAGAAGAGATGAATCTCTCGAAGCGAGTTCACCAAGCCCCTCTTCGATTTGAGGGCTAGGAATCTCCTCAAGTTGGCTGATCTCCTCTGGGGCCACGGTGTTCACGAACGATTCACTGGTTTTCACTTTATGGCCCCTTTGATGATTAAATGTATTGAAGGAGAAGGTTTCTCCGGTTTTCATGGCCAAGCGGTTATCCAAAGCCCTGAGGGGAAAACGCCGCTGGCTTGGAGTCGCATTCGATTCAAAGATTGAACAGCGCAACGACGCCAAAAAGGCAATTGAAGATGCCTTTGGCGAAGTTAGAGAAGGTTTCGAAATCCGTTTGATGGACTTCCATGCCTCCGAGAGTGACCAAGCCAAAATAAGTCATAGCTTCCTAGCCGCTGATGAAAATCGGCGCCTAGGCTACGGAATTCTTCAGGTACCGCATGAGATTTACACTGCAGTAAAAGGTCTCTGCCAAAGCACTGAATCGTTGTCTGAAATCAAGATAAAGAGCATCACCTCAAGTGGTAAAATACGCCTTGTAAGAGAACGACTCTGCTTGGAGCGACCACCTCGGCGCCGTTGACCACTACGTTCATGAGACGAAACCAGCACGCCAACTCATGGCTGGTGGTGGGACTGCTCCGAGCATGAAGATGAGCGATGTCTTTCTGCTGGTTGGTACGAGTATACTTCTCGGTGGCCTCATCATGCACGCCTGGGTCGATCCTGTATCACTGGACACCGAAGAGCCCAGCCTTAGCGGGGGGGCTTCGATGCTGAAAAGTGACACGGTCACATTTGATGTCATGGCCATTTCCGAATCCACGGTGACCATTGTCATTGAAGATGAATCAGGGGAGGACGTCCAAGAACAGTCCTGGAATGTGGCAGCAGGAGATGACCTCGAATTCGAATTCCAAGCCTCAGATGGCGGCTTCTACACCTACAATGTGACCTTTGTCAATGGGGAAGGAGAAGTTCTGGTTGACGTTGATCGACAAACAATGCTCGACTTCGTTGCATACCCTATCGGCATTGCCTTTGTCGGTTACGGTTTGTACAAGCGCAGCCTCGAGACAGAGGAAGTTCTCGATGGAGAACTTGAAGATTAAATGGCTCTCAAGGCGGGCCAAATAAGGTCTTCACCATCAGCGATTCCTTCGGTTTGTCCATCATCGCTGACAAGGGTCAAGGTCCCTTGGTCGTCGAGGTTAGAAACCTGCCAAGAAAGACCTCTATAGATAGGTCTTCCGAGAGGTCCTTGGCTCCGTTTAATTTCAGCGAAGATGGCAGTAAGAATGTCCTGATTTTTATTGTCTCGGATGCCTTCTCTTTGTTCGAAAAATGAAGCAATAACCGCATGAATCACAGGTGCATAAGATTCAGCACTAATGTGTGGAAGCTGATCGTTGAGATGGGCGATTGGATAGGTTCGTGAATCTGCGTTGTTTGTCGAAAGGTTCACGCCTATACCGAGGACGATGGCGCTTTTGTTTCCCTTGCTTGTCCCTTCAACCAACACCCCTGCGATTTTTCCGAGGTTGTCATCAATCGAGTGATAGACATCATTCGGCCACTTCAGTGCGATCCCTTCGTTTGGAATGCCGAGCAATCTGTGTGTTGTTACAACAGCGTATCCACCAAGAATTTGCATCAGTCCAGGGGCCATCGATGGTTTGCCAGAGGCAATCAGCCATGATCCGGCAAAGCATTCGCTTTCACTCGACCACGACCTTCCTCGTCGCCCACGTCCTTCAGTTTGCACATCTGCTCTGAAAAAATCACCGACCGTTGTGGCGTGTTCCAGGGCAGTCTGATTGGTCGAAGCGACGGTTTCGAATGTTTGTATCCGTGATCCAGCATAAGGATGCCAAACTGCAAGGACGCGCAGTTCTTCTCCATCGTCAAAGGTATGTTCCGCCACATAACGTGCTGCAAATCCATGCTTCTGAGCTTCCAGTTCGGCTTGCTTTCCGCGCTCATTTGCACTGACGAGAAGCAGCATAATGCCATTTTTTGCCAGAAGTTGGTTTTCGCTTACTTGGAGCATAAGACGGGATGAGAGGCCAATTTGATCCGTGTCAAGAAGCGCTGCCTCTTCGAGCGGGCCGAGCACCTGATCGATTGTTTGATCGTGCGTCAGGTAGGGAAGGTTCCAAACCAGCACATCGTGGGTGTTCAGTCCTGCCCATTGTTCGATGCTTCCATCTTCAGCGGGTCCGGGGCCACCCTCATGGACGTCGACATTGAGGTTTGACTGCTCAGCGTTCGCACGGGTTGCTGCCACTGCGTAAGGGTTGATGTCACACGCCCGAACTCGGTAGCCCAAACAGGCTGCATAAAGGGAAGCAGCGCCTGAACCACATCCGATTTCTAACAATCGTTGGCCTTTCCCCGGGCCGAGGTTTCTTAACGCTCGGCAAAGTAAGTCCGTGTCCTCTTTTGGGGGATAGACAGTTGGGGGTGTGATCACTTCCAACGATACGCCATCTGGTGTGGTCCAATTCCGGTGTGTTGCCGCGCGTTTTAAACGAGAAATTTCGGCCTCGGAGTCGTCTGAACCAAAGATGCCATCGTTCATGTTTTGCCCCAATTTCGGCGAGATGGACATGGGCTATATTGCTATCCACTCGAGAAAAATACTGCAACCCCGGCCATATCTCAACATTCGCAATGTGAGAATATCCTTGTAATAGATAGACTGTGGTCGATTTACCTTCCAAGTTTCGCAGCCGTAACCTATATGAACAGTTGGTAAGTCGGGCCAAGAGCCCAAGGTGCACTATTGGGCCTGTAGCTCAGTCAGGTAGAGCGTCGGACTTTTAATCCGATGGTCGCGGGTTCGAACCCCGTCAGGCCCGCCTGACTGAACTACTGGCCACGTAGAGTAGGGCTGAGCGGGGAATTTGGATGGTAGTAAAAAGCGCAACGAAGAAGCGACTCATGGAACTCGGCGTCTCCGAGGAATTTGCACATAAACTTGCAACTGATCGCAACATGACCGATATCAAGGCCATGTCATCTGACGAAATTGCCTCCACGCTCGGTGAATCAAAGGATTCAGAGCAATTCATCAGCACAATGTCCATCATCGCTGAACAAGGTTCCCGCCGACGTGCAGCGAAGAAGAGCAAGAAAATCACCATTCGTTCAAAGGCCATCGATGACTTCGATCGCCCTGAAATCACCCTCCGTTTCAACGCACTGAATCATTTCCTGGTCCCCCACCAAGAACTGGTTGGCGCCCCGAACATCTCTGAACAAGAGCAATTCGATGTTGAAAGCGCAGAACTGACTCCTTGGAACATGATTCAACCTGATGACGAGACGGGCGAAGACCGCCTCGCTAAGGAACTGCTTCCAAAGATTTTGATCACAGACCCCGTTGTTCAAGTCATCAAGGAATTGTCAGAAAACGAGGACAATGCTCGCCTCGCAGCAGACCCTGAACACAAACCACTCGCCGCCGGTTGGATCGCTGACCGTGTGCTAAAGGTCGTCCGCCTGTCCCCATCGGCTGGACGTACCATCGCCTATCGCCTGATAGTAGAGGGCAACTGAGGAGGGATTATCATGCAAGAAATTATTCAATCATTTTTCAAAGAACGCAGCCTTGTCAACCACCAACTCGCATCGTATGACGATTGTATCCCATCAGGGGACAACAGCATATCTCGTATGGAGAAAATCATTCGAAACATCCGTGTCGGTACAGATGAAGAAATCCACGACGACGACGGCGGCTTCATCAAGCTCGACGTTGTTGACCAAGACATCACCATTCGCCTCAAGAACATCCAACTTGGCGAACCAACCATCCGTGAAGCAAACGGTGCCGAGCACCCGTCCACCCCTATGGAATGCCGCCTTCGCAAGTTGACCTACATGTCTCCAGTCACCATCGATTTCCAGATTTTCCGCAATGGCATCCCATCGCCTAAGGAAACCGGTGTTCAAGTTGGTAGCATGCCAATTATGGTTCGTTCCAAGCGCTGCAACCTGCACGCAGGACACATCGCTGGTGACCGCCAACTCTACCCAACAACCTCCACTGAAGATTCCGCACTCTGGGACGACCTGCTCCGTAAGAAGGGCGAAGATCCTCTCGACCCTGGAGGCTACTTCATCATCAACGGCACAGAGCGTGTCCTCATCTCTATGGAGGATCTTGCTCCAAACCGTGTCACCGTCGAAATCAACAAGCGGTACGCAAAGCGAACCGAAGTTGCTAAGATTTTCTCTCAGAAAGATGGAATGCGCAAGCCACTCAACGTCGAAAAGCGACGTGATGGAATGCTCATGGTGAAGATCAGCACCGCTGGAACAACCGCCATCCCTGTTGTCTTGCTCATGCGTGCACTTGGAATCGAAAACGACCAAGAAGTGTTCCAGGCAATCGCAGGACCAACTGAAACGTTCAAGTACATCGTGGCCAACCTCAACGAAGTCAATGACAATGAAGAGTATGCAGTCCAATCCATGACTGAAGCTCACGAATGGTTGCAAAAGAAATTCGCAGCCGGCCAACAACGAGAATACCGAGAGCAACGAGTCAACCAACTGCTTGACCGTGAACTTCTTCCTCACTTGGGCGACCAACCAACTGCTCGCAAAAAGAAGGCAATCTTCCTTGGCCGCATCGTCCGCCAAGTTCTTGAGATGGCTCTCACCAACCGTGAACCAAACGACAAGGACCACTATGCAAACAAGCGTGTTCGCTTGGCAGGTGACCTTGTCGAAGATTTGTTCCGTGTTTCATCTGGACAACTCGCTCGAGATTTGAAGTACCAACTCGAACGCCATCACAACCGAAAGCGAGAACTCAAGATCACTTCCTGCCTTCGCCCGGACGTCTTGACTTCGAAGATCATGCACGCTCTGGCTACTGGAAACTGGGTCGGCGGACGCTCTGGTGTCAGCCAGTTGCTCGATCGAACAACCTACCTCGCTTCGTTGTCACACATGCGCCGTGTCACCTCTCCTTTGGTCCGAAGCCAACCTCACTTCGAAGCACGTGACCTGCACCCAACACAATGGGGCCGCTTGTGCCCTAACGAGACCCCTGAAGGTCAGAACTGTGGTCTTGTGAAGAACGCAGCTCAAATGATTGACATCTCTGAACACATCAGCGAAATCGAGGTCCGACAACAACTCGATGAATTGGATGTCTTCGAACCAGACGACTGGACCTCTGGTGACAGAATTCACGTCAACGGTGACATTTACGGGATTCACAAGAATGGAAAGAACTTGGTTCGCCACTTCAAGTCTGCTCGCCGACGAGGAACCATCCCTGCTGAAGTTTCCATCCGATACGACAAGGAAAACAAGGACATCTTCATCAATACCGACAAGGGACGTATCCTGCGTCCTCTTTTGATCCTCTACGATGGTGCACCTCGCTTGACTGGAGCTCACCTACAAGCACTGACAGCAGGTGAAATGACCTTCAAGAACCTCGTCAACGAAGGTATCGTTGAATGGGTTGACGCAGAAGAAGAAGAAGACCTCTTCGTCTCGGCACGTCCGTTCGTTCTACCGGAAACCATCCTTGACGGCCCACTCGCTGGACGTCCACTCACCAACGAAAACGTTGAATGGACCAACCTCGGTGAACCTGGCGCTACCGTCGCTAAACTGAAGGCACGCGTTCGCATGCCAAACGGAGAATGGCAAATTGCAGACATTGAAGTTGAATTGCTCTACACCGAAGAACACACACACTGTGAAATCGATCCACAACTCGTGCTCGGTGTTTGTGCTTCGTTGATTCCATACCCGGAACACAACTCGACACCTCGTGTCACAGGTGGTACGGCCATGGTCAAGCAATCCTTGGGTCTGCCAAGCGCAAACTACCGCATGCGTCCTGACACCCGTGCTCACATCCTCCACTACCCACACCGTTCGATCACTCGAACCCGTGCTATGGAGACCACGCACTTTGACGACCGACCCGGTGGTCAGAACTTCATCGTTGCAATCATGTCATTGCATGGTTACAACATGCAAGACGCTGTGATCATGAACCGTGGTTCAATTGACCGCGCACTCGGACGCTCAACCTTCAACCGAACATACAACGCAGAACGCCGCCGATTCCCTGGTGGTCAAGTTGAAGAAATCGAAAGGCCAGGAAGTTCCCTTCAAGAAGTGAAGGGCCTCAAGCCCGAAGAAGCCTATCGACACTTGGAAGCTGACGGTCTGCCACTCCCTGAAAAGGAACTCATCGGTGGCGAAGTGTTGGTCGGCAAGACCAGCCCACCTCGGTTCCTTGAAGAATCTGCAGGCGGTGCATTCTTGCTCGCTCAAGAACGTCGAGAATCATCCATGCTTGTTCGCCACGGCGAGCGAGGCTGGGTCGACAACGTCTATGTCACAGAATCACTTGATTCTGGTCGCTTGGTGCGTGTCATGGTTCGAAGCCACAAGGTCCCTGAAGTCGGCGACAAGTTCGCTTCTCGTCACGGTCAAAAGGGTGTCATTGGACGCCTTGTTGATCCTGAGGACATGCCATTCACCGCAGACGGTGTTGTGCCTGATTTGATCATCAACCCTCACGCTATTCCATCCCGCATGACCGTGGCTCACGTCTTGGAAATGATTGGTGGAAAGGTCGGTGCCCTTGAAGGACGCCGAATTGACGGTACTGCTTTCCGTGGAGAAAAGGAAGGCAGCCTCCGAGATGGCTTGGTCCGAAACGGCTACGCTCACACGGGCCGAGAAACCATGATCAACGGTGAAACTGGTGAAGTCTATCCAGCTGAAATCTTCGTTGGTTGCATCTACTACCAACGACTGCACCACCTGGTGTCGTCCAAGATTCACGCCCGTTCCCGTGGCCGTGTTCAAATTCTTACCCGTCAGCCGACTGAAGGTCGTGCCCGACAAGGTGGTCTGCGATTCGGTGAAATGGAACGTGACTGCCTCATCGCCCACGGTGCTTCGATGGTTATCAAGGATCGTCTTCTCGACGAATCCGATGGAATCGACATGTATGTATGCGCTCAATCTGGACACATTGCTTGGTACGATCCTAAGCGAAGAACCTACGTCAGCCCAATCCACGGTGACGGCGCTGAAGTCTACAAGGTGCAAACCTCGTACGCTTTCAAGCTGCTCTTGGATGAGATGAAGAGTTTAGGTGTTGCCATGAGACTCGAACTGGAGGACCGACGATGAGCCAAACAAATACAATGATCCCAAAGCGAATTGCACAGATTCGTTTCGGCCTGATGGACCCAAGTGAAATCCGCAAGATGTCCGCTGTCGAAGTGAAGACAGCAGACACCTACAAAGACGACGGTCACGCCTACCGTCAGGGTCTTATGGACCCTCACATGGGTGTTATCGAACCTGGTTTGGTCTGTCCGACTGACAACTGCAAGTACGATGAGTCCCCCGGTCACTTTGGCCACATTCAACTCGAACTTCCAGTTATGCACATTGGTTTCGTGAACCTCATCAAGACCGCTTTGAAAGCAACTTGCAGCAAGTGCAGCGAGATTCTTCTTCACAGCGAGAGCGGTTCTCACCCATCGAACCCAGAACTGTCTGAGCAAGACTACTTCCGAGCACGTATCCGTGACATCATCACCAAGCACGGTGTTGGATCCACAGAATTTGCAAAGATCATCAAGGAAGTCGAGAAGGTCACCACCGGTACAAGCCGTGGTGTGTGCATGCACTGTGGTGAAGCACAAGGCAAAATCGCCCTCGACAAGCCTACAACTTTCAAGGAAAAGAAAGAATCCCAAGGCCAAAGCGGCAAGGACGAAGGATGGCGCAAGCTCAACCCTCGTGACGTTCGTGAATGGCTCAGCGGTATTCCATCGGAATCCTTGATCTTTATCGGTATGGACAAACAAAACCGCCCAGAGTGGATTGTCCTCAAGGTGCTTCCAGTGCCTCCGATCACCGTCCGGCCTTCGATCACCCTCGATAGCGGCGACCGTTCAGAAGACGATTTGACTCACAAACTTGTTGACGTCCTCCGTATCAACCAACGCCTTCGTGAAAACCGTGACTCCGGTGCTCCACAACTGATCGTTGAGGACCTTTGGGAACTGTTGCAATACCACGTAACCACCTACTTCGACAACCAAACGTCTGGAATTCCTCCAGCACGTCACCGGTCCGGCCGAACCCTCAAGACGCTCACTCAGCGACTCAAGGGGAAGGAAGGTCGTTTCCGTAGCAACTTGTCTGGTAAGCGTGTCAACTTCTGTGCTCGGTCCGTGATCTCCCCTGATCCGTTCCTCGGCGTCAACGAAGTTGGTGTACCAACAAAAATCGCAAAGGAACTGACCGTTCCGATCCGTGTTACATCTCGAAACCGAGAGCAATTGCGACAAATGATTCTACGTGGTCCTGATTTTCACCCAGGTGTCAACTACATCATCCGTGGTGACGGTCGACGTGTTCGAATCAACGAGCGCAGCCGATTGATCAACGCTGGATTCCGATGTCATAACCCAGAATGCAATGACGAAACCACAACGCGTCTCGACTTGCACTCTGTGCTTCCTGCACCAAACTTCCTACCGGGATTGGTCATTAAGCCGCAGATCACCATCGCAACTGATGGAACATCTGAAACATCTTACATCGTTGATGACGATGCAACCCTCGCTAACCTTCGTGGTGAAGACGCAGAAGGTCACCGCCTCCCTGAGGACGACCCACGTGCTAAGCTTCACTACCGCTGGATGTGGGACCTTGCAGAAGCAGACAAGGTTCACCCAGATGCTCTTCCTGATCATCTCAAGGTCAACTGCCCTCACTGCCACAGCCCTGCTGATGAATGGGGCGACAACACTCGGGTCGAAGATCGTCTCTCGACGATTGACCGCAACGGCAACCCAAAGCCTGGATTGCTTGTTGAGCGACACTTGATCGACGGTGACGTTGCTATCTTTAACCGACAACCTTCGCTTCACCGCATGTCCATGATGGTCCACGAAGTTCGTGTTATGGAAGGCAAGACATTCCGATTTAACCTTGCAGTTTGTACCCCGTACAACGCTGACTTTGACGGTGACGAAATGAACCTTCACGTGATTCAATCTGAAGAAGCACGGGCTGAGGCTAAGATTTTGATGCGTGTTCAAGAACACATCCTGACCCCTCGCTACGGCGGTGCGGTGATTGGTGGAATTCACGACCACATTTCCGGTGCGTACTTATTGTCACGCCCTGGTACCCTCATCAACCGACGTCACGGTTTGGAAATGCTTGGTAGCATCAACTGGGAAGGCGCACTGCCTGAGATCGTCATGGATCACCGAGGCAAGGAATGCTTCCGTGGGCAAGACATCATCTCACTGATCATCCCCGACAACATCCACCTTCGATTCCGAAGCCGATCAAACGACGAAGTTGTCGTCAAGGACGGTAAGGTCGAAGGAACACTCGACAAGCGTGCCATCGGTGCAGAAGACGGACGATTGCTGGATGCAATTGTTCAAACCAACGGCCCTGAAGAAGGGGCTCGTTTCCTCGATGAGTTCACACGCCTCACCATTGCAGCGTGCACCTCACTCGGATTCACAACAGGTATTGATGACGAAGATTTGAGTGCCGATGCACTCGCAGCGATCATCAAAGCAAACGTTGACGCTGGTGAGTTGGTTGAAGAAGCTCTTGCCAAGTTCGGTAAAGACGGTCGCGGCTACGAATCCCGCCCCGGCCGTACACCTCGTGAAACCCTCGAAGAAGACATCATGGTCATCCTCGATGGTGGTAAGCAAGAAGCTGGTGACGTAGCAAAGAACGAACTGGCTCAGTCCGGTTCAACCAACGCTGCAGTCAACATGGCAATCTCTGGAGCTCGTGGTTCCATGGACAACCTCAACATGATGGCCGGTTCCATTGGTCAAGCAAAGGTTCGTGGAAAGCGGCTTGAGCGTGGCTACAACGAACGTGTTCTACCCCACTTCCGTCGTGGCGGTCGTGCAGCAGCCGACCGTGGTTTCATCTCGAGTTCATTCAAGCGTGGTCTTGAGCCTACGGAGTTCTTCATGCTCTCCGTGTCTGGCCGTGAATCACTGGTCGATACCGCTGTCCGTACTGCAAAGTCTGGATACATGCAACGCCGACTGATCAACGCTATGGACGACTTGAAGGTCTACGACGACGGTATGTTGTCGGTCCGTAACACTGCAAACCGAATCATCCAATTCAGCTACGGTGAAGATGGTATTGACCCATCCCGTGGTGTGCATGGTTCACCATTCAACATCGACGTCATTGTCGATGAAGCCCTAGGAACCGAAGGTGCAAAACTCGACGTACGCGATTCCTTTGAACCAACAACTGCCCGAATCGATTCTGATGATCTCGAGCATGGTGAAGCTGGAAATGCCGAAGGAGGCGATGACTGATGGTCGTAAAGAGTGCAACCAAGAAGAAGCTCATGGATTTGGGCATTGCAGAAAACTACGCTCACACCCTTGCAGATGACAAGAAGTGGGACGATGTCAAGATCCTTGGCGCTGGAGAAATCGCACAATTGTGTGAAACAGATTCAGAAACCGCTGCAACCATCAAAGCAACCATCGACGCTGCCAGCAAGAAAGGCGGCGACTCAAACAGTGAAAACACAGGTCCCACAACATCCGTTCGACTCAAGCGTCGAACTGGTCGCTTGAGTGCCCGTGCTAAGACTGCAGCAGATATGGACACCTACGATTCCGGAGAGAAACTCTTGACCTCCATCGATCCATTGGCAGACGACCCCGTTTTCAAGTCCCTCGTCGCTGCTGTCGAGACCAACGGAACCGTTCGCTTCACAGACCGGATTTTCCACGACCTAACCGTGGCTATTCACGCTCGTGGAAAGAAGAAGTTGACCAAGCCTCAGGCTAAGAAAGTCGTCGATGAAGCAGTTGTCGCACTTGACAAAGCAAGCATCGATCCTTACGAAGCAGCAGGTATTATCACCGCTCAATCCATTGGCGAACCTGGTACACAGATGACCATGCGTACGTTCCACTATGCTGGTGTTGCAACGGTCAACGTAACCCAAGGTCTTCCACGGATCATCGAAATTGTCGACGCCCGTAAAGTCCCGAACACCCCTACGATGACCATCCGTCTTTCCGCTGAGAAGAAAACCTCAGCCGAGGAAGCTCGCAAACTTGCGGCTGCAATCGAGGTGACCACAACTGTCAACATCGCTTCTCTTGAAACCGACGTCGCTCAACGCCGATTGGTTTTGAAGCTCAACAAAGGTAACCTCAAGCAGAAGAACATGACTGGTTTGGAAGTGAAAGACAAACTCGAGCGTGCTACCCGATTGCTGGTTCAACCTGACAAGGACAAGAATCCGTCCACATTGACCTTGATTCCTGGTGTTCATTCACCAGAAGACCTCGCTGAACTTGCTGAAAACCCACCATCGTACACAATGTTGCTTCAACTTGAAGAAAAGATTCGTGACATGCGCCTCAAGGGTATTCCTAACATCGAACGAGCAAACGTTCAACTTGACGATAAGACGGGCGAATACTACCTTTCGACCATCGGTTCAAACCTCACCCGTGTGAGCGAAATCGAGACCATCGACCGCACACGAACCTACACCAACAACATCATTGAAATTTATGAATTCCTTGGAATTGAGGCTGCTCGACAATCGATCATCAATGAACTGCAAGCGACCCTTGATGGCGCACGACTCGAAGTCGACGTTCGTCACTTGTTGCTCGTCGCAGACGTCATGACCTCCGAAGGTGAAGTGCGGGCTATTGGCCGTCACGGTGTGTCCGGAACCAAGCACAGTATCTTGGCTCGGGCTGCTTTCGAAGTCACCGTCAATCACTTGCTCAAGGCCGGTATTATCGGCGAGCGAGATTACCTCACCGGTGTTGCAGAAAACATCATTGTCGGACAACCAATTTCTTTGGGAACCGGCAGTGTCGAACTGTATTACATCCCTGAGTGAGTATCCAACCATGAGAAACAGAGTGGAGTATGGAGGAATAAAATATGGATCTAAGCCGACAACTAAAAAATGCAATTGCAACCGGAAACCTACGATTTGGACAACGTCAAGCACTCGATGCCTGTGCTCGTGGTGAAGCGAAACTCGTGATTTTGGCGGCGAACTGTCCGACCGAATTCGTGGATGATCTGCACGCTCGTCACCCTGAAGTGACCAAGTTCCGTGCAGCAATGGTCAACCGAGAACTCGGAATCGCTTGTGGTAAGCCGTTTTCGGTTTCCACCCTCAGCATTATCGATGCTGGTGACAGTGATCTGCTCACCCTTGAAACCAACCTCGAGTGACCCCAAGCGCCACTTTGGCGTTTCAAGGCTCGCGGTCAATGGATGGAAGCCTTCTTGTCCTCTAGGCTCGAGCAATGTCTATGGCAACTGCCTTCCTCCGCTCTTCAGCAACCTCTGTCATGCTTTTGATGCTGCTATCGCTCTTTGCACCGCTGGTAAGCCTCGCTCCGGATTCACACTTGCAGACCTCATCGGAGCTGGCTGAGCCAACCTCGGTGGAGCGTGTTCAAGCACGTGCGAGCAGTGCCAATCCAATGTTGATCAGCGGTGGCACCTCTGCTGGCGCAGAGTTCATTGAGGCACTGGAATACACTTCTGGCTCCTATGCCTTCGGCGGCACCTGGAACACAAGCAACGGACAGACCCTCACCTTCGGAAGCCAAACCCTTCCACCTACGAGTCCCTTCGGGCAGGAATTTTACATCGGTGCTGTGGAAAGTACAGGCCAATACCAATACGTCTTAGGAGCGGATCACAACCTTCCAAACAATCCTGGAATTTCGATTTTCGGTGATTTAGCAGTTGGCATGGCCGGTGAGATTATTGTCGCTGGTTTTTACACAGGTTCGATTCAATTTGGCATGTCAACCATCGCTTCTTCATCCGTAGACGGCTTCATTGCCATGGCCGACCCGAACGGTCAATGGCTTTGGGCCCATAGTTTCCAGACCGTGGTAAATAATTCTCAAGAGACAAGTCAAATTGAATCGGTTACAATTGATTTCAACGGTGACGTCATTGTCACAGGGGTTCACCAAGGTGAGACTGATTTCGGGGGGATCGTCTTGAACGTCAGCGATCAAGAAGTCTTCGTAGCGAAAATTGACGGCGTGACGGGAACCCTTGTTTGGGTGACATCGGGCGGCGGTGTTGGCAATCAGATTGTTTCTGGCGTAGAAGTCAATTCGATGGGCGATATTTTCATCACTGGAATCACCTTTGGCAACATGATTTTCGGTACCAATTCATACATTCCAGCAGGGAACAGTGACACTTTCTTCATCAAATTTGATCCCTCTGGTACCGTGAAAACTCTGAGTGGCCTTGGCACTCCGGGTCAAGACACTCAGGCCACGTCCATGGCCATCAGCCTCAATGACGATCTCTACATCGGTGGATTGTACGACGGAAGGCTGCAAGGCAACGGTCCTTCCGGGTCATGGTCAATCACATCAACTCAGGGTGGTCAACAAGATGCTTTCGTCCTGAAGAACCCCTTTGCAACCCTCACTGGTACAAGTTGGGCTGCTACGGGGGGCAGTTCTTCAGTCGACTCCATTCGTGGCATAGCCATCAACTCAATGGACGAGGTGTTCATTGTGACAACCCTCGATGCAACCTTCACCGGTGGCCAACAATCTGCTGTGGTCGGTGGTAATTTTGATGGGATGGTGGGGGCGTTGTCCTCCAGCGGGGTGTGGAACTGGATGGAAACAACCTCTGGTGCTGATTACGAAGTTCTCTATTCCATCGCTATCAATGAAAGCGATATTGTCACTGTCGGTGGTGGGCTTGCGGGCGGTTCCATGAGTAAGAGTGGGCTGACCCTCACCTCCCCTTCCAGTTGGGACGCCATCCTGTGGTCACTTGATCCCAGTGCTAAGAAAGATGCAGACGTGGACGGTGTTCCTGATTCTGAGGATAACTGCCCGAATGTGTCCAACCCTGCACAAGGTAACACTGACGGGGATGCGAACGGCGATGCTTGTGATTCGGATGACGACAATGACGGAATCACCGACAATTTCCCTGATCTCTGCCCCCGTGGCGGCCAATTCAATTGGACGAGCGGACAAGACACAACCAACCCTTCAGCATCGACGGATTGGGACAATGATGGATGCAAAGATGATGTCGAAGATTCAGATGACGATAACGATGAAATCGATGACGTCGATGATAACTGCCCTTGGACTTCCTACGCCCCCCCTCGCCCGACTTGGGTCTCTGATTCCAGTTCTGACAACGATGGCGATGGTTGCCGTGACAGCGATGAAGACACCGATGATGATGCGGATGGTTTCAGCGACGTTAGCGATGATTGCCCTACAATCTCAGGTACCTCTCTGAACGGGACTCAAGGATGCCTCGATTCTGATGGTGACAGCTGGGCCGATGATTTCGACGACTGTCCGAACCAAGCTGGTGACTCAACCCTTGGCGGAAAGAACGCCTGCCCTGACGCCGATGGCGATGGTTGGGCAGACATCGACGACGCTTTCGATGCTGATGCCACACAGTGGGCTGACGCTGACGGTGATGGTTATGGCGACAACACGCTTGGCACCACTCCAGATGATTGTCCGAACCAAGCTGGGACCTCAAGCCTCGATCGACTTGGCTGTTTCGACGCAGATGAAGATGGCTATTCCGATGCCGATGGTTTTTGGTCCACCGAAGACGGAGCAGATGCCTTTGGAAATGATCCGACTCAATGGTCAGACTTCGACGAGGATGGCTTTGGTGACAATTGGGCGAACGCTTCGTGGACAGACCGCAACACAATGTGGCCGGGTCAATTTAATCAAGATGTCACTTCACAAGATGCCTGCCCACTCCAAGCTGGTACGTCCTGGCAAGCCGGAATGATTGGGTGCCCGGATGCTGATGGCGATGGTTGGTACGATGTGATGGATGCCTTCCCACAGGAAGCAACCCAATACATCGACACGGATAATGACGGTTTCGGGGACAATGAATCAGGATTCGAACCTGATGCATGCCCAACCGTGGCCGGCACCTCAACCTTTGACCGATACGGTTGCCTCGATTCCGATGGTGATCTTCGTTCAGATCCCGACATCAATTGGATGCCTACACAAGGTGGGGATGCATTCCCTACAGAACCAACACAATGGGCTGATGAAGACCTCGACGGCTATGGCGACAACCCAACCGGTGTCACACCTGATGATTGTCCAACTGTTCGCGACACATCAAGCATCGACCGCCTTGGATGCGCTGACACCGATGGTGATGGCTATTCCGACCCTGATGCTGAATGGACGCTTGCAGATGGTGCAGATGCTTGCATTAACGGCCGTGGCAACTCAACTTTGGACCGGTTCGGATGCTACGACAAAGACGGTGATGGTTATTCCAACCCAAGCACTGACTGGACCCTCGATGATGGCGCAGACGCTTACGTTGAAGATCCAACCCGATGGATCCTAGAAAAGCAAACATCAAGCGATTCTCTTTCAAGTGGTTCAGCCGTTATGTACGGCTTTGGTGGCTTAATTTTGATTGGTGCGCTCGCTGGCGGTGCTTTCTTCCTCCGAGGTCGGAGTGCCGATGATGAACAAAAAGCATGGGCGCAGCCTGCAGCCGGCGGTATGCCCAGCATGCCTTCGATGACTGCTCAACCCGCAGCCGTTGCAATGCCAAACTTCGCAGCCCAACCAGTGGCTCAGCAGGCAGTTGCAACCTACGCAGCCCCAGCAGTCCAAGCAATCCAGCCAGTTTCACAACCAGCGCCAGTCGCTGACCCTGCTCGGGATTATTACAATGGACTGTTGGCCCAAGGCTATCCTGCTGCTGACGCCATTGGCTACACGCAACATTACTACCCGACCTTCCAGGGTTAACGGGCCGACTGTGATGCCCCTGTTGTTCACAAATCGATCAACAGCCTCCAGTTTCACGGATGAGAGCAGCGACAAAATTCACGTTGTCAATGTCTTTGATGTTGTTGTGAGGACAATCGCATTCTGGGACATACACACATAAGTGAACTTCACTACAAAATTAAACTCTTTTTATTCCGGATAAATCTTTATGACACCTACAGAGAATTGGAATCTGTGTTTGACCTAAATTCCTTGACAGTTGTCGAATTAAAAAAACTGCTGAAGGACCAAGACCTTCCAGTTTCTGGAAAAAAGTCAGAACTCATCTCCCGGCTTGAAGAAACTGAGAACGTACCCCCCATTCAGGATGAAAAGGTAGAGAAATTAACGATTGCTTGCCCTTCGTGTAATTCTAATCTTAGATACCCGCATGAGTATTATGGTAAATTGAGATGCCCAACATGCAGTCGAACTTTCAACCCAGCATCTCCAAACACATCCGGTTCAAACATAAAGCCACTTGGCGCAATATTGTTCGGAACCCTCGCATTAGTATTGATCACTGCACTCGTTTTTGTATATTTCATTGTGATTCCATTGAGTTGCGTGTGGAGTCATGGTGGGTGCTGATAGTCAGATTTATTTCCTGAGGTACCTATTGTGACGCCTCGCTGCGTTGTTTCTTCATCGCTGCTTCATGAAGCCACTTGAGTTCCAAAAGACGGCAGACTGCAGGTGCCCATTGACGTTTGAAAGCAGGATGGAAACGCAATTGGTTATCCCTTCGTAACATTTCCCGATAGATCTGGTCCAAAGCAACGGAGAGATCGGGCATGTGCATATTGATCCGTTTTTTCTTCGGAGGTTTGTAATCCATTGATTCCCGCAAGAGACGCTCCAAGAACCCCACTTCACATTGAAACAATTTGTTCATTTCCCCTCTCAGTTGATGGGGCAATCCATTGGGCCTTTGCCCGCGCTGTATGAAAGAGTCATCCGGTGTTGCTCCAATCACACGGCTCGAACGTCGCCCTTTTGGCCCTGTGCGTTTTTTGAGGGCTGCAGCATAATCGATGCTTATACGCAGCGTGTGCAAGCGGTTGTTTTTGCTGTCCTCCCAGGCTTTCCCATGAGATACACCCGATTTGGCATGCTGACTAATCTTGCAATATCTACGTGAACGAAGCATCTCCCAAGTAGGTTGGACCACCATAGTGGGGCCTTGTTTGGGTCGCTTATAAACCGTCTGAAAGCGCCATAGTATTGTGTGTTTTTTTGAAGGCGGTTTCGCAGTATAGCGGACCCTTTTAGGCATTAATATAAGGTGGAATGATAGTATACATAAGTACCTACAAAAGGAGAGAACAAACATGATCGGACAAGAACAGATATACACCCTAGCCAACGACGCCAGCCTTACCCTTCCCGCGCTCAGCGAAGGCCAATTGACCATTGCCATGAAGGATGGATGGATCGGTTACATACGCCACACTGTCCACAACCCGAACCGCATGGGTTGGCCCGACCCGGCTGAAGAATACCCCACGTTGGGCATCATGCTCCAAGCCTTGAGTGACCGCACAGCCCGCGTCGTGCTTGTTGTTGACGATGAGTTTGCAGTGGGCAACCTTGCTGTCTACGTAGCTGCTTACGCACATTGGGGTTTTGAGTTGCTCATCGACACCGCCACATTCCTCCGAACGGGGATCACACGGGTTCCTGTTGAGGCCGCTATGCCAGCCGCGCAACCCCAGACCACCGAGCAACCCGCAGAGGTTTGCGGCATGGAAGTGGCCTGAATGTGGCTGTTCGTCTCTGGAGGCTTTGTCTCCATCGTGGCCCACCGCAGCCAACCCATGCACGTGCTGGTTCGGGCGCGCCATGCCGACCACATTGGAGTGTTGTTTCCAGACCTCGAGCCAACCGTTCTGGCAACAGCCGACTACAGGTTCCGTGTCGTTGTCCACCGTACAGTGCTTCAGCGTGCCCTTTCGCACTATGTTGCCAACATGGAATATGACAATTTCAAGGCGAGCATTCGCAACGAACCTTACCATGAGGTGTGCCTCGATGTGTGGCGTACCATGTGGGCCTATGGACGCCGAGAGAGGGGTGGGTGAATGCGTACGAGCCTCACACACCCGTTGTACGTCTCATGGATCCCTCTCGATGGCGATGATGGTAAACTGGGCATGACATTGTGCCCTGGCAAGTACCAACCCGTCGCCTCCACCGGAGCATGGGACCGTCAACTCGATGTCGATTTGACCGCACTTGTCACCATGGGAACCCACCGTCTGGTTAGCCTCGTCACTGAGGAGGACATGCGGGTGTTACGAGTAGAGTCCTTGGGCGTTGATGCCTTGGCAAGCGGAATGGTTTGGGACCACCTCCCCATCGAAGACACCACCGTCCCTACCCCAGAATGGATGGAAGCGGCAATCCCCGTGCTTGAGAGATTGGTTGTCGATATCCCTGGGGGAGAAGTGGCCGTCGTGCATTGTATGGGCGGACTCAGTCGTGCTGGCACGTTCATGGCCCTGTACCTGTGGATGCGTGGGATGTCAATGCAACAGGCGATCGACCATGTCCGTGAGCACCGTTCACGAACCTGCATTAACATCAATCAGCAGATGTTTTTGTTAAGATTCGCATCACTGGACGATGATTGATGGCGAAACTGTCACCTTCGAGGCTTGGAACAATCTTTGATTCAACCAATCAATTCGGATATGTGGCAAGGCTTCGCAGTGGGTCTTGTCAGTCGCTAGGCAGTGTACTGGGGGACTGAACACCCATTGTACTTCTCCATAATGTCTTGAGGGGTTGGAAGAACCCTTGCGATTTCATGGAAATGATATGTCGTTCCAATATATTCAAACAAAGGAGACATCTTTGCTGAAGATCAGTCGCCAAAGTTCTCGGCCATCCCAGTTGTCTTCACCTGCGAAGTACACATGACCCTCGTGAACATGAATATCACCGATAAATCCACCCGTTGGTTTCAAATCGATGACTTGCCAAGTTGTTCCGTTGATTGAATTGTGCGCCCACAATTCTTCACCAGTCGTACCATCGTTGGCGGAGAAATACACGGTGTATTGATGCACCGTGAGTTCAGTTGGTCCATTGGCCCCGGAAGTTGATTGGATATCGGTTACTTCCCTGAATGAATTGTTTTGGCTTTCATAGACCCACATTTCGAAGTGAGTTCCTGAAGTTGCCTGGAAGTAAACTTGGGTGCCAAGAACGACGAGATCAGAAGGTGAACTGCCGGCACCTCCTGCGCGAATGTCAGCTGCAAGCCAGACTGAATTATTTGTTGTCTCATAAGCATACAACTCAGTTCCATGGGTTGTGCCTGCGTTTGCAGACATGTAGATCGTTGTTCCCATCGCAACAAGGTTTTGAGGGCTTGAAGAGAGAGACCCGGGATTGATATCGTTCACCATAAAGGTGGTATTTGTGCTTGTCTCATGTTTCCATAATTCGATTCCAGTCACTCCAACCGATGGTTGAGCTGAGAAATAGAGGTCTGAATTGACGGCAAGCAGCGAGGATGGTTGGATGTCTGCTTCTACTTTCCACACGCTGAAATTAACAGTTTCATAGGCCCAAAGGTCAAACAATCCAATGCCCGTAGAACCAGCACTATCTCGAGCGCTAAAGAAAACAGTCGTGTCAATGAGCGTAAATTCGCCAGGAAAACTCGAGCCTCCTGGGAAAATTTCCTTAATCTGCCATGCTGTTCCGTTTGATGGTTCGTAGACAAACGGTTTGACGTTAAAGCCAGCGTCCTGTCCTGCAAACATCAATTGTGGACCAATCGCATGCAACGAGAGGACACTCCCTGGATACACCAGTGAGATGCTTCCATTATCATAGGCCCAAATTCCGCTTGCAGTTCCATTGTTTGCTGTGAAATACATGGTAGAATTAATCGTGACAAAATTGGCAGGAGTGCTGTGCCCGGACGGGTTGATGTCTTCGACGAGCGCCACTTCAAAGGTGGTGCAAATCAGCATGCTTGAGATCACCTCTCCAGATTCCAGTGCTCCATTGAGCGCGATGCCGTTGCCTGCTCCATTATCCATGCCCTGCTGCAGCAATTCTCCAGTTCCGTTGCATCCAAGAAACGCTGGTGCAATGGAAAGACGAGCGACCATCATCGTGAGGGTCGAACTTCCATCAGCGCCATCTGCTCCGTCAGCACCGTCTGCTCCGTCAGATCCATCCTGGCCTGTTTCGCCATTGCATACAACGACAAATGAATCAACTTCATCAACGGAAAGCGTATTGTCGCCGTTGTCGTCAACACCCGTTTCCACGATAGTTCCACCATTTTGGCACCCTTCGACAATTGGTTCGGTGCGTGTTGCAATAAGGGAGGTGAGGCCGTTTTCACCGTTGGTACCGTCAGCACCATTGGCACCGTTCTGTCCATCAGTACCATCACTACCGTCGACTCCTTCGTTTCCGTTGGTTCCGTTCAAACCATCGTTGCCGTCAGTGCCGTTGAGTCCTGCTTGTCCAGTAAGGTCCATTTCTTGCCACGCATTGTTTTGGCACACTTGAAACATTGCTTGTGAAGCAATAAAGAAAATTTGATTGTTGAGATCTTCATTGCACGTCTGAAGTTCAGCCGCAGTGACAACGAGGTGGAAGCTTGACCCGTCGGTCCCGTTCGAACCATTCATTCCATCGTTGCCAGAAGCGCCTTCAATGCCTTCAGCATTGGAGATTGAATAGATGGAAAAAGGCACCAAGACAAGCATGGCTGCCAAAAGGATGGCAGACATTGGCGCCGGCATGGACGAAGCGATTCCAGATGATCCAAGGGGGGTGCTCAGGGCCTCAATTTTTTCCCCCACAATTGGGATTGAGGTGCTGACTTCTGGCAGTTCCGTCTGGGTGGTTGCGATTTCGGCGGCTTGTTCCACTCTGCGGATTGCAATTTGCTCATCAGTCCAACCTTGTTCACGTAACTGTTCGTCTGCCCACATACCTTCTGCTTAGGTTGAGTTCATATACCATTATTGGTGCATTAATTTGACAAACCTTCACCACGTATACGAAGTCAATTAGACACTGCTTTGGATTTCTTTCGGTTGCGACACCCTCTGTACATACAGTCCACGCGTCGGTACTCATAGCAACGACGTCGTTTACGAGGTAATTATCTCTTCTTAACTTCGCCTAGAAATGGAATCCCTAACGCTTCCGAGTAATCTATTGCCAACTGCTTTGCTGTACCTTTGTGAGCGAAACTGTATTGTGCCAACACAGCGACTGAAGAAGACATATCTCCGTCTTTGCAAATACAAACACTACGCCCACCTGGCCGACTAACTCCTGATTCAATACTAGAATATGGACGCTGGGAATAAATACGTATAGTATCCGAACTGGTATAATATACAGAGGACATTAATTTAGAATCATGGAAAAAATCTCCTTCAACGTCATAAACATCTTTCATTATAATGATTAACCCCCTATTACTGTCTAACCAAGTACTAGTTAACATCTGTTCATGTCTAACAGGACTAATAAAACCTTCAAAACCAATACCCAATAACGCAACGCCATATAGAAGGAATGGAATTGTAAACAAACTTATACCTATGGTCAATCCAATATCGGCGGGGTTATCATGTCGCATCGATGAATAGAGGAGAAAAAGAATGGAAATTATTCCGCCTACAAATACTAAACCAAGTAATGTAATAGGGACTATTTTAGACCAATCACGTCCACCTCTAGAAGTTACTCTTTTGTTCAATAATTCGACACCTTGAATATTTTCATTCTCTGTTAAGAGTTGAAAGAGGTTTTGTGCTTGGCTACCATGCATTTTAGAATTACCAGATAAGACTCTTTTCGATGGATTAGTTAGCACATTTGAAAATTCTCTTTCGAGTTCTTCAAACTCATCTAAACCGTCCATTTTAAAATCTTATACACATCAGAGTTTAACTCTTGGCCCGTCAAAATTCCGAATTTAATTAATACTTGAATGAGATTTTCGCACTCGCTAGAATGCAAGAGTTAGGTCTTATATTGAGAAATAAGTCTGGTCGAATGTTACGTATGTACTTCCATAACCCTCTGTACACCGTGAGTATTTCACGCGTGGGTAGCGTTCAATATGACCCACTCAGAGCCCTTCTGAATAAGCGTTTTGTTTAGAAGGGCGTTTAGCATAACCCTCGTAAACATAAGCAAACCACTTGTTCACTTGTGATTCGAAACATATGCGGCCGATCACTGTTGGCAATAAAGCATAAACGCCTCCGGCGGAGCGTAATGCCATGGACACTCAGCGCGCACTCCTAATTACACTGGTTTTACTTCTTTCAAGCATAGCCGGTTGCTTTGGTAGTGAACAAGAACTGGAAGAAGAATTTGATCTCAACACGGAAGAACGAACCCTGTTGGGAATGGGTGACTCTGTCATGGAATGGAACAGGGAAGACGCCTCGACCATCCCGGAGGTCGTGGGAGAGGAAGCAGGGTTCGCAGTGCTGAACAACGCCGAAAGTGGTGCCAAAGTCATCGAAGAGAGTTACGCTATTCCGTCTCAGTTCGTCGAACAAAATTGGGATTGGGTCATCATCAACGGTGGGGCAAACGATGTGGATGGCTACTGCGATGAAGATGAGGGGGCCGTTCTTGATGCAATCATATCTGATGATGTTTCACAAGGTGACATGGTGGATTTGGTCAATAAGGTCTCAACCTTCGCAAAGCACGTGATGCTTGCATCCTACTATGACATTCCGTCTGATTCAGAGAGCATGGTTGGCTGTGAAGCGGTCATGGAAGAGATGGAGCTTCGCTATGAAGCCCTTGCCAACACCCTTCCTAACGTTCACTTTTTCGACATGGGAGACGCTATTACACCCAGCAACCGTGAATATTACGACGAAGACTTACTTCACCCGTCCCCCGATGGATGCGTTGCTATTGGCATGATGATGGCAGAACGCATTGTGGAAATTGAAAGTACAGCCCGTCAGTCCGATTCTCCCGTGACGCTTGATCCACTCGAAACGGAAGAACGAACCCTGTTGGGAATGGGTGACTCTGTCATGGAATGGAACAGGGAAGACGCCTCGACCATCCCGGAGGTCGTGGGAGAGGAAGCAGGGTTCGCAGTGCTGAACAACGCCGAAAGTGGTGCCAAAGTCATCGAAGAGAGTTACGCTATTCCGTCTCAGTTCGTCGAACAAAATTGGGATTGGGTCATCATCAACGGTGGGGCAAACGATGTGGATGGCTACTGCGATGAAGATGAGGGGGCCGTTCTTGATGCAATCATATCTGATGATGTTTCACAAGGTGACATGGTGGATTTGGTCAATAAGGTCTCAACCTTCGCAAAGCACGTGATGCTTGCATCCTACTATGACATTCCGTCTGATTCAGAGAGCATGGTTGGCTGTGAAGCGGTCATGGAAGAGATGGAGCTTCGCTATGAAGCCCTTGCCAACACCCTTCCTAACGTTCACTTTTTCGACATGGGAGACGCTATTACACCCAGCAACCGTGAATATTACGACGAAGACTTACTTCACCCGTCCCCCGATGGATGCGTTGCTATTGGCATGATGATGGCAGAACGCATTCTGGAAATTGAAAGTACAGCCCGTCAGTCCGATTCTCCCGTGACGCTTGATCCACTCGAAACGGTCTTCAACGGCATGAATTACGATGGCAATTACTACTATGCGGAAGCAGAATGGGTTGTACACGATCCTTCTGAAATCGTGGAAATTGATGGTATGTTGATGATTGCCAACACGGGAAAGGGGCAAGAAGATGGCTATAATTGCGGTCTAGAAACATGGTACATATTCCCCAATGAGACCTCCTTTAGCCCAGGTCAATGCCTGTTGAGCGAAAAGCCAGCATGGGTGTCCCAATCTGTTTCAAGCAACGATGGTGCCTATTGGGCTCCAGGATTCTTGGATGCCAGAACCATGTATTACACCGTTC
This sequence comes from uncultured Candidatus Poseidoniales archaeon, assembly GCA_905182125.1. Classification (GTDB taxonomy): domain Archaea; phylum Thermoplasmatota; class Poseidoniia; order Poseidoniales; family Poseidoniaceae; genus MGIIa-L1. The sequence continues at coordinate 24,381 of CAJJAV010000023.1, forward strand.
CAGTTGGCAATGCAATGGGCAATCCAGACTCAACTGAATCGTGTATTGGAATGATCAAAGCCACTGGAACTGCTCCAAATTTGGTTTGGACAGATCACGGATCGCCGATTCTTTGCCAGCCGCTTGGTGAAGCGAATACCGACCAACCTGAGCCACCGGCTTTGGACCCTGCAACAATTACTGATGATGACGGCCGAACCTATCTCATCTACGGTGGTGCCCACATATGGATGACTGAAGTCAATTCGACAACTGGTGAGCACCTCACCGGTGAAGATTGGGATAACGGTGCTTCGGGCACCTTTGTTCATCTGGCAAATGGCCCCCTCGATCCAGAAGCCGAAGAGGATACATGGACAGAAGCCGCCTACATTCACAAACAAGGCGACTTCTACTATCTCTTTGTCAACTGGTTCAGATGTTGTGGAGGTCCAGAATCAACCTATGAGATCTATGTTGGTCGTTCTACAACCATCGACGGGCCCTATGTTGATGCAAACGGAGTTTCGATGCTTGAGGGTGGAGGCACATTGGTCATGGATCGAACATCAGGGTACATCGGTCCCGGCCACCCTTCAATTTTCATACACGGGGACACTCAGGTCTTTACTCATCACTTCTACCCAGATGGTGGCGATGAAGAAGAACCTTGGACTGACGGAATTGCTTGGGCTTTCATTCAAGCGAACACACTGACTTGGAGTGAGGAAGGCTGGCCAGTGGTCGGTGGGACTTGGGATCCAATGTCCTATTGGAACACAGCAAACTGAGCAGCGCATCTGAACTGGCATCTGACCGGCAGGATGGAGTGGGCGCATGTGTAGTGTTGGACATCAAAGGGCTTGCAGTGGGTCCGTGCTAACGCTACCGTTGTGGTCGCTCGCATACACATGAGGTCCCGTTGAATATACTCATTTCTTAGTGTTCATCGCCTCTAATCTTCGTGCGATATCTTTCTCTTGATCTTCTTCTGCCAGGAATAAACGCAAAGGGTTTGGATAACCCCTCCTAACTTATCCGAAGAGCTTCGTTTGAAGATAGAAAATTACTGTCTGCGATGGAGAAAAGCAGTCATATCAAACACTCTAACAAGCATAATAAATAGTAGTGCCAAGGGTGAGTTATGCTGTATCCGATGCTCCTTGTGGGGGTCTTATTGTTTCTCGTCATTGCCCTCGCAATAATCACCACTCAATGGGACCCCCCTGTAGCAAAACAATGCTCAATGTGTAACAAACGGGAGATCAGGGTCAGTCAATCACGATGTACACAATGCCTTTTGGGCATGATTTCTGGATATCAATGCGCTACCTGCTCAACAAACTTTTCCTTGAAAAGAATCACTTTGTCAACGGTGTTTCTGGCGTTAAAATTGTACATCGTAATTATTGTTACTGCCCTTTTCAGCATCACAGGTGGCCCCCTTGTGGCAATGTACATGATGTTACTTTTTGGTTTTTTGACGTTAGCACGGCACCGATGGAAACTACGCAAGACAGTTTGTAAGAAGTGTAGCATTTGAATCTTATCTGAAGCCTCTACAATGAGAATAAACGGATCGATAATATTTGAAAGAAGTTCGCTTCAAAACACCGGTGGTTTGATCGGTACCGCTCTTCGTACCAGGAGAATATCAGGAAATACCATGGTCTGAGTCGCTTAGGACTTCAAATTGTTTATCGAAGCGAGGTTTGACACGCTACGTGTCGTATTCAGCTGTATGGAAATGGAATCTCGAAACCCATGTTCGCAGGCTTGGTTGCCGTCACAGCGTACGGTGTGGTCGCTCATGGTTCTGTATCCCATTTGAGAACTTGAACGCTTGGCTGTCTTTTCCGATCAAAGGGTGTTGGTTGGAACGGCGCCGTATTCGTTGTCATAGGGTTGTCCATCGGATACAAACCAAACGAGAAGCAAAATGCCGCCCACAATTGGAATCAACCCAAGGAAGAACATCCAACCAGACTTGCCAAGATCGTGCAATCGTCGCACTGATACCGCGAGCAATGGTAAGAAGCAGCCGAGGTACAACACAAAGCTCAGGAAACTCAGAAACCCGGCAAGAGCATTCGCAACAAACAAAGAAACAAATGTCAGGATGAGCAGGCCCGTTGCTGCGATGAAGAAACTCAGGTTGAAGAACCAATATTCAGAGCGGCTGGCTCGGCCGCTGAATCCGACATATTGTTGGAAACATGATTTCAAAGCGTCCATGAATGGCATCGTGTTGGCTGGTCGAGCTCCATAAGGCTGATCTTGCATTTGTGGTTGCATATTCCATTCGAACTCACCCTCGCAGTATGGACATGCAAACTCACCACTCGCATCATCATCAAGTCCAATCCCTTCTTCACAGTGTGGACATAAAATATCTACCATGAGTTTACATGATTGTATACCCAATAAATGTTTACCCGGTGGCTGAATTTAAAATCCAGATTGAATTTTGGAGGCGTTTCTATCAAAATTGTTCATACCGGAATACTAGCCGCAAATACCATGGTATCGTCTTTTAAAAAAGCATATTCATTCCAATTTCGAGGAAGCAAGTTCTCCAGAGTCGGTTAATATCTGGGATGAAGTTCAACCAGAGTCCTAACGATGGGTCAAATCCGCTGGTGGCGTTCAGTACCCTGATCGGTCTTCTCGTCGATGTTGGTGTATGGCAATGGCCATGTGAGTTGTGTTGATGTTTCCACAGCCCTTGTGAGTGGCGGATGACGAGACCTTGAGTTAAAGATCTCACGTGAGGACTCGAATCGCCAGCAAAGATCAATAGTACAGTGTTCAAAGGAATCCCCTTTGCATCAATAGGTGAGGGAACTGTTCGGTCCTGTATGCATCGGCACCAAAATGGCATGCGCCTAGGCAATCTTTAACTGGAATTGCGTACACAACACACTATGAACAAGATCGTCAAGATCACATCAGTTCTCGGCGCTGCAATGATTTTGGCAAGTCTGATAAGCTTGTTTTTTTTGCCATTCGGAGACACTCGAATCGATGACTTACCAGGCGAGTTGATCACGAAAGAACAAGCTCCATTTACCTTTCAGTATGAATTCGATTGGGAAACAGTTTACGACGTCTATGTCGAGGAGGGCAAGGAAGTAAAGGTCGAAGTTTTGAATGTGTCAGAATACTATGGATTTGCTTCCTGTGAAGACAATCAGGAATATTGCACCGACCATGTGCAACAAATAGGCTCGGTAAATGGCTTCCAATACATTGGTGAACTCTTTTTCCCAAGCGCTGGAATTTATGAAGTAAACTTTACGCTGGAAGGCAACGATAGTGCGGATGTGATGATCCTCTCCAACGGTGGAGTTGCAACTTTTGATATTGCTCCAATTGTTGGCACTCTTTTCGGCTTCATTCTGATTTTGGCCCCCAGATTCATTGCCTCTCGATTTAGGACTGGAATCTCAAACGGTAGGGGGCAAGGGTCCAGGACAAAAACCGATTATGCATCTCTAGCAGACCAGTCGGACGGCCTTGAAGAGAGGTTTAGGAAATATGAAGCATCAAACAATTATGATTCGCGAATAATTTGGGATGAAGGAGTTTTGAAAATTGCTGTTGGTATGAATCATGCCTTTTCCACCACCTATGGATTTTTGATGGTGGGCGTTTTATGTATCTTTATTACAATTTCAAACCCCTTCCCTACCTCGGCTTTTACTGGTTTCTTTGCCCTCGTATTTACCTGCATAGGACTTGTAAATACCCTGAGAGGCCAACAACTCTTGAGGGTACATGAGCACCATCTCGAACTCCTCTATCAGCGGATGAATTTTGGCGTTCCTGAACACCATCTAAATTCACCAATTTCGGATATAACGGGAATAAACTATGAGACGTACATGGAACTTTCCGAAAGTACTTCCGACCACAGTGACGGAACAACCACGACCCATTATCACGAGCATAGAGTGGAGGCTACTTCCATCAATTTGAAGTCTTCAAAAACGGTTAGCAAGACTTGGAAAATTGAAATTCGATCTAAGTCGAAGTTCGAAGCCGAAGAACTTACAGAAGCACTGATTTTCTTAATCCCAAGAACCCGTGAGGCTGTGAAAAGCGAAGTCGAGGAAGCAAGTTCCCCAGAGCCGGTTAATATCTGGGATGAAGTTCAACCAGAGTCTTGACGATGGGTCAAATCCGCTGGTGGCGTTCAGTACCCTGATCGGTCTTCTCGTCGATGTTGGTGTATGGCAATGGCCATGTGAGTTGTGTTGATGTTTCCACAGCCCTTGTAGCGGCGGATGACGAGACCTTGAGTTAAAGATCTCACGTGAGGACTTCGAGCAGTCGATCTTGCTCAGCAGCCATACGCAATTCCATAGCAATTCTTCGCCCACTGCTCATTGGCTTGCGCCATGTAGCGTTTCCATAGGGGTGTCCTACGCTGACGTGGACGTTTGTTCCGCCACCCAAACGAGGTGCGACATCGTAAATGTAGTAATTCATATCCTTGTCAATGCAGGTTTGAAGACAGAACGGCCCAATGATTCCAGGATCATAGTGCTCTTTGCTGGCGGTGATGAATTTCTCACCGAGTTCGAACGCCTTTTCGAGCAATGATTCCCTGATGGTCGCCGTGTTGTGTCCAACGACGGTCATCTCAGGGATTTGCTGATGAGCAGGCATGGTCATTTGTTGAGGTGCAGGAAGACGAACGTGTCCGTCAAGTGAGGACTCGAATCGCCAGTCGACGCCGAGAAGTTCCAACTTTTCACCTTCTTCTGCAAGTGGGCTGTAGAAGAAGTTGAGATTGAACACTGGTCCGATGACGTAGCGTTCAATCCTTGCGCCTGAAAGCGATTCTTGATCGATGACACCTTCTGCGAGAAGTGTTTTTGATTTCTCGAGGTATTCCTCGTATGATGCACAGGTGAAGAAACCGCGTTCCAGTTTCTTTTGTGCGTGGTGCAACTTGACAATCACCAAGCAATCAATGTCTTGAGGGTCAGCGATTGCTTCTGGGTAGGGCAGACCTGCTTTATCGAGGATCCAATAGTAATCCTGCTCTTCAGTTCGCTCTTCCATGCGCAGCATGTTCCTCGAACCAAACAATGGGACCTTGAAGGTCTCTTCAACGTCCTTGATGGACGAGTAGGAAGTGAAGGAGCGGTTTGGTATGTAGACGACGTTCCGCTTTCGCATCTCAGCCTGCATCTCGGGCTTCATGACGTCGTTGAATGAAGGCATAACGATGGCCTTGTCAACCATTCCTCGTGTTACGCGTCCTGAAGCGCTTCGGTGAGCTTTGAAGTAGTTCGCATAGGTTTTGTGACGGCCCTCTTTACAGTAAGCAACTGTTGGAAATCCTTCTTCGATCGCACCATCACAAATGTCCAATGCAGAGTGGGATGCTGTCATCCCAATGCGGAGTTTCATTCGATCGTACTCATCGACAATCCCTGCGATTTCATCTTTGGTGATCATATGAATACCCTCGGTAATCTTCCTTGTGGTCGGGGGGGTCTTTCATATCATCGCTGAACAATGCTCAGTCAAATCTCTGGAGTTGCATCAGTTCGTCTGTTGAAAGGGTTTCACCAGACATCAATTTGCTCATGAGGTCTTGTACCTCAACGCGGGCTGACGGTCGTTGACCTGCACCAGCGCTTGCACCACGCATGGCACGGAGCATATCTTGTATCGAGTGCAGGCATCGCAGTGATACGATGTACAGATGGTGAGCTTTGTCTGCTTCCTTCTTTGACTTGCGGAGTTCTCGGTGAGATGATTCAGCCTTGTCTCGCTGACGATCGACTTCTTTGTTCCATTGGAGCATCAAGTCGTGAGCTTCCTGAGCTGCTTGTGCTGCTGCAGTCACTTCTTCGTGAGCCGACTCTTGGGCTTCCATCGAAATGCGGAGCAACTCTCGTGCTTCCTTGAGTTCAGTGTTGCCTTCTTCACTGGTTTTCATCTTCTTGACCTTGGCGCTGATTTCCTTCATGCGCTTCATGACCTTTGTCTCGTTGTTTCCAGTGTGCCGACCGCGTTCAAATTCGCTTTCAAGGCGACTAAGTTCGCGTCGGAGGGTGTGAATGGTTTCTGGTGGCTTTTCACGGCGACCACGTCGTCCAGGTTCTGGTGGAGCTGGTGCTGCTTGAGGTCCTTTTGCTGCCTCAAGCATTTCCTTTGCTGCACGAACCGAGGTGTTGGCTTCTTGGCGGGTGGATTTCTTGTCGCGAACAATTTCATTCATTTGTTCACGGATTTCACGTTGCTCACGTACTTGGACGATGAGTTCTCGAACTTCAGCATTCAACTCGTTGCGCGTACCGGTGAATGTCTTCGATTTGTCGTTCCATTCGTCGCGTGTTGTTCGGTACGTGGTCGCTTTTCCATCGACCAATTTTCGTCGCTCTTCGAGTTGAGTTTTGAGTTCTGACATTCTCTATCGCACCTGTTCAGTGGAAGACTCCCATCTTCTCACCGGTTTGGCGACCTTCCACCCCCATTTAATTCCTTCATTGGGAAGCGTTGATGACATCGGTTGGATGTTGGTCATTCGATGGGCCTAAAACCGAGTCTTTGGAGCCCCATTCTTCAGACAACCAATGCATTGAGGGCAGCAATCGCTTGGTCAAATGAGGCACGTACGGAACCCAAGTTTGCTCCCGTTTCGCACTTGAGAACAAGCACTCGTTCTGCTTTCAAACGCTGTGCCATGATGCAGGCGTGTTCACCTTGCACCGTGATGCGTGCTGAGCCCGATGCATCGAGGGGGCCAACTGCTTGAGCGAGTTGATCCACGGTATCGTCATGGCGTGGTGCAGTGTTTGTGACAAAGCCATCTTTGTCGAGCAGCGCGACTTGTAGAACTGCCTGGTTTGCCAGGAGTCCGTCCAACACACGTTGTTCCACAACCTGATGATGCTGAAGGGGCCGCTTAACCTTTGACCCTGTGCTGGAAGGTGGTTTAGGGAACAGGTGCAGGGACGGGTCCTTTCATCATGTAGCCTAATCCTGATTGGTAATAGTTTTCTAGATGAACTTCCACATCTAAACCCCTCGTTCTATAGAATTCCTGCGCTCTTTGGTTTGAAGCCTTAACCTCGAGTTGAATAAACGATTTTTTCTCGCCATGGCATGCTGCTACCAAATGGTTCCATGCTTGCGAACCCCAACCTTGGCCTTGCAAATCAGCGTGTATGGCAAAGGCTGCGATTCGCACACCCTCGTCCAAAAATGGTAACGCCCAGAGCAACCCACGCAGTGAACTTGGCTCCGGGTAAAGATCCATGTCAACGAGAAGCATGTTTCCATCCCATAAGGGGATTGGAAGTGAAGCAATCGAAGCATCAGCGTAGACCTCACCAGTTTCCTTGAGAAAGAGGTCTTTGACCATCGCTCGCCAATCAGCAGGCATTTTGACTGGTTCAACACCCAAAATCCATTGGATGTTCCTCATGTGCACTCATTCCTTTCGACCTTTCGTCGATTGTGAGCGTACGCCACGGTGAGCAGTGAGGTTGGTCGTATTGACCTTCTTTTTGCGCTCTTGCCGTCGCGATGATTTCGCAGTTTGTTGCTTCTTGGTCACCGTGCTGAGACCACCACTGTTCAACAGAACATCGAGGTCTGAAAGCGAGAATGTACCACCGGCCGCAGCTCGGTTCTGAACTTCTTCGGCTTTTGCACCGTTGCTCCTTGGCTTCCAATCGGCGGAGCCTGACTTGGTTCGCTTTTGTCCGCCACCCTTTTTCCCGTCTTGATTGGTCCTTCGTGGAGGGGGATTGGAACTGATCCTCACCCAAGCATCGAGTCGGCCCTTTTCACGGCGCAAACGTCGCATTTCAGTACGACGCTTGTCGAGAACTTTCATCAAAGCACTTGCTTTCTTATCGAATTGCATGGCATCGCTGAAATTGATGTCCATATCTTTGAGCATTGGCTCAGCTTCAAGCAGTTCAGCTTTATGTTCGTCCTGCTTCTTTTCGTTTTCCTTGAGCGAACGAACTGCCGCTTTTTGCTCCTTGAGCAGATCGACAAAGGCTTTGTGTGCTTCTTGGGCTTTGAGTGCCTCTTGATGCATCGATTGGAGTTCAAAGAACCAAGAAAACTGGTCTTCTTCTCGGCGCAAGGATGGCACCTGGAACAAATCAATTTCTCCAGTGAGTTGCTGATACACATCTTGCAGTAACTCATTGATTCTGTAGAGTGGTAAGCCTATACGCTTGTTTATTTCATCTCGCTGCTTTTGCAGTTCATCCATTTTCTGAGAGCGTGGGCGAAGGGTTCGCACAATGGTGCGCAGTTCATTTCGCAAATCGGTCGTGTCTTCGATTTTACCTCGAAGTGCGCGTGACATCTTGACGTTGCGTTGGCGCTCTTCCGTCAGAGCAGTCATCCGCTCATCCAATGCTTCTGTCGCCGTTGTGTTCTCCTGGACAAGTGCTGCGACTTCGTCTTTGGATTTTGTACGAAGGTCGGCAAAGAGGTCAAACTCCTCGACCGGCAAGAAGCGTTCTGGTCGCTTTGCTTCGACGATCTGTTCCCAACGTTGTCCTTCACCCAGTGCAATGCATGTTCTCAAAAATTCTTCTTGAATGTCCAAAGCGCCCGAAGGTCGCAGAACTCGGCTAAGATCGTGATCGAGGTCCAATGGATCTTCAATTGGAAGCGAATGTTGACCTAAGCGGGTCTTTTTATCCATAAGAATCGCTTTTTCCGCACGGGGTGTGGCATGCTTCCACTTTTTCGACTTACGGGTCAGGTAGGCACCGTTGCGAACAGAGACCACATGATCTTTGAATGGAGATTTCGTGGCGTGTTCGAATATGAACTCTACAAACAATTCACCGATGCTCTGATCGTTTTTCGGATCCATGGTGATGGATGCCGGATCGGCCATTGTGAGGTCATATGTTTCCCCTTCGACTTCGACCATTGTTCGCTCTTCTCCAGCTTGGAGGACAGGGGCAACTGGTGGGTTGGTTTGTTGAAGGGATTGGACTGCGAGAAGTGTCCATGCATAGGAAGAGAAGGTCCCTGCGGCAGCATCGCACACATCCCGTCGCAAAGCCCAATGTTTCACAGACAAAATGAGCCAGCGAATTCGTTCATCGGATGAAGCATATCGCTTCAAAAGTTCAGTGTTATGAAGAGCGAGCGTGTTGTTGATGGAAATGTCAACTGGGATCTTGGTTCGCTCATCTGTGAACTTGATGATCGGTACCTTGGCCCTCGGCAACATGACGATATCTTCCATGTCGTGTTGTTTGAGCAGTCGGTTCACTTGACGCAGAACCTTTGCTGGTATTTCTCCTTTGAATTGAAGGCAGAGATCCAGGTCACCCGCTTGAAGCGTGAGTCCGGACTGAGATGAACCAAATTGCTGCAATGTGGCTCTTTTGAATCTGCGTTCAAGCGTTCGCTTGAGGTGTTGGAACAAACCCGCTCTTGCTTTGAGTTGTTTTGCAGTTGGACCCTCGGTTTTGAGCATCGATTCAATTCCTTGATTGAGGTTGATGATGACCTCTTCACTGATGGAAGAGGCTTCAGGAAGGGGGAGTTGGCCACAAAGGTGCTTGTGAACATGAGGCCAACGGGCAATTTGCTCGGGCGAAAAACCAGTGGTTTCACAATCGTCACTCACTCCTCTTCACCTCCGCTCTCTGCCTTTGGGTTTGGTATTGCTTTTGATTTTGGCTTTGACTCTGGTTTGGCTTTGGAAGCTTGGCGACCTTTGGTCTTCTTTGGTTGATCTTTTTTGGTCGGTTTACGATTGCGGACTGTGCTTGAAGCACCGCCTTCTTTGACAGTTGTAGCATTGACGAGCAAGCGTTCAAAGCCATCATCAATGATTTTTTGCCAATGTTCCATACCACGTTGGCTGCTGTCAAGGGCCTCTGCCAGTCGCTTCGTGCGTCCATCGGCGCGGCGACGGTGGGCTTCATGCTCGACGTAACTGGTGTGATGGTATTCGTTCTCATTTGCCAGTTCGACGATGGCATCATGGGCTTTTTGTGCCGTTTCGAGCAAGACCTTAGCATCCTTGAACGAGGCATCCATTTCTGCCAAGCCTTCTTGACTTGAACTTCGTTCTGTAACCCATTCATCATGTTGGCGAATGAGGTTTTTCATCTCTTTAATGTACTTCTGTTCGGTTTTATGGTTGCCCGCATTTGTCTCCAGTTCGGTTTCCAAACTGAGTAATTTCGCATCGAGCTTCTCTTTTGCCCATTTTGGATTCGGATCCTTGATGCCGCCAGAGGCCTGGAGTTGGTCTCGCAGTTCGCCTGCCCGCTTGAACAGGCTTCGGGCTTTGGATTGGTTCTCAGATCGCTCTCGCTTGAGGTTGGCTACTTTGGCGTTGATGCCATCGCGCTTCTCCTTTGCAGCACGCGCCAGAGGTTCGGCTGCAACGAGTTCCTCCTGACGAGCATCGAGTTGTTCCGGGATGACTTCAGCAAGCCGTTCGCGACGATGTAAAATGGACTTCGCCAGTAAGGCGGGGGTCACACCAAGCAACTCCTCGGGGGTCATACAGTGTCCCCCCACCTTGCAACCTTGAATAAACACTGCGTAGCGTCTTCATTCGGCGTGAAGGTGAAGAACCCCCTTGCTGAGCCGGTCCTATGGGGGCGCCAAAACAGACCAGTTGGCTCACTGCTCTCGGTCTCTTATCGGTGCTTATTCTGAGCCTATTCGTGCCACAGGTCGCTGCTTCTGGTGGTGAGGCTGCGATTGAAACCTCGAGTATTTCTTTAGGCCTCTCCGAACAAACTGAATTGGCCACGCTGACCTATGCCTTTGACGTGGTCGAACAAAACGGCCAAAGCGCCGATGTGACCGCTCAATCAGTTTTGAAATCCATCGATGGGCTCATCTTAGAATCACTGAATGAAACAAAGACGGTTGCTCTCAACGGTGTTGAAACATTCACGGTCACGTTCACTTCGCTTCCATTTGGTTATTCAATCATTGAAACCACCATCACCGGTGATGTAGGGTCAACTTCCAGCAGTTACGTCCTTTCATTCAATCGCACAGTACAGCGACTTGTGCCACTTGACATCAGCATCGCACCTGTCGGTGATGTCACATTTACCAGCCTCGATACCGCAACGGGCCCAACAGGGAACCTCTCGATCAGTGATGGCGATTTTTTGGGAATGCAAATACCCGTTGTCAACAACGGGGACTATGCTTGGAATGGTTCCATGCAAATTGATGTGCAATCCGGTGATTCTGTTGAATCGATAACCATTCACACCGTTGTGGTCCCGGGGATGTCGAGCACCCTTGTTTACGCCAATACCTCAATAAAAATGGCGGAAGGCCAAACATCAATCACGTTGACACTCAACGACACCGGCGATGGGGATTCCTCGGATGAGGCAAGGTCGATCATGCTTGATATTGCGCCACCGCCTTTGCCGCTGATGCAACTCTATCCTCAACTCGTGACCACCGAGTACGTCGCTGGTGATGTTCTCGAATGGAACCTTTCAGTCACGAACAACGGTACGCAATCTTTCCTCGGATTGATTGTTTGTTCCTTCGGTGAGGTTTCGGTTTTGAATCAGAGTCTGGAATTGACCTTGATGGCATCAACTTCGATGACATTCACGACACAAGCCCGTCCTGCCACCCTCGATTGTGACGCCACAGGGACACGGATTTCAGTTCAATCCAATGCGCCCATTGTTCTCTTATTTGACGTCATTTCTGCCGTCTTCGAAGCTGCTGGCTCTACCAAGCCGGGTGTGCTTGATGGCCCTTGGCACGTTGGTGATAGTGCTCGTTTCTCGATGCTTGTACGAAATCATGGCGATGTTCAAGGGACGGTGGCATTGGAATGCACAACCTCCCAATCAGTGTACACCAGCCAACCCCTTTCCCTCGATGTGGATGCAGCAGGTGAAGTCTCTGTGATTGTCCCACTGCTCAACGCAGGTGATGAGATCATCGAATGGCGTCTGAGTTCCCAAGATGGCAGCATCGATCAGGGGTTGAACGGATCATTCGTCGTTCCAGTTGCTGCCAAACAGGTGCTTCAACCCAGCGTCGATCAGGTTACTTGGGATGCAGAGGTTGGGGCGAGCATGAATTGGTCAATCACGCTGGGTGAAGGTGTGGACCGCTCGGTTCGAGTTCGTCTCGGCTACTTCGACTCTGGCGAAACCTATCTCTTGGATTACCTTGTGACGCTGGCACCTGGGGTGACCACTGGGTCCCTCGATTTGGGCTTCATCGACGCCGAACGAGCCACACTGCGCGTGGATGCCAGCAACTGGAGCGAGGCTTTCGGGCCATCCAGCGACAGCAAATCCATCCCCAGCAAGCGGCCTGTCCTTCGGCTCACTTTAGATCCAGTTGCCTCTCCATCACGTCCAGTTGCAGGTCAAAGTGCGACCATCCAAGTGTCAATTTCGAACGGTGGAACGGTCGCTGGTTCGGCGGGAGAACTTCTCTTGCTCGGTGAAGATGGAACGCTGTACGACACCAAAGCAACGCCGGTGCTTGACGCAGGTGAGTCGACCTTGGTCTCTATTACTCTGCTTTGGCCCGAAGGTGCTCGGGTCAATTTGGAGGCTGTTTGGTCTGTTGCAGGCGAGCAAATCAAAGATTCATCTTCCTTTACATCGGCTGAAGAAGAAATTGAAGATGCAGCCTTTAGCGTCCCATGGGTCGGCATTCTTGGCGGCATTGCTCTGGCAGGAGCCGTTCTGGCAGCGATCAGAATCAAACAAGGTCAAGGTCTTGGCCCGTCTGGCAAATCCAAGGGTGCACTCAAATCAAAATCGAAGCCTACACCCAGCAAGATCGTATCAAGTGAAGAAAAAATTCAGATCGGTTGCCCTGAATGTGCTCGTCAACTGAGGGTGCCAGCATCCTACAATGGCTCAGTTCGTTGCCCTGATTGCTCCAACAGCTTTGAAGTTGAATCCGATCACAATGGAGAAGAGATTGAGCCAGATGAAGTTGAAGAAGAGCAAGAACCTGATGAAGAAGCCAAAGTCGAATTGTCATGCCCTGAATGCCGTCAATCCCTCAGGGTTCCAAACAGCTATGCAGGTTCGGTCAGATGCCCTGCTTGCGAACATGTGTTCAAGGCAAAGGATTGAATGCTAAGAATGCCGAGGGCTAACCATGGGTGGGCATTTCCAGGAATTTGAGGATGAATACCTCGAGACCATGTATGAGTTCTATGAACGGGACCCATTGGCTTTGGTTCGAACTGGAGATTTGTCCGAGGCACTCTCAGTATCACCCGCTTCCGCTACCGAAATGATTCAGAGGCTTGCTTCAAAGGGGCTTCTTGAATACACACCGTACAAAGGCGCTCGTCTAAGTAAAACCGGCATGCGCCACGGTAAGAAAATGAAAAGACGCCACCGCCTCGCAGAAGTGTTGTTGGACATCCTACCGTTCGATGGCAATGCCCATGCCACTGCATGTCGGCTCGAGCATGCCATTGATGATGACCTTGAAGTGGCTCTATCGCTGTTGCTTGGCCGTCCTGATCTGGATCCAAGCGGACGAGAGATACCAAAACCAACAGCTGAGATCCTTGCTCGTATTGAAGCCAATCACAGAGAAATCCGCCCCCTCTCGTGCATGGCTGTCGGCGACACTGGCGCATTTGAAGCCATGATGATGTCACCCTCAAAGCGTGACCATTTGCGTGCACTCGGGGTCGTGATCGGTGCAACTATTTCACGCGATGCAGACGGATTTTTGTTGGACGACGGGTCACGAATTGAATTGAGCAACGAACTTTCCTCCCAACTTCTGTTTCGGCCCTTTGGGCTTGAGAACTAATGTAAGGCTTTAGAACACAGCCACCACCCATTGACCATGGTGGATAAACCGACTGCGACCACATCCGGTGAAGAATCTGTTCTGTCGTCGGAGCGATTTTGGTTTGCCTTGGACCGCCAACTGATCGGTTCAGGCCTTCGGTTGCTCCTTCTCCTTCCCGCTTTCTCGTTTCTTACAGCCTTTGGAGCGTTGGCCTATGCGCAAAATTCTCCAAATTGGTGGTCAAAAATTGAGCCAACCATTAACCTCAGTTTTGCCATGACGCTTACCTCACTGACCTTCGTGATTCTTTTTGGTTACATCCTGGCCCAAATTGTCCACCGGCACCGGACCCATTTGTCGATCGCAAGTTTTCAATCTGAAGTCAACCGACTGAATCAAGAGCACAGGGCGGTTCAGTCCCTTCACGGTTACGAAGGCCTTGCACATCACATGAACAGTGTTCGTACAAAGCACACTTTTTCGCTTCTCTATGCCGTTGTGTCAACCATGCTTCTCATCGGAATCTTCGTTGTCAACATCGAGACCTTGAACGGCCGAATCCTTCTCTTGTTGTCCTTTGCCTTCACCCTCCTTTCACTTGGGCAGCATTTGCCCACACGTTCCCGCCCGTTCAATATGGATGAGCGCACCGGTTTGCTCAGTGCCTACAATCCTCCGATTCATCCATCGACGTTGGAAATGGTGTTCAGCGACTTGGTCAAAACGCACATGGACCCTCTGCTTCGCTCCGAATATGAAGTGTATTCGAAAGAGATTGAATCTTGCTTCCTGCCATCCATCGACCCACAGTTCGCCCGTGAAAAGATCCTCATGACCCTTTACCGCCACTCCAAAGGTTTGGATTTCAAAACAATGGAATCTGAACTCGGAGAGGTGCTGAATGAGGGGGGGATGAATTTGGTGAAGAACCACCCAGTTTTCACCATGGAAGAATGGCTTTCAATTATCCACCACGTCGAACGCTCATGCCCGGCTTTCTTCCGTATGATTGGGCGAATCGAAGAGGACTTGGGGGCAGGTCGGGACACCACGACCAACGACATTGTGTTCGAAGTGGATATGGAGAATGTCGTCCACGAACGAGCCAACTTGTTTACCTTGATGCACAACCTTTCAGATGAACCACGAACAATTGTACTGAGAGTCCAATCTCCTGATTTCCGGCCTCACGACTTGGCTATGACTTACCGCTTGAACCCAGGGGAGAAGCGCTGGTGGTCGAACAAGAGTCTGCCGCTTGCTGCTGAGGGCGATGAGGATGTGCTCGGTTTGATGTCCGGCTTGCTCCGTGACGGAACGATGGCTTGGCAATCCCTGCTCCCTGAACGGTTTGGTGAAGCCACGGTTTCAGTTCGTTTAGAAGAGCAGAGTGGCGATCTTCTCATTGGTCGGCAGATCAATGTGCGCGTTCGTTCCAAGTATCGAGAACGTGTTCGAGCCTCCAGTACCATCACTGCGAATTTGCTTGGTGGACTCGGCCTCTTGCTCGGTATTTTCATTAAAATCCGCGATATATTTGGCGAGATTTGAATCGATTTTTGCTTCACGGCTCATCCGTAGCCTTGAAATGGCCTACGCATTGGACAAACCATGCGCGGAATCAAAGAAGATGCCACACCCGGCCCTGATTCAGAGTTGAAGGATGAATTGCAAGCCATGGAAGCACGCGTTCGCAAGATGCGAGACGCCCGCAATGGCTACAGCGATCAAGCCCGCACTGCTGCCGATAAGCGCAACGCCATCCAAGGCCAGTACAAGGAGCACAGAGAGAAAGTCGATCTGGTCCTTGCTGAAGTCAAAGCGATACGTGCAGAAGTGAAAATGCATAAGGAAAAGCGCAACGCCATCCAAGCCCAACTCCGCGACATCATTGGCCAAGCTAAAGGCCAGCGAAAGGAAAAGGGCGACAAAAAATCTGCAACAGCTGAGTACGCACAACTGAAGCGAGATGTGGCAGGCTTAGAGAAAACTTTTGAGACTTCATCCGTCGGTCAAAAGAAGGAAAAAGAAATGATCAAGACCATCAAGGAAATGAGCCGACGCATTGAGGAACTGGCGCCAGATGTTGTCCAGTTCGAAATGATCGCTGTTGATCTGAGTGATATGGACACCGCCATCAAAACCCTCAAGTCAGAAGCCGACGCCTCGCATCAGGCCATGCTTGAAGCAGTTGGCCGTGCAGACGCAATGTCCAAGGAAGTTGACGAAGCATTTGCTCACCGAGACTTCCTCAAAGCAGAGGGCGACCGTTTCCACGAGGAATTCCTTGAACTGCGTAAAAAATCAGATCAGATTCACGA
>CAJJAV010000024.1 GCA_905182125.1 uncultured Candidatus Poseidoniales archaeon
GCTGAAGTAATATTGGAAGGATATAAAGATGCTTTTATATCTGCAGAATTGGATGGTGAAGCAATAACAATTGAGCAAGCAATTAGATTATTAAAATAATAAACAAAGTAAGTATAGGAATTAAATCAAGCTAAATGAAAAACAAGACAAAACAAAAAATGTCGGAGATGATGTTCAAGACAAGAGAAGAACTACTAGCAGAACCAAGAGAAAATCTGAGCCTACACGAAAGAGTAGCTCAATCGACACTCCAAAATTCTCCCGATATGACCTTGGAAGAAGTGATAGAGTTGTTAGAGATGATACCATAGAAAAGAAAGTATCAATACCAATAAAGAAGAGTCATCATAACTTAAAGCAATACTGGGCAGCGTATTACCTTAATTCTTTTATTTTAGTTTTCAATCATAATTTCTGAGACACCAACCGATCGTTGAAACTAAACAAGTTAATTTCCAGTTGGTACAAATCAATATTGTACAGCAGGTTTTTCAAAGAACTATGCAAATATAATTTGCCTGTGTGCAATGTAATTGCACCTTTAAAATTTTTATATTTTCAAATATACCACCTCACAAGATTTACAATTCCTCTTGGTTTCAATAATATTAGTAGCATAAATCTGCATTTTATTTTATTTTTACAAAATTCTATACTTGTTTCTAAACAAGGCCTCAAATCCTGGTCATTGGTTCCTATCTGTAAATAGTTACCCGCTAGAGGACTGGAAATAATCAATACCTCTTCCTAATATGATTCTCCAGCCTGTAGATAAAAGAATTTGTCTGTCGTGCATTGTGTCAGAGAATTCAACTTCTAATTCTACACCATTTTCATAATGACTATTGGCTAACTGCTCAAAAGACTGCTTGATTTTGCTCCTCTTGGTAAGCGTCATCAGAAGAAGTTATTAATTTAATTTGTTGAACATCCCCAATTTTAACTGCTAATTCACAAAACTTTACAAAGTTTGAAATTTGGTGATTTTGTCTAATATATGGGTCTTCAATAACTATCTTATTCGACACCTTTTAAGTATGGACCCAATAACTGTTTCATAGCTATAGCCTACATCACCGTAGTGAATTTTCACATGCTTTTCCTTTAGCTCTACCTCAATATCTTGTATACTCTCCGTAACTTCTTCAATTACTATGTTCAGACTCCGCTTCAGGTACTACATGTTAATTCTTCCTTTCTGGGATTTTGAGAGGCTTTTGATGATTGACTTTCAGGGCAGTAAACAATCTGTTCCGTGCCATCTTCTTTAAAAAATGATAGTTTAATGGCCGCAAACTCTTCATCTGGTTTGCGCTTGTTCATTTGCTCCTTTACACGTCGTCTTCCCTCTATTGCGTAAGAAACGATATCATTAAACTCTTCTTCCGATGGTTCTCCTGAAGGATGGATGATTTTTAATAACCCTGTTACTGTCTTTTTTAATCGCTATTTCATCTCGTCCTTGAACTGATGAACCTAGTTTTAAGCGCCTATTAACCACATCAAAATACTCATTATTATGCTTAAACATATAGTGGAATGCCTCCGCCATATAATCTGTGATTAGACCATAGTTCTTTGCGAAAAATTTATTATTCCATTTTTGGAATCTCCCAACCAGGCAGGAATAAGAAGAATCTATCCTGTACAGCAAGGTCAAATGCTTTTGGTAGTGTAATAAAAAGATCATGGTCGTAAGAATTTACTAATTGTTTTACTGAATGATCGATGTTGCCTACAAATGAAAAACTGGCATTGGCAGTTTCCTCTTGACCTCTTGAAAATCGTCCATTGGCCATATAGTCTTTCATAATTTGGATGGTATCTGTATCACGAATTTTCATATTACCAACCTCATCAAAGGCAATATTATCCCAAAACCGGCTGTGCTCCCACTTTTTTCCTAGCATTATTATATAGCAATGTAGCTGTACTAGCCTGTCCTCCAGAAAGCAGTGTTGAATAAGGAGAAAACTCTGAATAAAAATATGATTTTCCCGTCCCTCTTGGTCCTAACTCTATAAAGTTAAAGTTACTTTGAACTAAAGGAATTAATCGAGATAAAAAATGAAGTTTTAACCTCAAGCCTGAAGGAAATTTATCTGCTATTTCTTTAGGAGGATTGTCTAAAATTTCTGGATTCAACCCGACACTTCTTAATACTACATCTATCCATTCATCTCTTGTAAATTCTTCTCTACCCTCAAAATATTGGTTCTCATTAAATCTGGATAACTGTATTGGTTTAAATCTTCTACATAGAATGCATAATTATCATCTTCAACATCATTATGAGCAATGGTAACTTCTGCCCAAATACCACCTTCAAGTAACTTGTCATTTTCTTTATAGAACTTCTCATTAATGGCAATTCTACTTGAATTGAAATTCTCCATTGCTGCCAATGTCTTCGTTCACTTTCTACATACTTAACATGTATTTTATCTATAAACTTATGCCTCCCTTTTTGTTGCACCATCGATTGGGCTTTATTAGCCTCATCTGCTCGTACATAGTTTTTTCAACTACTTCCAAAACTGCTTTAGACCCTGCCTTAATTTCATCTGGATCATCGGTCGCACAATATTTCGATAACAAAAATTCTAGCACAAATGAAGGTACATTTGCTGCTTTTTTTATTTGATGCACAAGGTCTTTTCTAACTACTTTTCCAGAAAATATCTCATTTAATTTTTTATCTAATACATCCATAATTTATAAATAATCGGTTTCTAAATTAATCTCTGATAATATAATGCCCGAAGCAGGTGATTTAGCATATACGGTAAACTTTCCTTCAAATTCATCAGTTAAAGCAAGTGTTACTTTAACAGATTGCCCTGGTGTAATTTCAATGAATCCAGATGTTGGATTGACATATTCAGAAGATGCAGGAACACCGATTTGAATATCATTACTTTTTGCTTCTACTAAAACATCTATTGGTTCATCAAAAAACGAATCACCAAAACAAGCTATTTCTATAGAAGGCCTTCTAGTAGTCAAATAGCCTGAGGCTTTGCCTTTGTATGTTACATTTATTTTGATATTCTTGTTTTGAGGCAGCTCTTTTCGGTGTAAAACTTAAAAAGGGTGTAATACATTCTTGTAAAGAAAGTCCTTCGTGGAAAAATTTTTTCCCACGTTCATAAGTTGCATAGTTCTTTAAAAATAAAACTGCTTCGTTTCACTTGTAATAGCTAAGTCTTCATTTGAAAGTTTAAGATGTTCTGAGTTTGAATCACCAATACCAGCTAAACATCGTGATTTCTCGAGTGACCATTCTCCTGTTGGTTTGGTACTGCTATTTCCTGCTTTAAAACTATCAATCAAGACAAATTCCATGATCAGCTACCAAAACAAACTCTTCATAACCTTCTTCTTTTTCATGATTCGTGCTTAAGAATTTTTCTAATGGCATTTTCTATAACCATTTGAGCACTTTCAGGAGAATTTTCTCCAGCTTTATCAATTTCAGTGGTGGTTACAAAAAGAATGTCTTTCTTTTCGAATTGTTGGCTAAGAATATCATTCTCCCAATACCATGCATGTTTATCGCCAAAATAAGAATCTAAGCAGTGGTATCAACGCAGAGTACTAATTGAACCTCTTTGTCGAACGAGGCGCAGGCGGAACGACATTGGTTTCACCCAACGATGAAAGCCCAGTTGACGCAACCGGTCGGTCGTGGTCGGTTCCGTTGCCTACAGGCACCAGCAGATTGCACATGATCAGCCCCGGTCCAAATCAAATTAGCATCACAAATGAATCCACGACAGCCACATATTACGCACTCCCAAGTGGCCAAAACCGGGTTGGAGCGGCATTTAGCCACACCATTGAGCGAACCACACCCGGTGTCGTCCACATCACTGCAAGCGATGCATCGAGGCTTTTGCTCCAAACCTCAACCGCCAGCGATCAAGGGATGACTGCCATACCGAGCACCGATGGCCACTATCTTGGAAACGGTTTCATCGCCCCTTCTTTGGAAGGGGAAATGGTTTTTACCAATCCCGGAATCAATTCTGTGACCGTGACTTGGCGTGGTGGAGGTGTCTCTGTTGCACCGAACCAGAGCCTCACATTCGACTGGCCGCCAGCCGGCATCACTGGTGCACCCATGATCGAAGCTGAAGGTGATGTGTTCATGACTTGGCGAGCGGCAACAACCGGTCAAGGGGCAAACACGTCAGGCCTCATGATCCATCCAGCCGATGATACAGGGGCAAGTTCAGGCCAAGATCATACCTTCCATATCGAAGATTCAACCCTCGTTCAATCCGTTCACTTGATGCGTGCCGGGCAAACGCTCGAATGGAACCTCTCAGGGGCAACCCAAAACAATGGTACAATGTACGGTGATGACGGTCATAAATCAGTGAACTTGACTGAGGGAACCTCGAACCTCATTGTCACTACCGGTCACACATTACGAACAACACGAATCAGCGGAACCAGCGGCCTAGTTCAGTTGTTGCACGATGGAGAACAACGATGCTTAACCATCGGTGTAGAAGCAAGTGGATGGATTGCCATGACACTCCCCTGGACTTCCATGAGCGGTCGGGGTGAAGTCGATCTCAAGAACGCCTGGCGTGCGGGGACACACCCTTCAAGTTTGCAAATCACCCTCATCGGTGCACAAGGAGAATCCACACATGCAACAATTGGAACTGTTTGGGGCTTCCACCTCTCCCGTTTGTCCTACGGATTTTCATCCTCCATTATGGGAATGGAAGTCGCTTACTCGGGTGGCGCTGTGATGACAAACCATCCTGAATTCGAAGCCTTCGTCGTCGTTCCACCTTCCGACCGTGGAGGCCCAGGACCACGATTCGCCGCAACCATTCCTTCCCTCCACCCTACGGCGAGCAGCACCACAGGAGCAGGAGCGATGCACTTGGACATCGAACTTGTCGACCGTTCATCCCTTGCCTCAACCATCGCTTATGAGATCCGCCGGGGATGGTCTGAACCGTACGGAACCGCAATTGCAACTGCTTCAGCTGACGGATTGGAAGCAAGTGAAGACTGGACGATTTACCCCGGAAGAATCGACCTGCTTACCGATTACGTTGGTTGGGTCCCTGATCCAAGTTATGGCACCAGTGAAGCAGTCTGGCACACCAACGGCCAACCGATCCAATTCACCTTACAGATGTCTTCATTGGACGTCCATATGACGGAGGCGATTTCGTGAACCGTATGTCGCTGCGAAAGGACACCGGGGCTGCGGCTACTGAACTCGGTTACATTTTCACATTCCTTCTTGGTGTGCTTTTGTTAACCATGTTCAGTTTGTGGGCATGGGAAATCGAAAACGCCACCCGAGACCGCTGGAATGAAAATGCAATCCAAGCGAACCTCGACGATTTGGCTGCTGCGGTCGAGCGGGCTGATGAAGCCAGCAGAATGGGTTCAATCGATTATGCAGAACGCGTCGAATGGCGCCTGACAGAAGCCGATGAATCCCGCATCACATTGATCTTAACAGACACGAACATCGAACTTATCGATGACGTCGGGGGCCTCGATACGAACATCTCGATTTCAGGCACCGGTGCAGGAATGCATGAAGGCACACTCACCTTGGCGGGCATCAACAGCATTTGGGTCGTCCACCACAATGGTGTAACCACAATCGAGTACGACCGCCCTCAACACTGAGGAAGTCAGCGACCCATAACCGCTGCGTGAACTTGAGATTGCACTTCACGCATCCGTGATTTTGCACCGAGTTCTCTGAACACAGCAAGGGCGCGTTGTAGGTATTCCATTCGGCGAGGCTTGTCTGTTGCTACGCCTCCGAGGCGAGAGAGAAGTTCTCCAATTTGCATACGAAGATCGTTTGCTTCTGCGATCACAAGGGCCTCACGGTAGTGTTCCATTGCCTCTTCAGCCTTCCCTGAATCCTGAAGCACTTCGCCAAGAAGAATAGTGACTTCAACCAGAGAGAGAAGGTCTCCCGCTTCACTCATTGTTGCTAGTGCTGTCGAATAGTGGTGTGAGGCGACATCTGCATCTCCTACTTTGGCGTAGTACCGCCCAAGCACTGCTTGAGCGCGAGCGTGGAGCACTGGATCATCTGTGTCCTCTGTAAGTTCGAAGGCCTCCAAAGCGTGATCTCTGGCACGATCAATTTCGCCAAGATCCAAGAACGAGCGGGCAAGGATCAACTGAGAGCCAATCAAATCGGTTCCTTTTGATTCTTTGAGGATGGTCTCGACTTCACCGTAAGCCTCCAAAGCCTTGGTTCGATCATTTTTCCTGCGCAGAAGGTAACCCATGTTGTTGTATGAACGGGCTGCACCCCTGGCGTCTTCTAATTCAATGAACTTCTCAAGTGCTTCACGATGCATGGACAAGGCTTTGTCAGCATTGCCCTGCTTGAGGGAGATATCAGCAAGGGCGGCAAGAATTTCTGCTTCAACCAATGTAGCATTGGAAGAAGCCGCAAGGGACTGGGCTTCACTGAACACTTCTTCGGCTTCCGTAAAACGACCGAGAAGAACGAGAACTTCACCACGGAGTTGACAGACTTTCACGTAAACTTCTGCTTGCAGATCAGAGCCATCCACGCTTTCCATAAGCGGAAGTAATTCCATATGCCCTTGCGAAACAAGGGTTCGACCTTCAGAGGCGATGAGGTTGGATGCTGCTTCGTGGCTATCGGACCAGATTAGATGGTGAATGTGCTCGATCACCGAATCTGGGTTCGGTGTTTGCTTTGCATACCAAATGCAGCATTTGGCGTGGAACGATTTGCGAGTGGTGCCTTCAAGACTTCGAAGAAGGAATTCTCGAATCAGGTCGTGAACATCGTAGGTTTCCGTATCGGCTTGGCGCGCAAGTCCTTGTTCCACAAGGGCATCCAGTTCATCGGTATCAAGACCTTGTTCTGCGAGGGCTGCGAGTTCGACCGGTTCACGATAGATGGCTAATGCTGACAACACCCGCTTTTGTTCTGCGGTTAACTTGGAGAAAATCTCGACCGTTACGTAATTCTCGAGTGTTTCGTGGAAGGCACCAGCAGAGGCACCGCGATTAATCAGTTCCAAGACCAGGGGGTGACCTCGAGACAAGCCGTGGATGTGAAGCCACTGTTCATCCGCAAGATCTTCAAAACTGCTGAGCAATTGGCGGCCAGCATCAGAATCGAGACCATCCAAAGGAAGGACGAGGCTGGCAATTCTGCCCTCAGCATCCTTGGTAGGGACAACCGGTTTAAACGACCTTGAAAAGATGACAAGAGCGATTTCCTCTTCACTGCCAAGGAGGGCGAGTGACATGGCTTGGAAGGTCTGATGCAACGTTACATCAGCAACTTTGTGAAAGTCATCGATCACAATCAGTGAAGGCGTGCCCTCGAGTGCATCAACAAGCAAGCGTGCGGCGTCAGCAGGCTGAGGGACTGGGGTTGCCGCAAGGTAGTCGGCAAAGGACGAGTCACCAATGTTGGCAAGCCAGTCAGCAACCGATTCAAAGAAGGAACGAGACCCTTCCCAATCTTGGCAGCGATGGTAGAGTAAATTCCGACGATGCATGAACCGTTCGATGAGTTTTGAAGCGACTGTTGTTTTTCCAATGCCTGCAATCCCTGGAACAAGAAGCGTGGTGGCACGAGCCTCAATCAGGCTCGCCATGTTATCAAGTTCCTTTTCACGCCCATAGAAGTGACGAAGGCGAGGGAGATCACCAAGGGAGGTCACCAGCTGCTTTTCCACATGCTTCGAGAGATCACGTTCAATCAAATCTGCTGAGAGTGTTCTTGCATCGAGCACGCAATTATCATCCATGTAGCGAATAATGTCGACAGGTCGCATGGAAAAAGGCAACTTCTCATTGACATCGCCAAGCGTTGAATGTACGGCCAGACCGTCTTCGAGAATGGCCCGAAGCGGGAAGGACCGGAGACGCACCCATGTGTCCTCACTCAAGTTCATCCCCGAATCGGTAAGGAAGTAGGCCTTTCTTTTTCGTGATACACCTTTGACGTGTGCTTGCCGTTCAATGAGCAAACCCTGGTCCTTGAGACCTGCAATCGCTCGTGGTACGTTCGACCGGGCGATGGCAACAGCGTTGGCAATACCCATTTGCGAGAGAGCAAACGGGACTTCGACGCTGTTCTTGAAATCAGTGTAATCCAGGAGATGGAGGAGAATCCTCTCTTGGACTCCGGGCTTGGGTTGCGCTGCCATAATCTCTTCTCCCACACTTATCCTCTTCAACTCTTGCGGCTCGGTGAGCGTTCATTGAGTCATTGTTTGGGTGTGAAATTTGGATCTGGCACCCAGCTGTTGCTGGCTTCATCCCAGAGCCAACCCGGGTGGGTTGATGCTGCTGGAACGGCTGCTACGGCTGGAGTTGGCGGGATCGCCACGGGCTCTTGAGTGGCTTTGCCCCATGCGTACACGTCTTCAGCAGGTGCAGCGCCTGGAGCGTCCATTCCAGCTTCGTCGTCAAATTCTTCGTATTCAACTTGGAAGAAGAACGCACCTGCGCCCATCAGAACGATCAGACCAACAATCGCACCGATGATCAAGAGGAGGTTTCCGCTCCCCTCATCGGAAGAACCAGACTTCAATTGGAATTGAGACTCTGAGGTCGTTCCCGGTGCAGAATAGACTTGACCGTCCATTTCAAAGATGATAGAAGCCTTATCGACGCCGGAGAGTTGATTGCTGGCAATATCCATTGTCCAGGTTCCATCAGCAGCAACTCGAGTGGAGTTGAGGCGAATCCCCTTTGCGTCGTCGAAACGAGCGGCAACGATGCTGTTTGGTAGCCCCTGTCCTGAGAAGGTTGCAGGGTCACTGGCAGTCACTGCACCTGTGTCAACACGCTCGGCGCTGAATGCCACAGAGACCACAATGATGTTGACCTTGTAGGAATAGGCGACAGAATCGTAAGAATCTCGGGCTTCAAACATAAGTCCAACAAGGGACCAGTCGGCAATCACCGAGGTTGGTTGGACCCATGGCGGGTTGTATGTTGCAATTCCTTGTGCGTTGATGGAAACATAATCGGCATAGAAATCATCGTCCAAATTGGTTGCATCATTAAAGATGTCAAACAAGAGGTCGTTTTCCCCATCACCGGTTCCGTCGGGGTCAGAGAAGTATTCGGTGAGGTCAATGACTGCACCCTGACCACATCGGTCGATTGCGTTCGATTTAGCATCGCAGAAGATGGTGATCGTTCCCGTCCAGCCTTCTTGGTTAAAGATTGGAGCAATGTTGTCTGCATCAGTTGGATTATCGATGGTGACACGAATCCTCTGTTCCAGTGAGTAATCTTCACCGTCATAGGCTCGAATCAACAGTTCATACTGTTGATCGTGAATCAGTTTGGAAGTATCCCAAGTGGCCGACCAAGCCCCATTTGGAGCGAAGTTCGTCACAGGATTGGGCCCATTGTTGAGCATCAAACCACTGGCTAAATCTTGGATTTGAATTTCAACACGTGTCACTTGTCCGTCATTGTCTCTCGCCACGCCTTGAATGACCTGGCTTTCAGAGGCACGAATAACGTCGCTGTTGACTGGTTCGCTCAGTTGAACGAACGGCAATGCATTGTCGTTCAAGATGGTTAACGTTCGGGTTTCAGCGTTGCAAGTTCCGATAATATCTCTGCAGAAATCGCTGTCAGCAGCCCAGATACTGAAAGTGTAGGTGCCGCTTGAAAGTTCTTCAAATTGCCAATCATAGGACCAAGCAGTCGACCCTTCAATGGAAAAGTGAGATGTGTAATCATTTGGCCCACTGATATCAAACCAAATGTTCTGGATATCACTGCCCCATGTTCCCGTGTAGGGGTCGCTTGCAGAACCTGTGAAGGTCACTTTGGCGTTGTCATGTGAGGTGCCGTCATTTGGTGTTTCCACGAGGATGGTTGGTGCCACAAGGTTGAGTTTGTACTTGCGCACTTCAACAGGTGAGTAGTCCAAGCCATCGTAAGAACGTACACGGAAGGTGACATCGCCTTCACCTTCAGGGTGGGCGGAAAGGTCCCAGTCAAAGGACCAGGCCTTGAACGGATGGTTTGCGAGGGTGATTTCGCCGCCAGAACCAGAGGTGTCGACAGCTGAGTACCAGTCTTGCGTCGTTCCTGGCGGTTGGATTTCAACACGCTTGATCAATCCAAATTGCTTCTCATAAGCCACATTGTCTAATGGATAAGGACCGGAAACTCCGTCCCATGCGGTTCCAGTCAGGCTGACTGTGGTTGCAAAAGAAGCGCCATCGCCTTGCGTCACATCGACGCTTGGTTTGAGGTTGTCAAGATTGATGACGTCGTCGATGGCACCGCTAAGAACGAAGTCAAACGCTTTTACGCCCTTGCCGAATTTAGAGGCACTCACGCTGTAGAATGGAAGTTCGCGTCCACCGGTGCAATCGGTGTCAACATCGTCGACGAATGTATCGCCATCGTTGTCATAGCCGTCGGAACATGTGTTCTCATCCATGAACTCCGTGATACCTGGAGCGATGGTAACTTCGACGTTGGATTCACCAACAAGGTGATTCCAGTTTCGATCAAGGTAGAAGTCACTTGGGAGAGATATCTCAGGAGTGAAACCGAAAGCGTCTGTTTGAAGGGTGTAGAGTGGGAGACCTGTGGCATCGCTGATGACCACGGTAGCGTCGAAAACGTTGCTGTTCTTGGCCTTGACTTGGTAGCGAACCAGTTCACCTTCTCGGACCTGCGTGCCCCAAGCTGAATTTTGGTTTTGAACATGGACTTTACTTGGGTCGAAGTTCTGTAAATCGGCAAAAGAGAACACGGTGGAATTGGTTACGACTTCAAGGGCCATAGGCATGAACCTAGGAGGCAAAACAGCGGTCGAAGGTACTTGCAAGCACTCGTCTTGAACGTAAGGGCACTCTGCACCGAGCCATTGGAGGGACACAGGATAGAGTTCCCCACCTACCGGATCTGGAATGTATTCAGATTGGACGGTCACTCGAGATTCAGTGATGTTGTACACTTGGGACGCATTGGTGTAACTGTTGCCAGAGAAGTAAGCAATGGAGCCATACTTGTTACCGTAGTTGTCGTCATACATCGAGATGTTGGCTGCAAAGCCACCCACAGCAACAGAGTTGCGTTGTGCGTTGACGATGCCACCTTTGATTCGGAAACCGTCACCAGCATTGTTGGTGATGGTGTTGTCGTAAAGGGTTGCAGAAGACATGAACACGTGGATGGCTGGACAAGCGAAGTCCCCACCATAGAGTTGGGAGTTGCAGGTCCCGGTGACGTTCGAAATCTGGTTGTTGGCGAGGTACAATCGAGCCGCAGTTGGTGTTGGGACGTTCCATCCTTGATCACCAAAGTGGTATTCACCGATGAGGACGGCTTCCTTGCCGGTGTCTTGGATGGTGTTGTTTTCAGCAATGACATCGGATGTACCGTAAATCCACAATCCGTTCCAGCCACCAATTGGGCCGATGATGTTGTTATGGATGGACACTGTTGAGGAGCGGATACCAAAGCCAGACGATTCTGTGGCACCGCTGATGACGTTATCTCGTGCATCAACAATAGCTCCATCGTAGGCAGTAATTCCAGCACCTTCAGCGGTGGTGATGACGTTGTTTTCAATGTGTAGGGTGTGCTTGATGTCTCCAGTTTCTTTGTGAGAGTTGGTGTCAATAGCATTGCATTTGACATTAATTGTGGAGTTTGTCAACCATCCTGAGGTCCCTTTGAGGAACACGCCCTGGGAGTTGTCTTTGACTTCGATGTTCTCGATGTTGATGTAGGATTCTTCCATGAAGATCACAGTTCGGCCACCGCCTTGTTGGCTGCAATCTGGTTCTGGGTCACCAGTGAATTCAGAATTGCGTAGATTGACGGTAGCGAGGATTCCTGCACCTGCACCATAGGCACGGACTGCTGCTGCGTCGTATCCGTTGCCGTCAACGCCGAGCGTGAAGGTAGAGTCAGCAAGAGTTGGAGCTGCAAAATCGATGGCGAGTACGTTTGAAGTATTGATATTCGTGAAACTGAGGCCAGTGGCTGTGGTTGAAGACCCGTCGAAGACGAGCACACCGTACTGGACCGTCTGGAGGGTCGCCACGTAGATTGGATAGCCGTATGCATTTTCGAAGTGTGCATAGTTGATTGCAGTGGCCGTTGTTGATTGGTCGATGGTTTTCCGTAGAAGCAAACCAGACCCGCAAGCAGCGTCTCCGTTGGTGTATGTGTTGGAACCGTTGACATAGCAACGACCTTCTTTTTCATAATCACTGGCAGATGGAACTGACCATACGAAACGTGCCTTATTGGAAGCAGAACCTGCACTTGCTCCACAAGATGTCGAACCGATGCAAATAGCGCCCTCAACATCGATGTAAGCGCCGTATGGAAGGTTGATCGTGGTCCCAGCATTGATGATGAGTTTGGATCCTTCAGCTACGGTGACGTCACCAGCAAGGTTGATTGTACCTGTCCATGTTTCCGTACCTGTGACGGTTCCGACAGTTGTTTCATTGACTGCGGAGGCAGCGGGAAGTGAAATCAATCCAGCAACACTTGAGAGCAAGAGAAGCGCGACTAACGACAGACTTTTTCGGGAGGTATGTTCAGACATAACGGGCACCACTGTTTAGTCGTATTCTCTAGAGAGATATAACACTGCGCCTCTGTTGCCACGTTTATTGTATCAAATATTGATAATTATATCGGGCATATGACCCTCATAGTATCAACAACAGATAAAAATATCATTTGTGAAACACCACTAAACCCGGAAAATAGCCTGCAGGACCCCAGTTAGGCCCGTGATGCCATCCAAATCCAATCAGCAAGTAGGTGCCGTTCGAGTGACTTCTTCGATCCAATTCATGGCCTGAAGATGACCATATCCAGATCGATCATCGTGAATCCCAGCATCGTGCAATGGGGAGACCGAATTCATCAGAGCCACCTTAACCGCATCAATACAGGCGCCGTTTCCGTCTGGTTGGGGCTTGTATTCTGGGTGTGCTTCCAATAAGAGAGCGAGAGCAGCGGTCACGAAGACGGTAGCATCGGAAGTTCCGCTGCTGGAAAACCATGCATTTCCGCTTCCTGTGCTGATGATACCAACACCCGGTGCGACAACTTCTGGCTTTTTATGCGGGTCTTGTCGTTGTGAACCATCCTCCAGAATTTGTGAACCCAAAGAAGAATTACTCCAAATCGAGTTGCCTTGGCCGGCTGCACCAACAGTGATCACGCGTCCAATGTTCGCTGGAACAGAGACTAAACCGTCGTCATCTGGTCCGCCGTCGTTCCCTGCTGCTGCAACCACAAAGATGCCTGCATCGACAGCACGACGGGTGGCCGATGCTGTGGCTCCTTCCCGTTGTGCATCGAGGTTCTGTTCACCGCCGAGGGAAAGGGAGATGATATCTGCTTGAAACGTATCCTGACACCAACGAATGGAATCTGCCACGACTGATTCTTCACCGCTGTTTTCTCCGTTCCGATCCTCACCTAAGGCGGCAACAACACCAAGTGTGATCCCAGGTGCTGCACCAGGTTGATGATTTTGCGCCACCAAAATGCCTGCCATGAGTGTCCCGTGGGCAATCAAACCATAATCAATTGGAGTGTTGGAACCTTCGCGTAAATCCTTGAATGTGACTTCAACGGAAGAAAGCGCATCGTGAGTTAGATCGATTCCAGTATCCACCATGCAAACCCTGACGCCCTCACCAGTCAAACCTTGAGCGGCTGCTTCGTCCAATTGCGCTTGTTCATTGGCCCACTTCGAATCTGGAAGGCTGAGTTCAACCCAGAGAATGCCAGAGTTCCAAACCGACAGCAGAACCACCACCAGAATCGAAAAAATGAGGCTATTTGTCAGCAGTCTTTGACGATGGCGTCTTCGCTGAATCGGAGCCGCTTCCAATGGAGCCCACCCCGTCACCTCCGCCCGCCAAGCACCTTGAAACCCAACTGCTGCGGGATCAATGGCTGATACGATACGATAATCATCCGGTTCTGGTAGAAATTCAACATGGTCGAGTTCATCCATAGTGTTCACTCAACGTATCGTCGTACACCCCTATTCAGGGGGTGGACGGTATAATGTGTTGTTCTCAATCAGAACCGCTTGGTGTTGCTTCCACCACGGCTCATCTTAACACCGGCAAACACGACAACGACGATCAGAATGATAATTCCCACTGTGGTCAACCATGTATCGGAATCTTCCGCTGATTGGATGAAGTACTCAACTGAGAAGTCACCATCGGTGATGTTGTCGGAAACGAAAGCGCTGTCTTCACCAGCAACCTCAACGTGATATTCGAAACGTTGAGACCCTGATGGCATTGCGCCGACTTCAAAGACTGCATTGGTGGTCGAAAGACCAGCAACTGAAATAGTTTGACTCCCATATGACTCTCCTGTCAGTTGGTTGGTGAGGGAAACAATCACGCTGTCAGCATCAAGGTAGCCAAAGTTTTCGATTGGAATGCGCACTTCAGTCGATTCGACATCAGCCGTCTGGTCACTGGCAAGAGTCACAAGACCATCGTTAATCTGGCGTAATGAGATCATAGCAGGTTCCATCACCACATCAAACGAAGCCGTGTCTTCACCGTTTTCGCTGGTTACAGTCACATTGACGGTCTTGATTGAACCATCCCAGTCACTTGGGGCAAAGACGGTGAACAGTTGCAACTGAGCTTCATCCTTAGCCACAGGCACATTGGATTGCATTGGTGTTACTTCCCAACCTTCTGGGATGTTATCAGCTAAACTGATGCTAAAGGTGTCATCTCCGTTTCCAGTGTTGGTTAACATGAACGAGAATGGGCGATTAGACCCAGCCGCAATGCCAAGTTCAGTTACTTCATCAGAGATTTCGAGACCGTAGGTCTGAGGGACTTGCACATCGATTGAGATTTCACTTGAAGCACCGGTGATGGTGCTCATGCGAACCTTGACCATGTGGGCATCATCGAAGTTGTAGGCTTCTGATTGGTTTGCCACATTCACTCGGGCACGGATGGTTCCGGTCGAATCGACGCTGTCGTCGCTGGCGTTTTGTCCGACACCGAGGTCCAAATCATAGGAATCGACCCATGCGGTACCATTGAAGAATTCAACAGACCATAGGTTGCTGTCCTGAGCGGCGCCAATCGAACCTGTTACAGTAAACACGTCACTGACTTCTGTACCTTCATAGGCTACATTCAGATCAAACTCGATGGTTTCGTAAGCTTCTCCGACTGGTATGGCCATCAAACTGGTTTCATCGCCATCAACAAGTGTTGCGTTGGAAACGGTCCCAGCAGACATTACGATCGTACTATCGGAGTTGATGGTACGTGTGAACACCATGTTCACGGGGGATCGACCCTCGCCAACAGATGTTTTACCGCCTGCAATGTATTCCATGTCAAGCAAGTCCTCATGTTGGATCGTCATGAACGTTGAGTCAAAGTCGACATCCCCGGTCGGTACAAGGATGGTGAGTGTACCATCATCGGACAAAGGCATGTTCCATGCATCATCACCGATTGAAATAGTGATGTCAACGCTGCCGTTGTACTTGTCAGCGCCGTCAGAGCCTGCACCTGCGTGGTGAGGGCTCAAGGCGAAGTCTGTCCATTCAGTGGTGAGGTCAACCCAGCCACCCAACTTCATTTCGAGGTCGAGTGTTGCTCCGTTAGCGATGGTGGCGTCAAGCAAACCAACAGCGACACCGCCGCCGTTTTCATCTGGACTGGCTTGCGTCACAACGACAATCCATTGACCAGGAGCAATCTCTGAGTCCCATGTGAGGACATCGTTTGCAAACACTCCATTGATGCTGATTGGATCGCGCACTGCATCAAGGGTTGGGTAAAGAACAATTGTAGCATTCACAAGGCGTGATGCATCTTTGATATCTGTCACATTACCTGAGACTGCCACATTTCCTGCAAGTACTTCAAGATCGTGAGATTCTGGGTTGTTTTCCACAGGGTAAGCGCTGGAATTGGTTAGGTTATACGATTTGTTACCAAAGCCTTCCTTGCTCACTGAAACTGTGTAGTTGTCGTGAACTGGAACAAACAAGGACCAGACACCAGAGGCGTCAGTCGTCACGTTTGTGTCAACATCGGTTGAATTTCCAAGCACAACAACGAGAACATCCTCGACACCTTCTGTAATTCCAGGGGCGTCATCTTCGTTCAGGTCCCAGTAAATCTTTCCACCGATTTCCACTTCCAAATCTGCCGTAACGGTGCCCAAATCAAGGGTACCATCAGTTGCATCATCGGTTGTAAAGGAGGCGTCTGAAGTATCCATTGACCAGTGACGTTGAGGAGCCGATTCGTTGAGGAAGAGACTCCAAGTACCCGGCATCATCGACTCGGTGACCATACCAGTCTCATTCGACTTGGAAAGGGTCACATTGCCAAAGCCATCGTGACTTACTGCGGTAACACGCACATTGGACATGTTGTTGCTGCTGGCGGTTTCTTGTAATTGGAAGGTCACTTCAACAGTTTCAATCGTGCTGTAGGCCAATCCGGTCCTGATGGAGGAATTTGCACCAACGGTAAGTGGAGCACGGAGAACTTCCGTAGCGTTCTCATTGGCGATGAATGGGGCAACGATGGTCACCCAGTCACCAGCAGAGACGTAGCCACTGAAAGATCCGTTTGTGTCGCTTGCGATGTTGTACCACAAATCCTGTTCTGCTTCATAGAGAAGGAACTGCTTCTCGATGGCGTCACCAGAAGCGTTGGTAAGGGTACCAGTGACAAGGTATTCATTGCGCAATGGCATGTCCATAGCTTCGTCAATGGTGTCCAAACCAATAATGATTGGTTGAAGAGCCGTGATGCCACCAAGGGCGAAATCGCTAGCGTTCTCTTGACCTGGTTCAGTGTAGTTGAACTGAACGGAATAGGTACCTGGTTCAAGCGAGATTGTGATGACACCGGGTGACGTGTAGTTGTCAGCTGTGTAATTCATTCGCACGCCGTGATTGTTGAGTGGTACAGCGGAGAATGAAGGGCTGACGAGTGTGCCGTTCTCGAACGAAGCGTCAGCGCCTGCATCCATGAAGAACTGGAGCGTCACATTCTGATGGCTTGGGTTCGCAAAGAGTTCGATTGGAGAAGGTGGTGATCCGCTTTCTCCATCGATGATGAAATTCTCAACTGAATCAATGTTCAAGTCACTGTCGATAGCGCTGAAGTCCCAAGCACCATCAAGGAGGTAGAAGTTGAACTCGCCACCTTCAGTGATCTCAGTTTGCCATTCCAAACCATCTTCATTGGTCGCAACCAACGTTTGTGCAGACCATCCAGGGACCAGGTTGTCCCAGAGTGATGTGTTGTCGTAGAGGAACACAAAGCCGCTTGTTGCGGTCGCTGGAGCGAGGTACATGAGGCCCATATCCATTTCATTCTCTCCGTTCAGTGTGATCAATTGACCACCGGTGTAGGTTGAGAAGATACTGATGGTGGTCATGTGGAAGTCTTGGCCGTTGGGCAAGCGCATGCTGTAGTTGCCTTCAACATCAGTCACGGTGCTGAACGAGAGGTCGCCTGCTGTGAAATCAATGGTGAGTCCGGAAGCAGCGTCACTTTCTGCCAACTTGTTTTCATCGGTTCCTTGAACCCATTCAGCGTAATTTGACGCATCGAGGTGGGTGCGAACGCTACCGTTCACCCATGTAGCGATTGCATAGTTACCATCGAGGTTCAAGTCTTCTTCTTCCAAGAGGAAGTAGTTGAACAAGACATAGCCCTCATCTGCATCATCTGAAATCGTGTAAGCGCCCATTGGCAATTCAATGTACACCACACCGGTTTCATCAGACGTTGCTGTGAGTGGAGCCATGAGTGCATCATCGTTGGTGAAGGTCACGGTACGGTTGGCGACGGAGATCATCGAAGTTTGTGTTTCGGGGTTGGTTGGAGACACAAGTTGCATGGTCACATCGTGCATTTCAGGCACAGCCATCGACATCGAGAAGTTTTCTGAATCATCGCGAACAATGAAACTGTCGTTGACTTCATACCATCCATCATTGTCAATGTCCACTCGGTAGAAATAGTCTCCAGGGGCAAGAGGCCCGTACGAGAAGGTACCGTTTTCGTCGGTGATGATGTCGATAGCGAATTCTTCGCCGAGGCCTTCATCGACCAATTCAATGGTTTCGTTTGCAAAGACGATGCTGAAGAAGTCTTCCA
Source organism: uncultured Candidatus Poseidoniales archaeon (assembly GCA_905182125.1). GTDB lineage: Archaea > Thermoplasmatota > Poseidoniia > Poseidoniales > Poseidoniaceae > MGIIa-L1. Next base: position 18,195 of record CAJJAV010000024.1, read on the forward strand.
GTGTGTCTTCGAAGATTGAACCTGGCATTGACATTTGCAAATCATAGGTTGGATTGATGCCAACATCAACTGCGCTAGGGAGGAGCACTTCCTTACCGTTGTCCAATTGAGCGATCATGTTGTACATGCCTGGGACAAGTCCAGTGAGGTAGAAGGAACCCGGTTGAACCATCGATCCCGAAAAGTGACCTTGACCGATGAACAAACCAGTGCCGTTGAGCGTTCCTGTTCCTTCAAAGGAACCAGTTGCTTCGAACGTAGCGTTGATCACTTCAGTAACAAGGGTCGAAACGCCTTGAGACGTCAAGCGACCGTTGGCGGTGATTTCTCCATCGAGCAGGTACGTAGTGAGCGCACCAGTGTTGTCCTTGACACAGATGGATTCGTTGGTCGGCATCGAAGCCGTGTCGTTTTCAACGTAACAATCGACGATGCTTTCGTTTGAAATCCAGCTTGCCTCAAGTGTACCAACACCGTTCCATGTACCATTGCTGGTGTAGGTTCGCTTGTCGGCGATGGAACGAGTGAAGGTTCCAGTGAAGTCCTGAGCAAAGGCGACACCTTCGCTTTGGAAGGTCCCGTTTTCGGTGAAGGTGACTTCACCTGTTCCTTGGAGGATTCGGCTGTCTTCTGATGTGAAGGAACCGTTCGTGGTTGTGAGTGTGTAGTTTTCAGTCATCGACCAAATGTTGCGCAACACAAAGGTGGTGTCAACAAGAGGATCGCCGTTGAAAGATTCTGCACCTGCCCATGAAACAAGACCAGAAACACCACTGCTCTTGACAGCAATGTCCATGTCTTCTGTAGCGGCTGCATCAAGTTCACGGTCCGCTTGTTCACCAGTAACATTCAGTTGAGTCTCGCCCAACCATGTCATGTTCGCAACTTCACCGAGAATAGCGGTGATGTCGTTGGTGTAACGATCTTGGTTGTTTTCCGTGAGGATGTCAGCGAGGCCCTCTGTGTAGGAGCCTGTTCGTAGGCTGTCACGAGCGTTTGTTGGATCGTATTCACCAGCGAAGGCTGAAACACGGATTCGGCCTGCGGGAGCATCGAAGCTCCACTTGCCATCTTCATCAGCGTCAACGAAGCCGATTGGGATCCAATAGGTATCGGAATCGAGGTCTTCTGCACCTTCGCCAGAGAAGGCGTCACGCTCAATGAGCAGACGAACACCGGACAAACCTTGTCCGTTATCGCTCATAGCGACTTGACCAGAAATCTCAGCACCAGAGTAGTACTTGAGGATCTTGACGTAGGTGTTGGTTTGACCAATACTAGCGTTGGCATCTTCGTTGTACCAGTTGCTGATTACAAAGTGATTCGACATTGCACCGGGAAGTGGAAGTGCTTGGCTCAATGAGCTACCAGGGCTGCCTTGTTGGCCAAAGTGCTGAGCAGGTTGTGGATTGGATGAACCAGATTCAATCCCGAGCGTTGAAGCACCGTAACCAACGTAGGTGTTGGCGAGCATGGTGTTGAAGAACGCAGGATTGTGGTCGACACGAACATCTTGTACCTGCAATGGGTCAATTTCTGCACCAGCTTGTTGATTGAGGAAATCTTCGGTGATTGCTGCATCGACTTCTTCTCGTGTCATTTCATCTTGGAATTCGCCACGGGTGGTTTCGTAAACTTCATCCATGAATGTGCCAATGTCTTGTCCACTGAGGATTGTAGGGGCTCCGAAGATACCCATTGGCTGGCCACGGTTGTAGCCAGCATCAGCAGTGTAGCGCCCAGCCTTAGGGTAGAGCCGGCTGTCGATGGCAAAGTAACGGATTTCGTGATCACGCTCGACCATCTCTCCAGGAGCGCCGTAGTAATCTTGTACGGAGTAGTAGTCTTCCATCTTAATCAGATGATCATAGAGATCGACAATTTGCCCTTCATCGAGTGTGTTACCGAGAAGTTGCACTGTCAAAGCCAAACGAGCATTCACACGGTGCATGTTGGTCGAGACGGAGTCGAATTCCTCGACAAGGTCGTTGGTGTACCAGTAACCGTTGATGATGTAATGTGTCACTTCATCAGAGGAGTCTTGAGAGGAGCGAATGTTGTTCGTGAAGGTTCGCTCCGCTTCAGCGAGTTCAGTCCAATCGTTGCCTTGGCAGGATGGCGATAGCACTTCTGTGCACTCAATTTGGACAGTGTCCTTGTAAATCCTGTAAACCATGGTTGAAGTGTCAAACGCACCATCGGTCTGATGGTATCCTTGTGCCATAACGACATCACGGTTGGTCTTAATCACCTTGAAACTGCTTTCAACCAAAAGGGTCTTCATATCATCTTTGTCAAGATCTGTGTTGATGGTAACGAAATCATCAAATTGGGCCTGTGTGAAGTGGTTATCGACGCGGTTCGAGAATCCATCGGTGAATCCATAGTTACCTGACTTACCGTTCTCATAGGCAATGTCGCCTTGTGCGAGTTGCCAAATGAACATGGAAACGAGGTCTGCTTGAGATTGAGCTAAGAGCATGTTTCCAGTTGCTGGAATACCGGATTGGAAGTTGTCCGAAACGGATGGATGCTCGCCTTGACTGAGAGCTTGGAAACCGTAGTCCCACCATGAGACAAATGCGGGACGTTCCGAGTACTGTTCATCAGTGTCTTGATCGGCAAGCCAATCATAAGCAGCGTTCCAACTGTTATCGTTGAAACCGGAGCCCATTGATCCGAGGTACCAGTTACCGTCGTAAGGGCTGTCATCGAGCAAAGAGAATCCGCCAATTTCAAAGCGAAGTGCGTCAGGGATGAGGTTGAAGATGGTCTCATCAAGTTCTTCTTCTGCTGAAACCGTGGATGGAATTGCTGCATCCAGTCCGTAGGTAGCCTGCTGTCCGAAGAGCATGATCATCACGAGAATGATTGCAGAGAAGTTCGGTGTGCGCCACAATGCTTTGCGAGCGCCACGAATACGGTCTTCTGGGGTTCGAATACCGAATTTCTTCCAAGTGCGTACCATTCCGTCCCAGTTGGCCCACTTCCACATGGAAGCAATGCCCCATGCGCCGAGAACGGCGATAGCAGGGGTTGCGTTGAACATGAATCGAGCTGATGTCCAAGCCATGAAGGATGCAACAAGGATCCAAACACCAAAGATGAGGTTGGTATGCTTGCGCTCACGGAGACCAGAGACGAGGCAAAGAAGACCCATGACCAACGACAAGAGGAAGGTGATTGGTCCAAACTGAGCGAAGAGTTGGCCTCGGTCGCTTGCATTTGCTTCAGCAACCGTTCCGAAAATCTTTGTCTTGGTGAAGTAACCACCGCCAGTGAACAAGACATCCCAGGCATTGGCGAGGTCTGCCAACTTCAATGCGTAGAGCAAAGAGAAGAACACAACACCGCCGGCACCAAGAACACCAAGAACCAGCAACCAAGGTTTGTCTCGGAAGCCAATGGTGACAAAGGCGATTGCCAATGTGAAGAAGGAGATGAACAAGAACGGCTGAAGGCCTGTTCCGTCGAGTATGAGGTTCAATTGCGGGTGACCGTAGAACGGTAGCGCCATCAAGAAATTGACAGCCAACATAGCGATGAAGAGCACGCTCAATGTTGTCGAATCCCTTCGGCGGAACATGTTGAGTGCAACTTGTAATGCATAAGCAAGGAACAAAATCGATGGTCCAACGACGAATCCTTTCCATCCAAGAGAAACCACACCGAATGAAACACCGGCGAGCACTGCATACGCAAGAGCTGCAGTTCGTTGGTTGGCAACCGCAGAGAAGGATTGCATGAAGGTTGACAACGAAGGAGTCGTGGTGCGGAGAAGACGGTCACTCCCTGCATACTTGGCTGCTTTGAGCCAGAACATGAAGCCTATCGTCAAGAAGAGCATGATGAAAGCATCGTGATCTGCAAGAGCAAATGTGGTGTGTGAAACGTGTGCTGGCATGAACGCAATGAGCCAAGCAGCAACAACTGCGGTTTTCTCGTTGACATGCTCACGAGCGATGGCGGCGACCGGTAGAATGGTCAAAGCACCATAGACAGAAGGCAACACGAGAATGGCCCACCAGACTGCTGAATCAGCGCCAACGAATGGCTTGAGGATCATAGCAAGCACAGCGATTGACCACGTGAACAATGGTGGACGAGGATTGATTCCACCGACTGGGTAGAATCGATCAGCATCCACAATCATGTGAGCGTTGTTCGCCAAGATGTAGTCCACGACTCGCTTCATGTACCAAGGGTCAGAACCACCGGTCATGTCCCAAGTGTTGGTTCCAAGGGAGTTCATGGATGGAAGAACATACCAAAGGTTTCGGATAACGAAACCAAAGAAGAAAGCCATACCAATCATGATGCTGGCCCAGTGGGCGTTCCAGAATCGGCGAGCACCGGAGGGCTCGAATTCACTGCGGTTGGACCAACCGCCCCATTTCTCGCCAGTTGAGATCACGTAGATGATCGCACAGATGAAGAAGGTAAATGCCAACCAAATCAATGCGCCCCAACTGCCTTCGAAGGCTTCATTCTGAATCAAGCCGGCCTCATACCAAGCCGAAACGAGGTAAAGGACCCACATTGAACCGAGAAGCATCGAACGAGTGTACCAGCGTTCTGCAGTCATGCCAGCAACGATCAAGGCAACCATTCCAGTGAAGAATGCGCTCCAGAAACCGAAGTAACCATGGTAAGCCGCAAGTTCAGGATATTGACTGACAGCCTGTCCACTGAATGGGCCAAAGAGGTTGAACATAAGTTGGTCATCGTTCATGAGGTGGTTGAAATGCCACAAACTAGCAATGTGAGCCAGTGCCCAAACACCCAATCCAATTTGGAGCGGGAGTGTTGAGCGGTTCCAGGACCCATTGCCATCAGTGATGTGGCTGAACCAGCCGTTCTCGGAGGACGGCGAAAGGACACCACGTGTGAGGACGGCTCCAAGCAGACCAAGGATGATGAAGAGCATAGCGTAGGTAAAGAATTGGTAAGCAACTGCTCCACGGTATGCATCCAAGACACCGATTGAAGCACCGGTGGACATGGTCAAGGTTGTGGAGAGGTTTGCAGCAATGTGTTCAGCTGCAACGAATCCAAGTTGGATGCCGATGGCAGCAAAAATCAACACGTTTGCCCACTCGAATGAACGGCGCATGTGAAGGGTGTGAATACCGAACATCACTACGAAAAACAGCAAAGCGCTCACTGCTCCGAGTCCTACCATGTAAACCAATTCGGCGCCGACAATAGCAACGCCCAGTGAAACGAGAGAGAGGGTGGAGGTTGCAAGTGTGGTGGTGCCGGTTGCTTGAAGCATGCGAGGTGCAAGACCAAGCGATGCTGCCGCGATGACGACAAGCATTGGTGTCAGGTTTTCAAGGTTGAGATCGAAGGACAAGCCAACAATCTGTGTCGCTGCAAGCGCTAAAAGCACTGCTAGGGGGGCAATAAGCCAACCG
>CAJJAV010000025.1 GCA_905182125.1 uncultured Candidatus Poseidoniales archaeon
GCATGTCGACACGGAAACGAAGTTTCCTGACAGACTGTACTTACAGAGTCCAAGGTTCGTCCCTGCATACATCGTGCTGCCATCGAGTTCAAAATCATAGAACCGTTGTGGGCGTTCGTAAAAGCCTCCTTCAAGCACTTTGGTTGCAGTTGCCCCGTCCCATATCCATGCTCCACTATCGGTTCCGATCCATAGGTCATTCCCACTGGCTTCTACGGAGTAGACATTGTCGTTCGTAATTCCAGTGGTCACGCTGTCCAAAGTTGACAAGGATTGGCCGGTAAGGATGTCCTTTCGAGCCACGCCAAACCCTTCAATTCCCATGTTCATTGTTGTGCCAATAACGGCTACTTGGGCGTAATTTAGACGGCTTGATGAGGTTGAGCCCCATGTGTCAAGGAAGGTGTTGTTTGCGAGATCGTAGCGCACCAATCCTTCATCGGTTGCGATGAAGCCGACACCCCCATAGATGGCGACATCGTAATTGAGGACAAAAGACTCTTGGATTCGGGTTGGGTTGCTTGCACTCGTAGCATCTGCAGTCGCCGTATACACGCCATAGGGTTGAACAAACAGAAGTTCGCACCCTTGTGCTGTGCCGCAGTCTCCGGTTGAATCGATGTCATAGATTGCCAGTGTGCCTCCTGCGTTTCCGTATTCATTTCCTGCAGGGATGTTTCCACGAACAGCACCATTTTCTATCAAATAAACACCGTCGGTATACGTGCCTGCCATGATGGTATCACCAGCTCGTGCAAGCGTGAAGACGTAATCATTGATTGGAATTGGTTCAAGCCAAACCGACGCACCAAGGTCGAACCGTTCTACCACTTTGGAGTAGAATCCAGCACCGTAAACGATGCCGTTGTATTCGAGAACATCGTTGATGTCGCTGTCAAAAGGCCCTGTCGCAATGAGGATTTCATCGATTAGATTGCTTTGAACATCTGCCTCTATCAACATCAGTTTCCCGTTACCGTTTGTTGCCACATGGACGTCAGTGGATGGTGATCGAGCACCGTTGCTGTCCCAAGGAAGCAGAGCCAGCGAGGAGGTTTCGCTGAGGTTGATTTGGTCGAGCGCAATGGTAGATGAGAACGAGGTAGCTGTAGGGTCATAGCGAACGAGTTCGTCGCCTGAAAGAATGTGGAGGACATCTTGGTTCGATGCCATTCCATAAACAGCATCAGAAGGAAGAGAATTGTCAGAATTCCAAGTCGAGAGCCAAAGGCCAGTGTTGTGGTTGAGGCGGGCGACGCCCTTGTCGGGAGAAGCAAACAAGAGTTGGGTCCCGACCGTTTCGATTTGGGTGATGGTGTCGCTGTGCAGTACATTTTGAGCCAGAAAAGGTTGTTGACTTGGAAGGTATGAATTGAGGTCAAAGCGATGAACGCCATTGTTGGTTCCAAGGTAAAGTACATCGCTTTGCTCATGTATGTCGTACACTTCACTGATGTCAAACCATGAAGTTGTGGTTGCGGATGAAACCAACAACCCCCAACTTGAAGTTGCTTGATCATAGGCGTACAGCGAGCCGTTGTTGTATGCTGCGAAAACCCCCGAAGTGAGCACTTTGAATACAGCAAGCGAATCAGCTCCTAGGGATGCAAGACCAGACTGCAATGTGCCATCGGCACGTGATATCATTTGGAACTGACCGCTTGTCGTAGCGATGTGGATGTTTCCATTTGGCCCGATTTCAAGACCGACGATGTTACCCATTGACTTCTCGAGAGTGAAACTGTCAATGATTTCTGGATTGTTGTTGGCATCGAGAACATAGACTGAATTTCCAGTGCTGAGATAGAGTTGTCCATCGTCGGGGTGCTGGGCAGAATGGAAATCGGATATATTGACCACATCAAAGAAGGCTATTGGGTCTGAAGGCGAGAGTGCCTCAAGGGTAAGGTCGGTCACAGTGGCGCTTGATGGAAGCGTCCAGCCTGCTCCAGTTGCGCTGTTTGGGGCCAATCGGTCAGCATATGGGTTGAATCCATCGAATGAGTCCAAAGCACCAAGTGGGCCGTTCCCGCTAAAGTCAAACAGCCTGTCACCGGTGTCTTGTGCAAGAAGCAGCGGTGAGTCGATTGCAAGCCCGTCTGAACCGTTGACATAGACCTGAAGGCTCACGTTTGATACTTCAGCACCGGGTGCAAATTCAAGGTTCCAGTCAGCAGATGCCTGTGTAATGATTGAAGGATCGTTTCCTTCTGTTGTTGTAAGTTCAATCCAACCCGAATCTACACTTCCAGACTGTGGCCATGATACTTCGCCTTCGATGGCGCTTGAAACGTCTTCAGCAGATACGAGTGCTGAAGACCATGATGAGAGAAGGAGAAGGGCGACTAAGGTAACAGAATTGTAACCTAGTAAAGCGTTTTTATTCTTCTTCGACATAACGATATAACTCATTTGTTAGTATATAATATGGTGTTCAAAACGAGTATACTCCGGACTTGAACCACGGTCACTCCGGAATCCGCCTCATGAAGTAAATGAATACATGGGGACTCCTTAGTTTCGCATGCGTATACTACCGTACCGCCTAAAACGACCCATTGAAAGCCCATCCAAACAACAATCCCATTCGCATGGGTATTCAGATATACCTTGACGAGAAAGGTCGGCCAACACGCAAATTACTCGGTCTATGGATATGTATTCTAATATGATCTGCAAAAACAATGGTAATTGGTTTAAATGTTTGAACAAGGCGCCTCTAATGCCGGGAAATAGATTAAGACATACATGACTAGGGCAGTGATATGAACGACACAGGAACCATAGAAAGAGGAACAACAACGATTTGGATTAGAGTGTTGGGTTCCGCCATTCTGGTTGCAGGATATTGGATGGTGCAGAATCTTCCAGAGATGGTCTTCGATGCTTTTGGGGGCCAATCCATTGGTCCAATGGCCATATTTATTGTTCCGTTCACGTATGTGGGGGTGATTCCGCTTCTTTTGGGTGTGCATCAATTGATATTTGGTAAACCAATGTGGAAGAATGTATTCAGTAACAACTTATCTTTGTACGAAGTTTTCCAAATCGGCGTGACGGTTTTAATCACTTATCTTTTTCTCATTTATATCATTCCCTATTCTATGTACATAGCTAACGGTGGATCAGATTATTAAGTTCTGTGAAATTATATATTCGATAAATTCAATATGTTGATCTCTTCTTCAACCTTGGTTCATAGAACGATTCGTTTAGTGCAGGTAATGCATCAGAGGTGCTTTTACCGGGAAACTATCTGGAAATTCCATGGTAACGATTCAAAATTCTTGCAGCACATTTTCACTTTAACCACACTCATTTGTAGAACTTAATATACCGTCGTTAACCACTACAGAGAATGGCGTCAATAACATATGGCTGGAACTTAGAAACAATTTTCGAAGCTTTTGAAATCCCTAATGCATTTACAACAGTAACCCCTTATTCTCACAAAGAATATAGAGAAAAATTGAAAATGGCAATTGAATTACTTTGGCCGAAGTTAGAACAATATCCTGGAATCAACATTTGGTTGATGTCTATACAAGATTCAGAAGTCAATTTAAGAGAATCAAAGATGTTAGGCATCTCAAGTATGATCGGAGGATTCGTTCCCGAATTGTTTTGGTCACTAACTCCTAACGATGCTGTAGATGATCTGTTACCGATAGATGGCTTTGTTTCACTTATCAAATTCTTCACAGATTGCAAAGTTCAAGGTATAGATTTACCAGCTCCAACTATACACTTTTCTGGTTGGCATTCTGAAAAAATGTTACTAGAACCAAAGGACATTTAGCTCATTGAAACTTCTATAGAAAGATGCTCGTACCGGGATTTGAACCCGGGTCGAAGGAATGAGAGTCCTTCATGATGGGCCACTACACTATACGAGCGTGGATGCTCCTGCGACCGCCCTTTCGTATTTAGCCATCTCGTACACGAAACCATGGTTGTGTGGCATGGTTACAATCGATCACACTATTTGTTCACTTTTCCTCCAATGTGAAAGTGAAAAGTCGTGGACTGCGGCAGGTATGATGTTTCAGTTTTTTTTGGGGGGTGGTTCATCGCTTGATATACGGATGCCAATGAGTTTGCATCATGGACAACCCAAACCACACCTTGAATGATTTTGCCTTTGGAGATCTGATATGTTCTTCTGATGAAGCACCACAACCGAAGTGGAGCGAAGCCTCGACCACCTTTTACGCCCACCCCAGTGGTGAACTCCCATCCCGGTTCGCCACTGTGGGATGGCAACCCTTGCACCTCCCAGGGCAACGAAACGTTACCAATTTGGTTTCCCGCACGGTCCAAGGCCTGGCCCGAAGAGCCTCCCGTATTGTACGAGGTGAGGCTTGATGAGCCGGACATTACGATTGCGCACTGAAATCGCCACCTACCTCTCGAGCGTTGGTGAAGCGAACACAACCGATATCCTTGATCACGTCAACCAACGTTTCCGTTGGGGTGCAACAATGAACCAACTCGGCAATGTTCTGGCGCGAGACCGTCGGTTTGTCAAGGTCGGATTTGATGAGGGAACTGACATCGGTGGTTTCCGTATGCGAGTCTGCGTTTGGTCCATCGCCGCTGCTTGAAAGCAAAGGAATCAAAACCATTGCCAACCACCATGGCATTGATGGCAGGTAAATTGTCTGCCTTGGTTGAATTGATGCGGCCGAAGAACTTGATTCTCGCAGCGATCACTGTGCCCCTCGGTGCACATTTCGGGATCATAGGCGAATGGTCATCCGGTCATGCATTGGCGGTCGGTGTTCAAATCCTGACAGTGATGACATTCATGGGCGCTGGCAACGCAATGAACGACATAAAAGATGCAACCATCGATGCGCTTGCTCATCCCGCAAGGCCACTGCCTTCTGGACGTGTGACTGTTTCAGAAGCGAAACGATTTGTGGTGCTGCTGTGGATCATCAGTTCCCTTTCAATGGCGTTTGGTGCTTGGTGGCTGTACCAAGACAACCTTGTGTGGTGGCCACTGGTTGCCATCTACCTCGTCGCAGTGGCCTTGATGCTGACCTACGATTTGGGACCTGAAACCAAAGCGAAAGGACTGGTCGGAAATGTTGCGATTTCGTTGATGGTCGCAGCTGTGATTGGCTATGGTGCCTCGACGGTTGGTTGTGTAAGCGCCCTGGTCGGATGGGTGGCCTTGGTTGTGTTCTTCACTAACCTTGCCCGCGAACTGATCAAGGATTGCCAAGACATGCTGGCCGATGAAGGCGAGCGAGAAACATTCCCAATGAAGGTCGGTCTTGAGAAAGCCCGCATGATTGCTTATGTCATGGTCATGGCAGGTTTGGTTTGCCTTTACATCCCGTACTGGCAGGGCCCGTTCACCCTCAACCAGTTGGTGTATCAAACACCGGCAATTCTCGTTCTTATTACGCTCAACGGACCGATGTTCAAAGGTGAAGATGCCGTTGTGGGCACTCGCATTCGGGTTGCCATGCTGCTCGGATTGCTTGGTTTCATTCTCACATTGATGCTGTGATCAATCGAGTCCCATGAACTCGCCCATGGCATCCCAAGCACCTTTATTGACAAAGTAAGCAAGAAGTGACATTTGAGCCCACATACGGTTTTCTGCTTGATCGAAGACGATTGAATTTTTGTGATCCATCACCCAATTGGTGACCTCATCACCGCGATGTGCTGGCAAGCAATGCATGAACTTCCAAGTTTCATCCATGTTGGAAACCATATCTTCATTGACTTGGAATCCATCAAAAGCTTGGACCTTATCCTTCATGTGTTCTTCACCCATGGAGATGAACACATCAGTGTAAACCACGTGAGCATGGCTGACTGCTTCAATCGGGTCGTGCATCATCGTGACCTTGCAATCATTCTTCTCTGCAAGAGCCATGGTTCGTGCGACAATCGCCTCGTCTGGTTCGTAGCCTTCTGGCACGGCATAGTTGATGTCGATGCCAAGCATTGCACATGCGAGCATGAGATCGTGGAGAACGTTGTTTCCGTCGCCGACCCAAGCAACGGTAATTTCTGATGGTTCGTCGAAGTGCTCCAAAACCGTCATCAAATCTGCTGCTGCTTGGCACGGATGGTGTTTGTCAGACAAAGCGTTGATCACTGGAACATCAGCATTTGCTGCCAATTCTGTGACGTCGTCATGGGAGAAGCAACGGTAGGTCATTCCACCCAAAAAGCGGGAGAGGACTTGAGAAGTGTCGCCAACTGTTTCGGACTTTCCAAGCTGAATGTCGTTTTTCAACAGGGTGAGTGGATAGCCGCCCAATCGGTTAATACCAACCTCAAAAGAGACTCGAGTTCGTGTTGATGGTTTCTCATAGATCGATCCGATTGCTAAGGTATCCAGTGGCATGAAGTTCATTGCGACTTCATCGCTTTGCTTCCACAAGCGCTTGAACTCAATCGCCCAGCGGAGGATTTTTTCAAAGTGTTCTTCTACGTCGTCAATCGCCAACAGGTGCTGGGGCATACCCCGTCCATGAATGGCCGGCTTCTAACTGTTATGAGCGGGCTTGGAGCCTCAGTTCTTCTCATCGTCGTTGTCAGAAGCGAACCCATCTCGAGCGTCGCTCATACCGCCAAACAAGGCTTGTGCGAAGGTGAGGATATCCGCAAGACCTTCCTCTAATTCAGAAGAAAGTGGGGTTAAACCAGGTGCTTGTGCGAACTCCTGCATCATTCTGAGTTGATTGATCGCAAACTCAGTTCGCTGACCACCTGCTTCATCGTAAAGTGCCATTTCTAAAATCTCAAGGCGTTCTGACCATTCGAGGATCTTCGCAAGTTCATCTGGGTCAAGCAGATCGGATTTCGACAAGAAATTCTTGGTCGGCAAACCGAGACGGAATTCGACAATGGCGGAGAGCAACATTTGGGAAACGAAGCCAGATGGTGATCGAGAGAGCATGGGGTCAAACAGGTAAATGATTGCAGATTGTTCACGACCAATCACTTCGATGAGGTGGTTGCTTGCTTCACGGAATGCGAACAGTTCCACTTGGCCAGGTGTATCAACAATCATTACTTCACCAGAAAGGGCGTGAAGTTGTTGGGCGACGTCGCCTGCCTGTGCGGCGAGCAAGTCAGCCGCAAGAATTTGTGCTCCGTTTGGACCAAGATCATATTCACCCATGACTTCTGTCAATGAGATCAGATCGCGGACGTCAAATTCAGCATCGTAATGGACACGTTCAGCCCCCGGGTCGAGGTTCACGGCGATGGCATCTGTTTCAAGGAAACGGGACCAGCGTTGAAATGCCGTTACGAGTGAAGATTTTCCGGCGCCTGCTGTTCCTACCACAAATAGCACCGGTGGGGTGCCGCTGTCCATGCCAACCATGCTTCGTCCTCTCGCCCACCCTACATCAAGTGCTCGCAACCTACATGTGCCAGAACCTCAGAAACCGATTGAATGATGAAAACTGAAGGGGAGAACGGTTATGTGCTCATTGGGTATGGAACTGTTACCGCCTTATGCGGACGCCACGGAGGAATTGTAAATGAGCGATGAAAAACCACCCATGCCACCCGGAATACCGCCTATGCCACCAATGCCCCCTGCTCCACCAGCACCTCCCGCTGCTGGCAGCCCCCCAGGTATGCCCCCCATGCCACCTATGCCTGAAATGAATGCACCACCTGCTCCACCCGGAATGCCTGCCATGCCTCCTATGCCAGCAATGGAAGCACCACCTGCGCCTCCTGGTATGCCTGCCATGCCTCCTATGCCTCCTATGCCACCAATGGAAGCACCACCTGCCCCACCCGGTATGCCAGCCATGCCCCCTATGCCACCGATGGAAGCACCACCAGCGCCTCCTGGTATGCCTGCCATGCCTCCTATGCCAGCAATGGAAGCACCACCTGCGCCTCCTGGTATGCCTGCCATGCCTCCTATGCCTCCTATGCCACCCGGTATGCCAGCAATGCCGCCAATGGGCGCACCTGCTGACCCTCTGATGGACCCACTCATGGCCCCAATGCCACCTATGCCAGAGATGGGAGCACCACCTGCTCCCCCAATGGACGCACCTGCTGACCCTCTGATGGACCCACTCATGGCCCCAATGCCACCTATGCCAGAGATGGGAGCACCACCTGCTCCCCCAATGGACGCACCTGCCGACCCTCTGATGGATCCACTCATGGCTCCAATGCCTCCTATGCCAGAGATGGAAGCACCACCTGCTCCCCCAATGGACGCACCTGCCGACCCTCTGATGGATCCACTCATGGCTCCAATGCCTCCTATGCCAGAGATGGAAGCACCACCTGCTCCACCCGGTATGCCACCAATGCCACCAATGCCACCAATGCACGCACCTGCTGACCCTCTGATGGATCCTCTCATGGCTCCAATGCCACCTATGCCAGAGATGGAAGCGCCACCTGCACCACCCGGTATGCCACCTATGCCACCAATGGATGCTCCTGCTGACCCTCTGATGGATCCTCTCATGGCTCCAATGCCACCTATGCCAGAGATGGAAGCACCGCCTGCTCCGCCAATGGACGCACCTGCTGACCCTCTGATGGCACCACCTACGCCCGCAATGGATGATGTGCTCGGACCAGCTATGGATCTGACCGGTGAACAAGCCGGCGCAACCATTCGAAGCAGCGCTGAAGTCGATGAGATCGATGGCGATAAACTCGAAGGAACACTCCATGAAGTTGAAAAATCGACCCTGACCGCAGACGGAGAAATCGTCAAACAAGCCGTCAAGGGAACCCTTAGCGTCATCAACCCTTCAGCGGAAGACAGAATCTATGACATTGACGTCATGCTTGATTATGCTGATGCAACCGACATCGGCGGTGACCATGTTTCCGTTGATGAACTTGAAGCTGGTAAGAGTTACAGCATGAAGTACAAGGTTGATGGAAAGCGGATGCTGATTCTCCGTGAACGCCTTGACACAAACCCGGCACGAAGCAGTGCTCGATCGCTTTCAGTTGCATCCAGCGACGAAGGCGGCCCACTGTCCCTTGAACTTGAAGTCGAGAACGTGGCGTCGGTCGGCATCAACAATGTTGTTGTATCACGACCACTGCCTGACGAGATGGCTTTCACACATGCTGTTGGTGCTGAAATAGAAAACAACACCCTCACATGGAACGTCGGTAGTTTGGCTGCTGGAGAAAAGCAAACCCTCTCCATCGAAGGTACGATCACCGTCACCGGTACCGATAAAATCGACGCTGGTGCGGCAACTGCTTCCTACACCGCAGATTCAACCCTCTCCAACCTCAACTTCCGAGAGTTGGATGCATTCTGCCGAGGATTCTCTTACATGCGTGTTCGGGAAGACGAACGACCTGACAACTGGTTGTGCAAGACGACATTCGAGAACCGATCTTCATTTGCAGTGGATTTGGTTAAGCTCCAAGTTCGTATGAAGGGCAGCGATGATTTGCTCTTTGACATTAAAGATGTCAAGGAAGATGTCCCGCCTCATGGAAAGTGGGAATCAGAAGAGCGAACCGTTATGGCTCAATCAAAGCCTGACTTTGCAACCGATCTTGCCTACACTATTTTGCCACGGGCAACCCGCAGCACAGAAGGAGAACTCACCCTCGAATCAAGCACGTTTGAAGTCGTTGAGGCTTCGTTGAAGAAGACATACTCGACATCGAGCCTGCGCTCCTACCGACCACAGAAGGTCTCTGCTCGACTGACCTTTACCAACAATGGTTCTTCGAACATCAACGTCGCTCGATTCACTGACGACGTACCTGGATTGTTCCAAGCCCCAGATTTGTCAACCTTCACCGTCAAGGTCGATGGAAAGGAAGTTGTTGAAAACCAATTCAAGGCTGAAATCACTGAAGGAATCACCTTGGAAAAGGTCAACAGGTCACCTGATGGACAAGGTTACACAATCACGACCATGGTTGGTATTGTTGCACCAATTGGCCTCAAGCCAGGAAAGTCATTGACCATTGAATATGATCTCTCGGCACCTGACCCAACTCCAAACAACACCGCAGTGAGCGCTCCAGCACACACCGAATTCAGTGCAGAAAAGGCCGGACCACGGTGCGGCCGAGATGCTGAAGACGCCCCTCTCTTGAGCGTCGTTCACAACCGTCGTGACTTCTCTGCAGGAAAGCAAACACTTCCAGTTGGCGGCAAGGGTCGCTACGAAGTCTTGATCCTGTTCGAAAACAACGGGGACACTGCACTCCAAGACGTGTTCATCAACGATGTCATGCCTGCTAACTTCGAGATCACTGACTGGCACATTCGTGGCAGCGGTGGCGATAAGCGCACTGACTGTAAGATGACCACCGAAGACGGCGAAGGTGGCACCCACATCAGTTGGATGGTCCCGCTTGTTGGCAAAGGTGAACGCCTTGATGTCTTCATGGAAATCAAAGGCTCAGGTCAAATTGACGCTGAAGCATTGAACCGTTTCCACGGTGTTCACTTCGGAGACGAAGTTGAATCCGATGACCTACCACCTGCACCAATGGAAGAAGAAGCTGAAACAGAAGAATCTGAATCAGAAGAAGAGGCTGTTGAAGCACCAGTGGAAGATGCACCTGCAGAAGAATCCGTTGAAGAAGATGTTGAAGAAGCATCTTCCGAAGAAGAGGCTTCCAAAGTCTCTTGGCGAGAAGATGTGTTGCTCCGAGTCATGGAAGCAGCAGGCATCAGCGTCGATCACCGCGACGCATTTGTCGATCACGCAGCCAACTTCGATCTCGATGACAATGGCTACCTGAAGAAGGCTGAACTTGAAGCAGCAGCAAAGGCATGGACTGCAGAATCAGAGGATACCTCTGTGGAAGAGGCTCCTGCTGAAGAAGCGCCTGCTGAAGAAGCGCCTGCTGAAGAAGCGCCTGCTGAAGAAGCGCCTGCTGAAGAAGAATCAATTGATGATAAGATGTGCTCAATTTGTATGTCCATGAACGCTCATGATGCTACGGAATGCAGCGCATGTAAGTTCGCCTTTTGAGAATCACAAGAACTGATCGCAGTCCTTGATTGGACTTGAGTTCGTTTGGCCTTAACGAGGTAGGACCCATTGCGGCCATGCTTCATGGTCAGATGAACTGCTAACAAGAATAAGCACAGGGCGACCGACGCGACCGAGAACATCGCTGAGGGGCTGGGCAGTCGATGGAGGGATCACGCCGTCTCGCATGTCCACTGCAAGCCATGCGCCTGGGTATTGCCCCTTCCAAGCATCCAACTCTGCCTCAATCCCTTCGGGAGGGATGCCTTGACGAACGCTGGCGATGAAGCCCCAATCTTTGGGACAACGTCGTTCGGCATCGGTCCAGAGAAACATTCGAGGAGCGCGGGGGAGGCTAGCAAGTTGGTCCAATGCTTCCTGTTCGGTCACGCACACTGGGCGGTTTGGCATGGGCATAGGGACGGAGTGTTGCCAAGTCGGGTCAATGTCGAGTGGTTCCCGGCGACGCATGTTTCACTGAGACGGCCTTTCATGTTTGAAACCTCGCTCATACCGTTCCAAAAGATGCCAATATCGAGGCATAAACAAACCCAACCTTCATGCCCCCCATGTGCTGCCCTTCAACCATGGCCAATGGCAATGCTCCGCCACCACCGCAACCACCGGGCGGCTCGATGATGGTGATGTTGGGGGTCATGGTCATGATGACGCTGTTGATTCTCAACGGCGATGTTCGGATCTATCTTGGCAAAGTTGCCGACCCAATCCTGTCACCAGTCCTCCCTGAGGAATCATTTTTCGTGTTCACAGTTCTCATTCTTGGAACTTTTTCGATGACCATGAACACCGTGCTTCGTAACGTCTTCACTGATCCAATGGCACAAGCCCACATCGGCCATCGACAACGCCAAGTTCGAATGATGATGAACGATGCTCGTGTGAGCCGTGATCCGATCCTTCAAGAAAAGGCAACAACACTCCAACAACAAATGATGCCAGAACAATTGAAGGTTCAGATGGGTGCCATGAAACCCATGATGTTCACAATGGTGTTCATCATTGGTATCTTTGCATGGTTGACCACTGCTGTTGAAAACTTCAGAGTTGATTATGTCTCTTTACCCTGGCATAATGAATGGAACCTCCTTGGTGACAAATTCTTATTTTTCCCTGCTTGGATTTGCACCTACATCTGCATGAGCGCTCCACTTGGCCGGATTGTTGACCGGCACATCAAATTGTTCCGCTACCGGTCCCACCCAATGGTGAATTCAGGTGAAACGATCAAGGAACCCCTGCTTCACCTGGTTGCCAGCCAAAACAAACCAAAGAGCGCAGATGCCCGACGCCGTCAACAGCGAAGTCAACGACAATCCACCAACAGAAAGGCGAACCGCACCAAAAGCAGCGCTGAAGAGGAACTCGAAGAGGGGACATCTCCATCGCTCCAATCCACTATGGAATGCCCTGAATGTGGCATGGACATGATTTCAACCCTTGGCCCACGCACGAAGCGTTGTGATGTGTGCCGCCACGAATGGGTGTAAGCATGGTCCGAATTACGGTCTCAGGCCACCCAGGCAGCGGCACAAGCACCCTTGTGAGCGGCCTGATGGAGCACTTCAATTGGACATCACTCAACGGTGGCGATGTGTTCCGAGGCGAAGCACGACAACGAGGACTCACGCTTGCTGAGTTTGGGGAATTGTGCAAAACGGATCTCGAAGTCGACCGTCAACTCGATGCACATTTACAAGATCGGATGACGAGTGAGGGAGCAGAGGACATCATTGAATCTCGACTCTCTGGCTGGTGGGCGTACAAGCTCGAATTGGATTGTGTTCGATTGTGGATTGATGTCAATGATGAAGAACGTGCTCGTCGTGTTGTTGGCCGAGAACAATGCACTGCTGAAGAAGCTCTGGCAGCCAACACAAAGCGAACAGCGGTTGATGCTGAACGCTTCATGGAGTTATACGGCCTCTTGCCAGAACAGCGCGAACCCTATACCATAGTACTTGATGCAACAAATCTCAGCAGAGAGGAAGTCCTCGCTGCGACAATCAATATTTTGGAGGCTACCCAATGACACAACACACCCTTGACACATCCGCAATGACCAACGAAGACGTTGGTAAGATGCCCGATAGCCGTACGGTTGAGGAACGCCTCGAAGGTGGTTTTATTCTTCTTGACAAAGGTGCTGGACCCACGTCCCACCAAATCGCAGCATGGATCCGGGACCTGTTTGGACTTGAACGGATGGGGCACGGAGGAACACTCGATCCGTTTGCAACAGGTGTGCTTCCTTTGATGGCTGGCAAATCCATGAAACTCACTAAGAAAATTCTGAACCACAAGAAATCATACATCTGCGTGTTCAGGTTCGCAGAAGAAGTGGACGATGCAACCCTCGCAAAAGTCATGAAGCAATTGACTGGACGAGTTTACAACGTACCTCCTGAAGTTTCTGCCGTCAAGGTCCAAGTCCGCACCCGCAAAATTTTCGCCTTCGACAAAATGGAACGTGCAGGAAACGATATGATCGCCCGAGTCCACTGTGAAGCAGGAACTTACATCCGCACCATGGCCAGAGACCTTGGATTGCTCCTCAACATGAAGGTGACACTCAAGGAACTTCGACGGGACTCCTCTGGAATTTTCACACTCGATGACTGCGTCACATTGCCTGAACTGGCGGACGCTATTTGGCTGTGGAAGGAATGCGACAAGCCTGATGCACTCCTCCGTATCATCCACCCACTGGAAAAACTCATGCTCGATCTCCCTGCTGCCACAGTAAAGGACAGTGCAGCCGCTGCATTGGCCCACGGAGCACCGTTGCTACGACCTGGTTTGGTCGACATCGCTGCAGGCGTCAAGTCTGGTAAGGAAGTCTACATTCAAACACTCAAAGGTGAAGCTGTTGGCGTCGTCTGTCTGACGACTGATACCGACGACATCGCTGCAATGAGCGAAGGGGAAATCGCCCGTCCCAGCATGGTGCTGTTGGATGGCGATGTCTACCCTCGACGTTGGAAGTCACCTGAGTGAACTTCAACGACGGCGTGATCTAAAATCACGCTTCGATGTATTCTTCGTAAATATATTCCTCAGTTTCGATTCTTATTTTCAATACGGACATGATTCCCACTCCACCTTGTCAACCGAAGTTGAACGGTCCCCACGACCTCAAAGCAAGTTTTTCTGAGACGGTCCCATTATGAAGTTTGAGGGTGACTTTCGCGTTATCCGACATGAAGGATGTGAACACGACGAGCAATGGTTGGATGAGAATCAAACCGTGAGGTGAAACCAAATGGGCTCAAATCTCATTCTAATTTCTTAATTTTAGCAGGAGCGAGGTATCCAAAGAGTCCGATGATGGCCAACAATCCCAGAACGGATAACCCGTAGAACACGCCATCGCTCACTTCCAGTCCACTGGAAGCCTGATCGGTTGTTGATGAGGAAGGGCGAATGTCCACGGCCACAATCGCTTCGTTGTTCGTTTCATCGCCTTCATCAATTTCGAGACCTCGATCGACAACTGCTCTGAATTGGACCATACCGGTTTCTTCAGGAACAGCCCAGTCGCAGGTCACCACGCCTAATTCACCTGGTTTCAAAATCGGCAAGATGCCAATGTCCACGAGTTCGGTGTTCATTTCACATCGAACGGAAATGAGGGAAGCATCGGCTTGTCCATTGTTGCGAACAAACACCCGGATGGCAGTCACGTCGCCCGCTTCTGCCGTGTCGTCACCCGCATCGATGCTTTCGATAAGAAGATCGGGGAGGGCCATAACTTCCAAATCCATGGTTCGTTCTGTGCACGAACTCTGATCACAGATCGAGACCAAGACTGAATGGAAGCCTGGGGCTGGTGCATTCACTGTAATCGTCCGTGCATCCATGTCGATTGCGGCCCAGCTGCGGTTTGTGCTTGCCGTGAGGTCATTGGAATCAATGTCTGTGTAGGTGAAACCAAGCGAGGTTGGCACTGAGAGTTGAACTGGAATAATCGATTGGAATTCAGTTAACGATGGTGCATCATCGACGGCAGACACTGAGATCATGAACACCTCACTCCACCTGTTGCCTGCTTCATCCAACACAGTGGTGGTGATTGTGGCAAACCCAGAAACATCAGCCATCAAACGGACGCGCACATCACCTTCTGTCAAATCTATCTCGACAAGATTGGTGTTGGTATTGGTGAAGGAAACGACGAGGTTTTCATTGGTGGTTCGGTCATCTGTGCAACGGTGAAGGAAGGGAAGGATGCGTCCACCTCCATCTTCAATGAGGCTTTGATCGCCGACTTCGACACATGTTGGGTCTTCATCCCAAGCGACGCTGTAGCCACCTGTTATCGAAATCGAGGACACCTCGAAGGCAGTGGTGCTTGCTGTTCCTTGAGAGTCCCATGTGAACCACGTCTTCAGTTGAACTTGAAGTGGATCTGCAGGGTCGTGCAAGTGAGCCCCAATTGGGAACGAAAGTGAAAAACTGGGTGAAAGTTCAACCGGTTGGTTGGTCACAAGTTCATCGTTGACGAACAACAACCAGCGCGAGTAGGTCGGGTCAAGACCGTCAAGGTCACCGAAGATCCGCCCGTTGAGTGTGAGCGTAGGGTCGTTGACATCCACGGTTATTTCGCTGATGCAGGCATCAATCGTGGAAACCCTCACTTTCGTAAACGCTTGGTCTGGAAGAAGCATGTGTTCGTTCATAGACTCAAACGCCGTAAAGGATGTTCCATCGCTCGATGAAGCGTATTCCAAAACCACGTCATCTAGGGACTCGTTTTCAAGGGTGTAATGGACACGACCAATTCGTTGATTGGGTGGTGTTTCGATGATGGAACTTGTCCATTGACCCGTGGCGCCTTCCGTGCTGGTTTGAAGACCGCAGGAGGCATAACCCATGTTGGAAGAATCACCAGCGGTGAGATCGAGAACGAGAACTGGAGTTTCATGAGCGTCATAGACCGTTGATGCTTCAGCAACTTCACCGCCATACCACGGTGTCTGCATGGTCACTTCAACGCCAACTGCATCTAAATTCAGCTGTGAGTCATCGCTTGTGCCCACTGACTCATAATTGGCGGTGACGATGAGGTTCTGCAAGGAAGACCAAGTCCAAACGTCGAGATTGGTGATGTTTTCTCTCCAATAGGTTCCAGACATGTAATCCATGGCGCCTTGGGTGTGTGAAATCGTGGAAAGTGAAGTGAAGTTGCCGTTGTACTCCAATGAAAAGCGGATTGAATCCTGAGAGAGCGCGTTGGGTATGGCAAAGGCAAAGACAAGGCTCACGTCAGAAATCGCATACTGGGTCGACCCTGCTGCATTAAAATTGGTCAATTCCATTTCTGGACCAGATGACCACGAATAGGAGCCATCAGGCGCATAGAGGGAATTGTTGGAATCGGTTGGTGTCGTTTGGGCCCAGAACACCATCTTGTCGAGATTCAGTGGACGGTCGTGGACGAGCGTCAACCTGTCGTCAGCGACCATCGACTCGGTATAAACAGCGGGTTCCTCTGAAAAAGAAGTGTAGGCATCAAGCGCCCAATCAGAGGCTTGTGTGAATTCACCTTGCGGAAGCAGATCGACCGAGTTGGTTTCGTGAACCGAGCGACCTGAAACACCCGTCAGCGGGGCTAAAATCAGTAACGCTAGGAGCGCATAGGGGACAAACCTGGCACTGAATGAAGGTCGCATGGTTGTCCGATAAGGTCGAATGCACTTGAATGCAAGGGTTCCACGGTTGCCAATCTGCGCCGTCGCTCATCAGTGAACCTCTGCGGATTGTTGAAATACCACGCGCTTGACGGCGAAGTACCTCTCATGGCTGTGATGGTGTAGGGGTTAGCACGGCAGATTGTGGTTCTGCCAGCCCGAGTTCGATTCTCGGTCACGGCCCTCTTTACTCTTCAGGGTCAAGCCTGCGTTGATTTAGATCGTCTTGATTGATTTTGTGACCCATACGCTCGACCTTGGTTTCAAGGTAGGATCTGTTCTCATCTCCAACACCAACAACCAGCGAGGAGCGAGATGCCACATCAATGCCGTACGCAATCAACTGCTCGGCCTTATCCGGATTGTTCGAGAGCAGTTCGACACGTGGAATGTTGAGAGCTTCCAGCATCGAGGCTCCAATCTTGTAATCCCGGTTATCGGCAGGAAGTCCGAGCATGAGGTTTGCATCAAGGGTGTCAGCACCTCGATCTTGGAGATGGTATGCCTGAATTTTAGCATGAAGCCCAATGCCCCTGCCTTCTTGACGCAGGTAGAGGATGCAACCATACCCTCGCTCGACAATCGCCTTCATTGCTCCTTGAAGTTGAGGCCCACAATCACAGCGCATGCTGCCAAAGGCATCGCCTGTTAGGCATTCCGAGTGCACTCGAATCAACACGGGGTCGGGACCCGACATGTCGCCGAGGGTGAGCGCAACGTGATCCAAGCCGGTGGTTGCTTCATGAAAAATTCGAATGTTGAATTCACCAAACATCGTTGGTAATTTAGCTTCACTCGGCACGTCCTTGCGTTCGATGATTGGAGAATTCATTGCTTCACCTCAATCAGAAAGGTATACTCGCCAGCCAATTCTTCTATAGAAACTATAGTGTGATTTGTTCGGTCGATCAGCATGGGTAAATCATGCAACGTTTCCGGGTCATCAGCCAACAACTCCAGCACATTGCCAGTGTTCATCTTTTTGAGAACTTTTTTGGCCTCAGAAACCGGGATTGGGCAGAAAAAACCAATCACATTCAATCGGTGGGTTGGGCGTGGAGGTACCACGCTGTCTACCTGCTCCACTTTGACCACAATATGCCCAATCCCTCCCCTCGTATGAAGTGCACCATACGCGTCACATCGGCATAACGGTAGATGAGGCCTCCACGGGGCTCGTTGTCCCGCAAGTTGATGAGGAGGAACACACCCCCTGAAACATGGTGTCCACCGCCACTTCGTCGCAAAAGCCAGACGACTTGGACTGGTCTGAAGTGGCACAACTCGGCCTGCGTTATGCCAAGATCCCGCTTGCTCTATTGTGCGTAGAGGCTTTTTATTGGTTCTTGACCATGCCTTCTGACACGTTAGCCCCGATTCAGGTTTCGGAGGCATGGCTGTGGCATGGACTCACCAACCTGCTTTACGGCGAAGGGGCAGCGACCCTCGGCATGCACAATGGATGGATGACACGCATTGAATTGAACCATGTTGATTTCCCTGGAAGTTTCAATCATATTGCACTCTATGTCTCGGATGAATGTGCAGGTGTGCATGAAATGATTTTCCTTTCAACGCTCGTAGCAATGACCGAAGGTGTACCGCAGAGAATCAAGATCCGCTCGATTCTGGTCATGTGTTCAATCATCTATGTGTTGAATTTACTTCGCCTGGTTGTGTTCTATCCAATCGCCTTGCAAGACTGTGTGTCAATGCCCAACGAGGCTGCTTGCCTTACAGGCATGTGGACATGGCATACTGCCGTGTACGAATGGGGCTTCCTCGTGGTGTTGATTGGTATGTGGCTGATTTGGTTCTGGCGCGTTGGCGGGCCTGCTCGCACCCTTGATGCAACTTCGGCCACCCCTGGCGAATGGCGGCTTGTGTTTCGTAAGGTCTGGGCTAAACAACAGCTCGGTTTGGTGATCTTGGCCGGTGTCTTGATTGCAGCGGGGGCTTACAATGTAACCAGCAATGTGGAGGCCATGGAAGCGAAGGCAACCCTCGACACCTGTAACATGCTTGATTTGATCACATCAGAATGCGGACAAGCTCAAAATCGATGGGACGATGCCATCGGTTATGCCTGGTCGCTGTCCGCCCTTGGGTTGCTTGCAGGCTTGGTTGGAGGCATCGAAGTTCAGCGCCCGGACGAAGAAGGGAAATGGCCGATGAAGCAAGTTTCTGTCCGCAAACATGAGGCTATAGAAAAATCACAAACTTCACGCCACAACACCGCTAAGAAAGGGTCGTGGAAAAGCCGTAGCGAAGAAGAGTGAATCACTCGACGATGGTGGCAGCAACACGCTGGCCGGACATTTCTCGCTTTTCAAGCGCCTTAATCGCAAGTCCAACCTTGCTTGTGTGAATGCTGATGAAGGTTGAGGCACCCTCGAAGTGAACGTCTCCAATCGCCATTTCATCGCAACGAAGAGCATCAGTGAACCATTGGGACACAGCACGTGAGGAACCGGCTTGTGAAGGTTCAATGGACAATTCAAGTGTGACGAATCCGAAAACATCCGCCGTTTCGCCAAAGTCATCTTGTCGCTTAACGACATCGTTGGTCATGCCTTCTGGAAGTTCGGGTGTTTCGCATTCGGTGATGTCCAAACCATAGGTCACCATGATCTTGGAGAGTTGAGGTGCGTCATCGCGGGAAACAAGGCTCCATGCTTCGCCAGTGCGCCCAATCCGGCCTGTGCGGCCAACCCGGTGAATGAATGAATCCAAATCGACGGGAAGATCGTAGTTGACAACCAGGGTGATGCCATCGACGTCAAGACCACGAGCCGCTACGTCGGTAGCCACGATGGTTTTGAATTCGCCAGCCTTGTAGCGAGTGAGGATTTTTTCCCGTTGGTTCTGATTCAAATCTCCGTGGAGACCTTCAACAGAAAAACCATGCTTGTTCAATCGTTGAACTGCCAAGTCAACCATGCGCTTGGTGTTGCAGAAGATGATGGTTTGGTCTTCGCCAGTCATCCGTGCGAGCAAGCGTCCGAGGACCCAAAGTTTGTTGCCTCGGCCGATTCGAACGCTGTACATGTCAATCGGAGGAATATCAAGTTCCTCGGTGTTGGTGAGGACAAATTCAGGATCGTTCATGAATTCATTTGCTGTGTCAATGATTTCTTGAGGGAAGGTGGCTGAGAAGAGGAGGGTCTGTGTTCGACTGGTCATTCGCTCCATAACCCACATGATATCTGGGAAGAAACCCATGTCCAGCATTCGGTCTGCTTCATCGAGGCAAAACAATGGAGCGGCTGCCAGATCAATGTGGCCTCGTTCGCTCATGTCCATCACACGACCAGGGGTGCCGACGATGATGTCAACACCGTCGCCGAGGGAACGGGCTTGCTTTTCCAGATCAGTGCCGCCATAAACGGTTTGAATCGAAAGACCGGTGGTGCCTTGCAGTGCGACCAGTTCTTGAGCGACTTGGTTTGCAAGTTCACGTGTAGGGGTCAGGATAAGTGCTTGAAGACTTCCTGTTGGTTGGCAATGCTCAAGGATAGGGAGACCAAAAGCTGCGGTTTTACCAGATCCTGTTCGAGCTTGTCCGATGACGTCAAGGCCACGGCGAGCCAAGGGAATCGTGTCTTTCTGGACCTGCGTAGCATGGGTCCATTCAAGATCGGCGAGGCCTTGCAACAAAGATGCTGGTAGGTCCCATGAATCGAAGCGGGTTTTGGTGAACATGGTATCATCTCCGTCTCGGTGTTAAGAGTGGGTCGCCGAGACGGTGGCAGCCCAATCGAGTGGAATCAGTAGTTGTCGCGTTCTTTAATTTCTTGTTGAAGAATGCCCATCCAGTACTTGCGTGCATTTTCACGGTTCATAGGACGCTTGGTTTGGCGAACATGTTCGAGAATGTATTGTCGGAACTTGAGTGATTTGTTGCGGTTGATCCCCTTAGGAGTGATTCCATCCCACAAGCGGTCGAACTGTTCTTCTTTATCGTTGAATGCACCTGAACTCATCGTAAGTACCTCTAAGCAAGCCGCCCATTGATGCTCCCTTCTTAACCATGCCGACAACAAAAGAGTGAACGATAGGGCAACGATTGCAAGAAATCAGAAGTATTCATCATCTGTTTCAGGCTCTTCATCGACGAATTCCTCGTCGTATCCCATCATTTCGTCTTGAGAAACTGCACGGTAAGCACCTGGCGCTTGTTGCGCCGCCGTAGCCTCTGCTGCAGCCTTTTCTTTCGCCGCCTTTTCCACGGCCTCGGCATCTGGTCGCATTGGGTCCAGACCAATTTGAACACCATGAGCTTCTGCGATTTCCCGGTCGATGGCAGGGACGGCTGGAGCTGGGGCGAGCTGGGCGTTTTTCTGCGCCTCTGTTCCTTCAATCGAGGCGTCAAAGACCATTTCCTTCAGCGAGGCTATGATGCTGGCATCGGTCTCGGTCTTGAGCAGGTCCATGGCCATTGTTCGTAGCACCTCTTCGCCGAACAGCCGTGGCAACAAATCAACACACGCTTTGCGAATTTGGAGATCTTTCGACGAAGAGCCTTTGACGACCAATTCCCTTGCTCGACCATGATCTGTGTCAACCGACTGAAGCGCCTTAATCCCACTCAAGCGGACCTTCGCATCAAGATCAACCATCGCCCGTTCGGCAAACACTGTCGCTATCCGTGATTCTCGCTTGGCAAGGCTCGGAAGCGTTCGAGCAGCAATCCTTCGGACTTCGACGTCGATATCGTTGAGTGACCAGGAGATCAAGTCCCATACGGGTGACCCACCTCGTTGAATGACGCGCCTGAGCAATCCTGCCGCCTTACGACGCAATTTTGGATCTTCCTCGAGCAGTAAGGTATCCACATGGTTGACGACGACTTCTGGCCATGTTTCTCCCAAAGCATGCAGACCTGCCCATGCAGCAGCGAAGCGCTCAGGCTGTGATGAACGCAGTTCATTCCCGAGGATTGTTTCGACTGCTGAAGGGAAAACGGGAGCAGTGAGGGTCAAGCATTGACTTGCAGCAGTGCGTACTTCGGCTGAATTGTCGTCGAGCAAAACGGAGAGCCAGTCGAAGAGTTCGTCTGATTTTCGGACGGCGATTTCGGGGAGCACATCGAGCGCTGCGACCCGTACGTCCACCTGATCGCTTTCAAACGCCAACATAAGGGCGCTATGGGCATCGTGAATTGAACGACCTTTGAACCGACCAAGGGCTCGGACGCCAGCTGCACGACCGTGGGTATGATTTCTGTCCAGGTAACGGGATTCAACCTGATCGATTTCGCCCCGAGCTAACGGCAGAATGCTTCCATCTGGAATGCTGACCCAAGGGCCCGTTTGACTGACAATTGTTTTATCGACCCGCGTTGTTTTAGCCACGCTCAACGGAAGACCAGTCCGAGGGTCACGGGCAATGTACTCACGTGTCAATCCAAGTCCTCCAACGCGGCGCAACAGGTCGTAAGGGATGAACCTATGGACGACGCATTCATTCTCACGCTCGAGGGTCTTTGAAGGATGGGACCGGCACCAGCGTGTCAAAGGCGCGCAAGTCTCTTGAAGCGGCTTCGTAGTCCTTGTCCATGGCCACACCCTTGGCAAAGCAAATCACCTTCGCTTTTGGGGCGGTTTTGGCCATGTTGCTGATGCCATACACCGGCACGGTGCAACCTTCAACAATTGAAGCGTTGAATTCAACCGATGAAGCAATGGAAGTGATCACCATTTCATCTGGGTTCAATGCCAGTGATGGTTACATCCCATCCAACATCACCGTCAACAGCAACGATGGCGAGCCTGTCCTCGACCGGCCTGTTATCGATTTCCAAACCATACCAGGCCCTGCCATGATGTTCCAGCGAACTGCTGGTTGCTTAGCCTACAATGAGATGACCAATGAATCTTGGCTCATTGGCGGGCGCTATGATCCAAACCCGAGTACGTCCGGTGATGAGGAATCAACAAATTTCATCGAGCAATTCCACATGACCAATCAAACATGGAGTCCGAGCCCTGACACACTCCCGCAAGCTCAAGCATACCATGAGTGCGTAACAGTCGATGGGAAAATTTACTCCATCGGTGATTACCATCCTTTTGTGACTCCAGAAGTTCGAAGCGAAGGCATCGTCCATATCTACGACCCAACCACCGATAATTGGACCGATGGAACCTCGATGCCAGCTACAACCGGTGTCGGTCTCGCCGGAATGGACACGCTGGATGGTTTCATCTACGTAGCAGGCGGAGTCAGTCGGCAAGATCGTTCGGATGTATCCAACCGTACGCTGCGCTACAATCCTGCCACCGATGTATGGGATTCCATGGCCAACATGAGTGCCCCTCGTCATTCATTCGAACTGGTAACATACCACGGTAAACTGTTTGCACTTGGAGGCTTTGTTCGACTGTTTGACGCTGCATTGAATCAAACCACAACAGCCCCTGCAAATCACACAGAGATTTATGATCCGGTCACCAACATGTGGAGCAATGGTTCTGATTTACCGTTCAAAATAGCCGCACACGCTGCCGTGGTCCATAATGACGAGATTATTATCGCCGGTGGTGTTTCAAGCTCGGGTCAGTATGACCAGGTCCGAGGCTACAATCCATACACTGGAGAACTCCATGCTCATAGCCCTCTGCATACATCGATGTTTGACTTCGATTTGATCAATGTGAATGGCTCGATAGTGTACGCAGGCGGGGACGAATCAACATGGCGCTTTAGTTCATGGAGCACCTCGTATTCAGATGCCTCTGCAATCCATGCTAATCCCGGCAGCCAATCTGGTTCGCTCCTCTCTGCGGTGTTCGACCTTCGCACAGGAAGTGAAGCCAGTGCGACACCTCTGTGGATTGATTTTTTGGGCATGAGTCCTCAAAACACTTCATTGAACATGCAGTACAAAACTGGTGCAAGCATTGCCGATATGAGCAACGGAATCTGGCGGCCACTCGGACCAAATCAAAGTTCAGAGTTCCTAGCAATCGGAAACCACACCATGACCGACGCCACTCCCGGAGATTCACTGATTCAATACCAAATCTTCTTTGAAACGAGCCAATTGAACGATTGGGCCATACCCACATTATCTCACATCAGCGTAGGGTCAGAAGAGGCTGGGTTCGTGTCTGCACCACCAAGCGTATTGAATCCGAATGCAGCAGTCACCGTCGTGGAAACCTTCCACGCATCCTATGCGAGCACCTCAACCTACACATTAACCATACAGCCAACCAGTGAAGACGGTTACAGCATTGTTGGCCTGGATACGGCGGTCCTTTCCTATAACCCGTTCACCTCATCGCTTAGCCTCGAAGATCCGGATGGAATGATTCGTACAGCCGACCTCACTGCATCCCACTCCACCGGGCCCAAAGGCGACACTGTCACTTGGTCATTCGCCGTGAATGATGGTGTCCTGACACCGCACCTTCGCATGGGTGCCACCACATCGGGACTCCAAAACACAACCTATGTATCGTCGACAAGCACAACCATCGACAAGCAGTTGAAGGTCGAAATTATCAGCCTCACATCCATTTTTAGCAGCGAAGGTAATGCTTCGGTCGAGGATGAGGAGACCTATCCAGGGGATGCACCGATGACGGCGATGGTCGATCATTCATTCACCAATTCAGAAGCTCGGCTGCTCAACGGCCTCATCGAAGCGAGGATCAACGTCGATGTTGTGGCGACTCAGGCCCTTGGAGGTGGAACATACACCAACCACGGCGTTTGGACAACATTGACAACGGGCGAAACTACAGCCATCGATTTCCTGACCCCAAATGGTACCTCAGGCGATGCAAGGATTTGGCTTGACGCACGCACTTCGGATGATTTAGAACTCCTGGTCCTCGCTTACAATCAAACTGTAAAAATCAACATCGAAGCGCCCGTTCTGACCAGCACCACTCCAAACATGGGCGCCTATTCAAACCAGCAAAACCAACGCTCTGTCACACTGACCTACAATGATGTAGGAGGTTTTTCAAACCAAACGCTCCAAGGATACCTTTGGATTGAAGCCATCCATGACACCTCAGGCAACGGGGCAGCAGAACAGAATGAATACCAAAGTCATCCATATACGCTGAGCAACAACGGTGATGAATGGACGGTGACATTTATTGTCAACGACTCAGGCAATGAGGATCACCAAAATGTTCGTATTTGGTTGAAAGGAACCGATCTTGCAGGTTACAGCATCGGCGAAACAACCGCTGCCAATGGGACACTGGGATGGGAAAGTCGAACGCCATCAAAAGGCCAAGTCCTGACCTACCTTGCCATCGGCGAGGACCAAAACCCCGACACGGCTCGATTGGAGCCAACCAAGGCCTTTGGATGGCGTGTGGAAGTATCCGACACCAACAAGATCAGCGACATCACACGAGTGACCTTGCTCCTCGGAAACGACGCTACACTCGGTCTACGATACAACGCTAATCTCGATACCTGCGAAGCTCTTGATGCGCGAATTCAAGCCGCTCCAACATGCACGGCAACGGTTGGGGAAACCATTGTCATCGACTTCCATGCTTTCGTTGACTGGACGTTTGTCACACCGGGAACACATGATGGGAGGGTCGAAATCATCGTTGAAGACTACGATGGAATGACCTCAGTGCTGCATGAACAACAATGGACATTGGAACAAGAAATAAATGTGGTTCTCGAATCATTGCGGGACATCGAAGGTGATGCGCAAGGTGACCTCACAGAAGGTTGGAGCATTGCAACAGGTGAAACAATCCAACTCAATGCCTCGATGTATCATGCGTTGAGCAACACCAGTTACACTGGACCGGTGTCCGTGTACTGGAATGGTAAATTGCAAAATGATCGGTGGTCAGGTGGCACATCCGCTGAAGCAAACGACGGTGCCCTTTCCATCGAATTCCAAGCACCTTTGGGGGCTGGCCTGTTGTTTGAAACCACCCTGAGTGTGTGGGACCCATACGCAACAAAGGAGTTGCTCACCATTGAACTTCCAACCCTTCGAATCGATGGAGAAGCACCACGTCTGTTGGATTCAACCTTGAGCACTGGCTATTCCCGGTTTCATCTGAGCAGCGTAGAAATTGGAGTGAACATCGAAGAAGCCAATCTTTGGTCCTCGAACCTCACCCTGACCTGTCAAGTGCGTTCTTTGGACGAATCATGGCCCCTGCTGACGCTCAGCAGAGCGTCCTCAACGGTCTTCGATGGAAAGACCATGTTTTCTTATCTGTTGGATTTCAGCGCCCTTGGCGATCCATCCTTGCTCTCGACTCAAGCCAACATCGCTTGTTGGGCTGAGGGAAGCGATGATGCGGGATGGGAACTCGTTGCTACGACTGGAAACTCGGAGTTAGAACCCTGGTTGGTGTTGCCACTAAGCAACATTGGACCTGATGTTGTGATCGACGATGTCGAGGTGACAGGAAGCAAAGAGGCAGGTGGCACCATGCGAATTGCAGTCAAACTGGTCAGCGCAGGAGAAGCCATCGATGAACCATTCAACATTTCGATCTATGCTGAGAGCGACGGTGAGCGGACCCTCGTTGGGCGCGAAGTTGTTCCAAACATTGGAATGAACACAGCCACAACCTTCCGCAGTACCATCGATGTCCCAAGCGGCACATGGACGCTCTATGTCGAAGCTGATGCCGAGAAAGCAATCTGGGAAATCGATGAAAACAACAACGCGTGGAATCGAACATTTAGCCCCACCAGCGATGGATTTGGTTCGGGCTTGGCTCTTGTCGGCAGCGGCGTTGGCGTGATCTTGCTGGCAGGTGCGGTTCTCCTTTTCCGACGAAAGAA
>CAJJAV010000026.1 GCA_905182125.1 uncultured Candidatus Poseidoniales archaeon
ATGTGTTTGAACGACGGCTGTCTGCAACGAGCAAACCGGCTCCTGCAAGCGAAAACCCAAGGAAATCTGCCCTGCAAGACAAGTTGAGAAAGTTGAGAGAACGCTGAGCACCACTTTCAAATACTCTGAAGCTCTAAAGGTCTCATGGAAAAACAAACAGTACCAGCCACTGAAGAAAACCTCCAGTTAGAAATTGATGACCATCCGATGGCCACCCCCCGGCCAGACCAATTATCCGCACCCCACCCTGTCCTCGTGGACGGGATCGTTGGGACTGCGGCGGTTGGCTCCTTGGGCGGCTACAGCACCCGCTTAGCTATGCAGCTTGAATCTGAGCACCCAGACTTTGGCACAGAATTTGGCACCAAATATTTTCGGTTCTTGGAACCTGGAGTGGTCGAATGGGGCCACAGTGGCAAGCGGTTCAACCTGCTCAAGATTGTTGATTGAACCTCACAAAGGCCCAACACTGAGGCCTAAGAGTAAGACCAGGCTCGATGCGACAACGATCAGAATATTGTCATCGATTGGACCGAATTCATACCGTTCAACAAACGAAGCAACGGCACCCGAAAGAGCACCCCACAGGGGCAAGGCGGGATTCAATGAGGCTCCGATAAGGTACCCGGCAGGCAAGCAGACAAACGCCATGCCGAGATTGCCCCATGCGCTTTTTGTCCGCCGCGCGAAGAGCTTGTTGCGAATGATTCCCGTGACGCCATCGCCAAAAGCCATGAAGAACGCCGGCAGCACCGCTAACCACGGTTCGTCAGAATACATCCAAAGAAGGTAAACTGAGAGGCCCAACATCAGTGAAAATGTAGCATCGTTCATGTTTTGCTTGGTTTGCATCCACCAAAGGCGCCGATCTAGGAGGTGGGTGCTGGTCAACACAGCAGCCCCGATGAGGCCGCCCAAGAGGGGCCAAACTGGGTCACTGAACACCAGCGGTGCGGCAACAATTGGCACGCCACCAGCCAACATGTGGGCGATTTTACGGTTGTAATACACCGCTACCATATCTTCACACCCCTTGCTCATGAAGTAAGCGTGAAGTGGTTTGATGGCCATTACAATCACTGCCGACCATACGCCAAGACCGATGAACCAGCCGATGTCTGACATGAGGACCATAGCCGCCCCTTTCTCACACTGCGTTTAGGTGTGCTGTCTTTCCTGGAATTATTTGGTTGATTTGATGCCCCTTTCAACAGGGTCGCATCGAAAACAGAAGTATAAATGCGCAGCGAAGAAATTTATTTTATGCAAGCATCCTATCTCATTGTCGGTGGAAGCAGCGATATCGCCCTCATCCTCGCCCAACGTCTCATCGATGAAGGCCACTCAGTCACCTTGCTGGCTCGCGATGAAGCCCGTTGTTCATCCCTGGCCGATCAAGGCGCTCATGTTGTTCAAGGCGACGCTTTGGATGCCGAAGTGGTCCTCAAAGCGGTTGTCTTAGCCAAGGAAAACGGTGGAGGAAGTCTTTCGGGGGTCGCCCACCTTGTGGGTTCGCTTCTCATCCGGCCACCCCATGCCGTGAAACTCGACGCATTCAACGAAGTGATACACACAAACCTCTCCAGTGCCTTTTTGACCTTGTCCATCGCGTGCAAGACCATGCTTCGCAGTGGTGGCGGCCGGTTGGTGTTCACGTCCAGTGTTGCTGCAACGCTCGGTTTGGTCAATCACGAAGCGATCGCAGCGGCAAAGGGCGGCATTGAATCGATGGTCCGCACGGCAGCCTCAACCTACAGCCAACGAGGCATTCGGGTCAACGCTGTTGCACCCGGTCTGACCGAAACCCGTTTGGCTGAACACATCCTCAAATCCGATGCTATGAAAGAAGCTGCGGTTGGCAAGATTCCACTCAAGCGAATCAACCAACCCGAAGAAATTGCTTCGACCATGCATTGGTTGCTTTGCCATGCACCTGACAACCTCACAGGTCAGGTGTTCCACCTCGATGGTGGTATGTCAAAGATGCTCGGGTGAAGTGAAAATAATGGACTGGAAAAACGCAATTAAAGTGAAGAAACTGAAACCCGGAAAAACCAAAATGGTCACCATTGGTGCCAAGGTTTTGATGGTTGGCTACATCGATGGCGAGTACATCGCCACCGAAGGACTCTGTCGCCACATGCGATGGCCATTGGCCATCGGTGGAAAAATCAAGGATGGTTGCATTCGATGCCCCCTCCATCAAACAACACATCAGTTGAGCGATGGCGAACTGGTCGAATGGTCGCCCTTCCCAATCCTCCCATCTTATGGCAAATTGATTGGTAAACTTTCAAAGCAGAAGGACCTGAAAATTTACGCAACACGAATTGAAGGGGAACACCTTCAGGTTGATACTTCAAGCGAGTCTTGATAATGGGTCGCCATCAAGTCGAACCGGTGGCCTCATGGAAATCAGCACAGACCTCGTCTTCATTCTCATTTTCATCGTCGGATTTTTCTCGCTCAACCGATACTTGAATCAACAACAAGCGAAGGCTCAAACCGCTCATTTTGAAACACTCGTATCCAAACAAACATCCCCCGAAGTCGACCTTGAAGGTCGGTTCGCAGATGTTTCTGCCAAGCAAATGGAACGAAACACCGCCCAACTTCTCACGCTTGCCCAGCAAAGATTTGATGTGGACCGGGAAAAGAATGCTGGCGAACTCAAGTCAACAAAAGATGGCATTGAGAATCTTCTCAAGCCAATCGTCGAACAACTTGGCGCGCTCCAAAACAC
The DNA here is from genome assembly GCA_905182125.1 of uncultured Candidatus Poseidoniales archaeon. Taxonomy (GTDB): domain Archaea; phylum Thermoplasmatota; class Poseidoniia; order Poseidoniales; family Poseidoniaceae; genus MGIIa-L1. The sequence continues at coordinate 2,744 of CAJJAV010000026.1, forward strand.
GACAAAAGCGATGGAAAAAGAACGCTCAGAAGCCTACGGGGACATCAAAAGTCATATTCAGCAACTTTCGGTTCGAACCGACCTTCTTGGAAAAGAGGCAAACAACCTCACGACGGCGCTCACCAAGAGTTCTGGCACTCGGGGGAACTGGGGCGAAGTCAGCTTGAGCAACATCTTCGAGATGTCAGGCCTCAGAGAAGGCATTGATTTTGTAGAGCAAGAGGGCCAAGATGATGGAAAGCGGCCAGATTTCATCGTCAATCTCCCCGGAGGTGGGCGAATTCCAATCGATGCCAAGGCGACAGCAAAGCATTTTCTTGAGGCGATTGATCAAGACGATGATGAAAGCAGAAAGGCTCTCATCGCCCAACACGCAAAAGCAATGCGTGGGCGTGTGAATGAACTCAAATCCAAAGGCTACCGCGATTCAGTCGGTGGCGATGTTGAGCACGTGATTATGTTCGTCCCTTCGGAAGCCCTGCTTGCAGTCACCTTTGACACGCAATCAGATTTGCACGAATTTGCAATGAAAAATGACATCCTTATCGCCTCACCAGTTTCTCTCTTGGCTTTGTTGCGCACCATTGCTTTCCAATGGCGCCAATCGGAACAAGCCGAGAACACCAGGGAGGCACTCGCTGCTTGCCGGGAACTGTACAAACGATTTGCGACGTGGACGGAGCATTACGAAAAAGTAGGTCAAAAGCTGACACAGATGAATGAACATTACAACAGCAGCGTTGGTTCATTCCAAAGGCTCAATCCACAAATCCGTAAACTCGAAGACCTCCGAATCAATGAAGACCTCGGTAAGACGGTTGCATCACTCAGTGAAACAAGTGCAGATCTCCGTGCTTTACCTGAATCAATCGACCTCGATGGTCAATGAATCGCCTTCAAATCTTGAGATTTGCTTGACGAGCAAGCAACACAATTCGCATGCTGTGTTCTACCATTGCAGCGTTGGCCCATGCTTGGTCCAAGTCTCGACCAACGGCGTAAGCACCACGTCCACGAACAACCACGCATCGCATGCCGCCTTGTTGCAAAGCTTCAGCGATTTGACGGAGGAAGTCGTCAGGGTTTTCATCATCCGGATCGACGATGACAACCTTGCCAATGCTGCGCTTACCGATTTCATCGATTGGTGAAACAACAACCAGGTCTTTTTCACAACTTGCCGCGGTCGTGTATGCTCCGTGTGAATGAATCACGGCAGCCGGCCCTCCGGTTGCGAGGCTTGCTGAAGCAAGAACGACTTCTAACAAACGCCAATCTTCTGGAGCAAACTGTGGCGCCTCTCCACCAAGGGGAGCAGCGCACAAACCACGTTCATCAAGTCGAGGGAGCATGGCCATGTTACGCGTGGAAATCATCACACCGGGTTGATCGGGGTGGAGCATTGCAATGGTTCCCATTGTAGCACGGATCAGTTGTTCTCGATCAAGCTGCCGAGCGAGTCGAGCAAAGTCGCTGACGATGTGAGCATCGATGACGATGTCCTTCAGTACAGCTGGTGGCATCGGTGGTGTTTCGAGCCCTTCAATCACTTCAGTTGCTCCCGCCATAGATTGACGCAAGCGAGCGACTTCAGCGGAGAGACGAGCGACTTCAGCTTCTGCAGCGCTTGTTCGGTTTGGAGAAGGTACAGGGGCTTGAATTGGAATTTTAACATCTGGTTCAACCGTAGTTTCAATTGCCACAGGTTCAGGTAATGCTTCCTTGCTTTCTTCCTCCACTGCTGGATGTTCCACAGCCGCTTCTTCAGGTTCAGAAATAACTTCAGAAACCTCGATTTCAGGCGCTGAGTCTTCTTCAACAACGGTTTCTTCTTCGACCGGGTCGTCAACAGGATCTTCGTTTTCCATCACAGGTTCAGAAGATGGACCGCTTGGAGGGCCACCGGATGGTGGGCTGGATGGACCACTTGGAGGGCCACCGGATGGTGGGCTGGATGGGCCGCTTGGAGGGCCACCGGATGGTGGGCTGGATGGACCACTAGGAGGGCCCGATGGTGGGCCACTTGGAGGGCCCGATGGTGAGTTGGAGGGTGGGCCACTTGGAGGACCCGATGGTGAGTTGGAGGGTGGGCCACTTGGAGGACCCGATGGTGAGTTGGAGGGTGGGCCACTTGGAGGGCCCGATGGACCTGGTTGTGGTGTTTTGGAAACTTCTGGCGCTTCAGCTGGTTCCGCCTCTGAAACATCTTCTTCAATGGGTTCTGGAGCAGGGATCTCGACTGGATCGGCCTCAGGTGCTTCGATTATCTCCGGCTCAACCACAGACTCAACGACCAACTCTTCCTCTTCAGGAGCAACTTGCAACCCCCCTACATCGCCAAATGCAGCATCGAGCATGTTGCCAACTTGTGCCAACTTCTCTTGTTCACGTGTCTGTTCTACAGAGGTTTTTTTTCTTGCCATGGACAACTCCCCATTTGGGCCACACGGCGCGGCTTAAATAGCCGTTCCGTACCGGAGGGATTGCATAAGCCCGCTTGGTGTAGAGGTTATCATGCAGGATTGTCATTCCTGCGACCCGGGTTCAATTCCCGGAGTGGGCGCCACACTTCTCTTCTAGGTTCCTTGGTTTTGGCGTGGAAAAAATCGAAGAAAACAGTTGTTCATATACTGATGGGGACTTTTTCGGTTCATGCCCAGCAAGCCAAAGCTCGCAGTTTCAGCGTGCTTACTCGGACAAAAAGTCCGGCACAATGGCGATGGCGCAGAGGTTCGAGGCCTCACGAAATCATGGTCCCGCCACTTGGACTTGGTCGGTGTTTGCCCAGAGGTTGGGATCGGCATGGGCACACCACGTGCACCGACTCGCCTTGTCAAAAGGCAAGGAAGGATGCACCTGATCGACTCAAAGAACAACGACGACCTTTCGCAAAAAATGGTCGATTATGCAGAGTTGCAATCCGATGCGTTGACCAAAGCGGGCATTTGTGGATTCGTGTTCAAGAGCGCCTCTGCCAGTTGCGGTTTGGAACGAGTAAAGGTCAGCGAAGATGGCCATACAGCGCTGAGGAATGACGGTACAGGTTTGTTCACTCTTGTCTTTACGACCCTAAACCCCCACATCCCAGTTATTGAGGAAGGCAACCTTGGCGATCCACTCCAGGCCGAGCATTTCCTTGCCAGAGTCGAATTCTTTTCGTCGTGGCTCGAAGAGGCTCGCGGTGGTTGGAGTGCAGAAAAAATCACGCAGTTCCACGACTCCAACAAATTGTTCTTCATCAGTCGCTCACCAAACGCAAAACGGAACTTGGGGCGTCTCATCGCTCAGGCCTTTGACCGCGGCGACCATCCAGAAAACGTGGCGTTCGAGTACATGGCAGCCGCCCAAAAGTCCCTCAATGTACTCACCAAGCCGGGGCCAATCGCTCATGCCATGGAACGTGTGCTTGGCCGAATAAGCCCTAACCTATCAGTCGGTGAACGTCAAGAAATGCTCGGTGTAATCAACGAATATCGACGGGGCCTTCAGCCCCGCTCCGCCCCTTTGACATTGCTTCGAGAGCATGTTCGCAACTGTGGCATGGACAACGAAACCCACGCCCGTTTCACCACCCCAACCCCATTGCGCCTCGACTTGCTGGCAAATGTCTGATTTTGACTCAGATTGCTTTCTTTATACAGGGTCAGGTGTTTCTTCTATCAGAGGAGATTACACATGAGTGAAATTTTGTATGAAGTGAAGATTGCAGATGCCACGGGTCACACCGTCGCACAAATGACCAAACCGGAGATTGTCGCCAAAGCGACAGCGTCCCAAGGAACCTGGGTGTTCGTCAACGACCGCCTTGTTTCAGCAGCCGAACTCGAGCATATGGAGCTCGACGCAGCGACAGAGTTCAAGCTGATGCCAGGACTTGTCGGCGGCAAGGACCGGCTGTTCTCCGTTGAGATCGCTGACGCCAGCGGACACAGCGTCGTTCAGATGAGCCAAACCGAAATCGCCCAGAAAGCAAGCGAAAGCAACGCAGCATGGGTGTTTGTGGACAACACAATGGTCGCAGCAGACGACATCGCAGCGATGGATTTCAGTGCTGTTCAGAAGATTCGCATGGTTCCGCCTCTCGTCGGCGGTATGGCCAAAGCGGAGTGCTGAATTCTGAAACCCGCCTTGTTTCCCGATGTTCTCGCGACGGACAGGTTCAAGAGAGGGTGGTCGGTCGGAGGATTCGGAGTAGAACACTATGGTTGAACTCGTTGATTACAAATGCGCAGTGTGTGGCAGTCTTGAATCGTTCCACCGCGAACGCAATGGTATCAGTTGCAAGGCATGTGGATCCCGTATCTTCATGAAACTCCGCCGCAACGGCACCAAGCGCCTCGTCGCAGAGTGAACCTCCTTCACACGCAGGGTTGAAAGACCGCTGACCCTCAGTTGATTCCGATGTCGAGTTGGCTTGTCACAAAAGCACCGGTTCGTTTCGACGAACTGTTGTATCCTGACACACTTCGATCGACGATTGAAAGAACTTCAATTCAGGCCAATCCACCCCACCTCCTTCTTTCCGGCCCTTCTGGCGTTGGAAAAACCGCCACATGGCGTCTCATCGCCCGCCAAGTGCTGGGCTCTTCGTGGCAAGCCCGCACTCATGTTCTCCAAGCAAGGGATCTTGCTCGTACTTCCGGGGCCATGTCGAAATTCGAGGAGTTTTTGCGCCCAGAAGGCGCTTCTTCGAATGATACGTTAGCCGGCAGAACCAGTTTGGATGCCTACGACGCTTCGTTTTCCGGCGTTGCTTCCACAACCCCGGCACCTGCTGGAAAAGAATCGAATCCAGAAACAAACAACGGCAGAGCTCCAGTCTCCCGTTTAATCGTCATCGAGGACGCTGACTACCTTGGCACCATCCGCCAGTCCTACCTTCGCAGAATGATGGAGAGCGCAAGCGGTAGCGCCCGTTTTATCTTCACATCGCACACCCCCTCAAGGGTGATCGAAGCACTCCGCAGCCGAACCCAACACATTCGTCTGCCCCCGCCATCGCGCAACGACATTGAAAAACGCCTTTCAGCCCTTGTCGCCGAGGAAGGATTGACCACGACGCGTGGTATTTTGGGCGACATCGCCCACATCGCTAATGGCAACCTCCGCAAAGCTATTTTTGTCACCGAATTGCTTGGTCATCGAAACATGCTTGATGATCGAAAAAATCTCCAATCACTCATGGCTGCAACGTCCGTTCGGGAAATGCAACATGTCCTCGAAGAAGCGCTGCGTAACCGCATACACGATTGGCGTTGGGAAAAGCAGGGCGCCAAGAACTCAAGGGTGCTCAAAGGCGCCATGGGGGCCCTCGATTTGGTGATGGGCGAGAACAACCTCGAACCGGAAGATGTTGTCGTGCACTTCCATCGCCTGCTCACAGCGGGCCGAATGCAACTCGAAGAACACATGCTCACCGAACTTCTCGTTGAACTTGCAGAGTGCGATGTTGCGTTGCACAAGACGACGCAGGGGCGCATTGAACTTGAACGCTTTTTGCTTAAGGTAGCGAAAATCGGTGAAAGGCATGCTCAGGCGAAAGCATCTTGACAGAACGGCCAGCCCCACAGGATGGGCGTGTAGCATAGCTGGATAATGCGTTGGCCTCCTAAGCCGAAGATCCCGGGTTCAAATCCTGGCACGTCCGCTCCCCCCCCCTCTAGGCATCACTGAAACTCAGGTTCGAGTCTCTTTTTGAAAGGCAAGAGCCAAATTCAACGACGGCCCGTCCGTGCATGAGGGCCATGGTTAACAGCGACGCAAAAGGCCCAGGGTTTGAGAAAATTCTCTCCCTGCCAGACCCTTACGGAGAAGGGTTTGAGCACGCAGAAGATCCTTTGGAGCACACCAAACGCCAGTGGATTATTCTTGAGAAACGCCGCTTAATGGTTGGGCAACTCGCTCGAAAACCATCGCTCATGCTTTGGCGCTCTCTTAACGGATTTTTCCTTTTCCTTTTCGCCTTCATCAGTTTGCTTGAACCTTCCTTGATGGAATCGACGGGGGGATGGATCTTTTTCCTCATCATTCCAGTTGTCGTTGCCGTTGCACCAAGTGTCATTGCAGGCGAAGCTGCCTGGCAGGCCATGCAAGCGAGAATATCACTTCGTGAACAAGGCGGTGTTGAAGCGGGTAAGAAGCATGCTTTACGTGCCCAGCCTGGCATGGATCGCATCCTCGAAAGCCTTCGAGATCAGCGCAGAAACAACCTCATGGCCAGCGTGTTGTCTGGCGTGACATTCGCCCTTCTGATCTTGGCTTCTGTGTTTCAGCCGAGTTCACTGGCATGGAATCTGGCCCTCTTGATCGCCATGACAGGAGGCATCGCTCAAACCTTCCATTCCGTATTCTCTTACGATTTCGTACGTCAGCAAGGCGACACGTTCCCTTCACTTGTCTTCCACGCTCCAACGCACCACCCCACTCAACTCGGCAGCGTGCTGGGTGACCTTCTCGTAGCCCACCTTGATCCCGACCTCTCCCTCGAATGGAAGGCATGGCGCATTTCATTCAAGAAAGCCTTGATTCCCGGCAACATTTCCAAGCAAGCACTCGAGCGTTTGCTGTACATTCTTCACCTTCACATGGAAGAGGAAATCGGGGTCGATATGGCCATTGAGGAATTCAAGACCTTCATTGTTGCCGACCGGATTCCAACGTTGCTCTTGAATGATGACAACCCCTTCAACTGGCGCACTCTTCAACGATTGATTGCTCACGCACGCGGATGGCAGCCAGGTGCTTTCCTGCTCTTGGATCGCTTGCAATATGACCTGCTCTCTGGCGCTCCACCGCTGCTGCGAGCAGAATGGCGAATGGACGTGGCTTTGGACGAAACATGCCACGGTGGCGCAGGCAATCTGTTTATCGTTCTCAACAATCAAACATTCACGGAACGGCATGTTCGTGTCGAAGTTTTGACGCCAAACGGTGAACCAGAAACACGCGATCACCGATTTGAATTGAGCCCATGCCCACCACCTCGGCATGCCGTTAGCCTTTCACATCCATCCGAAGACGATGCTCTTGATTGGATCCCTCGTTACCTTGAACGAGGCGTAGTGCTTTGGATTGGCGTTGCTTGGCCCAAGCATTTCTCTGGCCCAGCAGATGTTCAAATCATCCTTAGGAGCGATGATGGAATTGTTCTGGAATCCCAAGTTGTGCGAACTAATGTGCGCCGGAGTGGGGGCAGTCAGAGCAAGGTTCGTACCAAGAATCTAGAACTCGCTCGGCGCAAAGGTGAATTGCCTTTGCCAAAGATGGTATCGTGAGTTGCGAAACTGGTTTCCGCCACACAGTCCCCTTTTTTTGTAGCCGGCCCTCCCTTCTTTGTTAACGGCTGAGCAACCCGGCGAAGCGAGCACCTTATGGACAAGTCATGCTTCGGCAGGGTTACCGGTTGTGGGTTCATGGAAGCATGGGACATCATAGTAGTAGGCGACGGACCAGCAGCACTTCGTGCGGCTGCTTCCGCTGCTAAGCAAGGCGCATCAACATTAATGATTGCAGTAAACGCTCTAGGCAGCGTCACAGATACAGGCCGAGATGGGCTTGCAGCACCAATCCAAGAATCCAACAATCGCGGTCACAGAGAGGATACAATCCGCAACGGAGCGTTCCTTTCCGACCAGGACATCGTTGCCCAACGAACGGCAGACGCCATACGCCAACTCGATCTTATGGAACGCTGGGGTGTCAACTTCCGACGTGACCAAACGGGCCTCCCCCATGTTACCAAAGCTATGGGCCATGGAAAGCCACGTGTTGCAGACGCAGGTGATGCAACTGGCCGAGAAATGCAAAAGACACTCGAAGAACAATGCATGCGCCACGGCGTCGTTCGCCGGGGGGATCACCTTCCACTTTCACTCATCCACTCGGACCACACCGTTCACGGGTTGACCGTTGCCGACATGATCAACGGAAGAATCCTTTCAATTCAGGCAAAAGCCGTCATTTTGGCCGATGAAGGCTTTGAAGGCGTTGTCAGCCATGGTGCAATCGGTCTTGGCATGGACCTTGCACTTCGGGCAGGGATCTCATTGCGGAACATGGAATTTATGAGTCATTCTCCTCTTGGAGTGACGGACACCTCGCTGGTGCTGTCAACGGGTCTCTTGAACGCTGGTGCAATCCTGCACGATGCCAATGGCTCCGAACTGGACATTGGTGATGGAAGCGTCTCCTCCGTCTGTGCTGCCGTCCAAGGCGCAACACAAGCCGTTCTCGATGCCCGCCATCTTGGCGATGCCTCTCCATGGTGGACAGGTGCCTTCCGCTTAGTCGCCCAACGCACCGGTATTGACATGGCAAAGCAAACCATCGGTGTCGAAGTTCGACCAACCCTTTCGATCGGCGGTGTCCCGGTTGACGAACACGGTCGCGCAGTCAACGGCGTTTGGTCCCGATGGTTCACCGGTTTGTACGCAGCAGGCAACGCGTCTTGCTCAGGCTTCCACGGTGCCATGGCTCTGCCTGGCAATCAACTTCTCGACGCTCTTGGCGGCGGCAGTGCCGCTGGAGAACATGCTGGCGAATGGGTCCAAAGCAGGAACCATGGCGGCTCTGCGAACGCCCTCGAAGAAGAAGCACGTGCGCAATCGGACTACAGCGCCATGAACGACTCGGAAGCAAAAACCGTCGTTCGAGTCGGATCGGTGGTGACCAAACTCAGAGAAGCTGCAAAAGAAGCACTTCTCGGCAAGCGAGACGCCCACTCACTTACCAGCAGCATCGAATCCCTTGATGCACTTAGCATCATGGCAGAAACCCTCCACCTCGATCAGTCCTCTCTTATCGCCAACACCAACCTCGTCGAAATCAGTCGCGTTCAAGCAGGCATCCGCCTCACACTCGCAGCTGCACAATCAGCACTTGCCCGAGAAGAGAGCCGTGGCATGCACATTCGCGGCGATTTCCCAGAACAAGATGAAGCGTTCTTGCACCACACACTGGTCGATCAAACCGGAAGCACGTCCAGCCTTGGTTTGCGGAAGGGCAGCACAGGCAACTGGGTCCTCCCTCCACAATAAGCACAATTGACGGGTTCGCCGGTGCATCACTGAAAAGGAGCAAGCGCTCGCACAGCCATGGGCCAGCCGACATTGTTCGAATCAATCGCAGCAGGCGACATCCCCTCGCACAAGGTTGCTGAAGGCGAATTATGGTATGCTTTCTTGGATATTTATCCTCGAACTCCCGGCCACACGTTGGTGGTCCCCCGGATCGGCAAGCAACATCTCTCTGATTTGACGAAAGAAGAGCGAGATGCTCTGTTCGAAGGTGTTTCCACCGTCCAGCATCAACTTTCTTCCTTTTTCCAAACGGATGACTTCACCGTTTGTGTCCACGACGGGCCACTTGCCGGACAAGAAGTACCCCACGTGCACGTGCACGTTCTCCCGAGGATCCAGTCCGATGGTGGAAAAACGTTGCAAGCCATGTGGCCTCAAGCACCACCTATGGGGGGCGACTCAGACCATGTGGCGCTGGGGCTTCTCGCCACAAACCTAAGAGGTGCCTAAAATGATGCCACCACAAAGCGCCGATGACGGAGCAATTGACCACCACGGGGAAGCACTGACGGTGTTGTCAAAGTCGGCAACAAAAATGAAAATGGGCAAATTATTGTCCACGCCCTTACCGAATTACGATGGCTCAACGCCTGGCTCTTTCTTCTGGACTCATGCCGCATGGTGGATAGCACGGCGAGTGAGGGCAGCACAATTCCGTACCAGAGAAGTGTCTGGACGCAACACACTCCCGCTCGACCGAGGGAACCTATGCTGTGCTTGGCACACCAACGGTTTGCAAGATCCACTCGCCATCGCTCTGAACCATTCTCGCTTCTTCGTGCTTGGCGCCCGGCATGATTTGGTCACTCGCCCATTGCTCAGTTGGTGGACTCGCCGGATGGCCGTACAACCTGTTGTCCGCAAAGCAGAACTGCTACGAGGCGGATGCTCTGAAGAGGAAGCAACCCAAATCAACGGCCGCTCCCTCCTGATGCTCGCAACGGGTATTTCGCAAGGGTTTGGTTGCGTGCTGTTTCCCGAAGGAACGAGCCACAGCGAATCTTCCATGCTTCGTTTCCGCACCGGCCCAATGCGAACCGTTCTCGCAGCCGGAGCCATCGCCAAATCAGAAGGCCTGCCGCTTCCAGCAGTCATACCAATCGGTTTGCATTTCCGTGACCGTGCGTTGTTCCGTACCGATGAGTGGGTCGAATATGGCGCACCATTGCAGTTGACTGATGACGATATTCCAGATGAACTGGTCGAGGCCGTCAAGGGCGGTCAGTGGAGTGAACCACCGGCTCCAAAGGTCACGGCGCTGCGCGACAAACTGCGACTTGAACTCGTGCCATTGACGCCAAACACAGCTGACTGGGCAGAATACGATGCGTTGCATTTGATGGGTCATGTCGAAGCACGTCGCTTAGGCCAGCCACTCACATCATGGCGCGAAGAAGTCCTGTCTGCTCGAGCGCTTCGCGATGCAGTGCAACCCTCCGATCTTTCGTACATGAACACGGACGTTCCGGTGATTGAACACCCGGTTCTCCCACCGGCAAAAGCCGCTGCCAACCTCCTCAATAATCGCGGCCTTGATGGCAGGGATTTGAATGCCAACGGGACCGATCTCCGTTCGTTCAATCCATTGAAGGCAATCAGCCCCCTGCTTCGACTCCCATTCTCTTTGCTGATGTTACCTGTGTGCTTGTATGCACTCGGTGGTCAAATCATCATGGGGCGCCTGCTTGGTGATTCGACCGATGAAGGGTTGGACGCCCGCACCTCCTATCACTTCCTTGCTGCTATGTTTGGTTCGCTCATGTTCTGGCCCATTTTGTCAGCGTTCGCGGTGTGGGGGGCATGTTACAACGCCGAAGCTCTGCACGACCTCATTGGCTTCGATTGGACCATTGCCTTTGGAACAGGCAACCTTTCACAGGCACTCGCCATCATTGGACTCGGCTTATCGATCCTTCCAGTGTTCTGGTTAAGCGGGCGCGTCGTGTCCAAATTCTGGGACGATTTGTGTGACTTGAAGAGGATGATTGCCCGGCTGACGGTTCGAGGCGCTCAACGTCAAAACATCCGAGGGGCCCTCGCTACTTTGAACTCTGAAATGAAAAAAATGAATCTCTGAGAAAGGGTGCGGTTCAAACGAGAGAACTTCCTCCGCTAATCATGAACCCCAGTGCTGTTGTCCAACAGATTCAATCTTGGATGAAGCAAGAGCGTCTTACGGTCAAAGAGCAACAAGACCCTCGCGCCGAAGCTCATTTCCTCATCAAGTACCCCTCGGGAAACCAAGGTCACATGTTCGCAGTCGTCGTGCCAAAAGGCCGTGACCTCGTCGCTATCTCAAGCATGACTAGGGTGGATGAAGGCCAACAAAAAGAGATGGCCAAACACATGGTCGAAGACGGTGAAGAGTGGCTTGAATGGATCCATGAAGGCAGGTTGCAACTCATCCGCTCGGCGGTCGACTGGGGCATACACATGGGCCACGATGGCAAAGAGAAATCTGGGCCGTTACAAGCGTTTAACGTGAGCCTTCCAATTTGGTTCGACGGCCTTACCAAGAACGAATTCATGCATGCACTGCGACGCCTTTGGTTGGCTAAACTCGGCGTCATCCACGAAATCAAATATTCATACGGCCCAGGTGTGGGCACGCCGGGACCCGTCGATGATTGGGCCAAAGCCAAAGGCGCAACATCCGGTAAAAGTGCTCCAGCAAGTGCTGCAAACGAATCCTCTACAGAACACGAGGTCGAATTCGATGAAAAGACGACATTTGGCTCAGGCTTTGACCCTTCGGAATGGGCCTGAACCCATCGTTTTCCGTACACAGCCCAGCAGGCCTGAAAATGACATGTGGTCGGCGCGGTTAAGTACCATAACAGTGAGGAAAAGATGGTCTTACCACTGGATGTGTACACATGGGTCAAAAAATAAAGTCAATTAGCCTCGTATCAATTATGATGCTGTCAGTTCTGTCAACCTTGTTGATGGCAACCGTCACCGTCACTGCAAACACCGTTGTCATCACCGATGCAATTCAGGTCGTCGATGGTGGAACAGCCGCAGATCAACAAGCCGCAGTTTCTTCCGACAGTGAAGGAAACGTACACGTGGTTTGGACCCGAAACAACCTCCACCTGTACTATTCCATGATTTCACCACGTGGTGAAACACTCATCGACACCACCCAAATCACCAATCCAGGACTTCACAAGATTTGGCACCCAGACATGGTCGTCGACGATCTCGACCGACTTCACATTGTGTGGACAGACAAATCCAGCCAACACAAGATTGTCTACACCGTGCTCAATCCATGGGCCGCCCCTATGGATGGCTCTGCAAGCGACGACGGTACGATCAGTGCCATCGACGACCACGTGGTCTCCATGCGCTCCCAAAACCGCGACTGGCCAGCCATCGATATCGACAGTCAAGGCAACGTTCACATTGTTTGGGAAGACTCCTATGACGAGTTGTCCCGTTTCTTCAATCAACCTCAAATCTACTACACCATGCTCCAGCCGGATGCATCAACAGGATCCGTTGTGACCCTGTTTGATGATACTTTGTTGACGCCAATCATCGGTCACAAAGGCCACCCGGACGTCGTGGTCGATGCAAACGACTACGTCCAAATTGCGTGGGACGACACTCGCGGTGGAAAGGTCGAACTCGCTTTCATCGTCGACACCTCAGGTTCGATGTATTCCGAATGGGCTGACATCTGCACGGTTGTTTACGGTGGAAACTTTGCTTCTGGTGGTTACTTCCAAGGCATCAAGCCAATGCTCGAAACAGCGAACATGACTGTGTTCGAGACCATCTATGGGCTTGGAACCTCCCTCCCAGGTGCTGCAAGTTCCGGTAACTGCGCTGGATACAACCAAAACTCCGGTCCACGAAACACGCCTCTTGGACAATTCGATGGTGACAACTCCGGTGGCATTCGTACCCTCCCTGCAACTGTTTACAATGGCAACAGCTACTCTGGATTCTCTGGTGAAGACTGGGGCCCAGGGTCGAACTGGGCTTGCCTCTCATGGAAGGACGCTTCCGGCTACGTTCCAGGAAACCCACCAACTCAAGATGATCACAAGTGGAACCCAAACGCAACCAAGATCGTTATTCCTGTTTCCGATGAAGGGCCAAAAGACGGCGATCCATCACAACAAGCCGATGACTTGACTTCGATCGAAGAAGCACACGACAACTGCCTCACTGCCGGTGTCATCCCTGTTGGATTGTACGGACAAGGCTACGGTGGCGCTGGAAACATTCAATCTCACTTCATGGATCTTGCTCAATGCCCGAACGGCGTTGTTTCAACCCAAACCCGTAACTGCCCAGGTAACACCCTCCGCTCTTCTGATGCTGGCGGTCAAGCTTACGAATTCCCATCTGGAAGCGGTGGCGCAAACGCAATGGCTCTCCTGGTCGAAGCGATGGTCTACATCTCAACCAACAACTCTCGTGAGATTTACATGTCCGTCTTGGACCCATACGGCAAGATGAACAACGACGCAACCTGGGTCCCAGGAGGCACTGGCCACTCCATCATCCAAGGCGATTACTCCGAAGACACTGGACTCGGCTCCGAAGGCCACCTCGTCGTGGTCAACGACACCCGTGTCACCATCGATGACGCATACTCTTTCCACCCAGCAATCGGTGTTGACATGCAAGGCAACACCCACATCGCTTGGATGGATGGACGCGATTACGGTTTCGAAAAGGCAGTCAACTACGAAGTCTACTACACCAAGCTGCGCTTGCAAGGAGCAGGTGTTTGGGACGGCGCAGATGAAGGTTTGTCCACCTACGCCATCAAGAAGATCCAAGACACCCCCATCTCCACAGTTGAAGGCCCCTCAGGCATCTCTGGAAACACCCCCTATGGAGGCAATTCAGTGTTCCCTGCCCTTCTCACCGATGACCAAAACAACGTGCACATCGCATGGGTTGACTCCGGAAACACATCAGCGGGTGAAGAAGTCCTCTACACGCGCCTCAACTCAACCGATTTGACCGGCGATGGTGAAGTCGTTTTGGACCCGTGGGAAATCGCTTCGATTACGACGTGGGCGAGCAACAAACTTGGTCCAAACGCAGGCAGCCAGCCAAGCATCGGTATGCCGCCTGCTTTCGCCAACGATCTTGGAAGCGGTGCACACGTCGCCTGGTCTGACACCAACAAGTGCGGCCAAGAAGCGAACAACAACCGATTCACCATCTGTTACTCTCACGTTTTGACTGGACAGGTCGACGTTGAATTCCAAGAAGGTGAAACCTTCTACCACGTGATTGAACCGGGTGAACAAACAATCTACAACATGTCGATGAACAACTCCACACCTGGTCCAAAGGACCTCGTAGCAGACACCTTCGGCCTCAACATCTCCGGTGTACCTCAGAACTGGACAGCGACCTTGTTCTTCGCTGACAACCACACTTCAATCATGCCAGATACGCAAATATTCCTTGAAGGTGGAGAAGACATCCGCTTCTACATTCGCGTTCGAGCCCCATCTGTCTATCAGGCAGACGGCGATCAACTTGCGGACATTCGAGTGACGGCTAAGTCCTACAAAGATCCAGCCATTCAGTCAGATCTGACCACGCGTACCCTGATGGACGTTGTCCATGGCATCAACCTCGATACCTCCCACAGCATGGCGGACATCGAGCAAGGCCAGACGGCGATCTTCTCGATCACCATCACCAACACTGGAAACGTGTATGACCGGTTCATCTTCTGGGACCCTTACACTCTTGAAGGTCAACAAGAATGGTTGCTCCCATTCAACTGGGCTGTTAACTTCCCTACCAGCGTCGAACTCGACCCCGGTCAGTCGGTGACAAAGAACCTCGAGGTTCTCGTCCCAACATCTGAAGATCCGGGCGCGTTCGTGATTTATCTGAAAGGTTGGTCGGAAGGCGAACCGATCAAATCGATTGAAAAAGGAACGTATGACGTCCTTGAACTGGGTATCTTCGTCTCCATCCGTTCCACAGGGAACATCGTGATGGAAATTTTCGATACCAGCGAATACGTTGACCCAGGTGAATGTGTGAGCTACCCAATTGATGTCACCAAGAACTTCGACTCAGGCAACCTTGTGTTCACCACCCCAGGTGCACCAGATATCAAGCCAGACACCATTTCTCTTGATGCATGGCGCCAGGACAACTGGGTTGTCAACATTGACTTCTCGAACGCTCCAGGCGGTAACAGCATCGCAATGGACTCCCCACGGGCTTGGAACATTCCTAACGGTGACGATTATGTGACCTACGAAGTCAGTGTCGAGGTCTGCGCACCAACCCTTGCATCAGCCGGTCTTGGACCAGCTGTTGTGTTGAAGGCCTACCTCGAAGGCTACCCGCGGATCTCTGCCTCAAAGATCCTCTCAACCAACGTCAATCACGTGTACTCGCTTGCAGCAGATGCTGACATCGATGACGACGACATGATCACCATCGGTGGGCAAGAGGTTGTTGCAGTCAACCCAGGTCAACAAATGCTCATCCCGACCACCGTTACCAACTACGGAAACGGTCCAGATCGCTATGATTTCCGCCTTGCTCGTGTCACAGACCCTGCAGGCGTTGACGTCATTTGGGACATCGAAATCCCCCGTGAAAGTTTGACAGAATTGTCCCGAGACACTGAACAATTGTTTGACATCGAAATCAATGTGCCAGATCAGGTTGAAGCCGGTATTTACACCGTTGTCTTCCAAACCTTCTCTGAAGAATCATACCCAGATGCCAGCGGACGCTTGACCCGTCTGCGTTACACACAAGAAATCCCAATCTATGTGCAAGAGTTCTACGACATGAGGATCTCCATGGATGAAACCGTGGATAACGCAGTCAAGACCTCTGCTCCAGGCAGAATTGTTCGCTTTGAAGTGAACATCACCAACAACGGAAACGTCCCTGATTGGGCTCGCCTCGATAACCACACCTCGCAACGCGATGGTGAGGCACTGATTTGGTCTGAACTTCCGGGCATGGGTACATTGAGCGGCTGGAACGTTGAATGGCGCATGATCAAGCAACTTGGTACAGATCTCACAACTGAAGAGTCGTGCCAAATCATCGAATCTGTTCCGATCGAAACCGGCAATGAAGATGCTATGCTCAACCCAGATGTTGTGTTCGCAGATGCCATTGACGACCAGTGCATCTACATCACTTCTCTCGACAGCTACTACATGCCAAAGATGGCTCCATACACGACCCATCAGATGGTTTCCATCGTGACCATTGCTCCATCGGCGAAACTCGACACCCGAAGCCTCGGCCTCAAGGTCGTATCCAAGATGGGCAACATGAACGACGGTGGCGACCATGACGATTCACCTGCATGGGATGGCGATTCACTCGATTCAAACGAGTTCATCCTCACCCTCCGTTTGCGAGCTCCAAATTTGGACATCACTGAAGTCAAGGCCTCGATCACTCAGGCTGCAGTTGGAGAAACCATTCCGATCAAGGTCATTCTTGAGAACAATGGAAACACACATGCAACGGACATTGAAATCATTCTCTGTGAATACCCGAATGCTCAGGATGCTGAAACGGAAGCGGAAATCAGGAAGAACGGATGCGACGAAGATCGCATCGTAATGCGCCAAGTGATTGGTGCTTTGCTTGCTCCAGATGCTTCTGAAGAATCGAAGTCGATTGAATTGTACCTGCTTTACCCAGTGAGTGCAGGAAGCCACGGCATCTACGTCGTTGTTGATCCACTCAATGAAATTGTGGAAACCAGTGAGCGCGATAACGTGCAAGCTGTTTCGACCTCGTTGCAATCCGATAATCCAATCATGGACGTCGCAGGTGAAGTCATCGGAAAGACCGCTTTACCGTTTGCAGTGATCGTGCTTACCTTCGCCCTCCTCGGTGTCGTTTACCTTGTTGGTAAGGGCCGTCGAGACGATGTCAACAAGCGCTTAGCTGAACAATCATCCTTGATTTCCGTCCTCGGTAAGGACGATAGTTGAAGCGAAGAAACCAATCAGCGTTTGCTTGATTTGGTGCCAAAGGCACCGATCCAGTAGCGAAGGTTCGTGTTGGTTGGCGCTGCAACGATGTGCCCTGCTCGCTCAGATAACTGACGTTCAAGTCGCATCTGGACTTCTTCCAGTAAGGACGACATTTGCGTTTTGCCAAGTTGAAACTCCTGGCTTAGGGCGGCCAAGTCAATTCGAGTCTGGGGTGCTTCGATGAGGTTGTGAACCATGCTTCGTTGTTCATAATCATCAAAATCTGAATCGACGCCAGCCGAAACTCGGTTTCGGATGTGCTGATGCAAGGCGATCAAAGCATCGCGTTGGCGGTCGAGGTTTTCGAGCACCTCTCCAATTTGTTGGATGTGGGCTATGCCTTCACCGACGGATATTTTCTTCCGACCACTGATGGTGTTGACCACAACATCCACACCTTGTGGCAGGCGGTTTGAGAGGCGCATAGGGCCTCCAGCAGGCAGCGTTCGTTGTTCACAATGAAACAAGTCTGGACCCAGATCAATTCGTAAGGACATGGACTGCTGAACACTGTAAATCGTCCGCGGTGGTCCACCTTTTTCGCTCGGAACCTTCATTTTCATAACAAACTCGCCTCGTTCCAATTCCTTCAGATGCTTGACGATGGCCTGTTGACTCACGCCCAAGATTTCGGCTAATTGCATTGGATAGTGTGGCTCCCGAACGAGGCGTTCGAGGATCTGCCGCCGAAGCTTGTTTTGAAGCAGGGTTAGGGCGGTGTCGACATCGGTCATATTGCTCAACCTGAGGTTAACTAGACAAAGCCCCCATTTGAAGCCGTCGGCCCTACCGGAGTCGAGGAAAACAGATGTTCGACCTTCAGAAGAAGTCGATAACGCGATTGAACACCCGTTGCCAACCAAGAACCGCTGCGAGGCCAAACAGGACTCCAGCGATCACCAATGGCCATGCAGTCGTCTTTGGAAGCGAAGCCTCGTATGTCCATTCAACATCGAATTGTTGGAGTGTCTGAACATCCTCCCCACCAGCGACAAAGCGGTACTCACCGCTGCTTGCTTTCCATGTGAACTGTCCATCAGCACCTTCGCCACCAGCAATGAGGTTCACAGAAGATTTTTCACATTCATAATACTCATCTTTTTCGGTGCACTTCGCAGCTTCTGAGGCTTCAGCGACGCCGATCCATACACCGCTCTTCATCCATGTGATCTCAACTGATACCTCAGCCTGATCGACTTCAGATGGAAGGTTGACAATTTCCATGGACATGCCCCAGTAACACGTGACCTCGTCGTCTTGGATTAACGGCAGGCCTTGTTCAACGCTGCATGGTGGAAGCATAGCGCTCTCGATGCTGTTATCAGAAAGGCCTTCAGAGCCGACAAAGGCGACGACCAAGAGCACAACTGCGATGAGAGCACAAATGCAACGAACAACGGCGCTCCACATAGTGCACCCTCAAATTTCGTCCCATGACTTCCAATCCTTGTTGGATTGTTCCTTTGGCTCAGTGCGCTTTACTGATTGGATTTTACGTCGCTGTTCTGAGGTTTCGGTTGCGGGAGCGATGTCGCTTGCACCTTCATCCCACGAGGTGATGGTTTTGGTGTTTGGATTTTTGATTGGGGCGTTGGTTTGGGGCTTGATCGGGCTGTCTGCAAATGGGTCGCTCACGGTTTTCGAAGCCTGGTCGAC
This sequence comes from uncultured Candidatus Poseidoniales archaeon, assembly GCA_905182125.1. Lineage (GTDB taxonomy): Archaea > Thermoplasmatota > Poseidoniia > Poseidoniales > Poseidoniaceae > MGIIa-L1. The sequence continues at coordinate 21,489 of CAJJAV010000026.1, forward strand.
ATCGCCTCGCATCAACGCATAGACCTGTTCTGTGGTCAACAAGTTTCCACGCATCACGCTTTCCTTTCCATCGATGAACTCTTCTGTATCAGAAAGTCCAGTATCGGCAAATGGTGCATCCACTTTCGGTTGGAGTGGGTTTTCCCCGCGAGCGAAGGCAGCCACCATTTCAGGCGTGACCTCTGCAGCTTGGGTCATGGTCCCGTCTGCATTCATCATCACCACGGAGGTTTTCTTACGGCTTGACCGAGTCAGTGCTAAGACCACTCCGGCCAAAGGTAAGATGAACAAACCAAGGCAACATGAAGCGAATCCAAGCAAGAGCCCGGGGTTCGAAAATGCAGCGTATTGGTAGCGATTTGTGTGAACGAGGTACACCGTTTCATCGGCACAATCATTGCCTTCTTGGCAGGTGCTGTCCAAGGCATATTCGCCCTCCTCAGTGACGGTCCAACTGCTTGTGACAATGAATTGGGTTTGGTCGGTCGCCATGGGGAGCCAATCAGATTTACAGATCTTGTTCTCAAGGGCCGTATCGACTCGAGCGGAACCCTCGATTTTGGTCAGGTTGAGGTCGACATTGTCCTCGCCCTCTTCTGCAATTGCATAGTAGCAACCAGGTTCGAGCATTGCGACCTCGCTTCCCGGGCCGGTGGCTTCGAGCGTGGCAACTTTCCGAGCGTCGTAGGCTTCATCGATGGTGTTCCCTTGAGCGTTGAGTAAAAACGCACCCAAGATCAACATGAGGGCACCAACGATGGCCAATCGCACGGGCCAAGGATTGCGGGTGGGTGCGACCATGAAGCCACCTCTCACTCTTCCCCAATGAATCCTCGCTTCAAGCCAAACCGAGTTCAGAGAGCTTCTCTGGGAGGTAGGTTTCGGTAACGAAATCAAGTCCATACTTCGCCAGTGATTGTTGTTCAGCCTTCTTTCCAAGTTCCAACATCATGTTGATTTGTTCTTGCCACCAACCGTCAGCAAATCTTGGATCTGTAAGTTCTGCCTTCAGCGCTTCAATGTCTTTCTTCGATAGGTCATCGTTTGGCAGGTCATATGCAACAATGTCATCAGCGGTGATGCCAAGGTAGGTTGCACTTGGTGTGGCAAGGTACTCGGAAATGTGAGCAGTCTTGATTGCACCATAGGCGATGGAGGCGAAGATTCGGAACGACCACGGATCCCCGTCGAGGAAGACGACGACTGGTAAGTCCCATTCCTCGCTCATACGCTTCATGATTCGTCGAGTCGACCGAGCAGGTTGCCCCTTGAGGTGAAGTAAGCCACAGCGGTATTGTTCATCGAACCCATTCTCAATCAACCGGTCAAACATACCACCAGTCTCGATAGCCATGATGAAATCGATGTCATGCTCGAGCAATTCGATCTTCTCTGCTTCAACGTTGTAAGGCACGCCGTAGCCGGAATCGCCAACATCGTCTCGAGCGTTGATGCGCATCCATTCGCCTCTTCTGTTTCGCTCACGCAGAGTAAGGTTCCCAATCATTCGAGCACCGTCTTCTTCAGGACGCAGTTTGAAATCCTCACGCAGGCACTTGGTGACAATTTCCAAATCTTCTGCGAGGTTGTTCGATTCATTCTGACTGCCGAACTTTCCAAGTCCCCACGCCTCTGAAATGTAGTACATTTCTCTCAGCGTCGAAGATTTACCAGCGACGAGCATTTCCTCGATGAATTCAACCACGTGGAGCGCTCTTAGCAACTGTTTGGCTGACCCAAGGCTTGTTGCATCACGAATGGACTGCTTTTTTCCGTATTTGTAGACGCCGAGTTTCTTGTCAAACCCGATGTTGTTTTTGGTTCGCACGGGCAGCGTCATTGTTGGAGGCTCCCCTTTCACCATTCGATCGTACATCTCTCCGACGATCACGTGCATGGCTGCTTTGGTCTCTTCTGGTGTGTGACGGCGCGTCATCAAGCCTCACCTCCAAACAAGGTGGTTTGACCATTCGGGGGAGCCACTGCAGGTTCCCCAATTGACTCAATCGGCTCGAACTCATCTTCATCTTCATCTTCGGAAGAATCGTCAGTGAGGACCCGTTCGAGGCGCCTGATTTCTTCGAGGAACTTTTCATCCATCTTACTGGCTCCAATCACGTCCTGTGAGCCACGGAAGAAGATGTCAGTTTCCGTCCAGTCGCCTCGTTCAAGGTCGCCGAGGCTGTAAGAGATGACCGTCTTCTCACCCGGTTGCAATGATTCAAGTTTCCACGCCCATACACCAGTTGCTTCCTTTCGCCCCCCTGTATCGTTGTTGATCATGGTGGCTCCAGACTTTTCGGGCCATGTGGCAAGGATGGTGTAAGCCCTGACCCTTGTGGTGTAGTTGAACAGAGTGATCGCCACATCGGTTTGCTTTGTTTCTTTATTCCATACCGTTTCTGTTTCAGAAATCACTGCAGACATGATTTGGGTGATGGACCCAGACAAATCTGGAACTGGTTTTCCAAGAATATCGGCAGACTTCTTGGCGATGGCTGGAAGAATGTCGTTAATGAGTTCGAATTTTTCCTTGGTTTTGGCCATCTTTTTCTTCTTTTCCAAATGCTTTCGCAATCCTCTGCCCATTTCGAGCATTGCTTTGCGTGCTTCTTCGATCACTTCGGCGTTGTCAGCCAACGCTTCCTTTGCTTCTGAAGTGAATTGAACGTTGGTGCTTGCAAGGTGAATTAAGATGGCAGCGGGTCCCTTTGGCACCCCTTTGGCACCAGGTTGGTCGAGACCATATTGCCGCCAATCAACGCTTTCAATCGCTTTGGTTAGTAAGCAGCCGCCTTGCTGGTACATCAGTGGTACGCGATTTGCAAACCGTAGAATCTCAACCGGTTTGTCAGCAGGCATGTTGCCACCGAAAATGAGGCCAACTTCAACTTGGTACGGGTTCCCCTGTGTGACTTCAGGGGCCCGTGTGAGTGTTGCTATGAATCGAGAGTCAATGGTTTTCGACAGGCCCTTTTTGATGAGCAGTTCTTCGATCGGAGAGAGGCAATTTGTTGGGGGATTAAGCAGTTTGACAGGCTTTCCATTGGCCAAACGTTCTCCCTGGAACGCTTCCAAAAGTGCGCGAATTTGATCAGCGTTCATCGATTTCGGTTTTGTCTTTTCATCCACGTCCGCTGCCACACACAGTTCCTTGCTGGCTCTGGCAGAAACGCCAGAGAAGTTCATCCGCAAGAACACGGTCAAACGGGAATCTGTTGACTCGGAAGTCATGCGCTGAAGTTGGCCCAATTCAATGCCATGAGGGTGTGGCTTGATGGCTTCAACCTTGGTAGGCAATCGCTCAGTCACCCGAGGCCAATGATGGACTTCGCCATCTGGGTCGGTGAAGGTGATCTCAGCGTGAGGGTTGACGATGCTTGTCATACGAAGGTATTGCCAAACGCTTTGCCTTCCCTTCTGATATTTTGCTTTCAACTGAGCCGTCACTTCAGTGCCGTGTTCTTTTGAAGACCCGTCAGCATTGTACCACATTTCACGACCTTGATTTGCTTTCGTAGCTTTGTTCTTTCGGGTGTCAAGGCCAATGTCAACAACAGCGGCCGTTGGCTCACCAGCAATCTTGGATCGAACATGGGTTGTTCGACCAGTTGTCAATTGACAGTACATGACGACCCCAGTGATTCCAATTCCCTGTTGCCCTCTCGATTGTCGAATGGCGTGGAATCGAGAACCGAACAGCAACTGTCCAAACACCTTCTCGATGCTCTTCTGAGGAATGCCAGGTCCGTTGTCTTCGACGATGAGTTTGACGATGTCTTTCTTCACATCCAATTTTTCAATTGCAACGCTGATTGTAGGGAGGATGCGCGCTTCTTCGCAGGCATCCAGTGCGTTATCTACGGCTTCTTTCACTGCGGTGATGAGGGATCTGGCAAGGGAGTCGAATCCAAGAAAGTGCTTGTTTTTCTCGAAAAACTCAGAAATTGCAACTTGCTTTTGATTCGATGCGAGTTTCTCTGCGATTCCAGTCATGAGGCCAATCCTCCACCACGGTCCTCCTTCGTCCGGATGACGAAGGGCCAATGATGTTCTCAGTGGTTCTCCGACGGTACTTAATCCCTAAGTTTCCTTGAGGTTGGTCAATCCCCTTTCTCAAAGGGTTCCCGCTGACACGAACTGCTCGGCCATCGGCCGGCCAAGGCCGGGCGAAAGAAAGGTCATGACAAATGATTAAGACAAACAGGGCTGTGTTGAACACATGGCAGAAATTTTTCCTACAATTATCGGAAAAAATTTGAACAAACAGGTCACAGCCATTCCCGATGATTTTTCAGAGCAACCCCTGATTGTGATTGCAGCCTTCCAACGCTGGCATCAGAACCTTGTCGACCAGTCAATGGAAAACCTTGACAAAATGAACATGAACGAGACCCACACGATCATTGAGGTACCCGTGATAAAAAAATCCTCAATGCTTCAGCGGATGCGTTTAGATGGACTGATGCGAGCAGCAATTTCAGACGTTGGTGTTCGTCAACGAACCATCACGGTCTACCTCGACAAACAGGCTTTCAGAGACAGCTTGAACATAGAAAATGAAGACACAATGTATTGGTTCTTGGTCGATCACGCCACGAAAAGTATTCTCCTGAGGGGATCGGGGATTATGACTTCAGAAGACATAGGTCAAATCAAAACACAAATGGCTGCTTGATCGTTGCTCAAATATGCCAGATGCAGCGCTAAACCTCTGCTTGGCTCAAGCAAACATTCCATCGCTCCACGAGGTAATTACGCCTGTGAACGCAGAGGCAGCCACTGTGAGCGGGCTAGCAAGGTACAGTTTACCCGGTCCTGAGCGGCCCTGGAAATTCCGGTTGATTGCTGAAACAGTGACTTGTTCTGGGGTGATCGAAACACCTGGACCCGCACCAATGCAAGCGCCGCAGCCGGGATCGATGAGGTTGACACCAACGCGGCCGAACAAATCGTGCCATCCTTTGTCGACGGCCAACTGCTTTACGGCGCCTGATCCGTATTGGATGAAGAATTCGACACCCTCCTTGACGACCAAACCCGCATCTTCTGCCGCTTGGCAGACTTGAGCGTAGTAGGCAATGTCATCCTCTTTTCCAGCGGTGCAAGATCCACCATAGGCAATGTCAATTTCAACCAGGCCAATATCAGCGATATCGGCTCCATTTGTTGGATCGCTTGGAATGCCTTCGTCTGGGTTGCCGGGGTGGGCGACCATTGGCTTGATTTCATCGAGGTTGATGTGGTGAACTCCACCGGTGTATTCAGCACCTTCGTCAGGTGCGACAGCAAGTGCTTTCTGTTCTGATCGAACGAGGTGAGGTTGCGCTTTGAGCATCCAATCGAACAGCAAATCATCAGCTTCACAGATACCAGTTCGACCAGAGCATTCGGTGGCCATGTTGCACAGCGTGGCTCGCTCATCGACGGATAGGCTTGCAAGTCCTGAGCCACCGAATTCCATGCTTCGGTTGAGGGTTAATTCCTCTCGGGCGTGGTCTGCTAAGATGAATAAGATGACGTCTTTTGCCGTACAACCATCTCGAAGGTTACCAACGAGTTCAAACCGAATTGATTCAGGGACTTTGACAAAAGTGAATCCAGCGCTCACAAGGTTGGCGTATTCAGTCGCGCCGACACCCCAAGTGAGGGCATTGGATGCACCGCCCATGCACGTGTGCGAATCCGTTGCTTGGATGAAATCACCCACTTCGATGAATTCTTCACGGGCTACTTGGTGGCAAATACCGGGCGAAACCCCATTTTTGGCAGAATAATCCCGGACACCGGTGTGCTTCTGGAAGGCCACTTGTAAATCACGCAGCGTCTGAACCTTGTCCATGAACGGTACGAATTTTGGGTTGTGGTGGGCGTAGAGCAAGTGATCTTCAAACACAGCAAACTTGGCTGGATTGAGCAACGTGTACGCTTCACCGTATTCTTCTCCGAGGAAGGTGTGAACTTGTGCCGTGGTGAACTCGTGTGAGTACCCACCCTGAACTTGAGCGATGACTGGGTCATCAGGCTTGACGCATTGACCATCGGCTTGCCCAACAAGGTTCCGAGCGATGATTTTCTCAGCCATGGTCATTGGGCGAGGGGGTGTGTTCATTGGCGGCAGGACAATTTCTTTGTTCTTGAGTGCCTTTGCAAAGGGGAACAAACCGCCCTTTTCGAGAATGATTTGCGTGACTTCATCGTAGCGGGACGTGAATGCTTCCAGTTCGATGTGTTCACCATTTTGCAAGCGCTCGAGCATGGCATGGGTGCCCATAAGTTGGCCGAGGTTGATGTTGTTGCGTTCGTGGATTGGGGCAAATGACGCTGCAATCACGATGTTGACTCCCGCCCAACGTTCGCACTGAGCGGCGGTTTCTCGAGAAGAGCCCGTTCCTTTGCGTTGGCCTGATACAATGACTTCGAAATTTCCATTTTTTAGCGCGTTTTCGTTGAAGACGCGGAGGCCGTTGTGCATGAGTCCCGCATACGCATTCTTTGCAATTTCCGCCGGGTCGTGGTCAAAGCAAACCCAAGCAGGCGTCATGACATCGGTGTTGATGTCGTCTAACAATTCATCAATGGTCAAGTCTTCCATTCTCAAATCGAGGCCGTCATAGAGTTGACGCTTGATCAACCCGAGGTCCTTGGTGAGGAATAAAACCCGTTTTCCGGGCGTAAGGGCAACTTTCTCGGGGGGCCAATTTGTTCGCATCTTTCCCCCTCAATTGGAAACACAAGCCAAGCGGATATAATCGGTTCGGGCGCGTACCATGCCTCATACTTCGGCGAATGGGACGCATATCGCGTACATGCGGCGCGATTATGACCGGATTCCTCGGTATTCTCCCGTATTAAGGAGTTCCGTTCTGGCTCAATGTTTAAATACTATAGTCATGGCGACTATATCAAGGTTCTCCTATCAAGTTGGGCATTTGCCCGACAAGGAGACGCATGAGGGATACAAATGGATGAACAGCAAGTAGAAGATATCGTGAAGTGCGGCGACTGCGGAAGTCGTAATTTAACCCGTGACGAAACCCGCGGTGAAGTGGTCTGTGAAGACTGCGGTCTGGTGCTGGAAGACAACGTCATCGACCAAGGCGCCGAATGGCGTGTTTTCTCCCCAGAACAAGGCGATCAAAGAGCACGAACTGGTGCTCCAATGACCGTTATGCTCCACGACAAAGGATTGTCAACGGACATCGACTGGCAGAACAAAGACTACTCTGGAAAGACCATCAACTCCCGATACCGATCTCAGTTTTACCGCATGAGGAAATGGCAGAAGCGAAGCCGTGTCAGCAATGCTACCGAGCGAAACTTGGCCATGGCTTTGGCTGAACTCGATCGAATGGCCAGCCGCCTCGAACTTCCAAAGTCTGTTCGTGAAGCAGCAGCTGTGAATTACAAGAAAGCGGTCGACAAGCGTTTGATTCGTGGCCGTTCAATCGAAGGTGTCGCTGCGGCATCTCTGTACGCAGCTTGCCGCCAATGTGGTGTACCACGTACACTCGATGAAATCGGACAAGCCTCGAGGACCGGGCGCAAGGAAATCGGACGTACCTATCGTTTCATGGTCCGAGAACTCAAGATGAAAATCATGCCAACTGGGCCTGAGGATTACATCTCCCGGTTCTGTTCAGGCTTAGGCTTGGATGCAGAAGTGGAAGCAAAAGCCTACGAATTGATCAAGGCAGCTCAAGAAAAGGAATTGACGAGCGGCCGTGGACCAACGGGAATTGCAGCCTCCATCATCTACATCGCTTCCGTACTCTGTGGCAAGCGCCGCACTCAACGTGAAGTCGCAGAAGTCGCAGGTGTCACAGAAGTGACCATTCGAAATCGATACAAGGAACTGATTCAGAACCTGAACATCGAACTCGATATTTGAGCAGTATGCAAACCGCTCTGAACTGGAGGGTAGAGTATGAGTAAACCACGCAATCAATTGTCTGAAGTTACGTTTGAAGCAGTTGCCCAAGGGCTGACTGCAGCGCTTGAGCGTGGCACACAATCATGGCCATTGCCAGCACCTCCGATTTCCGATCCGGACTTCCCGCCTCTTCCACCCAAGTCCCCCCAATCATTGATTGATCAGGCCACAGGATTGCTTCAGGTCGATCGAGGTATGTTTGAACGCAACCTCAACACGGTTGTCGACTTGATTGTCCCTCACCGGATGAACCTCAGCGACGACCCGTACGAAGTCCATGAACGGTGGTTGAAAAAGCGAGTTCCGCAAGTTGCAGAACGCCTTCTGTTCGCCATCGCCACCGATTGGCTTTCTCAAGCCTTCGATCAGCAAGCACCCAACGTCGATCGCTGGTGGCTCGCTGTTGCTCTGGTCAACGGTCTTTCGACAATGCCACGAGGACAATCCGTCCACCAAGGCTACCATTTGGTGGAATCAATCGCTCTCGCTGAGCGCCCCGGTACCTGGCACACACAACCAGAAACCGGTCCTCATCAAATGGAATGGAACCCCCATGCATTCCTCCCCCGACAAGGTGGAGTTGTTGCACACGATGTCGGTGTTGAAGCCGCAGTATGGCTGCTCACTCGATTGGAAAATGGTCCGCTTGAACGGCGCCTTCTGCTCATGGAATGGACGCGACTTCTGCTCCAACGACCGAACCTCATCGAGCCGCTTGGCATCGATCAAATCCTCATGCGTCGCGCACTTGACCCCGAAGAAGAAGTTGCTTCGAGGGTTTGCCTCTGTCTGGCCAAGGCCATCGAATACGACCGCGATGTTGGCCTTGCTCTTGCACAACGCCTTCACACCAGAACTGAGATTTTGATTCGCCGAGGTATGGCCGATGTCCTTACTCGTTTGTTCCGAAGGCTCACATGGGATGCAGTGCCGTTCCTCGAAGCCATGCTCGAGGATGAAGACGAAGGGGTTCTTGCTGCAGCAAGCTCCACAGTAGGCGATTTGCGTTTCCTCGATGTTGAGAAGTGGGCTGATACGATGGCCGAATTATCCAAGCACCCATTGCCTGTTGTTCGTCGAAACCTCGTTCCTTTCTTACGTGATTATCTCGAGCAATTCTCAGATGATCAACGGGGAATTCTCCCCATGCTCTGGGTTGACGGTGACGAAGTTGTTCGCTCCAGAATGCGTGAACTGTTGTTGCGAATGGAAGAGGTAGCGCCCGATCATTTCGCCGCTCGCCTCGCTGATTTCACCCGTCAAGGTTGCGACCTTGAATCTCTTTGGGCGCCTTTGGCAGTTCGCCGACCTGAACGATGTGAGGCTTGGCAGGCTTTCCTCAAAGGCGATGGCGAGCAACCCAAACTCCCAGAACGTCCGCCACCAGCGGACAATGTTCTCGATGACGACATTGCCGCAAACGGCGAAGTCGATCAGGAACTCGGTTTCTTAGATTGAACCTATTCTTCTTCGTGAAGGCGAAAGGGTCCTTGAACAACAAGTCCGACATAGACGCCGTTCAGCACCACCAGGCATCCGATTAGGGTCACCAACAAGCCGGTTGGTTCAGGGAGATGAGCGTCGTATTCCAACCATGTAACGAGTTTGACCACCAGTAAGCAGGCAAGTCCGAACAGCACAACATTGATCCAACTCTGTTGAGGATTTTTCCAGCGGTCCATGGTTGGTGCAACCCCGTTGAGGTCGAAGGTGTACCGGAACCAGGCGAGGTACAAGCAGACCAAACCACACAAGCCCAACACCCCTCTCGAAAAAGAAGGCGAATCCCATGGACCAGGCGGCGCAATGTCGGCAAAGCCCTGAGCGATGCCGAGCACGCCAAGAACGGCGAGCCAACGCCACGGGTGAGTTCGGTCCATGACCTGACGAGGAAGGGCCACGCTTGAAAGCCTGTGCCATCCACCGTGTTGCCATGGCGGCAATTCAAGACGCACTCTTGGTGGCTGGTGGTCTTGGCACTCGAATGCTTCCAACAAGCGCTTCTGTGCCAAAAGAAGCCCTGCCACTTGTCGATGTTCCGGCTTTGGTCCATCTCGCCCGAGAAGCAAAGGCTGCAGGCGTTCAACGCTTGCACATTGTCACATCACCGCGCAAGGATCTCTCGAACCTTCTTGCCGATCATACCTGGCTAAGTGACAAACGCCCAGACCTCGATTCTACCTTGTTGGCGCCTTTTGCCGATGTTGAGGTCCATATTCATGTGCAGAAACACCCTCTTGGCCTTGGCAACGCAATTCAAAGTGCGCTTCATGCCATCCACGGCCCCTTCCTTGTCTTGTTGGGCGACAATTTGTTGATTGATACGCATTCGACGCTTGAAGACTTTGTTCCATCGCAAGCCAGCGCTGCCCTGGTGGCGTCCTTCGAACAGCATGGCCGTCCATGCGCTGCACTTTTGCCAGTTGAAGCGGATGAAGTGTGCAACTATGGCGTGGTTCGCCTTGAAGACTCAAAGATAATCGAAATCGTTGAGAAACCGAAGGTTGGCCAAGCGCCGTCAAACCTCGTGTTGTGTGGACGCTATGTGTTTACCGCAGACACATCCGCTCTGTTGGAAGTCTACAATGTCGAAACCCACGGTGAATTACAATCCATCGCCCTCCAACAACATTGGATGGCCAACGGCGGCATGTTTGGGGTTGAATTGGATGGTTACCAATGGTATGATTCCGGGAAACCTCTCCCTTGGCTGAAGGCACAAGTCGACCATGCACTGCGTCGTGGCGACCTGGAGCCAGAATTCCGTGCTTGGCTGATTGAACGCCTCAACACGTGATCAACGCTGTCCAGGTTTCCAGAACGACAAAGGCGCTGGGTTCTCATTGTTCGCTTTTCGCAATGCCAAATGATCGGCTCGTTCATTCCAGCGATGGCCTCTATGTGCCCGAACATGCTCCCAGGACAACGGGCGTAGCAAACTCACTGTGGTCCAGAGTTCCTGAACATGAGCCACCAATGCTCTGTTTGCTTTTGCCTTCCATGCTCCTGAAGCAAGGTTGCCCGCGTATTGCGAGTCAGCTCGAATGATTGCCTCATCGCCCCCACCTTCGGTGAGAAGCCAACGAAGTGCTTCGGCAATGGCGGTTAATTCGGCCGTGTTGTTTGAACCAACTTCTGCTCCGATGAAGTTCGGTTCATCGCTTCGAGTGATGACGTGGCCAGCAAACTCCTCGACCAGCGACCCGGTTCCTCGACCGAGTCCAGTGTCACCGGTGATGACGACGACGGCCCAAGCGGCAGGCGTATCGGCATCGACGTTCTGGTTGCCCAAACATGATCCATCAACGTAGATGGTCCACGGGGCAGAGGACAAGAGGTTCACTCGCCGATTTCTGCCTTGTAATCTGCCGCGCTCATCATTCCTGTGATGGCTTCTGGCGTGTCTAATTTCATTCGAATGATCCAGCCTTCGCCGTAGGGGTCGGTGTTCATCAATTCAGGTGCGTCTTCTAATGCATCGTTCACCGCGACAATTTTTCCAGCGAGTGGAGCGAAAATTGGTGATGCGGATTTTACAGATTCGACAATAGCGAATTCGTCCATTTCGCCCATAATTTCGTCTTCGCCAGGCAGTTCGATGTAGACGATATCGGTGAGTGCATCTTGTGCGTGGTCGGTGATACCGATGACAATTTCATCGCCTTCGACCCTCATCCATTCGTGCTCTTTTGTGTAGTACAGTTCTTCTGGAATTAGACTCATTGCTTTCGACCCGATTTGATGCATGTGGTCGCCTTAGATGAAGGCACCGCTTATGATGGGCCACAGAAACCTTCAGAAGGCCAATGTTCATTCTTCTTCAGACAATTCGTCTTCCAAGATGTTTGCTTCAAGCACAGCCCATGCAGAACCAACGCTCGCATCTTTGATTGAAGTGTTGATGTCATCCTTGACTCGAACGGCGAGTTCACTTGGTGTCTCATCGGGAAAGACTGCAGAAAGAGGCCCATTTCCCTTGGTTAGGCTTTGAGCAAGCCCGAGAAGAATCAAACCAACCAAGGCGAAAACCCAACCGATGTTGATTTCATCGATCGTCATCCGCTCTTCCATGAGGCCAAAGCCTGCGACGAGCAACAAGCCTACGCCTGTCCCAAACAACAACTTGGTTGCGGCATCGGATGGTTTAGCCATGACGTATGCACGGAGGGTTCACGGATGAAACCAGCGGCTTGCTGAGATTGAGTTGAATGAAAACCTCAGTAGGTTTCTCGCATCAACTTGTGAATCTTGTAAGGGAGCAAAGCTCGGTTGACGGGGGTCACTTCGAGGATTCGTCCATCATCGCGCCGTCGAATGTCTTGCAGCAACGGGTGGCGGCTCTTTTTGTGGAGGGTAAGCAACGTAGGCTTGTCAATTTGGAGGGCGCTTCGTACAACAGCCACAAAGAGTTCACTTTCGACAGCAAACTTTCCAATTTCGTCGATCACGATGACTTCACACTCATCTCGAGCGTATTCGATGGCCGGGATTGCAATGCGTTCCAATGCTTCGGTATCAATACCGTAACCAAGCACCCGGAGGCGAGAATCGATGTTTTTGTGAGCCATGATGGCTTCTTCCTTGGTGACGATGTTGATGACCTTGTAACCCAAACGTTCGCTTCCCTCGAGAATCGGCATGGTTTGCATACCCCCAATGATTGGTGCGTCGCTCAAACTTCCTCGAACGCGAATTTCTCGTTCGCGCTCGTCGACAAGCATTTTGAGAACTTTTTCCATCACGGCAGATTTACCGCTGCGCGGCAAGCCGGTGATACCAATTTTTGGATGAATGCCCACAATATCACCTCAGTTAAACCCTGATGGTCGCACCAGTGGCTTGTCATAGATAAACCATGTTCTTCATGTTCTCCGCATAATGCACTTATAAATCCGGAAAAAAGAACCCAGAAAGTGACGGATTAACGAATAAGGGGCAGTAATTCCGGAATTGTGCTGCCCAAATCAAGAGGTAACATTTCCAATTCGTAATTGTTGACGTTGTTGTTAGCAGACCACGAACGGGCCCATTCATCGAGGTCTTCATCGTTCAATAATTGGCACATCCATTGGAGGGCCGTTTCCAACGAACCATGAATCGAAACAAGACGTTCTTGAATATCAACATGAAGCTCAATGTGGTTGACACTGTTTCCGAGGACGCACCCAGCAGGGATCACGGCCCAGCGCAGACGTCGATCTTGGTGAGCGTTGACGATCGCCTGGCATGCAAGGCGGGGTCCGAACTTAGGATCGGCAGATCCGCACCACATTGCGAGTTGTCGCTCATTGGCTCGAGATGGAATATCTGTTCGGAACGCAGGATGCCGGACAAACACGGCTCCGTCAGCATCTTCAGAGAAGTGAACACCACGGATGAAAGGCCGAGAGGTTCGCCCTTTGACCCATGTTTCGATGCTCTTCGAATGTGCAGTTTGGTCGATTTCGCCAACACGAACTCGAACGGTATGGCCGTTGGTGGCCAGGGCGTGCTGTGCGTCACCAAGGCGTGGGAGGAGTGCGAGGCGGTCCAACACTGCCAGCGTCTGTTTTCGTTCCACTCGGTCCCTCGGCAATCGTGGAATTGCCCAGGTATCCTTTGCCCATGAGACCCATCGTTCAGTGGTCATTTCGAATGAGGGTACGCGGTTTGAGAGTCCTTTTTGGTCGCGGCGTAAATCGGCGCGACTGATCGGTCCGTGCATCAGCAATTGTTCAACCGCTTCTTTGGCGGTGATGCCGAGGACAGCGACGCCTTGGGTCATTCCGGGGAAGAGGTGGTTTGCTTCCTCGATGGCCCAAATATCAGACCAACCATGCTCCTCAACCAACAGGGTTCGCAGAGGGTGGGAGGATTGTTCTCGCAGGATGCTATCGGGAGCAATCAAACGAAGGCGACCGCCCTTCTCAAGAATTTGTAGGCTTCGTTCAATGAATAAGCGATAGAGGTTTACGTTTCCTCTCATGGTCGAAAAGCGAGGCTTTCCGTCATCGCTGAGGGCGCGAAGATGCTCGCCCAGTTCTCGGCGGAGTTTACTTCCATCTTCCATGCCTCTAAATCGATCTTTAATTCGAAGCCATGGAGGGTTGGTGACGACAAGTTGAGGGGCAACGTCCCAAGGCCACAGACCCTGAAGCGTGTCGCCTTTCTGCACGGCATGTTCGAGCAAGCGTTCTGCTTCTTCGCGAGGAAGGCAGCCTGGTTTGTCGGTTTTGAGACTGACCAACCCGAAGCGAATGCATTCGAGAAGCAAACGGCGACGTGTCGAAGCAACCACCAATTCATCGACGTCCAACAGCTGGAACGCCGAGAGCAACAAGCGTGTATCTTTGATTCTGCGTTCTTCAGTGCTGTCTTCATGGTGTTCGGAATGGCGACGAATCAAGCGAGCATGGAAGATACCGCCACCGCATGAGGTGTCAGCGATGGGCAATGGGATACCACTCAATGTGCGTCGGCCTTCTTGGACCCGCTTCAATTCAATCTCATCATCGATCTCAGTCTCTTGACTGTGTTGTGGGAGGTTCAACTTCTCAATGTGCTGGCGGAAGCCTGGAGGAAGGTTGCTGAGGTGCATGGTCGAGGACTTGACCGGTGTTTTAGGGCGAGTGAGACTTTCTAACAATTCTGATGCAATGACTGCGTCAGCTAAGCGGGGAGGTGTGGGATGGGCTCCACGAGGGGAGCGTCCATCAGTTTCAGCATCGTGACGTGCGAGGAGGTGATCGAGAACATGACCAGGGTCGGTCAACAAATTGGCTGGAAGGGTCGGCCAATCTTCTGGTAAGAGCGCTGCTATTGGTTGGTGGACACGAAGAGATTGCTCCCAGGCCTGAAGCCAGATTTCAATCTGTTCAGGACGGTTTTCGAGGCATCGGTCCAACCGAGCATACCATCCACTTACTCCGCTTTGCACAACCCCACCCATCTTGGCCGGTTGGTCCAATTGTTTTGAATGTGACCCTTGGAAGAATGGTCCAAAAACGAGCAAATTAGAGGGGTAGGTTAAACCAGTTTGAGGTGCTCAAAACTTTGTTTATGCCATTCCCATCCTGCTTTTGTCCACTCAAATAAAGCGGACAAGTCGGCTTTTTTTACACCAGCCGATTTTGCGATTTGTTTTAGAATCTTAATTTCCTCCGAATCGTATTCTCCATCGACGGCGGCCACGAGGATTGCATCGCGGAGGGCGATTTTGAGCACGATTGGCGAGAGTCGTTCCATCACCAAATTTAATTTCGGAGGGGTTTCAAGCATGTTTCGCAAATCAACCCGCATCTCGGGATGCATCATGCACCGTCCCATAAGCGCCTCAATGATCGCTAGTTCTTCTTTGACCAAAGCACCGTCAGCCGATGCGACAATGATCATAATTTGTGCATACCCTTGTGCTTCATCGGGCGTAAAATCAACCGTGAGGTCGACGTACACATTGGTTCACTCCGAGAGTGTGTTGAGGAGGTCGAAACCTTCCTGCATCCATAGGGCGCCCTTAACGGTCCAATCTAACAAGCGCTCAACCGAGTCTTCAGCCAAACCGAGGTGCTCGACAATCGATTGTAAAACAGCACGCTCATCTTCGTCGACCGTACCATCTGCTGCAGCCATAAGGGTCGCATCTCGAAGTGCCAATCGGCCAGCTTCAGCACCCAAGCCACTGAGGCACTCTTCCAACGAAGGGGGGGTCTTCAATGCGGTTCGAATCATTTCACGTTGCTTTGGAGAAAGCAGGGCGGTGCCGAGACGCTGCTCGAACATTGCCATTTCATCGATGGTGAGTTCGTTGTCAACCCGTGCCATAAAGGCAAGAAGACGTGCGTATGCGTAGCGTTCTTCACGAGGGAGTTTGTGAACTGTATCGGGGAGCATGATACCTCGGTTGGCGACCTTACCTTAGAACCCAACGCCGTCAAAAGGCACAATCCTGTTTGTTTCCGATTGCATCAACGCCTCGGACAAGCCTTCATCAGCAACGAGCTTCACCCTCGATTTATGTACCCAAGCCTCAACGTGCTCGGCCAACCTCTCGATGACTGCTCTTGTGATCCTATGACTGGGTGGTACCGAGACGGTAAATGTAACACAGATGAGAACGACAGGAGCAGCCATACGGTGTGCTGCGTAGTTACCGAAGGCTTTCTTCAATTTGCTAGCAGTCAAGGCAATGACTTGGTCACACCAGCGCCTCAGCATGGGTTCCCTGGTCTGAAACCTGGCGATTCATGGTGTGTGTGCGCTCGAACTTGGCTTGCTGCAGTTAACGCTGGCTCAGCATGTCCATTGGACCTCGAAGCGACGCATGAAGCTGCGTTGGAAGTTATTTCTCTTGCACTGATGGAAACCCATGCAGTGTGATCACTCTTCTTCCATTTTGGTGTATCCAAAGACAAACCATCGCATGCTGGCCCATGTGAAAAGGCCCCAAACAGCGATGTTGGCCAAAAACAGCAACCTGATGGGAACATCGTCGAGCAACACCAGCATTCCATCGAACGTCAAGGTCGAACCCATCATTCCAACTGCATAGACTGAAAGGGCGCCAAGGGCTGTTTTCTTGATGTTTCGCCGACCATCGAAGGTAAAAACCCGGTGAACAAAGTGGGCGACAAAACTAGAGCAGACCCACGAAATCGACCAGAACAGGGTTTCGTTTGATTCAGCATAAAGGGGGCTAATTCGTAAGAGTTCCCAGATGACCCAGAAGAAAAAGGTGTTGAAGCCTCCAGCAATTCCAAACCGCTGAAGTGTACCACGGGGCAAAACTTCGGCTATGCTTGGTTTTGACATGGATTCCCTCATCAATCATCGTTGGTGACCACGTCACTCGGCTTTCCAGTCAGGACCCCTCTGAGGCCAGCGTTATCGGCCTGAAGGGCATCGAGGAGGTTGTACTTCACGCCATGTTCTTCTGCTAAAACCCCTAGGGCCATGGTGTCCTTTGGCAAACATTTCCCACCAAAGCCACGGTTGAGTCCAAAGATCGGATCGAGGTGTGAAGGCCCAATTGGCTGAGCTTGCTCGGCCGTAATCATGTCTCTGATCGTGTACCAATCTTGGCCCATTGCTTCACAGAGATCGTACATCTGGTTTGCGAAGATAACCTTCATGGCGTAAAATGTATTTTTAGTGTACTTGACCAATTCCGCTTGAGTTGGCGTCACATGGAACAAATTTTCTTTACGAATCACGCCTGCCTGCCTGTGTTGCTCAAACACCCGCTCTGCTACATCGGCATGGTGCGTCCCACAAACGAGTAAATCTTGATTTGCGAAATCCTCCATTCTTCGTCGTTCAACGAGGAATTCAGGCGAATAAGCAATCTTGAGATGAGGGTAGCGGAGATGGTATTGTTCTGTTGTTCCAGGTATGACGCTGGACTTGATCACTGCGGTGAAACCTTCGGGGAGGGCGTCTAAAACACCCTCGACAATTCGAGTATCACAAGCACCTGTTTCTGGGTGGGGTGGCGTTGGAACTGCGATGTAGGCGAAGTCGACATGATCGGTTACATCGCTCAATTCAGTACCTCGAGCAGGGTCGTGAACAAACAGTTCATGCGCATGAGAAAAGCATTCTTCGATGGCCCCTCCGACCATCCCAGCCCCGATGATTCCGACTTTCATCGAACCAGTCTGGGAGGCTTCGTTGCTTTGTCTTACTTGCCTGATTAGGTTCTGAAAGGAGATGGGTTCAGCTTACCTTCCTTCGCCATCATGGAGGCTTGCAACAGAGAATCAGGTGTGCCGCAATCAACCCATGTTTCCTCGCCAACTGTGAGCAATTTTGCTGCGCCATCTCTGACGTATGCGCGAGTGACATCTGAAATTGAAAAAGTCTCTCCATTCTCAGCCACGCCCGCATCCACAAAGGACCAAAACCGTTCATCGAACATGTAAATGCCACCGATCGCGAGGTTGGATGGTGGATTGGGGGGTTTCTCAACAATGTCCACCACTTCGCCGTTCTCACCCAAAACCGCCACGCCGAAAGCCTCGGGGTTCGGCTCGATTCCGAGCCAAAAGGACACATCCGGGCATGTCCTTCTTCCAGGTTAAAGCGCGCAACTTCTGCTTCGAGCTCGATGGTTGTGATGTTGTCTGAGAAGTAGATGAGAAGCCTGCAATCTTCGTTGTAGACCCTTGCTAAGTTGAGTGCGTCAGCCACGCCCGTCGGTTCTTCTTCCAGAACATAGTGGATTCGTTCATCAGGAAAACCGGCTCCAACATGCTTTGTGATTTGACCGATGAATTGGTTTGAAACGATTGTGATGTCTTTGATGCCTGCACGGCGAATGGTACCGAGAGCGTAATCGATGACCGGCCTTTCATAGAGCGGTAAGAGCGTCTTTTGGGTGTATTTGGTGAAAGGGTAGAGGCGACTGCCATGGCCGCCAGCAAGCAGAATCGCCTTGACCTTCATGGCTTGTGGGAGGGTGTCATTCCTTTTGGCCTTGTCCCACCAGTTCATCCAATGCCCCGTCCTTTGCATTTTTGTCCAGCCAATCGGTGCGGACCAAATCTCCAAGACGTTCCACGCCAGCCTCAATGAGGTCCAAATCAGCTTCTTCAGCCGCCTTCCAGCGCTCATTTGCCACAGTTTCATACTGTGCGTTTGCTTCAACGACCAGGTGCTCTGACCGGCTCAGTTCCCCTTCCAAACCATCGTAGATGCCCTCGGACTCCTTCACATCGCGACGTGCAGCAATGCCATCATGACCGTTCACCTCTATGCCCCCAGTGAATCCTTTTTCGTCATGACCACGGATGCTTCCGGCTTTTTTCTTGACTTGAACTTCATCAAAACGCCCTGTTTCAGCAGCCATGGTTAGCCGCTGACGAAAGCCTGTGTTCTCAAACAGTTCAGGATCAACTTCAAGCAACCTAAGCAAGGCCTCTTCTTGGCTCAGCGCTCGAGCATCTTGTTTTATTTTCACCAGCACGACCGTCGAAAAAAGCACAAGGAACCCAACGCTTGCTACAAAGGAGTTGAGATTGAGATACAGCGCCCCTGCGACCCCAAATCCTCCCGCAACCAACACTGCCACGATGAGACGGGTTGTGTTGCCCTGCCGAATTTCGTCCGATTCGACGAATTCCAGGTATTGGGCAGCGTCGGTTTGCATTCCCATCACATCACAAAAGAATTTTCTCAGCCTTGTGACGAAGTGCATCGTCTGTTTGGTCATCAACCGACCAACCGAGTATGTGCAGAGCTTCAAGTCGACTTGCTTGAATGCTGTTGGACATTCGTTCGAAGGCAAATTGAATCAATAAGAAAAACACAAGCACAGCGGCAACACCAAATTGCCATTGTGTGAACCAAGCAATTGCAGCTGAAAGAACGACTGCTTGGGCACCTGCCATCCATAGCCTCCGTTGAATTCGGGCCTCTGAGTCAAGGCTGTCGATCAGCCGTTGAGCGCCTTCCTTCTTTGTCGCCATGTTGGCTCCAGTATGTTTTCATTGGTCAATATGTCGGAATCAGTCGAACAAATCGGTCAGCACTGCAGCGTTGAATTGTTCAGTCGCTTGCCGGCTCAACATCTGCTGAGTCAGATTGGAAACGGGGGCATCTTGAACGAGGACACTGTCCTGAAGCATCAATTTCTGCCGTGGTTCCATGGCTAACTTCCGCACAACATCAGTAAGGGTTTGTTGAATTCGAGAGGTCTGTTCGGATTGCATCACAAGCAACCGTTCAAGACTGTCAAGCAGCGCCACGTTGCGGTTGCTGCGATCTTCGATGGCCTTTGATTGAGCCTTCATCGCCATTTCTTGCCGGTCCAATAATTCTCGAGCAGCGGGGCTTCCCACGGCGTCACGTCGATTGATTTCTTCAATCGCTTCATGCAATTCTAGGTTTGTCTTTTGGAGATGAAACTGCAATTCTTCAATGTGCAATGTTGATCGTTGGAGGTGTTGCTTTAACCCTCGACTTTGATCCATTAAACGATGTTGCCTCGCTCGGTGTTGAGCGGATTCAATCAAGAATGCAGTAGCAACAGCGCCGCCAAGCGCGAGTTCCGGATCCATTCGTAATTCCATCAAAAAGATCCATGCCAACATTCCGAACACAAGAGAGCGTACGATTCCCATAGTAGAACATGGGTGAGCACGGTATAACCAATTGTTGCTTGGGGGCCCTTGGGGCCCACATATTTGCCCCAAAAACATCAAGCAGATGGGACAAAACAATCATCGTCAATCTCGAGCAATGACCCGATCGTAAGGAGATGATCGATTGCTTCGTCGATTTCTTCAGTGGAGACGCCGTGTTCCTTCATGCCCTTGAACATCACTTCGAGGGTGGCACATGGTTCGCCTTTGCCCATTTCTGTTTCGACGACCACAAGCAACATCTGACAGGCCACTGCAAGCAACGGGTCATCACCCTCATCGTCGGGAAGGAGGTCGAGGAAGGTCGCTGCAGGATGCATCAATTCATCAATCTGACTTCGAGGCAAAAGTTCAGCAACAGGTTCGGCAGCACGTGAGCCCAACCCCTTCAATCCATCAACGATGTCGAGGTTGAAACAATCAAAGATATTGCGCTGCAAAGGATCCAGCGTTTCATCCGATTCAGGTTCCAGCCTGCGGGCGATGCTTTCCAAGCGATGCAACCGTTGTTCCACGGCCATCCGTTCCCTTGCGAGGTCGAGGGAAACAAGGTCCAATGCCATTTTTGATTGTTCGACAAGCCATGATTCGAGCCTCCAATTGGGGTCGACGCTTTGCATCATCTCTGCGAGCTTTTGCACCTCAGGAGGCAATGAATCCAGACGAATATGGCCTTCCGACACTTCGTTTTGCTTGTCGCTCATGTTCTCTACTCTCCCCCATGACAGCCTATGAAGCCTTTCTCACTCAACGGACCATGGTTTCCATTCTGCAACCGAATCACTGCGTTCATGCTTGCCCGATGAAGAACTTCCACTGGACGCCAACCTCTGCGCTTTGCCAAATACAAAGCAAGCCCCTTTTTCTCTAAAAGTGAGACCATAAATCCCAAGGGGTCGCGTTCATGTAGGGGTTGCCCTTGGCGGAAAGCATGGGAAATTATCGGATTGGAGTTCTTCCCGGAGACGGCACTGGTCGCGAAGTTGCGCTTGAGGCTCAACGTATTCTCAACGCTATTGAAGCCAACACAAACCATGGTTTTGAACAAACCGTCATTCAATGCGGTGGGCAACATTACCTCGAAACCGGTGAAGAATGGGCCGAAGGCTCCTTTGAATTCTGCCGCGATGAAGCCGATGCAATTTACCTCGGCGCCATTGGCCACCCCGGGGCTCTTTTGCCCAACGGTGATCTGGCTGGTGGATCGGTGATCCTTGGAATGAGAAGCGGCTTGGACCTCTACGCCAACCTCCGCCCAATCAAACTCTACGAAGGCGTCCCGCACAAAGTGCATGGGCGATTCACCCAGATTTGGGAACCGGGCCTGGTCGACATGACGGTGCTCCGAGAAAACACCGAAGGTCTGTACCATTCCTTGCTGCGACGCAGTGCAGATCGAGCTCAAGGGCGAGATCCTTACGAACCTCCATCCATGGAATTCCCGGGACTGAAGGGCGAAGTCGCCTACGACCCCCGTCCAATTTCAGAACACGGCAGTGAACGCTTGATTCGAATGGGCTTTGAAATCGCAGAGACGCGAAACGGAGCACCAGTTGATGGCGTTAAGCGTGTTTCCTGCATCGACAAATCCAATGTCACCCGCGGCTGTCAACTGTTCCGCCGAACCTTCGATAAGGTCGCCGATCAGTTCCCTGGGACCGAGAAAGATTACGGCTACATTGACGCTTTCATGCAGTGGCTCACCCGCTCACCAGAATCCTATGACGTTGTTGTTACTTCGAACATGTTCGGCGACATCGCAACAGATTTGGGCGCTGTTCTGCAAGGAGGAATGGGAATGGCTGCTTCAGGAAACATCGGAGACCACCACGCTTTCTTCGAACCCGTTCACGGATCAGCGCCTAAGTACGCTGGTATGAACAAGGTCAACCCCATTGCCACAATCAACTCCATTCAACTGATGATGGATTGGCTGGGTCGCAGAAATGGCGAAGACGAACTCATTCACATCGGACGGTTGATCGATGAAAGTGTTGCAGACCATCTTCGTGAAGGCAAAGGCTTGACCTACGATCTTGGTGGCGATGCTTCGTGTTCCGCAGTTGGAGAAAGCATCTCTTCTCGTTTGGTTGCTAAACTCAGTGAAGAATTCTGATTTCAGAACTCGCACCTCGGCGAACGGAACCATTGTTTCAAGCATCAGGTGCGCTAAATTTTTTCGATATATGGCGCAGTGCGTCGGTTAAGCCCGCTTCATTGTCATAGAACGGCCCGCCGTTACCCTGCATGGGTTGTGAAAGGAGGTCCAACATGTTCTGAACCACTCTGGTCAGTTCATCCACGATGGTGATGTTGCCCATTTTTGCTGAACGTGAAAGAGGGTTGAGGTCGATGACAATCACGGTCTTCCCCATCGACACCAAGGCTTCGCATCGGTCACCGTCCTCCAAAGGAACCATGATGACGTCCGAGTCGAGGATTCCTTCTTTGGTGCAGTTTGCGCGCGGCCCTTCCAAGCCTGGAATCTTCGCATTTGGTTCTGCGCCGAGGATTTGAACATCGATGCCTTCTGAAGATTTAATCACCTCGAGGTGGCTCAACAATGCTTCCATCCGTTCGGGGGTACGGTAGAAAATGTTGATTTCAACCGGGCATTCGAGCACTGCAGCTAATTGGAGCATTTCCTTTCCAGCCAAAGCAACCACGTTTCCGTTCAGGCTCAACACGGGTTGACTTGCTCCTCTGAGGGCTGCAAGTGCTGCTTTTGTGGCTTGTAAAGCGCTTGGAATCGTTTGTTCACCAAGCAGGTAATCGTATGCTTCACCGCGCCCGTGGGCAATCATCGCACTTCCAGCGAGCATTCCCTTTTTTTCAGCTTCTTCCAATCGGTGCCGTAGCAAGAGCGACTGGTACCGCGGGTGGGTCGGGTCGGCAGCAATTTCATCCATTGAATCACTCCGATTAAGCGCCGGTGATCAGCATCGAAACGTCCAGTGGGGGTACGCCCCTGTTGATGGCACTGGTTGACAACACATCCAATCCACATTCATGCCACTGTTCGAGATGTTCGAATTCGATGCCACCGCTTGCTTCCAACACGACATGTTCGCGCAGTCCCATTTCAACGAGTTCCGCCGCAACTTCTTGGCAACGCTCGGGTCCAAAATTATCGAGCATTACCACGAGTTTTTTGACACCCTCTTCGCGACGTTGAGCCCACACAGCAGCCGCAATGACCGCTTCCTTGTTCTCTCTGACTTCGATTTCGAGGAATGCCCCGGATGTTGTCACATCAACTTCTTGTAAAAATTGAGCGATTCGGTTTGAATGACCATCGACGTCTTGGAGCATTGAAGCAAGGTCGTTTTCTTTGATCATCAGTGCGTCGTTCTTCTGTAAACGGTGCGTTAAACCACCACCGAGGTGCACCGCCCATTTATCCATTAAACCCCAGATTGTTTTGCGGGTGCATGCAATTTGACCGGGGGCGATTGCTGACCATCGCTTTGCTTCAGTAGCGATGCCTGAGAGTTGGCCTAGAACGTTGAGAATGCTCCTTTCCATTGCCAACAATGTTTCGCGATCACCAGAAAGAGAAGCGATTTCGTCGTCTTTGACGACCCTTTTGCCATCGCTGGCCTGCCAGGATATCTTCAGGGAAGGCGCCCATATTTGCAACATGTGATCGATCGCAGCGGTCCCAACAACAATGCCATCAGCCCGAGCAACAATCGTTGCTTCAACGGCGTCGTTTCCGCCCATAAATGGCATATCGATGCCGTCGTCGGCAAGCACAGCACCGACCCATCGATCGAAACTCCCTTGAAGCATTCGGGTCGGACCGTCCTCAGCAGACCACAGAAGATGGCCACGGTCGTGTGGAGGTCGCCGTGTATCTGCCATGGACGGCCGTAGAGGTTCATCGACTTGAAACCAAGTGCTTGCGATAAAATCAGTTTCCGAAACAGTACAAGTTTTGATAAGCCAAAAGGAAGGCATGGCAACATGGACGCAGGAGGGACTTCATCGCTTGCCCCATTGCTCCTCCAAGAGCGTGTCATCGCCAGCACATCGATCCATATTTTTGGTGCTGGATTGAATCACGAGCGCCCTGCACATCAAGCTGTGAAGGAAGTGTCGCAGCGCGGCTGGGCTTGCAGCCCGATTCATCCAAACGATGGCGGAGCAACAGTGGCAGGTTTCCCAATCCGGCCTTCCCTCGATGATGGCTTGGTCCCGGAAATTGTAGTGCTGTTTTTGGCCCCTGAACGGGCAAGGGCTGTGGTCCGCGACTTGATCATCAGGCTCGATCATGAACACTTTCCCCTGGTCTGGTTCCAACGCGGAGCCCAAGACCCCTCTTCGATTGAAGCGCTTCAATCGATGGGTGCTGCGTATGTTACCGACGATTGCATTGTCGAATACACAAACCGGCATGATCTTCGATGCGCATCATCACCACTTCCTCAGATGTTCTGTCTGCAAACTGCTTCGGAGGATGGGGACGGGTGTTCTGTATGGACTGTCCATTCCACTCGAGACGCGGTGTTGGTCAAACCGACATACGCCCTCGAGTGGGTCGGGACATTGGATGACTTAGAACGTTCAAACCACACCATACCCCGATACATCCGTTCCTTGCAGGCAACAAATGAATCTCTTGCTGTGTTGGCACAGAGGTTGACTCAAACGGAGGCTGCATCATGAAGTCAATCCCTCCATCCAGACATAGCGGGGGTAGCATTATGACGGTTCGGAAGGGAGGAAATCCCATGCGTGCCAAGTTCATGTGCCTCATGTTGCTCGGCGCCATGCTGGTGCCGATGACAAGCGCATCGCTTGCAGGCACCTCTGCTCTTGCTACCGAAGGCGCCCCCCTTTCCGCAGCCGAAAACCACCCCATCATCGATGGCTATTCTTCATCGATTCAAGCCTCAATCGCCTTCCATAGTGATTTGTCGACCTACGACGAAGACGCCCTGCTTGATGTGAAGGATTGGGTTGTATTTTCTCACCTTGAGGTGGGGGTGCCAACCGAACACCTCGAGGGGGCGTTCATCGTTCAGTTGAATGCAGAAGAGGCACTGAGGACCCTTGAACAATGGCAACAAATCGGGAAGATCGAAGCGGCTTACCCTCTTGTCGAACGGTCGATGGAGCCAAGATGGGCCCCGAACGATCCCAAATTCAGCGAACAATGGCATCTTGTCAACACCGGTCAAACTGGCGGGACCAGCGGCGAAGATGTCAACATCACAGGCGCATGGAACACCTACAAGGGCGCTGGCGTGGTCATAGGGATTGTCGATGATGGTCTGGATTGGAACCATCCAGATATCTTCGCAGATTATGATTCCAGCCTCGATTATGATTTTTGCAACAACGACGACGATCCAACGCCGACCTCGAACAACGCACACGGAACCGCCGCTGGAGGCGTTGCCGCCGCAACTGGCAACAATGGCATTGGTGTCACCGGCGCTGCACCAGAAGCAACCCTCGTCGGGCTCCAACTCATCTCATGCAGCACCACAGACGTCCGTGAGGGCAATACCTTGGGCCACGAGCAACAAGACATTGATATTTATTCGAATTCGTGGGGCCCGAGCGATAACGGAGAGACCCTTGAGGGGCCTGGCCCCTTGATGCTCGCGGCTCTTGAAGCAGGCGCGCTTCAAGGGAGAAATGGCCTGGGTAACATCATCACATGGGCAGCAGGAAACGGACTTGACGACGATGACAATTCAAACAATGACGGCTATGCGAACCTGCGGTACACCATTGCGGTCACCGCTGTGGACCACAAGGGCCAACAATCATACTACGCTGAACCGGGAGCAAATGTGCTTGTTGCCTCGCCTTCAAATGGTGACGGAGAGAGCATCACCACCACAGACATCGAAGGTTCAGGCGGGTACAGCGGCACTGACTACACCAGCACATTTGGCGGCACCTCCTCAGCAACACCGCTCGTTTCCGGCATCATCGCCTTGATGCTTGAAGCAAATGCAAACCTCACATGGCGAGACGTCCAACACATTTTGGTCGAAACTTCCAAACAAAACGATCCAAATGATAATTCTTGGGCCACCAACGGAGCAGGCCACCTCGTGAGCCACAAGTACGGCTACGGGGTGATTGATGCGGGAGCAGCGGTTGCTGCAGCAGTCAATTGGGAAATTGCCGATGAAGAAATATCAGTTTCTTCGGGGACCATTCAGACCGATCTCGATATTCCTGACCGGGACGAAGGGTACATCGAGGTCAACACAACAGTGACCGAAGCGATTCAAATCGAAAACCTGGATGTCATCGTCGACATTCCGCATAATTTCCGTGGTGATTTGGCACTTACGCTGACAAGCCCATCGGGGCACCAAAGCATCCTTTCTGAAAAACACGATGACGAAAACAACGACTACAACAATTGGCGCTTTGGCTCCGTTCAACACTGGGGCGAAGACAGCCGAGGCACGTGGACATTATCGGTGGAAGATCAAGGTTACGGCGACACGGGGACCCTCGAAGAATGGGCGCTGATTCTCCACGGGACACAATTGAACCTCGATTCAGACGGCGACAACCTCAGCGACGCCAATGAAACAGATGTCTACGGCACCGACCCCTACGACATTGACACGGATGATGATGAACTAAACGACGGACTGGAAGTGCTCGTGTATGGGACCGACCCCCTCTCGGTAGACACCGATATGGACGGTCTTGACGACGGCACAGAAGTGCTCGTGAATGGGACAGATCCCCTTGACAACGACACGGACGATGACCTTCTTTCTGATGGCGATGAAGTGTACATCTATGGCACGAACCCACTTGTTTTCGATGCTGACGGCGACTCCGATGGGTTCTATTGGTTCCAAGATTGCAACGATTCAAACCAAGACGTCTATCCGAATGCTCTCGAGGTGTTGAATGGCATCGATGACGACTGTAACGGCTCTTGGGACGAAGGTTTCAACCTCACAGACGCCGATTCAGATGGCCTGTATGATTTTGAAGAGTACCATGGCTATGGCACGGATTGGCAAAACAGCGACACCGATGGAGACGGTCTTGAAGACGGTGCAGAAGTGATGATTTACACGACTGACCCACTTGTCAACGACAACGATTCGGACATGGACGGGTATTATTGGTTCCAAGACTGTGACGATACAAACGCCTCCTTTAACCCCGGTATGGCTGAAACATTGGATGGCTTGGACAACAACTGCAACGGGGAAATCGATGAAGATTTTATCGATACAGACGCTGACTTCGACGGGTTGTTGGATATGGAAGAGTACCTGACTCACGGCACCGATCCGTTCGATCCAGACACCGATGGTGACGGCTTGCTCGATGGTATTGAACTGTTTTCAACCAACACAGATCCACTCTATCCAGACCTTGACAACGATGGCGATGGTTACCGTTGGTTCAACGACTGCAACGACAACAACAGCTTGATTTCACCGAGCGCAACAGAACGCTGGAACGGCATTGATGACGACTGCGATGACGGGATTGACGAAGACATCGACCGCTCCGCCTATGTTTCCGCCTCGCCACAATTTAGAAGCCTTACATTGAACGCTACCAACGACACCCTCCAACTCTCGCTTTCGATCTCTCTTGATAATCAAAGCCTCGATAAGATCAATCCAACCATTCAATGGTCGAGGAACAATACGGTGATTGGAACGGGGCTTACCTTCGAAGAACAAGCCTTTGACTGCACGTTCCCGGCTTCGGAGTTTGGACGATACCTCTGCGATACCAACGGCACGGTCGGTCCAGAGTTCATCACCGCCACACTCATCGATGAACGTGGACAAATCAGCGTCAGGTGGTCCATCACATACCTCGTTTGGAACCCTCCACCGCCGGCACCCGTTGTCGAGGATGAAGCAGAAACTTCCGAAGAGGCCAATCTGAAGACGACGTTGGAATCCAATGGTCTTCTTGTGGCTTCTGCGGCAGTCTTTGTGATCGCCTTGCTCGCTTTCCTTATCACAAGGCCACGCAGGCCAAAGCAAGTGGTTCAGAGTCCTTTTTCCCAAACGCCGCAGAGCTATGCTCCACCACAGTTTGTTAACGTGCCATCGGCTCCAGACTTAGGAAACCTACCGCCTTACGACCCTCGCCGTTAACAAGCGATTATTGTGGTTGTTGTATATGGCTCCAACCGAGCAAACGGCCTTCATTGGCATCAGCGAGCAGGTTCAGTTGATTGGTCCACCCGTCGTTACCGTCCCATGAGCGCGACATATCGATTGAGACCGCTCCATCAGCATCGCTGGCAAGGCTCGAAAGAATGGAGTTAAGTTCGCCGCCAGGAACAACGACAAGATAGCCAACCCTCACGTCGGCTTGGTACGCTCCATCAGCAGTGAAAAAGAGATCAGGTCCGGACAGTTGGCCGAACAAGGCGCCGTCAGACAGCCTTTCTTCCATCCCAGATATGTTCAATGTGGAAGGAATCGCTTCTCGATTATGGGCTGCAGGGTCGTTGAGTGACGCCCTTTCCCAATACTCACACGTGGTTTCGCTTGGGGCTCCAGTAAGGTTGAATTTCACCCACCCGGCCTGTTCATCTGTGTCCACCCAAGACATGTTCCACTCGCTTCCTTGAGCGGTGTCTACAGTCGTTGCACGCCATACATACCCACCGTTTTCAAGTGCGCTAGCAGCGCCGGCAGCAGCGCCTTGGAAATAGTCGAAGCATTGGATTGCTTGTTCAAAGGTGTGTGTTCTCATCGTTGAATCGTCAGGCATGTGAATTCCATTTGATCCCCATGCCACCAAGTCTGAATCGTCGATTTGAATTTGATTGGCTTGCGGCCTTGAAGAATACGAACGACCCAAATCCAGTTGCTTTTGGCCGCGTTCAATGGAGGTGCGTTCGAAGATGTGATGAAGTTCTAAATCCCCTTTAGGTAACACCAAATCGTTTAGCAGTTGTGATGTTGTTGAGCAGTCTTGCTGGTTTGTTTGGGAACTTGAGATGACGACATCGACCTTTTGCTTTGCAGCCCAGGGGTTGCCTTCTTCAATCCATAATTCCATGGTGGCTGAACCCAAACAGTAGGTTTTGATGTCTTGGTGGGTAGCAACGACTTTCCAAGCAGGGCTGTTTGAGAACTCGTCGTTACCAATGACGCGCCAATCCCAACCGTTGCTGCTGCCCAAAGCCCCTCGTTCAATCATGTTGTTACCGAGTAAATCTTCCACTTCAATGGGTTGCAGCATCATTGCCAACCCCGGTGCAAGGATGGCCAAATCACCGAGTAAGCCGCCAACGCCGTAGCTCACCGTCGTGCCTCGATAATCCGTTGGAATGGAGGGCAAGCGCAACTCCCAATCTGCTTGAGTTGAGAGCAATGCTCGCTCGCGCAATTCGGTGTACTGCTTGGTTTCAATTTGCGCTGTGCCCTCGGCACTTGTTCCAAAATCACTGCATCCGCCAATCAAACCCGGGGGGAACGTTTTGATTTTGAAACGGTCCAGAGTGTTGCTGTTGACGCTTTCGACCGCGAGCCATTGACTGCCCATGCCGCCCTTTGCTGTGACCGCACCAAGTCGATCTGTTGAACCCTCGGCCAACAATTGATCCGTTCCCCCATTGGTGATGGAAAGTTGCCCATCGCCTTCAAACTCCAAACTGATTTTACAAGTTTCATCATCCGAATCAAGTTGATCCAACACCAAGGAGACATACTCCTCAGTTGCCAAGAATGTGCCTTCCTTCACGGTGTAACGCATCTCGTCACCATAACGCAGCTGGTCGGCAGTAAACGGTTCAAGTTGGTTGTTGATGTAGTAATACCCTCCTGCACCAAGGATGATGAGCGCCATCAATGCAGCGGCGACCTGGGGTCGCTTGATGATCTCAACCAAGGTTGCTGGTTTCGCGTTTGTAGCCGAAGTCTTGGACCTTGAGGTAACCTTTGGCTTGACCGAGTCAGAAACCAAATCGGCATCGAGGATTTCGGCTTCAAGAATGTCATCATCCTCTTCTTGAGGTGTTGCAACTTCTTCTGCCTCTTTTGGTGGTTCGATTTCAGGCGTGAGGGTGTCCTCGTCTTCCATAGAGAGGACCACTTCGTGCTCTGTTTTTTTGAGAGGGGCCGTCTTTTTGATTTCTTTGAGCCCGACATCGCCCCGGGACAAGCCCGATTCCAGCAACCGATCGACTAAATTACTCTTTTTTCCAGAGGTTGCTAAATCGTTAATGATGCACAGGGCCTTCAGTTTCGCAACCGTCAAGGTCGATGTGACATCATCGCTCATGTTTGAACCCCAACCATAGCGTGACGGCTATCCCTTTCAAGGGTGGCGCTCGATGAGCAGCCTCAAAGTACGGTTTCCATGCTGTGAACAGAAGGCGTTCATTCTTCATGCGGAGCGTAACTTCCATCCTCGTTTTGAACATAGACGGTCTGTTCGTACGACCCATCCGCTAATTTAGCAAAGAAGAAACCATTCTCAGTTGGTTCATAGGTCACGCCAGTTGCATCAACCGGCTCAACAGCAAGCGATGATTCAACCGCTGTTTCCTCCGCCACGTTTTCTTCTGGTGGCGGGGATGGAGCAGCTGCATCAGGAGGACCACTTGGGCCTGATGACCCTGGTGGGCCAGAGGGACCTGAAGCACTCGGCGGTCCTGCTGGACCGGCAGTAATGCGATCGTTTGCAATCGTTGCAAGCACCTTGGTTTCAGTGGTTTCAAGATCGCCTTCAAGGAGTTCCTTGACGGATTCCCCGTGCCTCTGCGCTCCAATGAAGGCAAAAGCAGAGAGGCCTAAGCAGATCAAGCCAAGGAATCCTGCAATGACTTGGTTTGGATAGACTGCGCCTTCGATGGTCATGCTCGTGCCACTGGTTCCGATGTTGGCACCATTGCTGTCGACAAACTGAACGATGACGCAGTAGTGGCCAGGATCAAGTTGGAAATTAAACGTGTATTCTCCACCTGCTACAGGTGTATCTTCATGCAATTCATATTGGTAACTGTGGTCAGTTCCATCGCGGGCAAGTTCGGTCTGAGTGCCCAAGTTTTGTCCGCAGTCCTTCTCCCCGAGGGCATAGGCTGCAAGATGAACATCGGCCGCCGCTGGTGGATTTTGCACCTTTACATCAATCGTCAATGGGACGTCCATGAAGTCTTCACCGGGCAGTGAAGGTCCCCAGACAAGACCAATGTCCGTTTCAGCCGAGTTCGTAAATCCATCATAGTCCTCATCAAATGACATTGGGAATAAAGCAAAACCAAACATCAAAACAGCGATACCGAGCCATAAAAAAACATTCCACCGCGACTGTTTCAAAGCCTCTTGGCGCTGTTCAAGCGTCATCGCCTCCGCTTGCTCATCTCGGTCGATATCAACAGCGAGTTCGGCCGCAGAGCCGTCGCCCTGTTCTTCTGACATGAATCCCCCTGTTCAGGGCGAGCACTTGAAAGGCGCGTTCCTTCGTCGCCCGAATATGAGCATGGGTGGCGAGGGTCACGACGCCAACGACGCGTCAGAGTCCAGTCTCCGGCTGGCGATTCTTTCCAGAGGGCCGCGATTGTACAGCACTCGGCGCTTGGTCGAGGAAGCTCGAAAGCGGGGATTGGACCCCTATGTGGCGGACCCAATGAAGTTCTCATTGTTTGTTGCCGATGGTCGAATCGATGTGCTGCACAACGGGGAACCGTTCAATTTTGATGCGGTCATTCCCCGCATTGGCCATTCGATCACGAAACACGGTGTTGCTGTTTTACGCCACTTAGAGCAGTTGGGCATCTGGACGGCCAACAGCGGTGGCGGTATCCTACAGAGCCGCGATAAATTGCACGCATCACAAATCCTGGCACGGAATCGACTCCCAGTCCCAAGAACGACCTATGTTCGAGACATCATTGATGTCGAAACGGCTGTTGATTTCGTCGGTGGCCTTCCTGTGGTCATCAAAGTCACACAAGGTACACAGGGCCAAGGTGTGTTCTTGCGCCACACCCTGCGAGAAGCAAACAACCTCGTGCAAGGGCTGCTGCTGACCGGGCGTGCCGTGCTCGTCCAAGAGTACATTGCAGAATCTCACGGTAAAGATGTGCGAGCCTTGGTCGTCGGTGACCGGGTTGTTGCAAGCATGCGTCGTCGAGCACGTGGGCGAGAATTCCGCTCGAATTACCACCTGAATGGAACGGTCGAGAAGGTGGATTTAGCTCCCGAATTTGTCGAAGCCGCATGCCGAGCAGCACGTGTCCTCGGCCTCCACATTGCCGGCGTTGATCTGCTTGAATCAGATGATGGACCGTTGGTGCTTGAGGTCAATTCTTCCCCCGGTCTCGAAGGCATTGAGAAAGCCAGCGGTGTCAACGTAGCCGGCGCAATCATCGACTACGTCATGAGCGAAACTGAATTCTCAGAAGTGGATCTCGACCAATTATTACGCACCGTTCCTGGTGCAGGAGTTCTTTCACTTCAAATTCGAAACCATCCAAACGTGGTCGGAAAACCGCTTGCAAGTTTGTTCAAGTCAGAAGCCGAAATACCTGTCTTTGCTCTGTCAAGAGATAACAGGTTGATTTGGAACCCTCCGAATGAAATACAGTTGCGTTGGGATGACATACTGGTTTGCTATGGTGAACTCACAAAGTTGAGAGCATCGCTTCGTCAAGCAATCCTCGATGTTTCATCAGAGGCCCTCGGTATCGACGGGCGCGAAGAGACCAACGCTTGACTCGGCGAAGTTGAATCACCAATCAGGTGCTTTTGGCAACCGCAACATCGCGCGGTGGTTTGATATGGGACCATACGTTACTGAAATCGCTCTTCGGAGCACGGGATGCACGCTCGCTTCGGCGAGAGGCGGTGAACGCCAATGGAAAAGCGGAGAACAGAACTGCGGCAACGCAAGGCACTGAGACCAAGCCAATTGAGGCTTGACGCGTCCAGCGTCGATCTGCCTCCTCGATTGGTTCACCTCGCTGATCTTCCATGGGTGACATGTTACCGTCAAGCCCTTCGTGCTGAAAATAAATCCGAAAACACTCAGAAGTCTTACGCTAGTGGTTTGCGTGCTCTGGTTGAAACCACGCTCCCAGGTGAAGACGTCCTCGATCAAACGGTTTACGACACCATGAGTGTTACAGAATTAGCTGACCGTATGGAGCCTCTGAACGGTCGCCTTGACCGTTGGACCTTCTCCCTTTCCGAACTCAGACCGACGACCTACAACGCTCGTCTCGCTGCTGCGAGGCACCTGCTCAAATGGCTTGGTCATCGCTGGCCAGATCATCTGGTTCGTGCTCGAACGGGGCGCCGTCTTCCCCGAACGCTCACTCGCCGAGAGATGTCGATGGTGCTCGAAGCCTCTGCTATCAGCGAAAACCCGGTTGCTTCAATCGTCGTGACAATGATGCTCGACACGGGGCTTCGAGTCAGTGAAGTGTGCAACCTCGACATCAACGACATCGATCTCGAAGATGGTTCAGCAAGGGTGTTTGGGGGCAAGGGTGACAAAGACAGACTTGTTTTGTTCACGCGCCGAACGCTTGAGCGAATCCATGCGTGGATTCCAGTCCGAGAAGCTCGTCGAAAAGGCGATGATTATGCCTTCTTGCTCAACTCAGCAGGCCGTCGGCTTCAACCTCGTGGCGTTCAACGTCTTATGGATGACCTTGCCGTTGATGCAGCGCTTCCTAAGGGGAAACTCACGCCTCACGTTCTTCGCCATAACTTTGCTACAGGCCTGTTGGAGCGTGGGGCGGATCTTGTCACCATCCAGCGGTTGTTGGGCCATTCCAGCATAGCCACAACTCGCGTCTACCTCGAGATTTCGGATCAAACACTCCGGGAAGTCTACCACCGTGCCCAAGCCACCAGAGAAACCCTTGAGGCCGCAGCCGAAGCCAGCGAGAATGTGCACGCTGTCGAAGAGATGACACCTTCCACAAGTGCTTACGGCGTTGAAGAATCACGTTCGCTTTGATGTGCGCTTGAGCACACTACAGGCTTGAACATCACTTCTTGGGCTTGAACCAAGGCATGTCACGAACGCTTCGTGGAACCTTGAGCGTCGATCCTTTTCGGTCGTTGCTCTTTTTGCTTGGAACGGTTTTGCTGCTAGCAGTTTTCGCTTTTGCAGCAGTTGCCTTTACGGCAGACTTTGCTTTTGCTGCGGTCTTTTTGGTTGCTGCGGCCGCTTTCTTAGCGGTGGATTTAGCAACAGTCTTTGCTTTGGAAGTTGATTTTACCGCGACTGTCTTGGCCTTTGTAGCGGTCTTTTTGGATGCCGATGCCGCTTTCTTAGCGGTGGACTTGGTGGTTGTTGTGGCCTTTTGTGCTGCCTTAGCAGCCGCACTGACCTTGGTTGCGATTGCAGCGCTCAAACCGGCGTCTTGAAGCTTCTTTGCACCAGCACCAGCGATCTTACTGACGGTGTCCAATTTTGCAGCAATGAGTTTCTTTGCTGTTGCAGCACCAACACCTGGCAATGCGGTCAATGTTTCAATCTTAGAGGAACCCTTCTTCGCAGCCATAGTCTCACTTACCCACCGATAGAAGGTGACCCACTTCAATTCTCTCCCTCTCTCATCCCCCAAAGGCGTTGCATTGATGGGTCGGTTGACCCACCGAACACCATGGCAGAGGGGGGTTCACCCAACAACATGACGCGAATTTTCGCTCAAGTTTTGCGCGCAAGTGCGAGTCATAAAGTGGAACAGGAGAGTCAACTTCTGCGGCCGAAGGGATACACTCTGCCAAGCAATGCGGTTTACCTCGGTGATGTGATGACTGCGCTTTTGGCAAACCTCTCTCAACCCGACACCCCTCATTTTCCCCAGCCACCCGGGTTCAATGAGCAGCGGTGGACCTTGACAACTCAAAGTGGCCCACTTGGGATTCGAGTGGAATCTCATGCGTATTGGGGGTTCGGTTTATTCAATTCTGGTTATCTGAATGTGATTGAATTGACCGGGCCATACGCCCAACGAATGCGATTGATGTTTGACCTAAAAGCCTCGATAGGGCGCAACCCTTGGGAATTTCAACACCGCAATGCAGCCGTGAAATGGCTCGCTAAGAACGATCCCACATCAACCGTAGAAGGGAATGAAGCACGTTGGCGAGAAGGATTGAAAGCTGCACACCATGAGTTCGAAGCTTCAATCGAAGTGATCGAGCAACGTTCAAAAACAGTTGAAAAGCGAATGAAAGCGGAAAAAAACAGCCAGGAGTGGGTGCTGGAAAAGGCGCAGGTCGCTTTTACTTCTGCTCAATGTGATCTGGACATTGCCCGCAACGCTCTGGCAGATGAGAACGCTCCAGGATTGGAACGAGCGCTCGCTCGCGTCGAGGCCGCTCTCATCGAAGCGGATCCGAGCACGGGCCTTCTGTCCTCAGACTTTGACGCATCAGCCCCTGAGGAACTGCGGCTGAGAACCGAAGCCAATGAAGCACATGCAACTTCTTTTTCTGACTTGGAAATCGTCGACCTCACCAGCCCGGGTGAGGAAGAAGAGTAATTTTCCAGTGGATTTGGCCGCCGCGCTGCGTTGATAAAGGGGAGCCATCTCGCAGAGATTGATTCACATGGCTTCCAAGAAGAAATCCGACGGCAGTGGAATTCAACAGGCTGCAGGTCTCATTCGATACTTCGATGAGGAATCTGAAGATGCTTGGAAGATCACGCCAGGACAGGTTTACTTTGCCTGCATCGGACTTGGACTCTTCTTTTACCTCGTTAACCAAGGCGTCGTTGGCGCCATCATGGGCCTCTTCTGAGTTCAACAACCGCTTAAAGCGGTTGAATCATAACGATTCGATGTTCTTTTATTGCCATGCACTTGGCAACTTTCATTGCAGTTTCCATATCGGTTGTTGCTCCAATGACTTTCTCACCATCTTCTTCGTGAAGAATGAGTTTGTGTGTTAGATTGTGAAGTGCACCTTCTTCGATTCGTTCAAAGACCCAGTGTTCATTTTCGATTCGAACCATGGCTGGAATTTCGACCAATGGGCCCATGGCCTCACCGATTCGTTCAGTACGTGTCTTGAGGCCGCGCAGATCCCGC
The DNA here is from genome assembly GCA_905182125.1 of uncultured Candidatus Poseidoniales archaeon. Classification (GTDB taxonomy): domain Archaea; phylum Thermoplasmatota; class Poseidoniia; order Poseidoniales; family Poseidoniaceae; genus MGIIa-L1. The sequence goes on from CAJJAV010000026.1 coordinate 57,565, forward strand.
AGTGGACTCCAACTTCGTCGTCGTACGTTTGTTTTGACTCGTTTTTTCTGCTCAACGCCTTCTCTAAATGCTCTCGCCATTATGGGTCCCATCCCTTGAAATCCTGAGATTCCAGTCGGAAGGCTTCTTGATTTGCTAATAAGAAGCGCGACGACGAACAGACCCAAGAACCCGTTTTCAAGAGGTCTCGTTCACTGCTAATGGCTTATGCATCAAGAGTCCAATTGTAGCAATGCATACGGGAGGGAACGCGAAGCAAATCGCCGCCAACAGAACACTGCCTGAAAGCAAAGGTAAGGTCAGGGCTGCAAGCGTTGTCACACCCATTGGGGCGATGATGAAGCCCAGCGATGGTGACCGAACGTCAGATTCGACCATCCAAGGCACAACCATGGTCCAAGCCAGTCCAAGCCAAACGCCTGGAAGAAGATACACGCCAAGCGGCGTCATGGCCATCACGATCATGGGGGTGAACACGCCCATGGCCCGAAGCCACCATGTTTCCGGCCGAGGGGCAGCATCGAACCCAAGTGCCGGCATGAACTGAACAAGAAGCATCGACCCAATGACAGCAGTGCTCAACCAGAAGCCATACAGATTGGCCCCTGCAGGTTTGCTAAAGACAGGTGAAGTTTGGAGCAATGAGCACACGCTCACCACCATCAGAGCAGCAACGCATGCGAACGTAGCTATGAGGGCAAAACTCCGCTGCTCTCCGTGCAAGAGGCGACTCTCGATTTTCCGTGATGGCTGTAACACAAGCGAGAGCATAACCGTCGCGTGCAGCACCATCAGCACCACCACGATGTTGGTTGGTGAAGTCGGATCATCAACCCAAGCTCGCCATGCCTCTGGGCCTGTCGCGATCCATGCCAGGCAAACAATGATCAGAACAAAGCATTTGATTGAGGCTTTTTGTGCTAGGTTTGCCAGATCAACATCGAGGGAGTATATGCTTGATGCAGCAAATAATTCGCCCCCAAACATCACCATGAGAGCAAAAAGCATTGGCAGCATTGCATGACTGAGCGTTGGCAGCCCGGCGGTGGTTTGTTGTGGCAAGGGGTTTGAAGCGGTGTAAGCCTGTTCAGGAAACAACACCCGTGCGGCAAGAAGCAAGCACAGGGCACAGTACATCATCATTCGATGACGAACTGCGACTGCGGCGTCATCACCGAGCGCTTTCACAGCTGGAAGACGATGAGAGCAGACTGCAAATGTAGCTGCAGCAAAGGCTGCAATTTCGATGCCACCTTGGCCACCAAGGAGGAGGGTGATGCGCTCGAGCCACGATGCGCTTTCTGGTAAGGATTGAATCACTTCCATGTGAGAGGAATCAGCCAACAGAATCGCGACTGCTCTGTGAAGGAACAGCCATGCGAGCATGAACGGAGGTGTCCATCGAAGCAGAAGTGATGGGAGGTGACCCGAACGCCCTTCGACTCCGGAAGGCTTCTTTTCGATGGAGGCGATGACAATCCAAAGAGTGAGCAAGAGAGCCAGCATGGGGAAAAACCACGGCATGGTGTCTCCCAACATGATTTCGACCACAGGGGTTCACTCCTTGAGCATGGCGGAAGCAAGATAGTGAGGCGGCCGAACCCCGTTGCATGTCGCGGGGTGAATGGCAAGACCAAGACCTGCTCGCTGTGGCACGGGATACGCCTCTGGCAAACCTTGCATTGAACCTTGGATTGGACCTCGATGCTTGGTTGGCTTCAGCGACAGAAAGTCTACCAGAAACCTTCCGCATCACCCCACATCGTTACGATCGTTCGTGGACAGAAGCAACCTTGCGATCAATCGGTGGCGCTCCGCTCGCTTGGGCGGAAGACGACTTTGCATGGCAGATGCCCTTTGCTCGAGGCCAAGCGCCAGATGCACGAGCAAAGCACATTCTGGCTCTGATGCATGAATCTGGGCGCATCACGCGTCAAGAAGCTGCCAGTATGCTTCCTGTCCTCGTCCTCAATCCATCCTCAGGACAGTTGGTGCTTGATATGTGCGCAGCGCCCGGCTCCAAAGCGACTCAAATCGCAGAAGCAATTCATCCAGAAGGGGTTGTGGTCGCTAATGAACCAGTCTCAGGACGTGTCAACATGCTTGTTTCCAACCGCGGTCGTTTGGCCATTTCGAACATGCTCATCAACCAACAAGACGGTCGCCATTTGGGAAGAATCCCCCCGCCCGGCTATGATGGAATTGTTGCAGATGTCCCGTGCACAGGTTCGGCAACGACCCGAAAAAACCGCAATGTATGGTGGAAATGGTCGCCTAAAAATGGAAGAAGCCTGTTCAATCTCCAAGTAGAGATTGCTTTCCGAGGGGCGACATTGTTGCGCCCCGACCACAACCTTGTTTATTCGACATGCAGCATGGATCCGTGTGAAAACGAAGCTGTTGTCGCTGAACTTCTAAGGCGAGCCCCATGGCTCGAACTTGTGCCAATCGACCGTGTCAATCTCGAGGGCTTGGTGCTTCACAAGGGATTGACTCAATGGGATATCCTTGATGAAGAAGGGCTGCCTTGCGTCGGTCTCAAAGCCCTTGAAGCCCCTTCAATTCATGCCTCTCATTTCCCTCCTAAGCAACGCTGCTCTATGGCTGAGGCCCTTGGTATCGAAGTTGATGAGGCCTTAGAAGCCACCATCGAAGCGACACTGCCCCACTGCCTACGCTTGTACCATCACGACAATGACACGGGTGGATTTTTCGTTGCCCAGTTGAGGCATAAACCCGAATCAACCCCCGAGAACGTCGCTCGAACCTTTGTTCCAAAGCGCTACCAAAACCCCGAATCTGGCTGGGTGCCAATGGTGCTCGACCAACCACGCCCCAACCGCCATTCCATCTACCCCGCGCCGCAGCCAATCGTTGAAGAGGTTCAGGAACGCTATGGTCTCAACGACAGCGATTGGTCATGGTGGCACCGTGGAAAACGCTTGAACATCGCGCCGAAATTGGTCGAAGAGCGAATTTTCAGCCGCCAGTGCCCGAACAAGAAAGGAAACTTGTGGCCGGGGGGCACCTTCCATCCGCTGAAACTCATCCATGTCGGCCTGCCAGCATTCACTCAAAAGCGAAAGATCTGGCGTTCACGCCAAGAATCGGTTCCAGCATTGCGCCATCTCATCACCGCCTCAACACCCGCCATTTCTCCTGAAACACTCGAACGAATGCTGCGCGGCTGGGCGCCGCTCATGGAAGACTATGCAGAAGCCTTTGGAACGATTGAGGAAGAAGGGCCAGTTCTGCTGTCCTGCGCTTTACCATGCGGCGAGGCACTTGTTTCAGGATGGGTCGGCGCCCGCCTCACGCTGATGATCGATCGAGTCGGACGGGATGTCTTGCGAATGAAACTCGGTATGCCGACAGAAGCCGATGAGGAAGAATGAGGTTTTGCTATGCGTGGCGTTTTGTTTTTGATCGCATTTGCTGCGCTTCTCACTTCATGTGCAGCACCTATGGCGCTGGCATCAGAGAATTCACAAAGCATCGTTTCCAAACTGATTCCCGCACCTGAGGCTCCAAGCCAAATGCTCATTGAATCATTTTTGCAGGACAATGGTGACGCACCCGATGGCGCAGATGAAGGCGAGGGGGTTCGCTTGTCTTGGTGGTCATGGAGCGATGAAACCGGATCGGATTGGCCAGACGATGATGCCAAGGCCCGTTATGGCCAACTCGGGTTAATCGGTGAGCCAAAAACGCTGTACAATGGTCAGCCTGAAGAATCCACGGCACGCAGCCTTCAAGTCGAGCAACCCTTGCTCGATTTCCAAGGACAGATTGAACTGGTGCGCGACGAATCAGGAGGCATTGCTATCTCCCTACCCGTTGTGTTCACGCCCGGCGTCAACCTAAGCGATTCAACCGTGTTCTCAATTTTCATCAGCGAAGATAGGGCCGTGGATCAGCACGGTCGTGTGGCCCACAACCTCGTTCGAGATCTGATGCCTCAAATTGGGTTTTCAAACCAGGCAAACAACACCACTGAAACAACCTGGACCGTTCCTTCCACACACCTGCTTGCAGCGGGCATCGATTTCGAGGCACAGCCCCACGGATGGCACATCACCATCGCGTTATTTGGAGGGGTTGATGGCGAAGATGAAGACCGTCTGCTCAGCCTCCATCACACCTCCATGCCAACCCCTTGGGACGGTGTATCCTCTGGTGACTTCTTCCTTCCAGGTTTCCTTTTGCTGCTGTGCGTGGTCATTGCTTCGGGGGCCGTCATGGGTTCATTTAAGCGAGAAAAAGGCATGCCGAAAATCGATGCGCAGTGGGCATCATCGGATCCTCCATTGCTACAATTTCGAATCCTTGCTGGCAGTCAACAAGTGACGCTCAATGGGTGTGCATGCATCGAACCGTGGGCGATTCGAGGTGGCTTCAAACGCGTTAAGATTTCAGCAGGGCATCACCACGAGTTCACCATTCGTTTCAAACGGACCGAGCCTCAAGATTGCCATATTTCATTGAACGTGGAAGTGGATGAGTTGGGGTCATGGACGCAGCACCTTCGCCTCCCGTCATCCCGCGATGGAGTCCGAAGCGTTGAAGACGATGGAGACAAAGCAACGGCCGGTGATGAAGCATGAACCTCGATGATACCGACCGAGCCATCCTCGAAGTGTTGCTCGAAGACGCACGTACCAGCCAACGTGCACTTGCACGAAAAGTTGGCATCGCACAAGGGACCGTTCTCAACCGCCTTCGACGACTCGAAGAAATGGGCGTCATCAAAGGGTACAGCGTTATGCTTGATCCCGGTGCAGTTGGATGGTCGATGACCATTATGGCTGGTTTGCGAATCATGAAGGGGCGGATGATCGATGTTCAGACCCAAATCGCAGCCGACCCCCGAGTTTTTGCAGTTTACGACGTCACTGGCGATTGGGATTCGATGGTGTTAGCGCGGGTCAAAGACCGTGCTGATTTAGACGACTTGACCAAGACGGTGTTCACCCTTGAGGGGGTCGCTCGGTCCTACACGCACGTCGTTTTGAACACGGTGAAAGAAGATGGGCGAACCCGCCCTGTAGCGGAATAAAACTGAAATTTACCTCGACTGATAATCATCGTACTCGTCGATAAAGGGGAGCAATTCATAGGCCATACCTCTGAGCGATTCAACCACCCTTGTTTCTGGTTTCAGCGCCTTCATTAACACCGTACGCGGCTCTTCGGAAATCTTGACATCCATGCCCTCCAAGCGCCTGCGAAGTTCAGACTGAAGGCGTCCTCCAGTGCGGTCCCAATCCATCAATATGCACAGGGACGGACCGTTGTCAGCGGTGCGTCGAACCCCGTATGTTTCGTATAAATGGGCGACGAGCCGCTCGAGCGGCCAGCCTCGATTTAACATTTCAATCGGCCCTGAAAAACCAAGGGCGGTGAGTGCCATTTTGTCCCGTTTCCCCTCGACAAGGATTGGCCAGTCAAGCGTTCGATTCAAGACGCGTGCATTGGCCAACGCTTCGCCAGCGAGGCGAAACCGCAGAGCTGCATCGCCCGAACCAAGCGGCGAGCGATGCTTCGAATCTCGGGTCATCGATCCTCCATGGCTTGCTCAAGGGCAGTGAGTATGGCTGCGCATTCGCTGGCTTCAATTCGCACGGTTTTCTTCCTCGATGTGAGTCCATTGGTGATGCTAAGTGACGCTTTTGGCCTCTTCAAAGTCCGACTTAGAAAGGCCAGAACCGCTTGGTTTGCCTGATTTTTTTGAGCAGGCTCTACGACTGCTATGCCGAGTCGAGATCGCCAAGGGTTGACTTCGAGCAATCGCTCATTCTGTGCTCCAGGCTGAACTTCGACCGACAACAAGACCGCTCCGTCAAGCGTTGCTTGGAGGCAGGAATGCGTTGCCATGACGTCCCATCTTGCCCGCCGTTTATCAACCTGACATGGCGAAGTAGGCATCATAAAAGGCCCCTAAAATGCCACAAAAGGGCCCTAAAACGGGGGGGCTGAAACGCGCGACCGAAGCGGTGAAAGGCAATGATGACGAAGGTGCGCTCGACAAGGGTTTAAGTCCGGTCCCATCGGCCATGAGTTTGAGGATATACCATGCCTGCTGAAGACACTGTTTTCAACGTCTTGTATGACAAGTTCATGTTTTGGAGCATCGTCGTGGGGATTTTCACCTTCGGCTGGATGTTCATCGCTATGCTGCGCTACCGCGACGGTGTCGAGCCCGTGGAGAACATGGACAAGTACCACATCGAGGTGGGTTCGTTCCCCGTTGATTCCCACAACACAAAACTCGAAGTTTTGTTTTACGTACTTCCAACCATCATCGTCGTTTGGTTGACCATGATGGCCCTCGCTTCCAACACAGCAGTCTGGAGCGTCGATGAAAATGAACCAACCTACAACATCGACATCGTGGGCAAGCAGTGGTTCTGGGAATTCCATTACACAGAAGCCTTGACGTGGGAAGATCCGGGGACGGGCATCGACGTTGACTGGCAAGGGAACATGCTCATGGTCCATGCGCAAAACACCACTGGGGTCAATGTCACTGTGGCGATTGACGGCGTGGAAACCGATTACCAACTCAACGCCTCTACGGGCATGTTTGCCCTCTCAGGCGTCATGTTTGACGTCGAACTTCATTCGAAGGTCACCGTCGTTGACGCTGATGAAAACCTGATCCACACATGGGAACACCTACCGGTGGGGACAATCCTCTCAAGCGCAGGCGGTCAACACCTGATTTTGCCCTGTGATAAGATCAGCATCCTTTCCCTCCACTCCCGTCCGTCCGATGCTTCGAACCCGAACTATGTCGGTGTCCAGCACTCTTTCTGGCTCCCTGAATGGGGCGTCAAAGAAGACTTGGTCCCTGGACTTGAAGCTGGTACAGTGATGTACGCTCAGCCCGATGACTTGGGCACCTTCCCAATCCGATGTGCAGAATACTGTGGTCTGGATCACTCCAAGATGCAAGGAAACGTCGACATCGTCGCAACCGAAGGCGAGACATGTGAAGAAGACACCGGGGTCAAGAAGCAATCCTCCCAAGACGGAGAAGCAGCAAACGGAGGTGGGTATTGATGCGAACACGAGCACTCACACTCGTCGCCCTCATGCTCCTCATGCTGGCGGCTGCACCTCAATTTGAGGCAATGCCCACGGGTATTGGCTCAGCAGGTGACAATGGATGTACGTGCCACGGGGGCGCATCAGGTGACACCTCGGTGATTGTTGAAGGGCTCCCTGACAGTTTCAACGCCAGCGAGACCTACCCGTTCACCGTGACCGTCGTCAATGACGTCATGGAACTTCACAACGGTGGCAGCACCGAAGGCGCTGACCCATGGAACGGTCACGCAGGCGGATTCCGAATCCTCACATCTTCCGGAATGGTGTCAACGGTCAATGAATCGTTAAGCCATGACATGGACGGCGGCCTCACCCATACGGCTGATGCCAACGGTGTTCGCACCTGGGACTTTGAATGGGTCGCTCCAGGCGATGACGGCAAGGTCGTTGAAATCACCGTTTACGGCAATGCAGTGAACGGCGGCGCTGGATCTGGTGGCGATTACTGGAACCAAGCAGATTTCATGATTCCCGGTGTTAACGCTGGCGATATCGCACCAAGTGCCCGTGCTCTTGTTGTCCTGATTACGGCGATTGGCCTTGCTCTCGGCCTTGTATTACTCGGCGTTTTGTATGTGTTCTACGCACGCTCACCATCCACGTTCACCATCGAGCATTTCTGGTCCTACCTCAAGCCATGGCTCACCACCACCGATCACAAGCAAGTCGGTATCCTCTACTTCCTGTATGGATTCACCTTCTTCTTGGTAGGTGGCGTGCTTGCCTTGCTGTTCCGTATTCAGCTGGCGTTGCCTGAGAACACCTTCCTTACCGAATCAGAATACAACTCATTCTTCACCTTGCACGGAACCACCATGATTTTCTTGGCAGCCATGCCTATGATTGCAGGTTTCATGAACTATGTTCTTCCGCTCCAAATCGGTGCGAAGGATCTGGCATTCCCCCGCATCAACGCCATGGGTCTGTGGCTTCTTGTCTTCTCGAGCCCACTGATCTACGCTGGAATCTGGTCCGGCGAGGGCGCCGACATCACATGGGTGATGTACCCTCCTTACTCATCATTGACAGAATCAAACCTCGGTGCCGAACTGGCTCAATACGGTTCAAACATCGGTACCACAGCGTTCATCTCTGGAATTCTGATGCTTGGCGCATCCTCGACCCTTGGTGGTGTTAACTTCATCACCACTGTGTTCACAATGCGCGCCCCAGGTGTCGGCTTCATGAAGATGCCATTGTTCGCTTGGTCTGTCTTCGTCAGCGTCTTCATGCTCTACATGTCGCTGCCTGCTTTCATCATCGGTGTTGCTTTCTTGCTCTTCGACCATACGCTTGGAACCGTGTTCTTTACCGCCGGTGGAGACAGTTTACTGTTCCAACATCTGTTCTGGTTCTTCGGCCATCCTGAAGTCTACGTCGTCGTTGTGCCAGCGTTCGGTATCGTCTCGGAAGTGCTTGCAACCAGCGCCCGAAGATCGATCTTTGGATACAAGTCAATGGTCTTCGCCATGGCTGGAATCGGTGTTGTTGGCTTCATCGTTTGGGGCCACCACATGCTGACTTCTGGAATGGATCCATTCTGGCGAGCAGCGTTCATGATCACCACGATGGCTGTTGCGATTCCGACAGGAGCAAAGGTGTTCAATTGGTTGGCAACCATCTGGGGCGGTAGCCTCGTCATGCGAACCCACACCCTGTGGTCGCTTGGGTTCCTTGTCACCTTCACCCTTGGTGGCATCTCTGGTATGTTCTTCCCAGTGGCTGGTCTCGACGTCCACTTCCACGATTCATACTTCGTTGTCGCTCACTTCCATTACGTGTTCATCGGCGGTACTGTCTTCGCTTTGTTCTCCGGTGTCTACTATTGGTACCCCAAGGCAACAGGTCGAAAGCTCAACGAAACGCTTGGACTCTGGCACTTCTTGATTGGCTTTGCTTCCTACAACGCAACCTTCTGGCCCATGCACGCTCTTGGAATCATGGGTATGCCTCGTCGAACCCACAGTTACACAACCGAAAGCGGATTTGCCGAGTACAACATGGCGATCAGTACATTCTCGTTCATCTTCGGATTAAGCCAACTCCTCTTGGTTTGGAACATCATCCGTTCCAACCGCCACGGTGAGCCTGCAGGAAACGATCCATGGGGCGGATGGTCCCTCGAATGGATGACAACATCGCCACCTCCAACACCTTCTTTCCATGACATCCCAACTCAGGGAGACATGAACGAACTCTATGGCCACCACGGCACAGGCCAAAAGAAGGAAAGCCCGCTGAAGAAGTTGGCAACACCACTTGCAAAGGGGGTCGAAGAATGAGCGGACATGGAAATGACGTTGCAAACAGTATCTGGCTGCGTGCAGTCATGATGGCCGGAATGATCCTCACTGTTGGTGTGATTGGATTTGCCGTGCTTGGTGTTGCAATCGCAGGCCAAAAGCATCACACATGGGAAGAAGAACACCATCACTACGATGATGCCAAAGAAGAATGGCAGACCGCAGTTGCAAACGCTGAAATCTCTGGCGACGACCATTCTGCAGAACTCTACATCACCAAGGAAGAGGCTCACAACACCGAAATTGCAGCCCACCTTTCCTACCTCACCTACCGTGTTGCGGGCATGACCATGCTCTTCCTCGCAGCAGGGTACGCATCCTTCATCGGACTTGGCGGATTCTTGAACGCAAGTAAACCAAAAGCAGACGATCATGGCGATGACCACGGCGATGGCTACGGTGATGATCACCATGGCTCAGCTTCGCCGATCATCTTCGCGTTTGGTATCATGGTGTTCTTGACCGGTTTACCCGATTTCATCGTCGCTTGCAAAGCCTTGCTCGATGAAACCGTTCCGGCGGAATTAGGCATGCTCGGTGTTAGCGTTTCAGGATTGTTGATCATCGTGATCGCAGTTTCCAACTGGTGGTTCGAAGATTTGCCATTCATCGGTCACGGTGAACAAATTGCAACCTCGTATCCTTTCGAAGGCGACCACATCCGCAAGGTGGGTCTTTGGGTGTTCATCATGTCTGAAATCATGGTGTTCGCCACGTTCTTCTCCTCGTACCTACGAATGCGTACCGAATGGTGCACAAAGTGGGCATTCAAGGCCAGCGACGGTGGATTTGAGGGCTGTGAAAGCCCTGATGATTGGGTCCTCACGGCATCCGATTACCTCCGACCTGGTGGCGCTAAAATTGACGGACTGGGTAATTCAGTCGGTGACTTCTGGACGCTCTTGCCTGGTGGAATCAACACCTTTGCCCTGATCATCTCCTCCTACACCATCGTTCTCGCACTCAAGACTGCAAAGAACGCAAACTGGGAAGCGCCAAAGGGCATCATGGGCAAACTCATGCCGACTCGAAAGGCAGCTGTTCGAAACTACCTCATTGCCACACTCATGCTTGGTTCTCTGTTCATCGTGCTCAAACTCGTTGAGTGGAGCCACTTGGTTGCTGAAGGGTTCACCATCGGCACCGTCCAAGGTTCAATCTTCTACATTGCTACCGGCGCACACGGTCTTCACGTGTTTGTCGGTTTGGTGATCATGCTGTATCTGGTGTTCAAGGCAGACACCATCGGCTTTGATGAGGACAATGCACAGGGCATCGAATACTTCGGTCTCTACTGGCACTTTGTCGACTTGGCTTGGGTGGTTATCTTCCCAGCATTCTACTTGTATTGAGGTGAAATTATGGGAGAACACGCAAATTTATACATGGGCAAAGACGTCTATTTTTGGAACTTCATCGTCTTGATGGTGTTCACACTGTTCGAACTTGGAGCCGTTTTCTTTGAAACGGTTCCAGGAACTGAAATTGAAATCAAGAGGTCAGTGGTTTGGGCCATCCTCATCGTGGTCGGCATCGTCAAGGGCTACGGTATTGCAGCGTTTTTCATGCACTTGAGGGATGAGCACAAGTGGTTCAACATCACGTTCATGTTCCCTTGGATCTTTGTTGCACTGATGATTTGGGGCATTGGTCTATCGAACCCTGAAGGCGTCTCAGGACTCCCAAGCTGGTGCACACCAGATTGGAGTTACGCAACCGAACGCTGAACTGAATAGGATAACCTTCAAACCCTTCGCCCGAGGGCAGTAATCATGATGCTTCGTCGAACACTGACTTTTGCCATTTGCTTGGCTTTGCTTGTAGCAGCAACTCCGACCGCATCAGCGTACAAAGGCTTCCAACTTTCTCGAAACGATGTGCTCGATTTTACACTCACCGATCAGAACGGTGAAAATTTCACATTCTCAACACTCGATAAGCAAGTCACGGTCGTCTCATTCATCTTCACCGCATGCCCTGATGTGTGCCCAGTGATCACCCAATCTTTACGCCTCGTTCAGGAAGGTCTTTCTCCTTCAGATGCAGAAAATGTAGGCTTTGTCTCCATTTCAGTGGATCCAGATCGAGATACACCTGAGGCCCTTACGGCATACACGGAACGCCACGGTGTTGCTTGGCCCCACTTGACGGGTGACAAGGATGTGCTTGCTGATATCTATCGCAACTTTGGTGTGCTGGTCGATCAAGAAGTTATCGACGCACATATCGAATTCAACGATGACCCAACGGTCACCTACGTCGACACTTCTGGAAATTCGACAGAATTGATGTTCGCCCTAAGCGGTTGGGGCATGCATCAGTCGATTGCATACTATGCTGGCTGGGAAATCAATGCTACTGAAAGCCAATATGGCCACTACATTACCTCCATTGAGGGCGTCGAAGCGCCTGAAGATGGTTCATGGTATTGGAGCCTCTTGGTCCACAACGAATCCTCTATGGCATGGGAAGAATCCAGCGTCGGTATCGATTCAATCGATGCACTCGAGCACAATCAACTCGTTTGGGCGGCTTCAAACGCCAACACTTCCCTGCTGAATGCACCTGATGAAGAACACCCAACAATGCAAATTCTCTTCCCTGACAACACCACTGCAAACTGGACCATGGATTACGTCACTGCATGGCAGCTTTCTTTGGGAGCATTTGGCGGGGCTGGAATCAATGCTTCGATTGGATTCAAAGAAGGACCTGGGTATGAGATGGAATCCATAGACGGTGTCGCTGGACCAGCGAATGACTCGTGGTCGTGGAATCTTGCCTCGTGGAACACAACAACTGGTGTGTGGGAATCTTGGCCGGAGTACATGGACAGTCTTGTGAATCCGCCCTACATCGCTTGGGCACCCAATTCAACCAACCTTTCTGATATTCCTCCACCAGGTGCGACCCTTCGTGAAGAAACAGCAGCCGGTGTGTGCAACGACTACGGTTGGGAAATGGGCTCTGGCGCAAGCAAGCACTGCATGTGCGATGAAGGCTATGAGTGGGCTGAAAACGATCGACTATCATGCGTTTCAAGCGATTCAACTGTGATTGATTACTCAGTCGGCCACTCCACCATCACATACATCCTTGATGGCATGAGCCCCATCGTTGCGTGGACCGGCGATTCGTGGCGAGCTGAAGATTTCCTTCTTGATGTGGAAATAGCCCTGGGCGGCGAACCTGGACCCGAAGGAACCGACGGCCTCCCGGGGCTCACCTTCGGTATCGCTATGTCCGCACTTGGCCTTGCAGCCGTTGCCGTCACACCTCGCCGTGAACACGATGAGTGATTTTCACAAGCCTCCTCAGCCGAAAACGGTATGATGGAGTGATGCACGGCTTGGTTTGTTGCAGAGATCGCATAGCCCGGTATTGCGGTGGACTTGAAATCCACTGTCTTCTAGACACGGGGGTTCGAATCCCTCTCTCTGCGCTTTTTTCCCACCCGTACGGTGAATTCATTTCGCTTAAAATGAGGGAAGAGTTCTCAAACTAAAGCACCCCTTGGGCAAATATGCGCCGAGGTGCCTTCGCCGTCTCCCTCTTGGGTCTCATGCTGCTTGCGGGTTGCTTTGGCCCCTCAACCGCCTCGTGGGGCACTGGTAACGGTGCTGTTGAAGTCGATTTTGATCGCGCTTCGACGAGTTTTACCAGCACCCTTGGCCCAGAGTCATCCAGCATGGACGATCTCCAAGCCGTTGGATGCTCGCCCGGTGAAGAAGACCTTGGAACCAACAAGACGATGCCCGTTAAATTCACAGGGTTCCTCGCTGCAAGTCAACTGTACGCTTCACACACAGACCAGGTCAAGAACATCGGTCTCAGTGTCACGACGAGCGTTGCCATCAATTCGATGTCGTTCAGTCAAGCAGCCGAGACCATCGAGGGCGAAGGCGCCCGGGTCGACCTGAAGGATTGGAACGATCCACTTAACCCACAAACAGGGGCAGGATCCGTTGATTTGGACGAAATTGATGCCGATGAAGACACCCGTTGGTACATCCTCGCTTTGATCCCAACCACCGAACACATCCAAGATGGCATGCTTTCGCTCGGTGAATGGCATCAACCTGTCACCATTCAAGGCTACTTGGTCTCAAGCAACGCCAGCAACGCTTACGGCTACCACTCCATTCAAACGGTCAGCGATGACTGCACACTTGATGTTGGAAACCAAAACCGCGAACAGTTGTTTGTTATGGTCACCGGTATCAAACTCGATGGCGCAAGTGTGACTTCAAACGGGGAAGCAGATGATGAATGGGTGCACGGCGATGTGCCAATTCTCGGGCGCACCGGCTTTGTCACGATGTTCTTCGTCGTCGGCCTTGGTGGGGCAGTTGGCGCGTTTATTCTCTCGAAGATGTTCGTTATGAAAGGGGCTCAGAACACCATGAAGATCCTTCTTGGTAAAGCAGGAATTGCCCAGGTCAAGAAAGTCAAGCAAGACGTCAAGAAGGCCAAAGCCACAGGCATGGTTTCTCCCAAAGAACGTCAGGCTGAACAACGTTCAAAAGCTCGCAAAGAGATGCCTAAGACCGAGAAGAAATCAAAGGAGAGCGCACTTGCAGGTTTTGATCTCGACAGTATTTTGTCGAGCGATGATTCAGACTCGTCTCCAGTTGGTTCCTCCAGTGGTGGCTCATCTGTAGTCGTAACAGAGGCTGCAAAGGAGATGGTGGACACCGCTAGCCAACAGTCCTCTTCGGTTCCATCTGTGAGCACACCGACCACAGCCAGCAATGTTTTCGTTCCACCAACACGTTCCAGCAGCGCTCCAACAAGCGTCGTCTCGACACAACCTGACCCTGAACCGCGGGGCCACTTCACCAGTGTTGCCCCTTCGAGGTCCTCGACGCCGGAGCCTAAGCCGGCAACCAAGAAGAAAGCGGTTCGAAAGCGCAAAGCAGCCGTTGCAGCACCTGCGACTGAAGAGCCAGTTGCTCGCGAAGAACCAGCACCAACGCCAGCAAAGAAGGCGACCTTCGAAGAAGAGGAAGACTTCTCAGATTTCTCATTCTGACCCGGGTACACACACTCGGACTGCTCTGGGAAGGACCTTCATCGACAGGGGTGTTGATCCAATGTTTTCCCCGTCGACGTTGATTGCACTTGGCTCGGGCGTTTCAATCGACAGCGTGGTAAAGCGATGGTAATCCACTCGCGGATGGAACACATGGCGCCCTTCTGCTTTGAGCATGCCAAAGGCCTTGAACACATCTCGACGGGTCATCTTCTTGAGGATGCCAATGTCCATGATGCCATCATCGAGGGAAGCTCCAGGTGCTAAGGGCAGCAAAGATCCTCCAGTTTGGCTGTTCTGGATCAAAAAGAGTGTGTAATCATCTTTCATTTCCACACCATCAACGCACAATGTGGCTTGGCGTCGGTTGTTAGCCATGATGGCCATCACAATGCCAACATCGTATCGAATCGGGCCCATCCAGCGCATTTTTTCTGCCTTAAGGGTTGAGTCGACACCGAGACCCCACGTCACAAGGTTGTGGCTGTAGCGGGTTGTGGTGCCTTCAACAGCCCCCGGCAAACCGTTGCCCATCTCGACCTTCGCTAAATCGAGCGCTTGATGGCGTCCTTGCAAAATGTGGGTGACGGCCTCTTCGGTTGTACCGATCGCTAAGTCGGCGGCCATGGAATTTCCAGTGCCAGCAGGAATCAACCCAAACAATTCATCTTTTTCCGAGGTTGCTTGCATGCGTCCTGTGATCACTTCAGAGAGACTTCCATCGCCACCTACAACAGCAAAAACATCACTGGCCTTTGCTTTAATTTCGGATGCGATTTCAATCAGGTGGCCGCTGTAGGTCGAAAAGTGAATGTTCACTTCGACTCCCTGGGCTTCCAAAAGGGATTTTGCTAACTCTGCGGTTTGGCGTCCTTTTTTCTTCCCAGAATAAGGGTTCACCAGCATATGAACACGCTTTGTCGCTTTTCCTTTTTTTGATTTTTGAGTGAAGACAGGTGCATAATGAGGCTTATGCACCCCTTTCTTCATCTTTGACGATTGATCTGGTTGGAAGTCGAGGGGGGTGGGGCGCTCAGCGTTTTCATCGGAGGGCATGGATTGAACAGAACCAACAAGCGTTTGAAACCTTCTCCGATGAACGCCATCCGGGGTCGAATGTAAGGTGGGTAGGAATTGAGTCATGCTGCATAAATGGAATTCTAAAACCATTATAACGGCGCAGTAGCCTGTTCAACCACAAAGGGTTCGCAGAAGTATGCAAGATGTCTTGAACCCCAGCCGTGTGGACAGAGCATGGCCACAGTGTGGAGTGACGAGGAACAGGGGTTCATGCAACGAGCCCTGGACGTTGCTGAACGGGGCAGGGGCCGAGTGAGCCCGAACCCGCTTGTTGGCTGTGTTCTGGTCAAAGACAGAAACGTGATCGCTGAAGGATGGCACGACCATCTCGGAGGCCTTCACGCTGAGCAAATGGCCATTCACGACGCTGAAAAGAACGGTTTTTCCTCGAACGGAGCCACCGCGTACGTTACGCTTGAGCCTTGCAACCATTTCGGCAGAACACCTCCATGCACCGAGGCACTGATGTGGGCGGGCATCAAAGAAGTGATTGTCGCCCATTTAGATCCCAATCCAACCGTACGAGGTGCGGGAATACAGGTGCTTGAGCGAGCAGGAATCAAGGTCCGTCAAGGCCTGCTTGAGGCTGAGGCTGGAGCGCAGATGCGGGCGTTCATGCACTGGTGTGCTCACCGCCGCCCAATGGTCACGGTCAAACTTGCAGTTGACCGCAATGGTTCGGTTGACGACCGATCTGGAGCCTCACAACGCTTCACTTCAGAAGCATGCCTCGATGAGGTCCACCAACTTCGTATGGAATGTGACGCAGTTTTGGTTGGTGCCGAAACCGTTGTTCGAGATAACCCTTCACTCACGGTACGCCGGATTGATGTTGAACGCCAACCATTGCGAATCATCCTCGATCCGAACGACCGGGTCCCAAGCGAGTCAACCTTGCTCAACGATGGAGAGGAAACCCTCCACATCACCTCGACCTTCAGAGGTCTTGGGCCCCTGCTCAATCAACTGGGCGATCGCGACATACAGCGCATCCTTGTTGAAGGCGGTCCTGCAACGATTCACGCTTTCCTTGAAGACGGCCTTGTCGACGAATTCTTCTTGGTTCAAAGCGGGGTTGAACACGCCCAACCAGTGAGCGCTAACATCGATGAAGCCTTGCTTACAGCAATGGGATTACAACGGTTTGATGACGAACAATGGGGCGAAGAAGTCGTCCAACATTGGTCGCGCTGATTCAACGATGTTCTGAATAATTTAAGTGGTACAGAACCCGCAATTTGCGGCCCTCACGAAGAGTGGGCGATGCAGGATTCGAACCCGCGTCGTCGGGTTCGAAGCCCGACAGGATATCCAGGCTACCCTAATCGCCCCAAACCACCCGAGTTAGCCACCCTTCTTGAATAAGGCGGGTCGTTTACAACGGACATGGGGCGCTCACTTCCGTGCATACCAACGGGGTGTTCTGCGTGTTGCAGAGAGACCACGATGCCCCTCACAAAGGCAGAAGGGGCCCTTCTTTCACGCCGGACTGGCATGGAGGTTGACGCCTTCACATGGAAAAACAACGGCGTGCTTACTTTGCTGAACGATGAAACCACGCGTGCATGTGTGTTTCTTCTGACATCATCTTCCGACGTCAATGCTGAAGGCATGTGCTCTGTTTACGAGGTACGGCCCCGGGGTTGCAGAACCTATCCCAACGTACTCAACGATGAGGATGAAGCGATTTTGGACGAGGGCTGCCCTCATCGTGCTCAATTCCCTGAACCAACAGAAGAGGATGCAATCACGTTGCTCAATCTCGAAGAACAACTGTTGCGTGAAGTATGAGTCGGCCTAAACTTGCGTGCACGTGCTCAATCCATCGGCCTTGAACACTCCAGCCGGAGAGGCTGAGCGCTTGTTCGACATCAGGCCATTCACCGTGCAACAGGTTGACCATTTCCTCATCCATCAGAGGTGCGTCAGGACGTTCGCCCATTGGATGAATCGGGAGGATCAAGACCAACCCTGCGTTGCTGTCTGCGACTTCCTGAGCGCTCATAAGCACGCTTTCAAGCAGCTTCATTGGAGCCAAAGAGCCCTGTGAATTCCGCCCATAGGGTGGGTCGAGAACGAACCCTGAAACAGGACCACAACCCTGTGGCAGTGCGGCGCTTAGGTGTGTCGAATCGCCTTGACAAACCGTGGCCAGATGATCAGTATGCCCTGCTTCATTGAGTGCCCATGCTAGGTTTTCTTGCGTGCCCTCGACCATCATCTCATCCAGATCCAGACCAACAACCCTGCGCCCAGACAGCGCTGCTTCAATCAGAAAACCACCAGTGCCGGTCATCATGTCAAGCGTGGTTCCGGTGTGAACCGGGCCCGATGCGATGTTGACTGCCAAACGAGCAAGACGTGGATCGAGGCTGACGGGTTTGAAAAACGGGCGTTCAGCAGCCCTTCGCGTTGCAATTCCGTCGGATTCATCTCCGAACCCAACCATCCATCCACAAGCAATGGTGTTCGAACTGGCGTCGATCACAACGCCAAAGCGATGGTCGGGCGCATCGAGATCAATGGCATAGCCTGCGTCGCTCAAGCGTCCACCGATGCGCTGTGCCAACTGACTTGGTCCGACGCCTTCGATTCGGCCTTCATGACGCCAAGCGCGTACGGCCACGGTGCCGTTTTGCGGATGAGCCTGAACATGTTCAATGACTGCTGCGATGAAGGCATCCATCGAATCCGAGCCTTGATGGGTCCACAAAAGAGCGTTGCAGAGGATGGCTTGGCACCCACTGGAAACCGCCACTGCTTGGCTGAGAACGCTTTCTGTAGCATCACCATCGAGGCGCATCAGTCGTCGCCCCTCGAGTCGCTCGGTTTCGAGTTCGGGCAGCAACGAAGCAAGTTCAGCACGAGCAAGCGCAGGGTGCCACCCCCGCAAACACGCCACATGCCTCGCCATGACTGGCGCTTGCGCCCCGACTTCTTGACGGGTTCGCATGCGAACAACCACATACCCGTACCCAATGTGAAATTCATGGGCTGCAACCTTCGAGACATCACAGCACCAGAGACCATCGATCTGAACACTCTTGCTGGAAAGCGCGTCGGCGTTGACGCTTTCTTGACCGCCTTCCAGTTTCTCACCACGATGCGCGACCGATCCCCTCAGGGTGACGGTGGACCATTACGGGCAGAAAACGGTAAAGTTGTGTCCCATCTCATGGGCTTTCTGAACCGAACCACAACCCTTCTCGCTGCCGGTATCAAACCTGTGTATGTGTTTGACGGAACCGCTCCAGAATTGAAAGCAGATGAAATCGCTCAACGGCGTGCACGGCGCGTCGAAGCCGAACGAATCCACAAAGAAGCACTTGCCGTGGGAGATTTCCCACTTGCACAGAAGATGGCCCAACGGATCATGCATTATTCTCCAGAGATGGTTGCTGAAACCAAACACTTGCTTGATTTGCTTGGCGTACCTTGGGTTGATGCCAAGGCAGAAGGTGAAGGCCAAGCTGCTGTGATGGCTGCAAAAGGTCAACTCGATGTGGTGGCAACCCAAGACTGGGACGCCCTGCTGTACGGCACGCCGTTCCTGGTTCGCAACTTGATGAGCCATGGATCAAAGCAACACGGTCGCGTCGTTCAAGCCCAGAAGATCTTGTTGGATGAAGTGCTTGTTGCGAACGAATTGAGCCGAGAACAACTGATTGATTTGGCCATTATGATCGGTACAGATTTCCACCCGGGCATCAAAGGCATCGGTCCTAAAACCGGCATGAAGTTGATCAAAACTCACGGCACCATCGAGGCTATTTGCGAAGCTAAGGAAAAGGAAGTGCCCGAGCGTCTTGACGAAATCCGTTCAATTTTCCACGACCATCCAGCTCACGAGGTCGCCGATGCTGATCTGGAGCCTGGACAAGTCGACACCAAGGGGCTAATACAATTTTTACAAGTTGAACGTCAATTCAGTCAACGTCGAATGGACAACGCCTTTGACAAGTTAAGGGAAGTCGGGCTCATTCGAGAAGGCGGTCAGACATCGCTGTTTTCGTTCTGAGTGGTCATAAACCGCAATGGGCTTGCTAAGACATCAACACCCATGTGTTGCGTAACTGCTCCACGCGCCACGCTTTGAGGGTCAGCCAAGGCTTCCAATACGGTGTTCACAGGAGCGCATGGCACGCCATCGAGCAGGCGTTCTAATGCCTCGCGAGGGTGCTGTTGGATGACTTTTGCCACACAGGATTCAACACCTTCTCGGTCAAGCACGCGCCCCTTGTTCGTGGCCCACTCGGGTTGAGTTGCCGCTTCAGTGAGCGCCAGTCGTTCCACAACAGTCGCCCATTGTGCATCCGAGCCAACACCGAGCACAAACCAACCGTCTTTCGCTTCAAACGCACGGTAAGGTACGAGGTTTGGATGTGCTGAACCCATGGCGACGGGATTGGTTCCACTCGCCATGGCGTTGTGGGCTTGATTGACAAGTGCGGCAATGGCGCAATCCCACAGTGAAAGATCAATCCGCATCACTTCACCAGTTCGTTCTTTCTTGAACAGTGCAGCAAGGATGGCGTTGGCTGCGTTGAGCCCAGTGATGACGTCGATCCATGCGACGCCGACCTTCACCGGTGCGCCTTGCGCTTCACCAGTGATGCTCATGATGCCAGAACGGGCTTGCAGAGCCACATCATAGCCGGGTTCATCTCGTCGGGGTCCAGTGGCACCGTAGGCGGAGATCGAGCACACGATGACATGGGCAGGCAATGGTCCAAGCAGGCGTTCAAGCGTTCCGGGCTTGAAATTTTCAACCACCACATCAGCGGTTTCGATCATCGCCCGCACCGAGGCAGCGTCCTGTTTGAGGTCGAAGTTGACAATTGTCTTGTTGCGGTTGCATGACAAAAAGTACGCAGCGATTTCTTTTCCATCGAATCCCTTGGTAAAAGGCGGCCCCCATCGGCGCGTGTCATCGCCCCACGGTGCCTCGATTTTGATCACTTCGGCACCAAGGTCAGCGAGCATTTGTGTGGCGTATGGTCCGGCGAGGATCCTCGAGACGTCGACGACTTTGACACCCTGCAATATTCCGCTCATGTTGGGGCCAAGTGTCCGAAAGGGTTGAACCTCACCCCCACAACCACGCCGTATGGTGCTGTTTGATTTCGATGACGACCGCACATGGAAAGGGTTGCTCATTCTCGGGCTTGTTCTGAACCTGCTCGTTTGCTTCACAAGCGACCTGGGCTACGATACCCATGTCAAAATGGCCGTTGATGAATCAGGTGGTCTTCCATGGGGCGATGTGCGCCCTGAAGTGGCTGGTTTCAGCGATCCGAACGATGCTGGTGAGCGTTTTGTTCTGCCCGTGTATTCGGGCTCAGAAGCTTCGATTAAAGCCACAGCCCTCGTTGTCTTCTTTGGATTGATTGCGTATGTTCACCGCTCGGTTGGTGTTCGGTCTGCTGCGGTACTGTCGCTTTCACCCGCTCTTATTTTTTCAGTTGGACGTGGCTATGAGGAAGTGTACTTTGCTTTGCTGTTCGCCCTTGCGTTCGTCCTGTTCTGTGGTCTCTGGTCGCAACGAATGCGCGTGCTTCAGGGGTTGATTGGTGGATGGGTGCTGATGTGCATCCCCTATGCCAAAGGTATGGTGGACCCGTCAACTGTTGGTCTCATCGGTTGCCTCTTGGGCGGTCTTGCTGCTGCATGGTATTCAGCACAAAGCCACGACGATCCTCGCTTGGCTTGGACCCGAAAACCGCTGACTTCTGGTGTTGTGGCATTGAGTGTTACGGCGTTGTTCATGCTCTTGGTCGGTGGCTTCGAAGCTTCACCGACCCTTGGCATCATGGTTGACTACCCCCTCAGGTATGCATCAGCTGTGGGGTTTGCAGTGTTCGATGCCATTGTGGTCTTCATGCTGTTCGGAATGGTGTTGTGGCCTCTCGTTCGCCCAGCGCTTGGCGCTCTCAAGGAGATAAACGATCCAAAGATGGCCACGATGGTCGCCATGATTTCTGCTGCCATGGCCGCTTTGGTGTTCTACATTGCAGCACTTTGGACCTTTGAATCCGTGCTTTGGGGCTCTTCTTGGCCAGGAGTAATTTGGACGATGGGCAACAACGGTCGATATGTGACGTTGCTGTTCATTCCCTGCGTGATGCTGTTGAAGCATTTGAATCTCGAAGCAAACGTTCCTTCACTTGACGCACCGCAAGGTACGGCGAAGGCAATCGCAGTTACCCTTCTGTTCCTTCTTCCAGTCACCTTGCTGGCAAGCATCCATGGTCAAACAACGTGGACTGATGATGCAGCAGAATCAATGCCTCTCGACGAGGGCGATCATTTCCTCTTTGTTTCAGAAGCGACCCTTGGAATGCATTGGTTCTACACCTTCTACGAACCGCTGAATGCGGAAGAAAACAACCTCACTGGTCATTGGCGTTCGATGGACGTCAACTGGGTTGACGACTTGGAGCAGAACCTTTCGCATGTGAAGGTGGTCGTGCTTTCACCAGATGTTGATAACGTTCCCACAGGATGGGTTGTTGACTCAAGTGGAGAAGCAGATCTTCTCAACGGCGGAGGCGAGTGGCGCGTTTTAACGCGCACTTGACCTCAATCGTTCTTGTCGGCCTGAACTTGTGCGCGCACATCTTGTGCAGCGGACTTTGCGGTTTGCATAGCCTTGCGAACACGGGTGCCAGCAGCGGCGTTACCCTTGTCGTGCTTCACAGCATCAGCAAGAGCAGCAGTCAAATCATCAATCATCGTTTGTACCATAGCCTGAACGGACATATCTTCGGCCCTACCGTTTCGGTCTTTATCTCTTCTGCTGGTATTTCTTGAAAACGACATGTCAGAAACGATGTATAGAGAGCCAGAGGCTGTTTTTCAACCTCAAAAACCGACTTCATCGCAGATTTTGTGTCTCCTCCGGGGCGAGGGGTTGAAAACCCCGGGGTTGGAGGGGGTGGTAAGGAGGAGCATGAGATGCGTTTTGGTGTTCGAGGTACGCTGCCTGACCCAGACCCTGTGGCAACACAGGAATGGATCGACTCAATTTTGGCTGTTCGCAATCAAATTGGCGAAGAAGAAGCTCGTCGTTTATTGCTCTCCACAGTGGATGCTGCTCGAGATGCTGGCGTCGAAATCGATGTCGTCAACACCCCTTACATGAACACCCTTCACCCCGATCAACAAGGAACCTATCCTGGCGATTTGGATTTGGAAAAGCGACTCCACGGCGTCATTCGCTGGAACGCAATGATGATGGTGACACGTGGCAACAAATACTTCGAAGGCATTGGCGGCCACATCTCGACCTATGCCTCAGCCTCCCACGCTTGGGAAATCGGGTTTAACCACTTCTTCCGCGGAAAAGATGGCGCAGGCCAAGGCGATCACCTGTATTGGCAAGGTCATGCTTCGCCCGGTATCTATGCCCGGGCTTGGCTTGAAGGTCGGTTGACCCATGAACAAATGGAGGCGTTCCGACAAGAAACCGGTGGCAAAGGGCTGTCTTCCTACCCGCATCCACGGTTGATGCCTGAATTCTGGGAATTCCCAACCGTCAGCATGGGCCTTGGTGCCATGACTGCGATTCATCAGGCTCGATTCAACCGCTACCTCGAAGACCGTGGCTTGGTTTCAACCATCAACTCGCGCGTCTGGTACACGATGGGCGATGGAGAATCTGATGAACCTGAATCACTGTCTCAACTTTCCCTGGCAGGCCGAGAAGGCCTCGACAACATCGTGATGACGATGAATTGCAACCTGCAGCGACTCGACGGACCGGTCCGAGGCAATTCCAAGATCGTCCAGGAACTCGAAGGCCGCTTCCGCGGTGCTGGCTGGAACGTCATCAAGGTGCTCTGGGGCAGCAGTTGGGATCCATTGTTTGCCAGTGACACCAACGGTCTGCTCGCAGCACGCCTCGATTCACTCGTCGACGGTGATGAGCAACGCATCATGACCGCCGACGGCGAGATCATCCGGAAGGACTTGTTCAACTCGGAAGGACTTGCAGCCTTGGTCGCTCACCTGAGCGATGAAGAGCTCGTCGATTTGTGCGCTGATGTTGGCGGTCACGACTTCATCAAACTCCACGCAGCCTACGCTCAAGCAACCGCCCACAAGGGCCAGCCAACCGTTGTGCTCATGCGCACCATCAAAGGATACGGCCTTGGTCCTGCCTTTGCAGGTCGAAACACCACCCATCAAAAGAAGAAAGCAGGAATGGAAAGCATTCAGTACATGCGCGACGATATTGGCTTGTCGTTTTCAGATGAAGACCTTGAGAACTATCCTTACGTCATGCCTGAAGATGTTCCTGAACTGGTGGCTTACGCCAAGCAACGCCGAGGTGCTATGGACGGTTTCATGCCAAGCCGCTCCGTGCCCAAGTTCGATCTTAGCCTGCCAGGTGAAGCCACCTACGGCGAGTTCGATGAAGGCACAAAAGGAAAAATGCAAATCTCGACCACCATGGCTTTTGTGCGTATTTTACGCGCCTTGATGAAGGACAAAGAATTCGGTGAGCGCATCGTTCCAATCATTCCTGATGAGGCCCGCACCTTCGGTATGGATCCCTTGTTTGCAGAATTCGGCATTTACCACCCTGAAGGCCAGTTGTACAAACCGGTCGACCACAAGGTGCTGATGAAGTACAAAGAATCAGCCAAAGGCCAACTCTTGGAAGAGGGCATCAATGAAGCAGGAGCAACCTCGACGTTCATCGCCTCTGCAACCTCATTTGCCACCCATCACTACCCAACCGTTCCATTCTACACCTTCTATTCGATGTTCGGATTCCAGCGCGTGGCTGACCTCATCTGGTCGGCAGCAGATCAGCGCGCCCGCGGGTTCCTGATGGGTGCAACCTCTGGACGTACCACCCTCAATGGAGAAGGTCTCCAACACCAAGACGGCCACTCCCTGTTGATGGCCCACACCAACCCTGCCGTGCGAGCATGGGATCCTGCGTTCGCTTACGAACTGGCCACCATTATTCGCCACGGCATCGATGAGATGTACGCCCAAGACATGGATGTCATCCACTACATCGCCGTCTACAACGAGAATTATCCAATGCCTCCGAAGCCAGAAGGCGTCGATGAAGGCATCATTCGAGGCCTCTACCTGCTTCGAGGAGCACCAAAGGGCGAGGGACCAATTGTTCGATTGCTCGGCTCAGGGCCAATCATGGTCCAGCTTTTGGACGCCGTTGAGAAGCTCCAAGCCTTGGGCGTCCGCTCTGAGATCTATTCCGTAACCTCCTACGGGGAATTGCGCCGAGAAGGATTGGCCTGCGACCGATACAACAGACTTCACCCAACCGAGGATGCTAAGCAACCTTGGGTTGAGCAAGTGCTCGGTAATGGCAACGTGCCTGTGATTGCTGTTTCTGATAACATGGCGGCTGTGCCTGACATGATCAGGCAGTGGGTTGGTGGACACTTCACCGTGCTCGGCACCGACGGCTTTGGCCGCTCGGACACCCGAGAGGCCCTGCGTCGATTCTTCGAAATTGACGGCAAGGCGATTGCGCTTGCAGCCCTTTCCTCATTGGTTCGAGAAGGCACCATCGACGGTGCGGTCTATGCAGAAGCCGAGAAGGCGTTTGGGATCTCCACTGAGCGCAACGACATCACTGAACTTTGATGCCAATCAGCAATCAAGACCAAAACCCACAGCCTTCTCGTAGCATTTGAGTGTGGCGCAGTTGGCGAATATATTTGTGTTGTGTGGAATTTTCATGTCGCCGCTCCTCCCCCTTATGCTGGTTTACGCCATCATACGGTACGGGAAGAGCATAATAAACGGCAGGATGGTCAATTTGGCTCCTGCTCTCCAGTTTCAGTGCCTCCCCTCTTCACAAAGCGCCCCTTATCGCCGACTTTTCAAGCTCCGTGGGACCTCGGTTCTGGTTGGCCAAATCCCTCCATTTGGCTGTCTGATTTGGGTGAGGAAATCGAAAAGAAGGGTGGGCAGCAACAAAAGCAATTACACGAGATTGGAAGTTCACCTCCCAAGGACCCTCAACATCGGACTCAAAATTGAACCGGAATTTTCAAATTTAACCTCTTTATTTGACCTTGTCGGCAAGGACATCCAAATCAACGATGAGGTCTTTGATAAAATGTTCAAAATAAGTGCGATGGATCCCAATGCCGTTTACCAGTTCCTCACGCCTCAACGAAAGGTAGCGATCTACAACGCTCAACAGGCAATGATGAAAACAGCGGCACTGCAAATCACAGACACAATGGTCGAGGCTCAAATCCATGGTATAGACATGAATGCGGAAGAAATAATTTTTGTCATGAGGCAACTCGTAGCCGTAGCGCATCAGGTTTCGAGCCCTTCACCTCAAAGGTGATTTAGGCGCTTGGAAGCACTAGGCTTCCTTGAGTTGATGTTCACTCGCTACCGACGAGTTTGTAATCCTCAGAAAGTGGTGTAGCACCGGTTTCCATGAGAATGATTTGACCGTCTTTGAAGCGCATGAAGGCCATCACGGCTTCAGAGTCGGAATCGTTTGCAAAGTGAACAATAGAGTGAGCAACGCCGACTTCATCGTTTTCGAAAAGAATTCTGTTGTGTTCAGAGGTGGGGCTGCTGCCGCTGTTGATGAACCCCATCATATCGGATTTACTCATGGTGTGCCCGCCGACGTGAGGGTTGAAGACGAAATCATCGTGAATGATCTTCATCGAGTGCTTCGGCGTTTGCGGTGTCCCAGGCTTCGTTGTATGCTTCGATGATCGACATAACTTTCCCATCTGGAAAGGGGTTTTAAATTCGCCGATGTGCGAAATTATCAGTATCCGTTACGAGTGCTTCTCATTCCTCTTCGGACCATATACGCCGCATGATCTTTCCAGTCAGTTTCCCAGCATCAACTGCTTCCATGTCGTGGTCAACAACCAAATGCTTGACCAATTGGTGCTGAAGAATCATTTCGTTGCATATTGAACATTGAAGTTGTCTTGCTTGTTTGTACCCTCTGAATTCCAACCGCCCATCCCTGGTGGACAGCCTTCGTCGAGTCTTGGCCAGAACTGAGATAAAGGCAAGGGCAAACACCAAAACCGCGCAACTAAGCCCCATCAAAACTCCTGAAGGTGGAGGGTTTTGTTGAAGCTGAAGGTCTTGGTACACCCGATCGTCACTCGAATTTTGATGCTTCTCTAAATCGATTGTATGGGTGAAGTTTTCACCGCGTAAGGTCAATTGGACCTCGACATGATTGTCTTCACTTTTGGCTTCCATGAGGATGGTAAAATAGCCATAGACGTCAGTGATGGCGTTTGTACCTCGGTACTGGTAGCAATCGATGACACCTTGTTCACATTCAACAGAAATGTACTGCAGAGCTACAGGTGTGTCGTCTGCGTAACTGGCTCGACCAGAGATCTTGTAGGTCTCTGCTTGAACGTTCATGCTGAATAAAATCACGAGAAGAAGAGGCAGCAGGATCCTTCTCATGGTTCTTGGTTCTCATGCTCTCTTATAGAGTCTTGATTGGTTCCAATGAGGGACAGACTGTGCAGTATGGCCGACCATATAGCAACCCGAAAATCCACTTTTACTTCTGCTTCTGCAAGCAGAATGACAAGGACACACAGCCCGATTGTCAATGGAAGTCAGAAGCGCGTGAGCGTATATAGCAAAGGTGTAACATATGGGACGATGAGCAAGCAGACCCAAGCAGAACCGTGCGTTCTCTATATTCGAGTTTCAACAGCTCCGCCAAGCCAACCAAGGTGTAAGCCTCAAAGCGCAGATTGCGAGAGGCAAACTTCACGCACAATATCAGAATTTTCTGCTTCCAAATACCCACATTTTCATTGATAGTGGAGTCAGTGCCAAAACTCCACTGTGGTCAAGACCTGCTGGTAAGCAGATGAAGGCGTTCATCGCTAAGCACAAAATCAAGCAGATAATTGCTTACAGAATGGACCGATTATTCCGCAACACCCTCGATTGCCTTGCTACGGTTGAAGAATTAGAGAAACAAGGCGTAGGAATTCAGCTCTGTGAATCAGGCGGAATGCCGCTTGATTTGTCAACGGCAATGGGCAAAATGATGCTGACGATGCTTGCAGGATTCGGTGAAATGGAGCGCAACATCATCAGCGAGCGAACCACGATGGCGCTGCAACATCTCAAGGATACAGGAAGACGTTTCACCTATGACAAGTATGGATGGGATGCGGATAAGGACAACAATTTCATTGAGAATGAGGATGAGCAGTATTGGATTGAATACATCAATGTCAGACACCATGAAGACGGCATCAAAGTCTCAGAGATTGCAAGAGAACTGAACATCTGTGGCGTTCCAACCAAGCGTGGAGGAAATGGGCTCACAAACAAGTATCTCGGATAGTATCGCGTGACCCTGCGACGAATTAAAATTCAGTAATCGCATTCGCTTAGAAATTTCTAAGCGGTTTTACTTAAGTATGTAGTAACCCTACCAGTGTTGTAAGCGGAGGCACAACTGCAGGCAGCCATTAGTTAAGATGTTGACAAGGATTACAATGCAGTGCCCCGTTTAACGATGTGATAATATGAGTGAAAGATATAAACTTGAAGACAGCCACGATTTAGATGGATTTGCAAATTGGTGTTTGGATAAACTCACCAATGAGAAAAACACCAGGTGGGTTGATCTTGATGCTATGGAGACAGCAGAAGAAATTATTCCTGATTTGATTAAGAAGTTTGAGGCTATGCAGATCAAGCATAATGCAGCAGCAACTCTTCCCTCACCCTCTGAATCTGGAGAGTTATGGAATGATTTCATACAACTACAACCGGATGGAAAACAGGACAGTTGGCATTGTTGGAGAGATGACGATGTCGACCTCACAGACTCTAATGGAAACGCAGTCGGATATGGCGGAAAAGCGTTAAAATCATCACGATTACTCTCTTCTAGTTCTCTTATTCAGCACCATTATTCACACC
The DNA here is from genome assembly GCA_905182125.1 of uncultured Candidatus Poseidoniales archaeon. Lineage (GTDB taxonomy): Archaea > Thermoplasmatota > Poseidoniia > Poseidoniales > Poseidoniaceae > MGIIa-L1. Next base: position 86,032 of record CAJJAV010000026.1, read on the forward strand.
CTGATGAGTTGGATCCGATAATTCTTGATGTTTCTGCTGTTGAACAAGGCGTCCAAAAAATGTACATTGGCCATGCTACTGCGGCGGAACTTGATGCGATATCCATGGTGCCTTGGATTGACCCCTCTATGGAATCAGCAGATTTCGGAAGAAAATTGTTAGAGGGGCTAATGAGCAACAAGGAATGGCAACGCGTCGTCAATCAAAAACGAGTATTGGCGATTCGAGATTTTGCCAATGCCGAAGACAGCTACATATTCAATCCTGTATTACTGTACCTTGATTTGACTAACGATCACGTTAGTGAAATAAAACCGTTGAACGGAAAGGGCGAGATTAAAATTGATTTCTCATTCTTATCCAAAAGATCTGATGGCTGGACCGATTATGTTCCAAAACCTAAGAATACAGATACACGACCTCTTTGGATCATCGATGGACAGCATCGCGTAAGAGGTTTTGGAGCAAGTGAGCGTGGTACAAATATGCCTATTCCTTACGTACTAATCGTTTCAAGAAAAGGCGATAATCCTGAAGAAACAGAGCGATTGGTTGCCAAAGTATTCACTGAAATTAATACTATGAGTGTCCCCATTGATGACTTACATCAAATCTATCTCAGGTATAAATTCGGAATGAAAGGTACCTCAAGAACATCAGATTATTCATATGATGCAAAAGGTGAACCTACGGTGGATAGCCGTCCACAAAGACGTGCATACGAACTAGCCTTGCACATGGCATCTGCTAGAGACAGCTCCCTGTACAATATGATTGAGTTTCAAAGACCTGCTAATCGGGCTAGGCGAGCCCACCATTATGTTGTAAACTCCAAGAATTGGGTCGGCTCTACTTCTAAGTATTATCGAAATGGAATCTATTCCGATGTTTCAACTGATGATTTTGCACCCGATGAAATTTACAATTTTTTCAAAGCATTTGAAAATGTTGCGAGTATGTACGACTGGATTGACAATATGCCACGCTGGGAGGTCGGAGCAAATAAGAAAAAACCATTTTTACAGTTTGATGGTCCCTTTTTGGTGCTTCTTAATTTGTTCCCGGAAGTTGTCAAGATGATTACTGAAAGTGAAAAGGTTGAGAGACCAATTCCAATGAACACTTTCCAACGTTTCCTTTCGCCGCTTAAGACAGTGGATTGGAGAAGCCCATCCTTACACGAAAGTCAACTGAAAGGCCGTAATAATACAAACATTCGTCACTTAGGGTTGTGGATGCTAAACTCCATCGAAGAAGGTTATTGCGGATCCATTGAAGATGTGATGAGTAAGCGTAAAATGTCCATTATTGGTGAAGGTTTGATATCTGCACCTGCACCTCCAATGCCGGAAAATGTAAGTGAGGATTCTTGGCCAGGGATGGCTGATCTCGTAATCGAGGCTGAACTTCCAGCAAATGCCCTAGATATTTCTTGGACTGTGAAGTTCTTTACTCCAAGAGGTGCTGAGTTTTGGACGATACCAAAGGAATCCATGAGTAAAAGGGATGGCGTGCATGTAAGATGCCTAACTATTACCTTGCATGATTTACCAGAAGCCTGCAATAAGATCTCTATTGAAGCAACTTCAAGGAATGGTTGTGGACCAGGTGCTATGACTGAACCAATAATATTCACAGACAGTTGATCATATGCCGTCATTCACTCCAGAGGAGCAACTCTCTTATCGCTTAAGTAAGGCCTTACATATGCTTGATTGTGATGTTGTTGATTGGGTTAAATCCAGATTATTATTTGGTGGTAGTGAAAATGATATGCGTTATTCAGACGAACTGATCTCCTTTAGGAATCAAATACGTAAATCGTTAGAAGTAGAGGCATTATCTATTGGGCACCTTGGCAAATTTCTTGTATCATGTCTTGGTAGAAGGAGTTTGATTTTACCAAGTGTTAGAGAACTTCTGTTGGTATTTGAGATTACTAAACATCCGGAAAGTAAATCACGTCTCATACGATGTTTCAATACCATGAACGAAAATGATACAGAATTGGTTGAAGCTGTACGTAATATGAATTGGAGAGCAGGTTCAAACCTACCAAAGAAATTCTTGCATGAAATCCGTTTGCCGATTAGTTTAGCAAACTCACCTTCTTCCGACCCAAGGCAACCAATGGAGTTGATCCAACCTTATCGACAACCTTTGCCATTATTGCCCTTTCAAAACAGTGTGAAGAACCGTATAATTTCGTCTCTAGAAGACGGAAAAAGAGGGTTAGTAGTTATGCCCACTGGTTCCGGAAAAACGCGAACAGCAATACAATCTATTGGCGAATACTTAAGCCAAAAATCAGGAGAATATAACGGGATTGTATGGCTTGCTGATCGTGATGAATTATGTGAACAAGCTGCAGAATCTTTTACCACATTACTACCATTCATGGTCGATGAAATGATTCCATTATGGAGGTATTGGGGTAGTAGAGAAATCGAAGTTTCACACAATGGTTCGGATTTGATGATTGAAGGTATTGTAGTAACCTCTCATCAACAAATGTCTAAGAGAATGAAAGAAGGAGATCCGATAGCAAAAGCCATAATAGAATCGGCTAAGATTGTGATTATCGATGAAGCACATCGATGGTTAGATTGGAATGAGGCATTGAGTCGAAAAATTGACCACTCAAATCCTCATTGCAAAATTATTGGTTTAACAGCCACTCCCTTTCGAAGAGAATCGAGAGACAATTCAAGGCTTCTAAATATGTATGATCGTAATCTAATTACTCCATTCGAAGAAGCAATTCGTAATCCAGATTACACATTAAATCGGTTAACTGAAGAAAAAGTTCTAGCAACGCGTATAGATGTCAATCCTGAAGAGTTCGGATGCAGATTTGCTGCTGATTCAACTCCGATGGTAAGAATGAATGAAGGGTTGGGTGTGATTGAACGTTTAATCATGGCGGGGAGTAAATCCATAATCGTCTTCACCGAATCGGTTGCTCAAGCAAAACAAATATCTGTTTGCCTATCAATAAGCGGCGTGGAATCTGCTCATTTAGATTCCAACACTCCTCCTAGTACCAGGCGTAGAATAATTGAACGCTTTCGTAATGGGCAAATAACCGTACTCCTAAATTATATGATTCTAACAACAGGTTTTGATTCACCAGCCATAGATACTGTGATAATCTTAAGGAAACACAATTCGGAAGATCTACCAGTTATTCAGCAAATGATTGGAAGAGGATTGAGAGGACCGCTTTTTGGTGGAACAAAAGAGTGTACTGTTATAATGAGGTGAAATTATGAGCCAGTTTTTCCCAGCCTTAGCACATACTGACTCGATTGCATATTATGATGACACTGATAATCGAAGGATTATGTCAGTCAGATCACTTCTTCCGAAATCGATTTCTCAGAATTTTTTGATATCGTTAAGTTTTGATGAAAAAATTCATTATGAAATTGAGCAGGATGTAGGCGATCGAGTTTCAAAGATTAAATTAGAAATTCCTGAAATCAACACAGTTTTTGTAGACTGCGGAGCCTTCCATTATGTCAATGAATCTAGCCCTAAATTCAAAAAAGGAGGTTTTGTTACCTCGAAAACGGCTTTTGATGAATATATGCGGAGGCATGTAAGTAAGAATCCAGATGTTAGATATCTTCTTTGTTCACCCGATCATATTGTTGGGCCTAACGTTGATGATGATACATTTGCTAAGAGAAGACATTTCATTCTTTCATCGGCTAAAGGATTCTTGAAACGTGTTCAGAATATTGAAAATATCACTCCTATTGCTGTTGTGCATGGCAGAACCAAAGAAGAACGATATCTTTTAGCCAAAGAACTCATAGA
>CAJJAV010000027.1 GCA_905182125.1 uncultured Candidatus Poseidoniales archaeon
AGGCTGATCCAAAAGCAACAGTACCGTCACCGACGGATACTTGCCATACCTTCTTGAATTCTTCAGGAGCGAATTGCTTGATCAAACGGTTGACTTTCTTGATGGTTTCAGTGAAACGAGCCATCATGTCTTCTGGAGTCACTTGAAGTTCGTTGATCAGTCGATCGACCTTGTTGATGAAAAGAACAGGACGTACCTTTTCTTTGAGAGCCTGGCGAACCACGGTCTCGGTTTGAGGCATTGGCCCTTCAACAGCACATGCGAGGATGAAACATCCGTCGACAGCACGCATAGCACGTGTGACGTCGCCACCGAAGTCAACGTGACCAGGTGTATCGATGAGGTTGATGAGGTAGTCTGTACCTTCAACGGCGTGAACCATCGAAGCAGATGCTGCGTTAATTGTGATACCACGAGCGGATTCTTGTTCGTCGAAATCGAGTACACGAGCAGAGCCAGCAAGCTCTGTAGACATCATTCCAGCACCTGCGATCAGGTTGTCTGAAAGGGTCGTCTTTCCGTGGTCAATGTGTGCTGCGATGCACAGATTTCGAATTTGCGGCAAAATGTGCATGACCTCTGTGGCCTTCTTGATGTTGTCTTCCTTTCGTCCCATGGAATCACCCGTGACTTCTCGTCGTTCTTGGCCACCTGAATGGGGTTCTTAAGTGACTCGCTACAGAGGTGAAGAAAGCAATGCTGTATGCCATACAAAGTTGACACCCTACGATTGATGTGACCGGTATGGTACCGGTGGATTGACCTCGTTGATTTATTCAGCGAGCGGAGGCAGCGATGCGCTCCAATTCTTCCTTCTTCGACACAGCGTAGGAGGTCACGTCACCAGCGGCTGCCTTTGTCAGTTCATTGGTGATGCAACTGGTCAAGGTGCGCTTCGACTTGTGGGTACCTTGTTGTGCGCCCTTAGCAAGATTGCGTAGAGCGACGTCGAGGCGGCGTGAAGGTGAGGAGTCAACAGCCTTTGGTTGAGAGACAGCTCCGAACTTGATCCGAGTGATTTCTTCCATTGGTGCAGCGTTGCAAAGAGCATTGACGAAGGTTTGCAATGGGTTTTCGCCGGACTTTGCTTCCATTGTGTCCAAAGAGGTTTCAAAGGCTTTCATAGCGCCTTGCTTCTTTCCAGTGTATGGACCGGTTCGCATGAGTTTGTTGATGTAGCGCTCAACAACGGAGAGCTTTGCTTTTCCAAACCATGCATTTGCGTGGCGTCCACCAGTGTGAGGAACGCCGACGGTTGTGAGGTTGATGTACGGTGCGAGACCAGGATCTTTGCAGGTGATGGCAGATGCATCCCACTTGCCAAAGACAAGGGTGCCGATTCCGGCAATGGGTCGAACTTCTTCGACTTCTTCTATTTCTTCCACGGGTTCGGTGACTGGTTCTGTTTCGGACATAATAGACACCTCAGCGGATTGGCTTTTCTTTGCGGCCACGGACCATTTCGTCGAGCGAAACACCGTTGACTTGGATGACCTTGTAGCGGACACCAGGAATATCTCCGTATGAACGGCCCATGCGACCGCCGATACCTTCGACCATGACTTCATCGTGTTCGTCGATGAAGTTGATTGCACCATCGCCGGGAGCGAAAGCGGTGAGTTTGTTTCCGTTCTTAATCAAGGAGATCTTGACTGCCTTGCGGATTCCGGAGTTCGGTTGCTTGGCTTCGATACCGACCTTTTCGATAACGATGCCTTTGGCTTGAATGGATCCACGAAGAGGATCGTGCCTAGCGCGTAGCTTGAGCATACGCTTCTTGTAACGGCGGTCTGACCACCTAAACTTTTGACGGTCTTTTGCCATCTTTGCACCTGCGAAGAGTCCTCTACCCATGATAATCACCGCATTCAAGCAATTCGCCGACTTGAAGCCCCTATTTAATAACCACCCTGCGAGTGACTGCGGGGCGTATTTCTTTGTGGAGGAGTTTTGGTATTAAATTGTGGTTGAATGGGTCTGTTCTCCCTGTTCTGAAGCGTTACCTGAACGATGGGAATGAGAAAGAAGGTTCAAGCGGCGAAGGCCCGTGGGCGAGCCATGGCGTTTCGTGACCACTTGGGTGCCGCCCAAATTGAATCCGCACCGGTAAGCATAATTCATGGAATGTGGGAACATTCTCGAGCGTCCAAACACGCTCTTACTGTTTTTGACAATTTGATTGAATCCCCCGGTCAGCGAGCGGCAGTCAACATCCTCACCCGAGATCGATTGTGTGAAGCCATTGGCATCTCACCTGAAGCCTACATCGACACCCTCGGTTGGGCAATGCAGAACCCAAGCGAACCGGTCATCGTCGACGCATCAGAGGCTGAGTGTTTTGAAAACATCCAGGAATCCGTAGACATAACTGCTCTCCCGATCCCGCACCATTGGCCACAAGACCGTGGCCGCTATTCTTCAGCGAGCGTCATCATCGCTGAAGACAACGGTATTCGTAACATGTCGTTCCATCGCCAATTCGTACGTGATTCCAATCATCTTGTTGTCCGCCTGGTTCCTCGACACCTGCGAACAATGACCATGAAGGCACGTGCTTCTGGCGGGGAAGTCAACATCGTTGTCGTCAATGCACCAGACCCCGTTGTCCTCTTGGCGGCAGCCATGTCCTTCGATGACAACATCGACGAACTCACCATCGCCGCAGCACTGCATGAGAAGTTGTATGGGAAACCATTGAGGTTAACCCGCATGCCAAACGGTGTGCTCGCTCCAGCTGATGCAGAATATGTTCTGTGGGGCCGCATCACCGGCGAAAACGACGACGAAGGGCCTTACGTCGACATCACTGGTACCGTGGACGATGTTCGTCAGGAGCCTGTGATTGAAATCGACGGTGTCGTTCACCAGCGACAATCATCCCATCTTCCACGCCCTGATTCCTGGCGAAGCCGAGCATAAGACCCTGATGGGTCTGCCTCGCGCCCCGACCATCAAGGCGGCGATCAACGAAGTCTGTGAGTGCCTCGACGTCCACATGACCGAGGGCGGTTGCGGCTGGCTCGCGGCCGTCGTCAAGATTCGCCGAGCGAACGAAGATGATCCTAAGAAATGCCATCATGGCCGCTCTTGGCCGGCCATCGAAGCATGAAGATGGTCACCATTGTTGATGAAGACATCGACATCAGTGACCCGGTTCGTGTCGAATGGGCGAAAGTAACTCGTTGGCAACCCGACACAGACACCATCATTCTCTCCCACCAAAAAGGCAGTTCTCTCGATCCATCTCGAGGGACAGCGACGGACTTACCTCCAAGGTCGGCTTCGATGCAACCCTGCCTTGGGGCGTGGACCATGAAGGCTTCAAATCGGTTCAATGATGCGAACCTTCCGCAGGTTTGTTAGGTGAACCTCCTCAGTTCAGGCTATGTCCGGGGACAATGCCGCGTTGTTGCAGCACCCCCGACGCAACTTGGGCATCCGCTATCGAACTCTCAAGCACAGAAATTTGCCCGTCTGGCTGCAAAGGACGAAGCCCGTTTTGCGGAAAATATGGCATGGGCTGAGCAAAACGCTCGCCAAGCGTCTGCTCCATGATTTCACAGACGAACAGAATTGGCGTTGCCTCGCAGACTTGAAACTCATTCTTGGGCGACAGCGATGGTATCTGGCTGCTTTGCTCGAGGATCTGTTTCGTCGTGCTTGGTCGAGATCGCTGACCAAGTCAGCTCAACTTCAAGGGGATTGACTTCCTCCTCGTCGGTGGTCGAACTGCTGGAGGCGGCCTTCCTGGCACGACCCGCTCGCAGCCCGACGCGTGGTGGCTTCTGATGCACGTGAAGGCGAGGCTACGGATGGGGCCTTAGCAGACTTCGCTGCTCGGTGCCGCCGACTCGATTTCAGCGACCAAAGCGCGCCAACATCGTCTACGGGCGAAGGCGCTTGGAACGCATCCGCTCAAGCGGGCGCGAAGACCGCTTTATTGAACTGGCTCGCCACCTGCTTGGCCCACCGCCCCAACAACCACGAACTCTGGATGGAGATGAGGGCGGCTGTTTGAACGCCGTGGCGAAAGCCGATGAGGCTTGGTCGTGCTACGACCACGTCCAGAGCCTCCGCCCGCACACCCAGCCCCGCGATGAGTACCTTGTTCGCCTCAAGCAGAGCAATGGACGGTGACAAGACAGCAGCCCGTGGACCCGCCCATCCGTCGAAAAGCGTTCTGAATTCCTCACAGCAGATGCAATCCCTCTGCCTCAACGGATCTCCACATCCGTCCCCGATTCAGCACCCGTCCTGGAGCCTCAGGACGGTCGAGCAGTCCAGAAAGGACCCCGATCTGGCCCGGCTCGAAGCACCTGACTGGACGCCGGCGATGCTTCTGAAGCGTTCTTCTTCGCTCGCCGCCTTGTTGCCCAAGGCGAAGCCTGGGCTGAACCGTGGGTCGAGAAAGCCAAGCTTGCATTTGAGGTCTGACGATGGGTCAGACCGATCCGGTTTTTGTTTTGGCATGGGTCACGGTTCGCACCGAAGCATGCACCCCGATGGGAAAAGGCGGTCGAGTGTTGTTCGTAGAGCATCCAGAGCGTGGTTGGGAGATTCCTGGTGGCCACGTGGAACCAGGAGAGTCGCCTGATGAAGCAATGCTACGGGAATTGCTTGAAGAAACCGGTCTCAAAGGTGAAGTTCGAAGTTGGAACAAAACCTACTATCCAAAAGGATGGGTCGCTCACGTTGTGGTTGATCCCACTGAAGCTGAGGAATGGTGTGTCGCTGATACAAAAGTGTCCAAGGTGGCCTGGTGGGCGAGTGTACCTCCGCTTATTGAATGGACGTATGATGAATTCATGGACCTATCCCAATGGTGCACTACGCACTTAAATTAAGGGGTAAACCCTTTCATTTGGTCACGGTGACCTCACGGATTGATCCTCAACAGAAGAATCAGTTTTCTTCCTCTTCAGAACTTGCAGTCCTTCACCTTTCAAAGCATTGTGAGGGTCGCCAAACGAACGCCCCATGCTTCCTTGAGGACTTCATCATCAAGGCATGACTGAGCAATAGCGGCAAGCATTGGATCTTCAATGTCATCCGGATTTTGCAAGAGGGTGTCAAACGTCTCCAAACGGTCAAGACGATGCGATAACGTTAGCATTGCTCGTAAGTCGGGTCGGTCTTCACCGGCTGTTGAATCTGGTAGTTGTTTGCAACACCAATCAAACACGCCATCAATGTCATCTGGATGAACGCTGAGGGTTGGTTCCTCATCGTCCACACTGCGAGGTTTTGCCTCAGCCACTTGGATTTTCATTCGCGCTGCATCTGCACTGACCGAAGCACTTGAGAAATCCAAAAACAAGGCACCAGCCTCAACAGCCATCTGTGTTTGATGTGCCAGTATGGCGTGATTGTGGGCGTTCCATGCGTGCCTTGCTGCATCAAACATGTGGCCAAGCCCAGCTCGAATTCGGCTGGCACCAAGGCGAGAAATGGCTACGGTTTCATGAGCGTGTCCGGCATCTCTTGCGATTTCCGAATAAGTCGTCAACGCCATCAAGGATTCGCCGCAAGCGACATGGTAAGCAGCCTTATTGATCAGTGAAAGGTCATGGTCTCTGCTGGCTTTAGCGACAGATTTCAACCTTGTCTCAGCCCATGCGAGATCTTCTGCGGCACCCTCATTGTCACCTTGTTCGTACTTTGAAAGCCCACGTTCCATACGGAGCCTGCCTTCTAATGCCAAATCTCTGGTTTCTTTTGCACGGGTGATTTCCAATGCTTCATCGATGGCCGTTTCTAATCGATGGTCGCCGAGCATTCGACGACGAACCAAGTTCAATGTAGCCTCTTCAGCTGGTGAAAGAACGGTTTGAATCAACGCTAAAAGTTCCGCAGCATCGAGGAACAATGCTGCTTCTGCCAGTGGAAGCCAACTTGTCCAGTTCATTTCATCTCGCCAAAGGGTGAGTGTCTCAATGTTGACAGGACCTTCTTCACGCCACTTCGAGATGAAGTATCCAGGCGCTGTTGGCATGTTGATCTCACTCATCAGAGGTCCTCCTTACGTTTCGCTATGGCTACTTGAGCGATGAAGGCGGACTCAGCAGCAATTCGATCTGTGTTGCCAGACCAGCCTGCTGCGCCATCATGGCCACCGCCCTCCCCACCAATACGTTCTGCAATGGCAGACATGAGGTGGCCTAGGTGGATGCCTTGCTGAGTGCTTGAACGTGGAGCGCGTGCTGTGAGGCGGGTCTGGCCGTCTCGGAACCGGCTTACCAGTGCAATTTCAGCCCCTGTGCCGACAAGCATACCTGCCAGTCGACCTTCGAGCGTACCTGAATAGGTGTGGACGATGTTCCAGGGGCCCGATTCAACCGATTTGGCTCTCGAGAGTCCCCGTAAAAGACTTCCACGTTCACTCGGAGAAGTCGTTTCAGATTCTATAAACTGGAGGAAAGAGGCGTAGTCGATGCTTGAATCAGTTAGCATATGTTGTGCGGATTCAAACGCACCAGCATCAGCGTGTCGGAATCGACCGGTGTCGGTGATCAACCCTGCGAGGAGCATTTTTCGTACATCATCAGATCGGGCCATCGGTGCGTAGGCCATCAAATACCGATCGATGATTTGGGTTGTGGCCCGGACTTCCCATTGGAGGTTCATGTCCCCATCCTTGAGTTCCCAATCAGAAGTAGCATGGTGATCGATGATGCACATTGGCACCCCTTCAGGCAATTGTACGCCAACTTGACCCGGGGCAGCAGCATCGACTATGATCAGACCGCCCATGGCGGCAGGCCACGATGTTCGTTCTGCAGCAATTTTACGAAACGGTGCTTGTAGGTTCTCGACAACCCGTTTTGCGGTGCGACCAATATGGATGCCGCACGCCATCAACCGAGGGTGTGAAGCGGAAAGAGCGATGGCGGAACCAATGGTGTCCATATCGCCGTTTTTTCCTGTTAGAACCGGTACGGGGCCGCGTTCACAAGCTTCAGTCAACCATGCATGGAATGCATGGAGTTGCTCTTGCTCAGCGGCGTTCATGTTCACTCCGATCCTTTGAGAACGGCCTGTAGCTCTTCATAGGTCGCCATCAACTGGGCTTCCCTTTCAGTGAATCGATTGAGATGTTCATTGAGTGTGACCAAAGTTTGTTCTAATTCGCTAAGAAGTGTTGGACGATCGCCGACTTCAACGAGGACACCGCCCATTTGTTGATGCAGTGCGAGTTCAGCAGGCTGGTTACGAACCGAGTCAACGGTCGTTTCCAATTCCACGACTTGAGCGCGTAGGTTTGCCACCTGTTGTCGAGCTGCTTGTACTTCGCCGACCACGGCTTGGAGTTGTTCCATGTTGTCCATTGTGTTCCCTCACGCGTTGGGCGTAGATGAATGCTCGCCTTGCTTTGAATCACTGAGCAATGCCAAGAGGGAATCAACAGCAATCAATCCACGAACTCGAGTGTTCCATACTGCTCGCGAATCTTTTGCTTTCGATTCCTCAAAGGCGATGCTAAATTTAGTCGACGTGGGGTTCCAAATGACATCGATGTCTGTTGTCAAAGCGTCCGCAAGAGCTTTTGTGTTTGCTTTTGAAGTCGACTCAACCTGAAGGGTCAGCCGCCAGGTTTCTGTCACGGTGTTCACCGTACAGACCCCTGTTCACTCTTCTTCGGTGATTTCGCCTGCTGCCAATGCACGTTCGTAGTCCATGGCTGCTTGTTGGGCGATGTACGCCATATCAGCGGTTGTAGCGCCTTCAACGGATCGTCGTAGAATTCTGTTGTTTGCATCGGAGGCTCGGGTGAATGGTTCCCAAGCGCCGCCTGCAAAGGTGTGGTCGCACTTACTGCAGGACCAGATACCGATGGACTTGCGTGTCACCTTGCGGTATTGACACACAGGGCATGTGTACTTTGCACTCTTCTTAGCGAGTGCTGTGCCGGAGTTTCGTCGGACGGATACACCATATCGTGCTCCGAATCGTGCTGTTGCGCCTGCTTTCTGTGTTCGCTTTGCCAATCAGTTCCCCTCCTGGTTTGCTACGAGTTTTCGGAGTTCAACACATCGGAGATGTGCGACACCAAATATCTCTGCAAATTCGGCGGGCGTGAACACCCCTCTTAATCCCTTTTGCAGGGAGTGGAGGTGGCCTTCGTCGCCTAGGGTGATGTGAATGCGCTCATCGCCACCCAATTCTTCTTCTTCGGACGGGTCATAGACATAGCGTCCGCCGACTCGAGTGAATGATGCCATAATTGGTGTTCCCTTGACCTTCAATGTGTAATCTTCACCGACGTCAAAGCGTTCGGCAGGGACCACTGCGGTTCGCAGAGCAGCAATAGCAGCGAGGCCACATGCGTCGAAGATGTTTCCACCATCTGACAACACGTGGATGTCGATCATAACGCCCCAGACCTTTTCGCCAGGGACAATGCACAGACTTTCCATGTCGATGCAACCAGATTCACGGATTCCACGATCGACCACACGGCCAAGTTCAATGGATTGCGGGGAAGGTGGTCCGGGCTCATACTTTCGGTGAGCGACGGGTCGAAGTTCGGCCCCGCACATGAGGGATCCTTGTGCTGGTCGGTCGGGCCATGGTGTTCGGAGTTCGAACTTGACACCAGCGTAAACGATGGTATCGCCCATGACGACTTTGGCAGATCCTTCTGCATTGTACAAGCAGTCGGTTTCGAGGGTGACTTCACGGCCTTCCCATTGTCCACGACCATCAAGGCGAAGGTCGTCTTCAGCGAGACGAGAGAGTTCTTGGCGAAGCAATGTTGGAACGAGTTCGACCATCAGTTCTCACCTCCTTCGTAACGGCGCTTGAGGGCATCGACCATGATTTCATGGATCTCTGCTGCAGCCTTGAAGTTGTACTCCATGGCGAGATTGTATTCATCGGGGGACAGGTCACCATCCATCTGCAGGAAAGCAATTTCTCCAGTGTTCGGGAGGATGCCAACAGGCAAATCTGCTTGACCATAGTTGTCTTCAGCTTTGTCGAGGTCGAGGACAACGATGCCTTCGACTTTACCCGATGCAACACCAACAATGAGGTCACGCATAGGGATGCCAGCGTCAGCGAGAGCGACGGCTGCGGCTGTAAGGCCTGCACACCGTGTGCCTGCTTCTGCGGCTAGGATTTCAATCTCTACACGGATCTTTGATCGTGGGTAGCGTTCACAAAGAACGACTGATTCGAGAGCTTCTGCGGTCACTTTGGAGATTTCACGGGAGCGTCGGTTGAATCCAGGACGAATTCGGTCGCTGGTTGAGAAAGGTGCCATGTTGTAGCGGACATCGATGACCGCACGGTCTTGGCGTTGAATCTTACGAGGATGTGCTTCCATTGGGCCATAGACAGCAGCAACAGCCACGTTCAATCCATGGGTGACCATAGCAGAACCATCTGCAGCAGGCAAAACACCTGCTTCAATGGTCATTGGTCGCATTTCATCAAGTTTGCGTCCGTCGAGCCGTAGCCCGTCTTCGCGTAGCAGTTGTACATCACCATATCCACCCATCAAGCATCACCTTTTTTCGGAGCATTTTGTTCAAGAGCAGAAAGTTCTGCTTCGAATGTTGTTTTGTGGCCAGAGGCCTCAGCCAGAGCAATCGCTTGGCGAGCCCAAGCGGTTCCTTCTGCATTACCATCGATCCAAACCCTTCCGTTTTCGCCGATGATGATGCGGCTGTCTGCTGCATCTCGTAGGCGTTGCACGGTTGCGTTGCCTTCTCCACGAAGGCGATCGATGTGATTGATTGGGACAGCGGACGGTTGTGCCTTGAGTGAGGCGACGTAGGCCAACACCCTTCATGGTCAGAACCACGTTGTGGCATTCATCGACTTCTTGGACACGAGCCAGGACGACATCTCCGATGCCCATGTGTTGTCGTGCTGCTCCAAATTCGACCTTCCATGGTGCGAGTGACATAGGAAGAAGACCCTGGAACGGGCCATTGACGTTCATGAACCAGAGGTTGTTTCGAACTTCGGCCACAACAGCGACGATGAGGTCGCCCGAACGTGGCATGTAAGCGCTGTTGATAGGATCAACTGAAACTGTGTTATTGAATTCTTTTGTCCACCCAAGTCGGGTGGCAATGATGGTGTCGTTTTGTGCGATTGTACCGCTTCCTACGCGCTTCCCAGCGAGTGGCCCGATGGCCATTCCTGGGGTCACGAGGCGCAGCTCGGCGCCGTTTTGACCGTTGGACATTTCTTTCTCTCCATTCTGCGCCACCAACCATCCCATGATAAAGCCGACCCTCAAACAAACTGTCGACGAGCAAAGGTTTCAGGGGTCAGACTCACAGTTCTTTGACTTCTGTATCTGATGATTGGCGCATGACTTGGTCAATCAAATCTGGTTTCATACCTGCTGGGCATTCAATAACCGAGGCCCATGAACCATTTTCCAACCATTGTTCTTTTTGCTGGTAAGGTCGCAAGATTCTGGACACTTGTCCATATGCTGCACCGGGGACTTTGAAGGCGAGTCTGATCGATTCAAAAGAAAGCGGAATCATCGGTTTAAGGCGGTTGATCGCTTCTTCGACTTGGTCTTCTAAACGCTTGAACGGGTCCACGGAATAGCGTGATTCATCCAACGCAAGTTCGATTCGAGTTTTTGGGTGAGGGCTTTTGGTTTTTGGATCGACAGCTTGAATGTGAATTTGATGTACGATTTGCTGACGCATTCGTTCCACCATTGCCTTTCTTTGTGCAGTGGTTAGCTGGATGCTTCCTTTGCTCAAAATCACGGTCGCTATTGTCTTTATGTCCTGGGTTGCAAAGGTCTTCTCAATCGCTTCTGCGGTCGGACGTTCGCCGCCCCGTGCATCATGAAAGACCTCGTCCATTGCCATGAAGGCATTCAAATCCACCGAATCTGGATCTGCTTTGAAAGCCTCAACTAAATCTGGGTTGAGAAGAACTTCGTACCTCTTCCCACCTTTTTCCATCCGTGCAAGCACTGCATCATCGAGACTGACCATGGTTCTCCCTCATGTCGGGAAAGATGGAACCAGCATTTCATGCTGGTGGTCAAACTTCACTCTTCGAGTGGTTTCAAGCGGTCAATTTGTTTGTTCACTTCTGCACGGTCAAGGACACGATAGCCATCTTGGTCGATGACAGTGACTTCGACAGCCTCTCGGTTGAGTTCTGTGTCGTTGGCACTCCGGAGCGCTTCAAGACCGAGTTTCATAGCGGCATTGAGGGTCAAGCCTTCTTTCCAATGGGTTTCGAAGTGCTCAAACACCGTGTTTCGTCCGCTGCCAATGGCACCAGCATGGTAGGATTGGTAGGCGCCGCTTGGGTCGGTTTCGTAGAGGTGGATGCCGTTGTCGTCAACGCCGCCAATCAGGAGTGCGGTACCGAATGGACGTGAGCCGCCATATTGAGTGAAGGATTGTTTGAAATCACAAATTTTCTTGACAAGCACGTCCACTGGAACGGTTGCTGCGTAGGTGATGCGATTGACTTGGGATTCAACCCGTGCTCGAGCAACAAGTTGTCGAGCGTCAGCCACAAGACCGGATGTTGCGATGCCGATGTGGTCATCGATCTTGAACATCTTTTCAATGGATTCAGGGATGATGAGCCGGCTGACGATCCGCTTGTCACAGACCAGGACCACGCCGTCACGGAACTTCAGTCCCGCTGTCGTGGTTCCTCGCTTGACTGATTCCCGTGCATATTCCACTTGGAACAGTCGTCCGTCTGGGCTAAAGGTGGTGATGCCGTGGTCGTATCCTCTTCCGCTTGGTTGCATAATATATCCCTCATCTTCTTGCTTGAATCGACGCTTTATGAGGATGCGGGTGAAATTGGTTGAACCCCCACCTTCATTTGTCGTCGCTTATAATTCCAATAAAACTCCACCTCATATGAACCCTGACACGGTTCTGTACCCCTAACCTCATGAGAAAGGGCGACTTGCATTGGTCGTGCGAGTTGCAGTGTTGTCCTCAGGCGGCAAAGATTCCGCAGCCGCATGGTGGTGGGCTCAATGCAGGGGTTGGGATGTAGCTTACCTCGTGACAGTGAACATCACCGGTGGTGATTCATGGATGTTCCAGGTACCGGGAACTCACCTCGTTGAGCATCAAGCTCTTTTGGCCAATGTACCATGGATCAAGGTTGACACACCGGGTATTCAAGAGGAAGAAATAGCAGATTTAGAAGCTGCTTTATCTGGTTTAGATATCGATGGCATTGTCAGCGGGGCCCTTCGTTCTGACTATCAAAAATCCCGTCTTGAACGAATGGCAGAACGCCTTGGTGTTCGAAGTTGGACACCCCTTTGGCACCAAGACAGCATTGAACACATGAGGGGCCTTGTCAACAACGGCTTCAAAATCATGATCACATCGGTCAGCTGCGAAGGCCTCGATCAGGCGTTTATTGGGCGAGTGCTCGATGCTGCGAGCCTGAAGGAATTGGAATTAAAGGCCCAACACCATCGGTTCAACGTCGATGGTGAAGGTGGCGAGTATGAGACCCTCGTGATTGGGGGGCCTCATCTTTCCGGACGACTGGAAGTCAGCGGTCAAGTCGATTGGGATGGCGTCCGAGGGACGTTCGATTTCGCTGAAGTCAAATGCATTCAAGGAAATTGAATTCATTTGATGGCCGCTCTTGCCAATGCAACGCATTCGTCGACAAGTTCACCGGACACACCGATGTGGTTTGCAGGGTCAAACATTGCTTCCAACTGTTCAGCATTAAACGCTGCAACAATGGCTGGAGTGCGGCTGCATACATCGATCAACTCTTCTTTGTTGGCAACGGCTGTGAAGGAGGCTTCCCGGAGGATTTCATGTGCTTCATCCCTTGGGATTCCATGGTCGACCAAATCGATCATGACCTTTTCGGCCATAACCAATCCTCGTTGTGCCTTGATGTTCTCAAGGCACCGTTCAGCGTCGACCCACATGTTGGTCAAGACATCGCGTGTCTTTGCGATCACGTCTTCGCACAAAGCGGAGCCGTGCGAGAGGGTGAAACGCTCACTGCTTGAATTTGCTAAGTCTCGCTCGTGCCAGAGCAAAGCGTTCTCGTAGGTCGGGATGATCATCGAACGAACAATACGTGCCAGTCCAGAGGCATTTTCAGATTTGATTGGATTCTTCTTGTGAGCCATCGTTGAGGAGCCGACTTGCTTTTCGATATCGAATCCTTCACCTGCTTCCTGAATCTCAGAACGCTGCAGGTTTCGGACTTCTTGAAGGATTTTCTCACACGTAGTCGCAATGTTGGACAACCAGGAGACGTATTCGATATAGCGGTCACGACCGACAACCTGAGTGGTGGCCAAAGGCACACCAAGGCCGAGGTGGGTCAGAATCAGCCGCTGAAGTTCTCTGGCATTTTCACCTTGTGCTGCGCCTGTACCGACCGCTCCTAGGAATTTGCCGACAGCAATGCGTGGTGAGGCTTCATCGAGGCGAATCAGTTGGCGACGAAGTTCATCCAACCAAACGGCTGCCTTGAGTCCGAATGTGATCGGAACTGCTGCTTGACCGTGGGTCCTGCCGAGCATGACGGTGTCGCGTTCACGTTCAGCAACATTTGCGCAGACACCGATGAGGAGGCACAATTGTTCTCGAAGCAAAACCATGCTGTCTCGGAGTTGTATGGCGACTGCAGTGTCCACAATGTCGTTTGAAGTTGCGCCAAGGTGTATGCACCAACCTGCATCTCCTGCAGCTTCAGCCATCGCTTTGGTAAGGGCCATGATGTCATGGCGGGTTTCGGCTTCAATTTCGGAAACCCGTTCTTTGGTAACGGAGGTTGGATTTGCGATCGAAGCAACAATATCGTAATCGGCCTGTGAAACACGACCGAGTTGCATGTGAGCCCAAATAAGTGCTCGTTCAACTTCGAGTTGACGCTCATGGCGTCCGACTTCGGACCAAATGTGCTTGAATTCTTGGCAGCCGTAACGGTAGTCGAGCGGGCAGAAGGACATGTCTCTAGGCTTACGCCTCGATTCATCAACATTGCCGTTGGACTGTCTTGGCCATAAGGAGGTGCAGATCGGTCAATTTGCGGCTTCGTCGCCTTCTAATTGGTCCAATGGTCGAATTGCAGTGCGGATGAGAATCACGGCCACCCCCGACGAGAGAACAAAGAAAATCCCCACATAGGTGGAGATGTTATACCACATCAAAGCGACACCGATGAGTGAGCCATACGCCACAATTTGGCAAACAGCGGATGCATTTCGAAGGCGCTGCATGTGGGGCTCGGTTAATTTCCCCTCATGTTCCAGAATATAGGTGTAAATCAGGAAATATATGCCTTGAAACGGGAGAGCGACAGCAATGAACGTGAGGGCAACTTCCCGCACGGCTGTGTAAGTTCGCTCTTGTTCAATCCCTTGAAAGAGCATGAAAGCAGTGTTCGTTCCCAACAAAGCGGCCATGATGGTCCAACGTTTATCTTGGGAGGATGTACGGCTTTCCACATTGACCGATTTTTCATCCATATCCTTACGAAATGGTGGCCATGGTTTGATGTTTACCGTTAAACAGAAACAATCAGATGGTTTTCAGCATCAAGTTCGAACCACCGTTCAAGCAGACGCTGCAAGTTTGATGATAAAACCCGTGACGCCAGCAACGACCAACAGCAGGAGCATCATTGCAAGAGGGCCATATTGGTTTTTATCAGCGACGGCGGTCCCAAAAAAACCATCCCGCTTCATGGCCTCGCTAAAGGATCCCACTTCGGAAAATTCAGGAAGTGGCCGGCGAGGAATTCGTTCGCCTTCTCGTACCACAAGTTCGTCGCTCATGCCTTTGGGTTGTGCAGGTAGGGCATGAAGGTTGCTCTACAACGCGCCATCGGAAGTATATTGCACGGTGGTCACAAGGCCAATCCATGAGTCGCATGTCGTTTGCCGTGGATGGGACTCGCATCCACCTCGCTGTCGAAGGAAGCACAGGAGGCACAACATTGGGACTCCATTTAGCAGCGGACACGATTGAACAAGGCGGCCGTGTGTTATGGGCTTCACCGGAAATGCCAGATGGCGTGCGTTTTGGTCAACTCTTCGAACACCTTTCGTTGGCTGATTCTTCTCGGTTTCACGCCATGAATCTGGTGGGTTCACTGACTCAAGCTGTCGGTGTTTTGCTCGAAACATCAACAGCACTCCCAAGTGTTCGATTGATTGTATTGGATGATTGGTGCGAGCCCAGTGGTCGAATACCTGCTGCGAGGGTGAAAGACGCATGCACCTTGGCCGCTTCGCTTGATTCCAACATCACCCTTGTCCTGATCAGCAAAGCAGGAATCGATGCAGGTGATGGTGATTCTTTGCTCACAATCCGTGGGAAGTCCGGTATGGAAGAGGGTGGATATCAAGTCTGGACGCTCGAACGGCCAAAGGACGGGCCTGAACGTTCGCTAACGATTGATGGGGACAAGCGTCTATGCCGAGTGCAGGATGAAGGGTTCTACGAATCTTAATCCTCGGGATCATCTTCACCGAGTAATTCAGCCATCTCGTCGAGTGCATCATCATTTGGTTCATCGAACTGTTCGGGGTTTTTTGCACCGCCATCAAGGGTGTCCTCTCCGGCAACTTTTGGTGCTGATGCATCGAGCATACGAGCACGGTTTTCTCCAGCCCTTCGAGCGATAAACCATGCCATGACAATGAATATAACGGCGAATAGGGCATAGGCTACATTCTTCGTGATTTGTTCATCCGCCATGGCCCAAGCACAACGATGTCGCCTTTAGCCGTTGTGTGCCTAAGCCGCATCCATCGGTTCGTCCAACCATTCTATGGGTCTGGCAAGATGGCGTCGTGCATCTGGCGGTGGCTGGACCCAAGCACCATCATGATTTTCAGGCTGTGATACAATCCATGCTTGTGTCTGTCGTTGCTTGCAAACCGGGCAACGAACACCCTGGTCTTGGCCCATAGACTTCATTGTACGCTGGCATACTGAGCACTTTGGTCGCCATCGAGTTGGTGCCTTTTGAACCGTCCGTAATTTCTCAATATGCAGCACATTGGCTTCAGCAAACAACCCAAACGCTTCGATTTGATCGCCATTTACCAAGCCCTGAGCCATTAATTTCACATCACCACTTTCTGCAAAAGCTATCCATTGTCCGTGTTCTGTTGTGATGACGGTTGTTCCACGTGCGAGAACTTCAACGCTTTCCACCGTTCCAATGATTGATCTTTCCAAATGGTCATCACTGGCTTGATTGGTGGCAAAAACCCGCCAACCGAGGACGTCCTCAGTGCCTGGGCCCTCCACCAATACCTTCGCTGCCGCAGTGGTTATTTCCGGCGTACGGCCACGCACACCGAACAACACTGGGCATGTTCCACGTGGTGAAATTAGGCTGTGTTGAGATCTTGGATTACGGGTTAAAAACATCCCCTTCATACCAGTGACTGTGGTGATGGCTTGTTCACAAACCATTCTTTTTGTTGTGTTCCATCGACTTTCAAAACGCCAAGCAATCGCTTCCCATGTGAGGTTTCTCTTCGGCCATACCACGGCAGCAGCCGCTCCAATCCGACCACCGCCACCCCATGAATGGGTGGGCGTTGGTGCCTCATCAAATCTGACCTCCCGCCGAACTGCATCGAGGTAAAAATTCGAACGATCCGGTATTGAAGAATACCACACCATTCCAGGGTCGGTTGGTGTTTGTTGGCGTTGATGGTCGGTGGTCTGATCTATCTTTCCTACAAGCGGTTGGAGGGTTTGTTCCCAATAGAGATTGAGCAGGTTCAGTAATTCCTTCTCATCATTGGTTTTGAGTTCAACAGCAACGGCCGCGTTTCCCCGAGTTCGGTTGTGTGCAAACGGCCACAAACGTACCAAACGCAATTCCCCAACTTCAATGTGCGGAGGGAGGTGATTCAGGAAGAGGTGCAAACTGAACGTGGTGCAACCCTCCTTCACGGTGTCAGTGTCATCCAAACCCAGCCAACCCATTCCATCACCTCAGTGGTTCGAAACGATCGCCTTGGTCGCCATCATCGAGGACCCTCATGGTCACGCTCGCAAGACCAAGATTCCAATTCACTTTGAAGCAACGTAGTCCTTGAGCCCAACCTGCACCCATGTCGCTGTCCCTGTCACCGACCATCACATCCAGCGGGTGGTTTGCAGTAATTTTCGGGTCCCACCAATTGACTTTGCTACCAGCATCGATTTCGATGATCCTGCGTTCTTGATTGTCCTCATGTCCTCTCAACAAACGTTCTCCAAGCCTGAGCATACCTGGCATTGGTTTGCGGCAATTGCAACGGTCTCGGTGTCGATGTGGGCAGACAAGAACCGCATCAAGATGGGCATCTGAATCGATTTGCAGGAACATTTGTCGCAAAGCATCATGAATTTCATGGATCTCTTCGACGCCCCATAAGCCTCGCATGATTGGGGACTGGTTGGTGACAACACAGACTCGATATCCGGCCCGTCGTAAGTCACCAATGGCTTCTGCAGCCCCAGGAAGGAGGACAAGTTCGCTTGGATTATTGATGTAATTGGCACTGCCGACATTGAGAACCCCGTCCCTGTCGACAAATGCGATAGCGCCGTGGTTGGGGGCTTGACTTGGCAGCGCGGTAGGTGTCGATTGAACAATGACCCCCCGCATGGTTCGGGCAAGCCCCTTCACATGAAGGCGTTTTGCGTAAAGTGAGGGTTTGGTTGAAATGTCACCGCTCTATGGGGAAATCATGCTCGTATCCAAGGAGGTGATTTCAATCATTGGCGCTGTTGGCCTGCTTGCCTTGGCGTTATCGTGGCACCGAAGGGAGTCTTCACCCCTGAGGTTATCTCAGGTTGGATGGGTCTGCGTTGGTCTTTACTTCTTCAACGATGCCACGACGTATTTGGAGCATGATGATTTAATTTTGACAGTATTTTCGGTCATGGCCCTGCCAATGGCCGTTGGAATGGCGGTTTGGGAGGCTCGGGCCGACGATGATCGCACCCGTTCTTCTCTGATTTGGGCACGGGGTGCTGTTGCCTATGCAGGTGGCCCATACCTGCTGATTGCCCACGTTCCTTGGCTCAGCGTTTTGGCCATTTGGTTTGTTGCCAGTCAAGCTGCTGTCTTCCTTCGCTTCTCTGGCGGTGATGATGTGATGCTCGGAGAAACATGGGTCAACACCGCACAAGGTCAGGTCACTTGGGCTGAATTCGAAGGCAGCAGATGGTTCATGGGATCATCTGCGGAAGAGTATATGTTTCAGACTGAATTGCTTGTGGATGGTACGCCAATTGGAATCAATTTCGTTCTTGCTTGTACGGCACTTCAATCGATGGTTATTTTCATCGGCGCCATTGCCGTTCTCGACATCGACTGGCGCCGTAGGAGCAGGGTCCTATTCCTGACAATACCACTGATACACGTGCTTAACTTGTTCAGAAATGCGGGCCTCATTTGGCTCCACACGACCTACCAACAATGGACCTTACTCGATATGTCGGTGTTTGAATTTGGGCACAGTTACGTGGCGAGGTTTGTTTCACTCTTTGCGATGTTTTTAATGGCCTTGATTATGTTCGACTTGTTACCAGAATTACACCGGCACATCGTACGGTTATTGGCTCCATTGGGCGTCCTTCAACCACCAAATCAGAAGATTTAGCGTTGGTGCCAATCTTCAGTTGGCGAGGAACGGGTCCACATCACACCACTTGAAGCAGGGAACTCCAACACTTCAGATCCTTTTGCGTCCAGCATTCCCATGAGTTGTTGGGAAGGTGGCGTTGCACCTGTTGTTTCAAGCAGGTCAGAGAAAGCATCCATGCTTGGCACGCTGAAGGAATCATGTGGCTGTGGAGCAGGCGCAAAAGATTCTGTCATTGCCTCGGTTTGGCTCGCTTCAGCATAGGTCGCTTCCGGAGCGCCGATCAATGAATCAGATGAGCCCGTGATAACGTCAGATTCGCTCAATCCCAGCATTTGCGATGCGAAGTCATTTTGTTTCAATTCCCCCCAATCATTGGATTCTTGATTCTCTTTGTCACCTCGGAATGAACCCATTCCGAGCAAGACCAAAACAAAGAACACAACGGCCCCTACAAGTCCAAGCGAGCCGTAAATGAGATCGTTTGCAACGCTTGGTGCTAGGTCTGCGTTGTCGCCAACACCGTCACCATCGGTGTCTTTTGATTCATCTGGATTTTCGGGGAAGGCATCCTCATCGTCTTTCACACCATCTCCATCTCCATCAAAAGCATCGAATGTTGTTGTGCAAACAATGGCAATGATTTCCAGTTCTTCTTCAGTGACATACTGATCGTCATTTTGGTCGATGATGCTAGGGTCGTATTCGTTCATCATCTCCAATTCAGCAAACGCTTCGAGGGAAATCCCTTGACCATTTGTGGACATTTTACCAGTGAGTACAGCGATTTCATTCGAGCATGAGCAGACTTCTTGGAGAACTTCACGGTATTCGATTTCACCGTCGTCATTCAGGTCGACATCATTGAAATTGACAACCACTGTTTCAGCATCGTTGTCAAATTCACGCTGGTCAATGACGCCATCCTCGTTGGCGTCGATGGTGCTAAACAACTCCTGTGCCATATCTTCACACGACCCTTCAATTGCCTCATTGTCGTTGGTTTCTTCAGGATCCTCGATCGGTGGGATTGGAGAGTCTTCCCACGCAGCAATGATGCTGACATCATCGATAGCGTCGACCACTGTGAGCGTAATGTCAAACCTTCCATTTGCAGGCATTTCAACATAGAGGACATGTGTTGTGCCTTCTCCCATGGATTCGATTTCAACATCCTCACTGGTGAGGCTTGGTTCTTGTGGCCTTCCTTGACGTCCAGATGCGTCACCACCTTCATTATCGAATCCACCGAACTCGAAAGCAATTACGCTCCCTGACCCTTCGAGCACCAATGTGCCTTGTCCGCCAAAGGTGTTGATCTTAAGGTAGGTTCCGGGCAGTTCAAGTTCAACATAGAAAAACAAGGATTCGTCGGTAGGTGCTGAAAGTCCAGTGATTTCTTCACCATTGAAAAGTTCGATAGGGGTTCCATCGTAGCTCCAAATGTAACGGTCTTCAAAACTTGCCGTGATCATGACGTTAGCGAACACATCTTCCGTTGAAAGCAAAATATACCAGGTCCCGGGTGTCGGATCGTTAAATCCAATTTTATCGCCAGCACCAGGTGTCGCTGATTGGACATCGTACTGGCTTGTGGTGGGGAACTGTTCCAAACTCATGAACATGGTTGCTTCTCCGTAGCCTTCGGCAAGGTCCACTTCCAGTCGTTCGGTTCCGCTAGGAACATCGATTTTGAAATATTGCTGGAGTCCATCATAGCCCGTGAGGGGACCATAAGCCACTCCTGGTGAGAGTTCGATTGCATCTTCCGGTTGGGTATTGTCGGGTGCAACGACCATTTTTGCGACGATGGTAAAATCGAACGCACGCATGAAGGTGTACGCAGTGACGTAATAACGACCTGGTTCGACGCCGTAAAGCGTAGCATCATGTTCATTCCCTTGGCCGTCTTCATAGGTGATTTTACCTTCATTCGGATTGTTGTTTTGGTCCATCTCATCATTGTCGTCAAATGACCAAAAACTGAACGGGTCTGGGACGGTGCCCCATGAAACACCGATGTCGATGTTGCCAGTTCCACCATAGGTGCTCACAGTCAGGCTGCTGAGGTTTTCCTCGACATCGACGTAGTAGTAGAGCACCCGATCTTCGAGGTCTGCTTGGCGACCAACGTCGATGGTTTGTCCAGTGATTGCAATTCCATTGGTCAATTTCGTCATATCCTCTTCCGACGGTGGAGGTGCTGCAACTTCCCATGTAGCGGTCACTGCGTGATTTACCATTGCAGTTTGTGGAACGAGCAACACCCACCAGGTGCCTTCCTCTGGCCAACTGAATTGCTCTAAAGCGTAACCCCAGTTCACTTCGACATGCTTGTCATGGTCCCAAGAACTTGGGGTACGACCGCTGGCGAAATAGAGGTCAATGACCACACCGCGATCCTTGAATTCACTAGGATAGAGGGTGAAATAGGCTTCTTTCGTCAATGGTTCCAGTTCTGCGAAAAACAGGAGGTTATCCCCTGCATCTGCAGAAAGGCCGTCAACTTCTTGACCGCTGAACAGCTCAATTGCTTGAGCGGCGATTGTCCCATCAGGCATGACCCAATCTGCACCGAAAATCGTTCCGGATGCTGAATCGGTGGTATCGTTGGTCACTGCCCCTTCACCTTCGGGGAAGGACCAATTGGAAACCCAGGTGGGTTCGTCTCCTAAAGCGCTGAAATTGGTTCCAATTGAGATGTTGTCTAAGATACCATGGTAGTAATTACACTCACAACCTGCACCCATGCTTCCGATGAACAGTTCGTCGCATTCATCACCAGAAGTAAAGCAATCGTTGGAACCAAAATCACCAGCGGGGATGTTCGCATCTGTGCTTGAGATGAAGCCTGCGGAAGCACCGTTGATTCGGAACGCCCCACCGACGCCCTCAACCACTTCGATTTCGATGTGTGACCATTGTTCGCTGGGCACGGTTTGATTGGACGTCGGATGTTTGGCTAAACTGTATTCTGAAGCGTAGGCCAAGGTGCCTTCGTTGAGGTACATACCCCATCCGTAGTCTCCTTTCATGGTGATGAATTGAACGCCTTGATCGGTCGATGGATAAACCCATGCGGAAACAATGAGGCTCTCTGTGACGTTCAGATTTTCCGTGTGTGGGACTTCAATCCGGTCACTTTCACCATCAAATCGAAGGGAAAAGTCGGCACCTGGGCCGATTTCAACCACACCGTAAACTGGGAAGTATTGCGGATCAATTTCTAGGTCGTTCCATGTACCAGGCATGATGTTGCCCATGTTGGTCCCTGCAATGTGTACGTAGCCTTCATCATCGCTTGCTGAGGGCTGATCAGCACCCCAATTTCGATAATAAAAGGGGGCTCCATTATGCCAACGGTATTCCCCATCATTATCGACGTCTGATAGACCCGTCCACAGGTGATGGGTTTGATTGTTCCATGCAGCAAAAGTGTCGAAGATCCATTGGTTTTCTTCTGCATCGTCAATGGTGACCAAAAAGCCGTCAAGACCTCGCGCCACCTCCGCTGCTACGTCCCACGAACTTTCGCTCAACAAGTGGTACGTGTGGTTGTTGGCTGGGTTTACAGCCGTATCAAGAATGAGAACATCTTGTGGTTCTTGAGCGCTCACGGGGGCAGTCATCGGAACAAGGAGGCTGAAAAAAAACAGGGCAACGAGCACACTAGCCTTGAATCTCATGGCCTTGTTCGGGCCTCGATGCACTATCAAGGCATTGGTTCCCTGATTTTTCATAACACATCGATAAGGTCGATTCACTTCAATCGCTTTCCACCGATCCGGAGTTCAGTCTGTAGCGGCATCTGATGTTCCCAAGCAAATTCCTTGACGATTCTCCAAGCCTTTTCTGAGCCTTCATAGTCTTTAACATCGATGATTTTGTTACGCGTGTTGGCCTTAAACGCAGCAACTGGTTCTGCATTCTTGAACACCAGGTAGGCCGAACCAAAGCCAAAGCGTTCCTTCATGATGTCTGCAAAGTAAGGGGCAATTGGATCGCTTGGTGGAAGGACAAAATCCCGAATGGGCGGTATATCTTTTGCTTCTTCTAGGAGGTTCTTTCGCCCCCAGCAGACCTGATCTAAATCATCGATTAAGAAGCCTTTAACCAATGTCTCATCCTCTTCAAAGGAAGTCAACACGGCCTTGATTTCCTCAGGTTTGAACGGAGTTCCTGCAAGGCGCAAAAGTTGTTTGAGCGTGATGACTGGGAAGTCCTTGACAAGTGAACGAATGTACTCTCGCCTTAATTCGACGGGGTCGACTCCAGCTTCCAATTTCACAGTTCTGAACCCACCACGGAAATCTTGGACAATGTGGCCGGATCGGATCAGTGGTTGCACCAACTTTCTGAATTCTGATTGCGTCAATGCGTGACGTTCCTTAAACAAATTGGGATCGGAATTACTGCTGAAGAATTCGACAATGTCCCACAGATCTTCGTCAAAAGGTTCTCCACGAATGGCAAGGAGGTTTTGGAAATGTTGGTAGGTTGCCCAGACTTGGTGACCTCTCAGGTTGATGCCTTGGTGCAAACGGTTAGCGCTTGCCATACTCTTGAGGTCGACCCGATACAACTCGCACCGACCCCTTAGAGCGAAATCATCGCGAATTTCAGTCACTTCTTTCAAAGCCATGACTTCATTCTCCATTCGTGTTTTTTGGTGAAGGTTGTGCCGGTGGAACAATGCACGTTCTGCGATTTCTCTTGGTTGCGGGTCAACAACACCGCCACGAATCATTCGCTCTCCAGTCATTTTGAAGCCAATGCGTTCCAGGGCTTGGCGCGCATTTTCGTTCAAACTTGATACTGGTTCGCTGTTGAAATTAGAGAGTACTGCCACATCGACCAACTGATCGGCGTGGTTATCGAGCAGCAATTTGAAGGCGTCACAGAACTCGTCAATGTAGGCTGTTGGCACATGTAAGTCTTTGATTACTAAGTAATCATTGACCTTGAACATCAAAACTTTTCCGATTGGGTCGATGCCCTTGAACACCGGTAGGTACCAGCCTCTGTCCAACACACTGCGTACTTCCCAAATGAAACGGGAAACATACGGATCGGATTGTGTGAGGATCCTCATGGTGCGATCTTCACGACGTGGTTGCTGCAGCAATTCCACTTCTTCTGGCATGCAGTAAAATGCCTCGGGATCGGGAACCAACGCCATCACCTTAGCGATTCGACCAGCCTTCTCGAGGTTCATGAGAGCCAGCGTCAGGTCTTCGAAAGCACGAGTGACATAAAATCGCAGTGTGTTGCCTTTGACTGGCCCCATTCGTCGAATCACGTCAACCAGCGCACTTTCGAAATCCAATGGTTCGTAGACATCGTGGACCCTGTGGAAGAGCGAGAGGCGACGACGACGACCAGGGACATCCTCGAATTGCTTGACAACAAGCATTTGCCGTTCTAAGTTGGACATCGCGTACTTGATGTCCCGCTGCAAGGACCGGTGTTCATCGCCTTTGGGGAAGTCAGCCATGATCTCTTGACGCGTTACATTCTCTCCGATCGGAATTCGCTTGAGGAGTTCTTCCTCCATCGGTCCCACCCACGGTTCGGGCTTCAAACCGAGCAGCATTGGAATCGTATCTTTGGTTGTGTACCCCATTCGATTGTGAAGCAGGCGACCCATGATGACATCGGAGTCCAGCTGCATATCTTGCCAGTCTTTGAATCTGAAATCTTTGATTCTATAGAGTAATTCCTGTTGCTTCTGGAACAATACGTGGGAATCGAAGGCTGAAAAACCATCTTCATATTGTTGGAATGTCTTGTCGAGGACCAAGTTCTGAACCCAACGATATTCGACAACATCTTCTGAGTTATCGATCAGCCGATGTTCGTCAATCTTCAAGATATATTCGGCTTCATCCGTCTGTTTATAGAAACCAACCGACAGGACATTTCTGGTTTCAAGTTCGTGAAGGATCTTATCCACCATTGCACGAGGGAAGGGTAAGCGGTCCTCCAATTGGTCACCAGTTTGAGGACCTTCGCTTCCAAGCATCTCAATGATTTTGACTCGCATTGCTTCATGTGGGTCGCCAAGACTCTGACTTTCCCATGTCGTTGGTTTGCGCTCATCAAAGGCTGTGGCAATTGTATAGGACAAATCTCGAATGTGGAGTTCCCGCAAATCAGTCACGTCTTTACCGCCGTTCATTGCTAAGCAACCGAGCGTACCGTGGATTTCCGCCATGAAGGACGAGAACCATTTTCCATCGAGTTGTTCAGATCCTGTGCCATCGAGTTTGGTAATTTTACCCTCATTGCTGAGTTCAGTGACCCAGCCACGAATCTTATCAAGGTCAATGCCTGCGAGTTTTTCCTTGTAGAGTGGGTTGTGGAATTCCGGATCAAGGCCACCCCCGTGAGACATCAAGGTCAGCAATTCCTTTGAGTTCTTTGGAATCGGAGCTTTATCGAGGTAGAACTTGTCCAGTTGATCGGCACTGAGCTCTGTTGCCAGACTTCGAGTACCAAGCAACCGCCTTAGGATGGCTGGGTCGATGTCCTTGACCAAATAAGCCCGAGTCTTCATCGCCATCAAATCTTCAAAGGCAGACATAAAGAGGGACATTCCAAGCCTTGATGGCACAGTGACCCTGTTGTGCACGATTCGCGCCTCACCTGTAACACATGATTGTAGGAACACTTCCAAACTTTTCATATCAATGTCACCAAACATAATTTCGTTCTTTGCCTCACGCATCAACAAACTGTCATCGGTGGTTCGGTGCTTGTTCAGCAAAGCTTCTGCCTTTTGTTGGAATTGTTGGGGGGTGATTTCTTCTGAGCCGATTCGCTTTGGAATAATCATTGAGCGTCCGGCAACTTCCCTGAACCTCTTGGCAAAGATCTGTGTATTGACCACATAGCGTTCGATCACTTCGGTGTGGTTGTTGTCTCTAAACGCTTGATACATTTGGCCAGGATCGACTTCTTCAGAAGTTCGAATCAGCAACCCATTTTCATCAAAGGACATTTCAATCACAGCAATGTTGTTTGATTCTGCTAAACCGGCCATGAAGTAACCTAGAGCGGTGTTGAACCCTCTGCCTCGACATGTTGTGATCATGTACGTCGGGTGACCCCCGCTGATCACTTGCTCCACAAGGATGCGGTTTGGATCAGGTACTTGGAACGAATCAATGCTGTGTTCCTCTAGGTGGCGAGCAATGGCGTTTGCGACATCATTGGAGAGCCCGTAAGCGTCCTTTAGCACCACGCGTGGGTCTTCTTCGCGTCGCAACGAAACGATGCAGTGCCCGATAAGATCCAACAAGGCATTGGAGAGTTCCCTTGACCGGGAGCGTGCTTCACCGGACCACGAAGGAACGGTTGGACGATGGCCAGTTACCGAAGCAACATTCACCCGCGTTCCTTGGATGTTGGTCACCCTGTATGTCGAACCACCGAGCAAGATGACATCGCCACCGCGTAAATTGGAGACGAAGGAACCAGAGAGTTGGCCCAAAATGGAACCTTCTGCATTGAACACGAGGTAGGAATTGTCCGGGGCGATGGTACCGATGTTGGTGTAGTAAATCATTCTCGAATAACCTCGTTTTCCGTAGAGGTTTTCTTCCCAATCAACCCAAACACGTCGTTCTTCTTCAAGCATGTCGAGCACTTCGATGAAATCATCGTATTTGAAATTCCGATACGACCAAGCATTGACGATGATTTCGTAGGCTTCATCGATGTCAATTGGATTGATGATGACCAAGCCGATCATAAATTGAGCCACAACATCTAAACAATTTTCTGGGAAATCAAGTCGATCCATATCGCCTGTTTGAATCGCAGCTTGGAGGGCTGCGAGTTCCAGTAAATCATCAACGCTTGTCGGTAAGAAACGTGCTCTTGGAATTCCGCCTACATGGTGACCAGCACGCCCAATTCGTTGGAGTGCGGTCGCAATATCTCCTGGGCTGCCAATTTGGAGGACAAGGTCCACTGAACCGATATCGATTCCCATTTCGAGGGAGGAAGAGGTGACGACTGCGCGCAAATGGCCATGCTTGAGTTTCTTTTCAACATCCAGCCGGATTTTCTTATCCATCGAACCGTGGTGACCTGCGACAAGGTCGCCCAAATATGGACGAAGTTTCAAAACAATATTTTCAGTCATTTTTCTGGTGTTTGCAAACACCAAGGTGGTGTTGTGAGCCGCGATAAAATCAGCGATAGCCTCGATGTTTTTATCGAAGACTTTCATGACGGATAGGTCACTAAACTTAGGGTCTGTGATCAAGATGTCCAAGTCCAGTTCCCGAGAGCCAGACACCTTCGCAATGCATACTTTGGTAGCTTCTTTGCGACTTTCCTGATCATCACTTGCAACTAAAAATTCTGCAACTGTTTCCAGTGGTTCCATGGTGGCAGAGATTCCAATTCGCTGTACTGGTCGTGTCAGCAGCGTGTCAAGGTACGACAAAGTGAGGGCCAAATGAACGCCACGCTTGGTTGGGACCAAGGAGTGCAGTTCATCGATGATCATGTATTCTACATCGCTCACAATTGGTTGGAACCGGGGTGAAGTGATGGCGATGGCCAGGCTCTCTGGTGTCGTGATCAAGATATGAGGTGGCTTTCGTAGCATCTTCTGCCGTTCGCTCTGTGGGGTGTCACCTGTTCGTAGCCCAACCCTGATTTCTTGTGTCTTGTCGGGCAGGTAACGTTCTGATATTTCCTTTAGCGGACCTAACAGGTTTCTTTGAATGTCATTTGCGAGGGCTTTGATCGGTGAAATGTAGACACAATACACTCTTTTCTCCAATTCACCATCGAGTGCATGGCGAACCAGTTTGTCGATGATGGTTAGGAAAGCAGTCAACGTCTTACCAGACCCAGTTGGTGAACAGAGTAAGAGATGCTCTTGGCTTACAATTGCAGGAATCGCTAGTTTTTGTGGCCGAGTGAAGTCTGGAAACTTGTCTTTGAACCAGTTGCGAACGGGTGGACATAGCAACTCCAACAAGGCCTCCGTTTCCAGAGGTTTGTCAAGATAATGAATATCTGCCATTTTTTTCTCACGTGCCCGTGAGTTGGAGTGCTAGGAACGAGTAATTGAACTTGTTGTTCTAGGCCCTCGCTATCGAACGAGAATCGCACAGGTTATGCCCATCGTAATCCGCCCTTTTTCCACCTGTTGACTGGCTCTGTTTGTGGTGGTTTAGGTGGGTTGAGAAGTGGGGATTTTGCAGCGCTTGGAGGGGTTATGAGTTCGTGGAGTGCTTGAGTGGGGCACGACCCGATGCATGAAAGACAGCCGACACACTGAGATTCAACAACCACCACTGGGCGTTTGGCTTTTGTTCGATTTGGAGGGGATTCAAGGAGCGGAAGCAAAGCCTCGAACGGGCAGTGTGGAATGCACAAATCACAACCAGTGCAATCCGATTCGATGATTGCTACCATGGATTGTCCCATGTTTTTGGCAAGTCGCCATGCTTCTTAACGCTACGCTTAGGGGTTTTATCCACGAATTGAACGGAGAGGTTGAAAGGCGGCTTGCGTTACGAGGGTTGAGCGTGGAATCAATGACACATGACGCTGAACGACTCGAGCGAATGTCTGGAATGCTAAAGCGCAGAGGCATCATCTTGCCAGCGTTTGAAATTCACGGCGGTGCAAAAGGCCTCTATGATTTCGGTCCAGTCGGTGGCCGGTTGCGAAACCGAGTCAATCAAACATGGATCAATCATTGGCTTGCGCTTGGGAATGTTGTTGAACTTTCATGCCCTACAGTCACTCCATATGCCGTTTTGGAAGCATCTGGCCACGTTGGTGAATTTTCGGATTTTATGACCGTATGCACGGCGTGTGAAGAAGCAAGTAGGGCAGACACTCTTCTAGAAGCGTCGCACCCCAACCCCGATGCTTTGACTCAATCAGAGTTGCAATCCCTTTTGTTTGAAGTCAATCCATCCTGTCCCAATTGCAACGAGCAATCTTGGAGTGAAGTTACAGCTCAAAAT
The DNA here is from genome assembly GCA_905182125.1 of uncultured Candidatus Poseidoniales archaeon. Lineage (GTDB taxonomy): Archaea > Thermoplasmatota > Poseidoniia > Poseidoniales > Poseidoniaceae > MGIIa-L1. The sequence goes on from CAJJAV010000027.1 coordinate 28,600, forward strand.
TTGATGTTCAACACCACCATTGGGGCTGGTTCTTCTGGTCGCCCCGGTTTTCTACGCCCAGAAACAGCCCAAGGTATGTTCACTTCCTTTTCTGCTCTTCTGCGGCACAATCGCGACCGCTTACCATTTGGGGCAATCCAAGTTGGAAAAGGCTATAGAAATGAAATTTCACCTCGTCAGGGTATGATTCGCCTTCGAGAATTTAACATGGCCGAACTTGAATATTTCATCAACCCGCATGAACAACAACTCCATGATTTCAGTCAATGGGCTGAAATTGATATGTGCTTGGTGCCTGATGGACAAGACGAAGTGAACATGTCCATCGCAGACGCAGTCTCCTCAAACACCGTACGACACTCAACGGTTGGGTTCTTCATGGCAGAAACCTACGATTTCCTTGTCAAAGTTGGCATCGATCCTGCACGACTGCGATTCCGCCAGCACGAAGCCGATGAAATGGCTCACTACGCAAAAGACTGTTGGGATGCTGAAATTCTCGGATCCTATGGTTGGGTCGAATGCGTTGGCATTGCTCACAGAGGGTGTTATGATCTGGAAGCACACGAGAAAGCAACTGGAAAAACCCTGAGGGCTCGACGTGAGTTTTCTGAACCACAAGTTGTCGAAATTGATGGCTGGACCACGAATGGCGCCACTGCTGGGCCTGCATTTAGAGCCCTAGCAGGTGCTGTGAAGAAGGCGGTAGAAGCACTTGAGGTCACCACTCCATTCCCGACCCTCATCACCTTAGCATCTGGTGAAGAAGTCGAAGTGGCGCCTGAGCACGTAAAGCGTGTTCAGCGAACTGAAACGATCACTGGGGAATGGTACATTCCACACGTTGTTGAACCAGCGTTTGGGATTGACCGTATCATCTGGCATATCCTCGATCACGCCTACGATGACGCTGGGAAAGACGGTGATGATTACACCGTTTTGCGATTAAAAAACACCATTGCTCCCGTCGATTACTGTGTTTTCCCTCTGTTCGAAAAGGATGGCATGGGCGAAATGGCACGGACCCTGCATCGTACGCTTTGTGCCGCCCCTGGCATCGTCTCTGTGTACGACAGCAGCGGTTCGATCGGACGGCGCTATGCTCGCGCTGATGAAATTGGGGTTCCTCACTGCTTGACCGTCGATCATCAATCCATCGAAGACGGCACGGTCACGGTCCGCAACCGAGACACAGGCGAGCAACATCGTGTTCACACAGATGATCTCCTTTGAGATCAGACCTCGTTCGTTAGCCGATTTGACCATCAATGTTGAAGAACCCTCGGAAGAAGGTAGGCCTATGGCTGAGGTGAGTGATTGGACTGAACGCCATCGTCCCACTTCAGAGCGCGATCTCGAGGGCAATGAAGTCCAGAGACGAAAAATCAGAGCGTGGTTGGATGATTGGCAAAACAACACGCCCAAAAAGAAATCCATTCTTTTGGTAGGTCCTCCAGGAGTCGGTAAGACATCCGTTGCTCGAGCCATCGCCAACGACCTTGGCTGGAACGTCATCGAACTCAATGCATCAGACGCTCGAAATGCCGCTGCAATTCGAAAAGCAGCGACGCACGGTAGCACCCATCGTTCACTGTTTCACGATCCGAAGGCGAAGAAACAACGAACCCTCATCCTGCTGGATGAAGTCGATCACATTTCGGGTGGGCTTCGTGCAGTCAGTCAGGACCGTATCGACCGAGCAATGCAAGGGAATGATGAATCTGGCCCGGATGTGAAACTCTCCGGTGATTCTGGTGGGAAAGCAGAACTGCTCAATCTCTTGGCCAACACCAAGCAGCCAGTCATTTTAGCTTGCAATGAAGTCATGGGTTTGTGGGGTAAAGGCTCGAGTTGGCGTTCAACCCGGGACCGCTTCAAACCTCACGTGGAAATTATCACCTTCGAAAGGGCAAGCAATGAAGCCTTACGACGCATTGCTAAGCGAGTTCTTCGAGATGAGGAATTGGGTTTTGATGAAGCAGCCGTTCAAGCATTGGTTGACCACAACCCCGGTGATTTGAGAGCATTGGTCCGAGATTTGCAAGTGCTTTCTTCAACCGCTAATGGTGAGATCACCAAAGCCATGGTCGAAGCCCAAGCCCTCTCGGGTCAACGTGATTCCACCCTCGAAGTCTTTCCAGGGCTCGATGCGCTCTACAGATCGACTGAAGCAGCCAAGGCTGTTGCTGTGGGTCGAACCATCGATAAACCACCGAGTGAATTGATCAACTGGGTTCATTGGAACAATGCTTCTCTGTTTCCTGAAAAGCAATCCATCGAACGGGGCAATCAGACCCTCGCCATTGCTGCTCGCATGTTGATGGGCCAATATCAGAACACAGCCCACCGCTCGTGGTATTGGAGCGGTCAATTAGCCAGCCTCTCAGCCTCGGTTCCAAATAAAGTTCCCTTCCGCGAACGAATTTATTCCTCCTACCCCACGTTCTTGCGACGCCAAGCATCGTGGGTCCGTCCTGCCATCGTGGACCGACTGTCACAATTTTCTGGATCAAGCAAGGCGACAGTCCGAGATGAAATGATGCCACTTCTGGCAGCGATGGTCAAGGACACGCCAAGCATCGGTGATTCGAATGAATTTGATTTATCCATTCGATTGGGCTTTTCGGGTGAAGAACATGCCTCAATGGCAGGATTACCTCTTTCAAGGCGTTCGACCAAGGACCTGATCAAGGCCTACAATCTCAAACTCGATGCTTTCATTGAAGCTCAAGAATCAATACCTCTACCAATCGTTGAGGAGCCTCTCGAAGCGGATGTAGGCGGTGTGGAGGATCAGTCTGGTAAAGACGAGCCATCTTCCCCTGGTCAAATGAAGTTATTTTGAACGGTTAGGGTTTTTCCTCATCTTCCATAATTCGTCGGAAGAGAGCGATAGCACGTCGATCAGACTGTACTTTTTCTTCCCTTCGCCACGTGTGTGGATGAATCAAGATAACCGCTGTAAGCAATTCCAGTCGTCCAAACCACATCAGAATCGATGTGATGATGAGGGCACCAGAGTTCATACCCGCCCAAGTGGAACTTGGCCCATAATCACCTAATGTCGGCCCCGTATTACCAAGAGAAGATGCAACGACCATTGTGACACTCTCAAACGTATCTCCCGGCATGAAAATTGCTAAAATTAGACTTGATATGAAAAACAGGCCAACCCAAACAAATAACATTCCGATAATGAGGCCGATCTGGTTTTGTTCGACAACTTCACCGTTCATTCGGATTTGCTCAATCTTTCTCGGTTGCGCAATTTTGACCAGTTCTCTCATCGCTACTTTGAACGCCAAATTGACCCGTAAAAGTTTCAGTCCACCACTGGTTGAACCTGCACTCGCACCGACGACCATGAGAATGAACAGAATCAAATGCGTAACCAAGGGCCAAGAAGCATCCATGTAGTCTGTTGATGTGTACCCCGTACTGGTACCAATCGAAACGACTTGGAACATGCTGTCCCGCAATGATGTTCCGACAGATGTCCCAGAAGCAATCAGAGCTCCAAATATTGCGATAATAGCAACGGTGAGGTAAACCAGATAGTTACGAAACTCTTCATCTCCAAAGGCTCTCTTGAAATCCCCGTCGCGGATAAACCAAAGGAGGGTGAAATTGACACCTGCTAAGAACATGAATACAATAATTATTGATTCCACTAAAACAGAGTCATAGAATCCTATGCTTGCATCTCGGGTGGAAAAACCTCCAGATGGCATCGTGGTCAAAGCGTGATTGATCGAGTCAAACAGGTCCATTGCCCCAGTAAAGTAGAGCAGCAAGAATTCAACGAAGGTCAAGAAAAGATACAATCCCCATAAAGCGAACGCAGTTTGTTTTAGTTTTGGACGCAGACGATGCAACGACGGTCCAGTAAGTTCAGCTCGAGCCAGTGCCATCCCACCCCCAATGATTCGTGAGAGCACCATCATTCCGAGCATGATGATTCCCATTCCCCCGAACCATTGAGTGAGGGAACGCCAAAGGAGCAGTCCACGAGGTTGAGCGTTGATACAATCGGCGGTCGTGCCTGGAATGCAATTTGGGCTCATGTTATGTGAAATCACAGTAGCCCCAGTGGTGGTGAATCCTGACATCGATTCGAACCAAGAATTAACACCACCTCTTGCCATGTCCATAAGCGATGCATCGACTGTGAATGGGCCGACAAAAACTCCACCGAGCCACAATGGCAGGGCACCAATCAAGACCGCTATAGGCCAAACAAGAGCGACGCCTGCGAATGCTTCCCTGTCCCTCAGCCGCTCGCTCGTGTTGGTATGTGTTCCAAAACTCAACATCATGAGCCCTGCAAACAAAGAGATGAGGCAAGGGATGGCGAACGCCTTGATTGCAAGCTCGATGGAATCAATGCTTGCAGTGATCAAACCACAAAAAAACAATGGAAAGACAAGGGCAATCAATGTCCAACCCAAGATAAGATACAACACGTCAGAACGCATGGATCACACCTTGAATCGTTTCTCGATATCAGTAATTCTGTCAGGGCTGCTAAAGATGATCAATCGATCGCCATTCAGCAAAGTTTTGTCAGGTGATGGTCGCAATGATTCCCACATGCCATTGGTGTTGCGTCGTTGAATAAAGGCAATTCTCAACCAGTCCGGTAAGTTTGCTTCAACAATTCTTTTGCCTGAGAATTTAGCACGTTCATTGACTTCCATGCTGACACCGATGATGTTTGGTATGTTGGTCAGAAGGGCATAAGAACCAGCGGTTTTGGTGTGGATTTGAGCCAGCATGTTGTCCACTGCCACACGTTTTCGGTCAACTGCGAACGTGATTCCCATACGTTGAGTCACCTTGACCAAGTCTGCATCATTGAGCAACAAACCCGTTCGATCTACGCCCATATCACTGGCGAGAAGCGCAGCTGCAATGCTTGCCAAATCGTCGGGAAGTGCGGCGATGGCAATGTGATGGTCTGGTATGCCGATCTCGGTCAGTATGTCACGGTCAAGATGGTCACCATGAATGACCTCGAGGTTTGGGTGAGCTCCGGTTCGAGAACCAGACAGTTCGTTCGCAAGTTGCAGGTCGCGTTCAATCACAGTCACCTCAGCACCGGATTGCAGCCAATCATCAGCAATTCTTCGACCAATCGTGTTGGCGCCGATCACAGCAACCCTTGGGCTCACTGGGAAATCAGTTGCAACGTGGCCAAAGATGTTGAGGATTCGATTGAAACTTGTGAGGCCTGTTGTCGCCACTGCGATTCTGTCATTTGGCATGAGCATGAAGTCACCATCGGGTACGATGCTTTTCTCACCCTCACGCTTTAATCCAACGATAAGGGGCATGCCTCCTTCGATGTGGTTCGATGCTTCACGGAGGGTTTGGAACACGACCGTCGTGGCTTGATTGGTGATGTCCAATTCAATGATGTATGCTTCATGCCCGAAAGGTATGACTTCCTCGATGGCTGAGGAACGAAGTCCGGAGTGGAGCCTTTGAATGGCGCCTTCCAGTGGATTGATCACGTGGTTTACTTTTGCCCACTGACTCAAGTATCCATTCTTTTGTTCTTCGATGAAGTTGGTATCATGGACACGACAAATGGACAGGAGAGGTTCTGCATTTTCGGGAGCAAGTTCCTTATGAGCATGGTTCGCCAAAGCGCATGCGAGAAGATTCCGTTCATCTGAATTCGTTGCGGCAACAAACACCGATGAGGTACCAATTCCTGCTTCGTGCAACTTATCCCTTTTTGTCAGGTCACCATGAATTACAAGAACATCGAGGTTTTGGGCATTTTTGACAGCTCGAGAATCTGAATCCATTAGGACAACATCGATGTCTTCTGCTCGCAATGCTTTCGCAAGATCAGTACCGACCCTACCTGCGCCTCCGATAATAATTCTCATGATTGTCACCCGAGGTATTCTTCGAACTTAGGCACCTTGAACTCTCCACCATTAAATTCAGGTTCATCCACTGTTTCGTGGACAGGCGGTGTTCGGGCAATGGAACTTTGTTTTAGGTTTGGGTGATAGTAGGAATAGACAAGATCACCACTGGAATCTGGTTGCTCAATCCATTCAATGAAGGCTGTTGGTGTGTGAAGCAGCCATTTATTGTTGACCACATCAACTTGGCCTTGGACGAAACATTTAGACAGAACTATATTGTTTTCATTGCACCAACTTTCACTCATTGGTAGTTGGATGTAACCCCATGCGTGCGCTTCCCATTCCCAGTTCGGTTTTGCAAGTGCACCAAAGACATACCAGCCAGGTATTTTATTGACACGGAGGAGTGCTAAGAAGGCATTTGTTTGTTCATCACAATCACCTGTTCCTGCTTCGAGGCATTCAGCACCACTTCGAGCTTCGCCATAGAGTGGTGCACTCCCGGGCGCATCGCTGTCATATGTTGCGGAAACGTGAAGATAGTCGAAGGCAGCACGTGCGTAAGCGTAGGCGTTTTGGCTCTCTCCCTCTGGAAGATTTTGTGATATGATATTTGATGCTTCGACCACTTTTTCATGTTGGGAATCAATCGCCCATCCGCCAAGCGATCTTGGATCCTTCGTGCTTGGTCCCCTGTCGTACCATTTTATCCCTTTGAATTGTTGTGAATCACCGGTAGGGTCCCGTGAGGCAATATCTTCGAACGTACCACTGTTCTCCATGTTGATCCCATACTCAACGCCTTCGACGCGTGAATCAACACGGCTGGAATCCCACCAAGAGTGGGCGTTGCTTGTGAGGGAAATTGAATATTTGATCTTCGAACTTTCCCCGACTCCTAAGTTGGTCTTGACTTTGACACAGACCCCCACACCGCAGAAGTTGTTCCCGTTGCCGTGTCCTGGCCACCAGATTTCGTGGCCGTTGGAAGTGGTAATTTTTTCTTCGAATGAACGTTCCGGTACTCCGTTAAGAGGTATGTCAATTGGTTCTCCACCGTCGATGGACATTGTTATTTGATTAATTTTTTGGATGGTTGCAGTGGGATGGGCAGCACTACCATCTGTGTAGGTGAATTGCGTTAGCGAACCGTTGAAGGACTGAACATCCGAGGGGATGATGAAGTTTTCAATCGAATAACCTCCCTGCGTACTGCTCGCCTGGACATCGATGCTCTTGGCAATCGTGTAGGTTGATTCGAAGGGGTAGATGTGGTGTGCTGCGGTTTTCATGAGGATGTTCTCCTTGACTGCTGCGTAATTGGCGATGGTGGCTTCTTGAATTGTAGGGGAAGTAAAAACGAACGCAATAAAAACGACCATAATCAACATCCTTGAACGGTTCCTTGTTCGTTTCATGATGTTCTTAGATCGCCCTGTGTGCGTTTGAATGACTCCTCGTCCGGTTGGTCTCTTGGTCATTTTGTATGCGGTGTCAGCCGTTCCCTGGTTGAACTGTTGTTCCATGGCGAAGCTTTTCGAGCGGATATTTGCTAGAACGCGCCCGCAAGAATAGCAAATGGTATCACCCGTTTGAGTGAGACTCTGGCAATAAGGGCAGGAACCCATGCTTGTTTGGCTGGGCGGGCGTTGTATAACCGTTGTGTGCGGTACGCCCGATAAATGCTTATTTCAGATGAGGGGAGTTTTCGAAGGTTAAAGGGCGTACTGCTGTGAAGTAGGTGTAACCTTACCTATCTTAATTGATTTGTTCTGCCGGTTCAGGCACAAGACGGCCTTCTCTGATCTGCCGCGCCCACATTTTTCGGAGACGCTTTTTGCCTTCACTTGGGATTGAATCCCAAATCCATTCGTTCGCTCTTCTGTTGATCAAAAGCGAGAACGGTACGATGAACACCCAAGCCAGGGGGTCGACAACAGCAAATGCAAACATGACAAGATAAGCGCAGCGCCAAAATGTGGTCCGGAGCACAGCACCCCAGCGTTTCCCTTCCAGCATCAAATGGCCATGAAAACAACAAATCAGGGCTTCTGTTCTCGGTGCAAAGATGGCAAAACCAAGGACGGTAATGATAAGTCTGAAACTAAAAACAGTCTCTGTTATTTCGTAAACACGGTACAAGTGCAGCATACCAACCATGGCTCCAATGGCCAAGCCAAGGGCCCAGCCACTGGTTGGCTGAGAGGATCCCGAACGAACACGTTCTCTTCGCAGCAGCAAATGTGCTGCAACCGACGCCACAAGACAAACAAAGAGTAAATTGATTGGATTCACCACTGCTGCATCTTGGTTCTGAACCATGCCGAGGTAGGGGACGAGAATGAAATTATGCGATACTGAAGCATAGACCCCACCAACCAAGATCCCCCAAAATACGTTGCTCCATGCAGTTGGCAAATCATAGAAACCGGAATACTTTGTCATCACACCGCGCCAGCCAAGCGTCATTCCAATCAATGAGGTGACCGCCGCTGCCTGAAACAGAAGGAAGGATGTGGCCATGGTTGTTGGTACGCATCGCCCTTCATCAAAGCGTTGCCTCGTCTTTGCCCCATCGTTGGATTCAAAGACCCCGATGCTTTGGTTGGAACATGGCACGACTGTTGTTGTTCGGTGGAAAAGGTGGCGTTGGCAAGACGACCACATCGGCAGCTACTGCTGTATGGCTCGCAGATTCAGGTCTTCGTGTCCTTCTTGTTTCCAGTGATCCGGCTCACTCCACTTCGGACTCTTTAGGGGTGGAATTGGGCTCCGAGCCCAGCGAAGTCGCCGGTGTGAAGGGACTCTTCGGATTGGAAATGGATCCTGAATCTAAAATCTCTTCAATTCTTCCTAAAATGGGTGAAATGATGAATGGTATGAATGGAAAAGGGGGCCTCGGCGGGCTTGGTGGATTGAGCATGATGCTTGATCCAAACGCCAAGGAGGAAATGGAATCTGTACGAGATGAGGTGAAAACTTCGGACATGGTGATTCCTGGCCTCGATGAAGCGTTGGCGTTTGATGAATTGCTGCGTCATGTGGAAGATCCTTCTTGGGATGTCATCGTCTTTGACACCGCCCCAACCGGTCACACACTACGGTTCTTATCGCTCCCTGAACTTATCGAATCTTGGTCTGAACGCCTTATTCGGATGATGAGGGTTTCGGGCGGTTTGCGGTCGATGTTGTTTGGTCGTAAGGAAAGTGATGCAATGAAAGACGAACTTGAACGTTTTCGACGTCGAGTGCTCCATGTTCGTCGAGTTCTCTCAAATGAAGACATCACATCGTTTACGCTTGTTACCATCCCTGAGCGGATGGGGATTAACGAGACCTTACGAGCCCACACTTCATTGCGTGAATATCAACTTCCTGTCCCCAATTGCCTCGTGAATCGTTTGACACCAGAATTTGATCACCCTTTCCTTGCTCACCGTCGCGCTGCGGAACTTGGCCGTGTTGAAGAATTAACCACAAGCATGCCAGATGTCAACATAGCGACAATGGAATTGCTTGACGATGAAGTCGTGGGGCTCGATTCCCTTCGGGCTGTTGGTGTTCGCCTCTACGGCGAAGTTCAACCCCACCCAGCTGACCTCGGACCTCACACGATTGGGAGTGCGCTAAAACATTCTATACACCGAGGTATGACGAGGGAGATAGACGGTGAATTCGAGCGTATATCACTTCACTATCCAGGCATTGATCGTGATGATCTTTCCTTGCGAAGTGAAGATGGAATCCTGTTCGTAGGATTGAATGGTCGTGAGCGAGAAGTAGTCACCAGTGTCCCGACGAAAGCAAGCAGAGTAAAGGCCAAACTCGACGGCGATGTTCTTCACCTCGATGTGCCACTGGACCAAGAATAGTCCACCAGTGTCCATGAATGCATTCAAATGGGGAAGCCGCTAGGCCATCACATGGCACTTGAAGGACTTTCTCGTGGCATTTTCCGCTCCATTGGCTTGCTCAAGAATAAGCGTAAGTTGGATGATGAAGAATTGCGTGAGATGACTCGCAGTCTTCGACGTGCCCTCCAAGAAGCTGATTTCAACGTCCGCCAAACAAAAGAAATTGTAGAGCGTATGGAAACCCGCCTCCTCGAAGAAGAACCAAGGCGTGGCATTACACTCCAAACTCATGCAATGAACATTCTCTACACAGAACTGGTCCGACTTCTCGGTCCGGGCCATGAATTCCAACCACATGGAGCCACCTTACTTCTCGTCGGTCTTTACGGACAAGGAAAAACAACGACCACTGCAAAGCTTGCAGAATGGTACCGTAAAAAACACGGCTTGCGTGTCGCCGTGATCGAAGCTGACGTTCACAGACCTGGGGCGTATGCTCAACTGACTCAATTATTGGAAGACACCAATGTCCAAGTCTATGGGGAACCAGAAACCAAGGATGCACCAACCATTGTTCGCAACGGTCTGAAGGCTTGTGCTGCGGCCGATCTCGTGATTGTTGACACCGCAGGGCGACACCAACTCGATCAAGAACTGGTCGATGAACTTGAGCAAATTTCCGGATTGACACGAGCGAACGAACGCTGGCTTGTCATCGATGCACAGGTTGGACAAGCAGCTGGTCCCGTCGCCGCGTCATTCCACACACTCGCAGGGGTAACCGGCATTGTCATCACCAAACTCGACGGTACAGCACGCGGTGGTGGGGCCCTTTCAGCGGTGGCTGCGACAGGTGCACCGATTGTTCACATTGGTGTGGGTGAAAACATTGGAGATCTTGAAAAGTTCGAGTCCGATCGTTTCATCTCTCGTTTGCTCGGAATGGGCGATATTCAGGGTCTCATTGATTTGGCACCAGAGGACATGGACGAAGAAGAAGCCATGCGACTCACTCAACGTTTGATGAGCGGCCGATTTACCCTCAATGACATGTACAAACAAATGGAAATGATGGCCAAAGTCGGCACCATTGACAAACTTATGTCCTTCCTTCCAGGCAGCATGCTCGGTGGAATGGGTGCTATGTCAAAGGGCCAAAAGGAAGCCATGCAAGGGAACCTTGACCGCTACCGAACCATCATGGACAGCATGACGGCATGGGAAAAGAACGAACCAGCGAAAATTAAAGCTGACCGTATTCGAAGGGTTGCCCGCGGTTCTGGTGTCCGAGAGAAGGATGTCCGAGAATTGATTGCGCAGTGGAACCGCTCACGTAAAATGATGAAGGGCATGGGCGGAAATCGTAAACTCAACAAACAAATGCGGAAGATGATGAAGGATGGAGAGATGGACATGGACCCGTCTTCCTTCGGCATGTGACCAAAACAACCCTGAATCAAACTCAGATTCACTTGCCCGTAGCATCAGTTGGATGGAGATGTTTTTACCCTGTTCTCCTGACCGTTGGTTATGCGTCTCTCTGTGTTTTTGGTTACAGTCGTGTTACTCGTGGTCTCATGTTCGCCCATGATGCAATTCGGTGATGTCCCAATTTCCAATCAAGAACTCGTTATCGACGAAGTCCAACACAGCGCCAAAAACAGCGCGAACTTCACAATCTCGCCCAGCAGCGGCTGGACAACGGGTGGCGAGGAAATCACGATTACTGGAACTGGCTTCCTTGACATGGCATACAAGAACGTCACCAGCGATGGCGAAGCCTACACGTGGACAACGACAACAGCGAACTATGTTTCATCCAGCGGCTGGAATCCTTCTATTGGCGTCGACTCAAATGGAACAGTTCACATTGTCCATGTCATTTTGGATAGCGATGAATTATGGCACAGCACCTATGATGGTTCCACATGGAGTCATGCGAAAATCAGGAATTGTGATTGTAGAAATATTGATCTCGTTATTGACAGCAATGACAATGTTCATATCGCTCATTACAACAATGGTTACCTACTCTATTCCATGTATGATGGAACATCATGGACAAATGATTGGAGTAAGTCCGGTGTGGAGAACGACCAAATCTCCATAGCCCTGGATGCGAATGACCAGCCACATATTTCCTACTCAAGGGATGGATACATCTGTAACGCGGCGTTGCTCTCCTACTATGATGGGTCATCATGGTCCACCGTCACTTTGGATGACTCGACCACATACATTGGTTGTGACTCTTCACTTGCGATTGACTCCAACGGCTTTGTCCATGTTGCATACAGGCACCATGGCAACATGGACATGAAGATTGCTTCGAACATCAGTGGTTCATGGCAACGGTACACCGTCGATAACGGCAATGGTGTGGGCTATCACAGCGCTATGGCTGTCGACTCAAACGATGAACTTCATGTTGTTTATGCCTCCAATGCTGCCGGAAATACCGCATACTTTGCAGACGGTGCCTCCGGTTCGGCTTGGGCAGTTTCAAGCCAGGGCAACTCAAGAAACACGTTTAGCATGTACATTGACCAATTTGACATCGTTCACATTTCGGAATACAATGGGGGCTCAAACCTTGGTTACAGTATGGTGGCTTCAGGGGCCTCACGCCAATCGATGACTGTCGACAACGTTGGAGACGTAGGCTATGGGAATGATATTGTTGTTGATGACAATAACATGGTTCACATCGCCTATTATGATTCTTCAAACAAGGTCCTAAAGTACGCCAACCGCTCCACTGGGATGTACCTTAATCATGAAATCACGGTCCAATTCGGCTCTTATGGTTCCGTGACAGGAACCGTCGTGAACGACACCACCATTCGAGTCACAACGCCAAGTGCGGGCTCAGTGGCGGAACAAGTTGATTTGAAGCTCTTCGGCGACCAAGGGTCGTCGCTTGATTTGGGCCTTGTGTTCCAGTATGTATCCCCTGATGATGTCGACATGGACGGTGTGCTTAACGATCAAGACGATTGTCCAAATCTGGCTGGGACTTCGGCAGTTGACCTCACTGGCTGCCCCGATAGCGACGGTGATGGCTACAGCGACACAGGCGATGCATTCCCGAACAATGCTGGGGAATGGATGGACAGCGATGGAGATGGTGTTGGTGACAACAGCGATGTGTTCCCAACGGATGCCACTGAATCGATGGATTCTGACGGCGACGGTGTGGGCGATAACAGCGATGCGTTCCCGTATGATGCCAACGAAACATCCGACTCAGACAGCGATGGTGTTGGGGACAACACAGATGTGTTCCCGCTTGATTACTTCGAATACCAAGACAGCGATGGCGATGGCGTTGGCGACAATGGCGATGCGTTCCCATTCGATGGCAACGAAACGATGGATTCCGATGGCGATGGTGTTGGCGACAACGCCGATGCGTTCCCGAACGATGCCTCGGAAACGACGGACACGGACGGTGACGGAATTGGTGACAATGCCGATCAATACCCCCTCATCGACAACTTCCTCGACACCGATGGCGACACGATCGTCGACTTACTCGATGTGTTCCCGACAGATCAAACTCAATGGATGGATGCTGATGGCGACGGCTACGGCGACAACACCACAGGAAACAACCCGGATGCCTTCCCATCACTTTCCTCTCAATGGTCGGATGTCGATGGCGATGGGTACGGCGATAATTGGGGCAATGCTTCATGGAACACAACGGCCGGATTCACCGGGGTTGGCCAGTACGTTGAGGGCGCACTTATGTCGGATTTCTGTCCTCAAATAGCCGGCACATCAACTGCCAGCGGGTTCTTTGGATGCGCTGATGATGACGGGGATGGTATCCCTAACATGTTTGAGATCGTTGAAGTTATTGAAGTGGATACAGATGGAGACGGCGTCCAAGACGCGAGCGATCGTTGCCCAGGTACAGACCCAGGCGCAACGGTCGACAGCGATGGTTGCGAACTGGTCGTCAAGTCCGATGAACCCCTCCAAACCTCAAACGATGCCTTCTTTTCTGGAGAGGTCGCTCAAAGCGTTGGTATGGGTGCCATTTTAGTAGCCATCTTTTCACTCTTACAAACAAATCTTGTCGCAGCAATGCTCCCAGATGCGTTCCGCTGGGTTCAGGTCTTTAGACAATCAAACAAACTCACCAAAGAGGAAAAGAACGAACTCACCTACCTTCAATCCCTCGTTCGAGGGTATGCGGACGATGTTGAAACCCTACGAGAGGAGCTGCAGCAGATGAAATCAGACCTCACTTCGAGATTTATGAACAATGAAATCAAGAAAGACACTCGAGAAAAGATCCTTCTGGTGATTGATGAACTCATTGCAGCCCCCGCTGAACAAATCCAAATCATTGCACTTGACCATGGTTATTTTGGACTTGAAGGGACCATTGATTCGAGTGAACGATATGCTTTGCTCGAGGAAGAAATGGCCATGCGAGACTCCGATATGAGCCCCGATTCCAACCCCTCCATGGATCTTCAAGGGAGCGTTGCAGAAGATGGATATGAGTACGTAGAATTCCCAGCAAACAGCGGTGTTTGGTTCATCCGAGATTCAACCACTCGTCAATGGATGGTATGGGAACAATGATTCAATTTCAATTTAGAGTCCCACTTCGACACCATTGAATGGTTCTGAGCGCTGGTTGTGTCCATGGCACAGATGCGAACAATCCTCGCACTCGCGCTTGTGGTCTTGCTCACGTTGTCTTTGGGCGTGCGAAGAAGAAGGCCTTTTCGGCTCACTGGCCTACGTTGAACACTTGCCCGAAAACATCTCTGTCCGCGCCTAGATGAACTTCGACATGGTGTCCCTCAACTATCCCATTATTCCACTGTCAGATCCACTGATTGGACCGGGTGGCGAAGTGTTTTCTGCAGCCAAGTACGATTGGACCATCAGCATCGCTGGAGCGAATCAGGAAAACATGGAGCGAATGCATGAGTGGATCGGCACCATCATCAATGATGATTTAGATTACAAACCAACCGAAGCAAACCCAATCACGTGGGAGATCGCTGAATCATGCGCTTCGGACCACTGGGCATTCTTTTCAGAAGGTTATCCAACCTTCAACTTCTTCAGCCCCGGGGGGATATATCCTTCAGGCAAGAATGGCATTCCCCTTCCGATACCTTGGAGTTCATGACCGCTAAAGCAGGCGGCCAAGAAGGAATGGAAAGTGGATTCAACAGTTTGGTCTGGGTTCACTTGACCTCTTTGTTCGAGTTGACAACGCTGAAGATTTCCACGGCACGTGGACAGAGTGAACTTGGATTCGTTTCCGCTTCCCGTTTTGAGCGACCGGCTCAATATGTCTTGGCTAGCAACACTCTTCGCGTTGTTGGCTTTCCACTCATATGACATGGTTTTGGCTCTGAATAATCATCGGTTGCATCACCTAGGAACGTGAATCCTGTGGCCCTCTCAATGGCTTCGGCATGAGCGTCAGTGCCATCGAATGGAATTTCGTATATTCGACCATCTTCGACTTCACCTTGCATTTTGAAATCACCGTCAACTTCGAGGAATGGAGGGAGAGGTTGAATGACATCCGCCATATGTGCCTGCGATCTGTTTCGTAACTCTGTAGCAATTTCTTCGAGCACCGTTAGGCATGCCTCTGCAATCCCCTCGAGTGGGATTGGCTCTTTGCCACCTGTACGTCGAGCTGCGAAGGCCGTGCCTTGTGCAATATCTCGTGGACCTATGTCGAGTCGGAGCGGGACACCTTTGATTTCCCAATCGTAATACTTCTGTCCTGCTCGAATATCCCTGGCATCGACCTTGACCCGCAATCCATGTCGGCGAAGTTTCGTAGCGATCTCTTCGGCTGCTGCAACCGTGTCAACATCTGAGTTTTTCTTGATCATTGGGCAGACGACCACTTGGAACGGGGCGACCGCTGGTGGCAAGATGAGACCATTTTCATCACCGTGCATACCAACCACAGCGCCGAGCAATCGCTCGGACATTCCATAGGTGGTTTGGTGGCAATGTTGTTGTTGTGCGTCGAGATTTTCATAGGTGATGTCGAAGGCTTTGGCCCATTGATCTTGGTAATGATGGCACGACGCGACTTGCAATGTTCGCCCGTTTGGCATAACGGCATCAATTCCAATGGTGTACCATGCACCAGGGAATGTGTCCCAAAGTGGTCGCTTTGCTTTGATCACTGGAAGGCATAAATCGTGCATGATGTTGTCAACCATTTCTAAATCCTGTTCAATTTGACGTGTTGCTCCTGCCTCATCAGCGTGAGCAGTGTGGGCTTCAAAGAAATGAATTTCACGAACTCGAATGAACGAGCGGGTTTGCTTCGTTTCGTAGCGGAATGTGTTGACCATTTGGTAGACTTTCAAAGGAAGGTCCTTGTGAGAACGAACCCAGAGTGGGAACATAGTGTACATTGCCGTTTCGGAAGTCGGTCGAAGGAACATTGGCACATCGAGTTCATTTTCGCCAGCGTGCTTAACCCAGTACACTTCTTTCTTGAAGCCAGCCTCCTCGTCTTCATCTCGCAGGTCATCAGGGTTCACACCTTCTTCACGGGCTCGCTTGAGTCGTGCAACCAATGCGTTTTCACGGTCGAGTAAATGTTCTGGAATCAAAAGAGGGAAATTGACTTCTTCGTGATCTGTGCGTTCCATTTCGTGGTGTGTGAGGGCGTCGATGAGCTTCATCGTTTTCCAGCCATAGGGTCGCCAAACATCCATACCCTTGATCGGGTAACGCTTGTCGACCAATTCAGCCGCCTCGATGATGAAGGGGTACCATTCATTGAAGTTCTCTTCTTTCGAAGGGATGCCTCGCTTTGCCTTGCCTGGACCTTGGCTCATGATTGGCTTCGGTCATCCCCTGCTCATCAAGATGACGCTTCATCATTGGTGCTAGGGGGTACTTGTCGCGTGTGAATGTAAGCCACGACAGCTGCCAAGCACCAAGCTGCTTCAAGGATTAAAAAAGCCCATTCTTCGATTAAGTAAGCACGAATTCCAAGCAAGGCTGATCCAACTGCCATGAGGGCGAGGTAAACTGTTTGCTTGCTGGTGACAATGTTTCGAGTCTCTAGAACGAAAGCAAGAAGGATTGAAACCATCCCGATGTAGGAGAGAACTTCAGTCCATGCCTCGACCGTCATGTGCATCACTTTCGGCGCATGAACATGACGAGGGTGACCGTCAGAACGGCGACCGCCACAATGTCTGGGAGACCATAGCCACCGTCTTGCAACGGAAGGGACCATCCATAGCCCGTGTCGAGGTTATGAACGTCCAACCAGTTGATGCGAGTGGAACCAGTCGTCGGGCACAAATCGCCTTCGAGGCAGTTTCCACCGAGGAGGCCAGACAGCAAACCGAAGAGGTTTGAAAGGACCACTATAAGACCAAGGCCGACAACATAGATGGCTGGATGTCGCCCAGAGGAAGGTACGGCTGCCAGTGGTGGAAGCGTTAGTGGTTCGATCAGTGGTGCAGCCGGGGCGAGGTCGCCAATGACTTCGATCAACATGTCTGTTGGGGGGGCGACTTCGGTGATGCTCCCAACTTGGGCGTCAACCATGTCACGGGCCTTTACTGGACGCGCAGGAGTAATTTTGATGCCGTAGAGACGATCGGCCAAAGTCACCAAAGCTGGATCGTCTGCAATGTCTTCAGGAGACAAGTCTCCATCCAACAGTTGTTGCAATCGGTCGCGTGATGATTTCATGGAATGCCCTCTGTAGTTCAAGCGGGGAGGACTTCATTGAAGAAGCCTCCTTCTGAGAAAGGAAGGTCAGAACAAGTGGTTCAAGCGTTTCCTGCCTTCTCGACTTCGGCCCAGTCTCGCATGAACCCTTCAAGACCTTTATCGGTGAGTGGATGGGTCATTAATTGACGGAAGATTTTGGCAGGCATGGTCGCTGTATGAGCGCCAAGCTGGATGCATTGGAGGACGTGGGTTGGGTGTCGAATTGAGGCTGCAAGGACTTTTGTCGTGATCCAAGGATAATTATTCCATGTGTCCATGATTTCAGCGATGAGATTCATTCCATCGTGGCCAGTGTCATCGATTCGTCCAATGAATGGCGAGACATAGGTTGCTCCTGCCTTCGCAGCCATGAGCGCTTGAGAGGCAGAAAAGATCAGTGTAACGTTGGTGCTGATTCCTTCGCTTGTAAGGATTTTAGTTGCTGCCAAACCTTCAGGGGTGCATGGAATCTTGATGATGACGTTCTCGGGTAGGCTTGCTTTCAATGCCAGACCTTGTTCGACCATACCTGCTGTATCCATTGCAGTGACTTCTGCAGAGATTGGACCATCACAAATGGATGCAATTTCTGCAACAACTTGTTTGAAGTCTCGTCCACTCTTCTTGATCAAAGAGGGGTTCGTGGTCACACCATCTAGGATGCCCCATGCAGCAATTTCTCGTATTTCATCTACGTCAGCGGTGTCTAGGAAGAACTCCATGTTGGTTGGTTGTGCCACGCACTCCTTCAAGTATCCGCTCAGGGCTTGCGGTGCATTCATTGGTAAGTCGTGTATTTTGCAGATGATCCCCTAACCAATTCGGCAGGGTATTTTTGTTCATTGATTTCGAATTTTTGGTTCATAATTGTGATGGGATCGAGGCCTAATACACTGCACAAACGCAGGCAGTACATCATGACGTCAGCAGTCTCATGGGCTATTTTTTGAGTCAACGCACTGTCCTCAAGAACTTCTTCGACGCTTGGATTTACCCATTGGACTGTTTCGGAGAGTTCTGCAGATTCGATGCTGATTGACGCAACGAGGTTTTTGACGCTATGAAATTGATTCCAGTCTCTTTGTTTGACAAAGGCATCCAAGCGAGTGTTCAGCTCTTTCAGGGGGTCATTGGTCTCCATAACCGTTGTTCGTCCGTGACCCTAATGGTTGTTGGCTTGTTCACTTTCGCTGAATTGCTTTCTCTGCAGCCGCTGCAATGTGAGGTGCAGAAAGTTGCATGACTTCGAGCATTTCATCCGCTTGACCAGATTCACCAAAGCGGTCAGGAACGCCAACTCGTTCGAGTGGAGCCGGTTGGTTTGAGACAAGATGCTCTGCGACGGCCCCGCCGAGTCCACCGATGATGTTGTGGTCTTCAGCAGTCACAACGGCACCACATTGTGCCACCAGTCGGTCGATAAGGGCTCCATCAAGTGGCTTGAGTGTGTGCATATCTACGACGCAAGCGTTCACGCCTTTTCCAGATAGGGTTTCTGCTGCTTTGAGTGCTTCAGAAACCAAGACTCCACAGGCAATGATCGCGACGTCTATTCCTTCCTTGAGAACGATCCCTTTTCCGATTTGAATTTCATCTTCACGACCATCGTACAACACAGGTGTCTTATTTCGGGCTGTTCGCATGTATGATGGCTGACCCAATGCTGGCAATTGCATTGTGAGAACACGGGTGCTTACATCATCACATGGGTGCATGACCACGACGTTTGGTAGCGTGCGGAAAATAGCCAAATCTTCGATTGATTGAGCCGATGAACCATCGGTTCCTGTGTGCGTTCCACCGTGGCTGCCACACAGATGAACGGGAAGGTTGGGCCGAGCCACACCGTTGCGCATTTGTTCAAATGCACGTTCGGTAAAGATTGCAAATGTACTGGCAAAGGGTATGTATCCAGCAGAGGCCAGTCCTGCTCCAACGAGCAACATGTTTTGTTCACCAATTCCACAGGACACAGTTCGATCCGGGTAGGCCTTTCTGAAATGGAGGGATTTGGTTGATTTACCAAGATCTGCTTCAAGGACGACAACTTTGGGATTGTCTGCCAATTCGAGCAAGGCTTGGCCGTAGCCGTCGCGGGTTGCTGCCATTCGTGTCATGCTTCCACCTCACCGAGTTCAATCATAGCTTGTTTGAATTGCTCATCGTTTGGTGCAGCCCCATGGAACGATGGGTTGTTTTCCATGTACGAGATTCCACCACCTTTGATGGTGTGTGCAATAAGAATTGATGGGCCATTTGAGTTTTCTTCGGCTTCGAGGAAATCCAAACCTTCCATGACTTCTGTCATGTTGTGGCCATCGATTTCCTTGACGTTCCAGCCAAACGAACGCCACTTTGCTGGTATGTCGAACATTCGCATTTGCTCTTCGCAGAAATCGTCGTTTTGGATTCGATTTCGATCGAGAATAACTTTCAAGTTGCCAAGCTCATGGTGGGCTGCTGCCATTGCTGCTTCCCAAACGCTTCCTTCCTGCATTTCCCCATCACCGATCATCACAAAGGCACGGCGCTCGCTTTTATCGAGGCGCGCTGCGATTGCACAACCCATGCCAAAGGAGAGACCCATACCGAGGGACCCAGCTGAGAAGTCCACTCCGGGGCACCACTTGCTATCGACGTGTCCTTGACAGACACCGCCAAGAACACGGTACGATTTGAGATCTTCATGAGAGATGAAACCCATCTCGGCAAGAACTGCGTACATACCGGGAGAAGCGTGTCCCTTGGAAAGAATAAATCGGTCACGGTCAGCCCATTTTGGTTCGTCAGGTCGGATGCGCATTCGCGTTGCATATAGCGCTGATATCAAATCGATTTCAGAAAGTGAACCACCAGGGTGACCTGCTTGAGCGCGGTACACCATCTTGATAATCTCGACCCTGCACTTTCGTGCCATTTCTTCAATTTCTTCGATGCTTGTTGACATACGTTCCCCTACAGCCCTACGGCCTTCACGGGCGACCTTTGATGCTTGTGCAAACAATCGGCGGTCGTAGGTTCTCATTTTTTGGGTGGTGGAAGCAATGCATTGTAGAATTTTATCAACACGTCACCGGCCACGACCATGGCATCAGTCAGCAAGTTTCCACCCTTCGGTAGAGCGCGTGTAGCCAGCCAAATGAACACAGCCACGAACCATCCAAAGAAGGCCAAGGACAGGAGGCTGTTGAGGGTGACGACACCAAATATTTCGGGCAGGTTGATGTCGAGTACGATCAGGACTGCAATGAGCACACCAAGGATTGATTCTCCAGCAATGAAACCCGCACCGATTAAGACACCACGGTTTTCCACTTCCTTGGCAGCGGTAGCTGCTTCTTTGGAAGGTATTCGATTGAGCGTTCCATCCACTCGGAAGTGAGCGGTTCGCAAAGCAAAGTAGGAGATGATACCGCCAAGCATGATTGGGACTGAAAGTCCGAGAGGGAGGTAAATACCAATAGCAACCGACATCACCGGCATTCGCAGGTAAATGAGGACCACGGCAATGAGTGCTCCGAGTGTGACCATTTGTAGGTTGAGATCGCCACCAAAAGCACCTTGGATGATGGCACCAATAAGTTCAGCTTGCGGCGCAAACAGGGCATTGCTGCAATCGTATTGGTCCGCTGCGGCCAGATTTAGATTCGTATTGGCGCATGCTGTCTTCGAAATTTGAAATGCATCGTGGAGAAGGGCTAATGTTGGACCGATGACAATAGCACCGGTGATGACACCAATGATTTCTGCTACTTGTTGTCGCCAAGGCGTTGCACCAACCATATGTCCGGTTTTCAGGTCCTGCATGACATCGCCAGCAATCGCAGCAGATGAAGCCACAACTGCAGCAATCAGGAGGGTTGCAAGCATCAATTCCTCTCGTCCAAGGCCGAGGAGTAAATCACCTACGACCCACACGAGTGCAACGGTGAACAAAAGCGTAGCAATGGTCATGCCCGATACAGGTGAATTGGATGAACCAACCACGCCTGCAATGTAGCCAGCAACAGCAGCAAAGAAGAAGGAAACCACGGCTAGGAAGAGTGCTCCAGCCAAAGCAAGACCAAAGGAGCCTGTTGATTTCCAGTAGAAGAGGAATGTTAGGACAACCAGAACGCCACAGAACATGATCACCTTATCGAGTGGTAGATCAATTTCAGTTCGCAATGGCTCAACATCATCATCATCTGTTTTAATCAGCGCTTTGGACAGACCGGTAATGATGGTTTTTCGCATTGACCAGAGGGTGTACACACCACCGACGACCATTGCACCAACACCGACGTAACGAATTTGTTCCGCCCAAATACCATAGAAACCGTCGACCAAGGAATCTGATGTTGGCCATCCGTGAATGAGCCCATACATTGGGACAAGCAAACCAAAACCGATCACGCCCCCTAGGAAAATATACGAGGCAATTCGAACGCCTACAATGTAGCCGACCGAAAGCAGAGCAATGGACAAGTCCATACCTGCATAGAGCCGGGTTCCAAGGAAACCAACTGCGGATTCAACGGTGTGTTGCGTGACTTCGAAACCTTTGACCATGAGACCATAGATGGCGCCGATACCTAGAGCATAGAGAATGGCTAAGGCACCTTCGCCACCTTCTTCTCCGGCGACAAGGACTTCTCTGCATGCGACACCTTCTGGATATGGCAAGGCTTCTTCGACGATGAAAAGTCGGCGCAGTGCAATTGTAAACATGGTTCCTAACAGGCCACCAAGGGTTGCAATGATGAGGGTGTCAAGCCATTGAATATCATCCCAAAGTCCGATGACAAGCATTGCTGGGACGGTGAAAATAATTCCAGCAGCAAGCGATTCACCGGCACTCGCCATGGTTTGAACAGAGTTGTTTTCGAGGATGCTGACATCATTAAACAACGAGCGTAGGATGATCATGGACATCACAGCTGCAGGAATACTCGCAGAAACGGTCATTCCAGCATACAACCCCAAATAGGCATTTGCTGCCGTCATTAGGATCCCCAGAAGAATACCAACGACAACAACGCGTAAGGTCAACTCAGGGGGTGATTCTGTTGCCGGGATGTACGGGTCATGGACGGCGCTCATCCGTTGTTCCACATGGAACAAGTTGTTCAACACATCGCAGTACCAAGATTGGGAAATCCTCCATTATTATCATAAGTCATCCATGAAACCGGAGCATGAAGGGTGACCCCCTTTGGGTGACGAACATGATTCAAGAACATTGGCACGATATTAGCCCTGAAGATACTTTCGCGAAGTTGGAAACCCAATCTGAAGGACTCACAAACAGCGAAGTTGTCACCCGTCGAGAACGCTATGGGGAAAACAAACTCCAAGAACCAAAAAAGACACCCGGATGGCTCCGTTTCCTCTCTCAATACCACGACCCTTTGAATTATTTATTGATTGGTGCGGCCTTGGTTGCGCTTTCCATCGACCCCGACCATCCAGGTGATGCTATTTTCATCTTCTCCGTTCTCACAGCCAATGCCATCTTCGGCTATTGGCAAGAAGGTCAGGCAGAGCAAGCCATGGATGCTCTCAAACAAATGGCAGTATCCACGTGCATCGTTGTACGAGATGGCGTGGAGCAGGAAGTACCTACGCCCCTGCTCGTACCCGGCGATGTGGTCCGCCTTGAGGAAGGCCTCAATGTACCGGCTGACGTGAGAATCGTCGAATCTTATCAGTGCAAAGTGGACGAGTCATCCCTAACGGGAGAATCAAACAGCATAAAAAAAACCGTCGGTGTTTTACCTACGGAATCATTGCTGGCTGATCGAAACAACATGGCCTACATGGGCACAACTGTAGCGAGCGGTCGTTCGGTTGGGATTGTGGTCAATATTGGAATGGAGACCGAACTTGGTCGCATTGCAAGTGATATCGTTGGTGCAGAATCTCCGAAAACACCCCTCGAAAACAAACTAGAATCCCTAGGTAAATTCTTGGGAATGGTGGCACTTGTTGTCGCCGTTTTGATGGTTGCCATCAAGATGATGATCGCTTATGGTGATGAATCAGCGGATCTGAAGGAAGTTGCTATTGAACAATTCATTGTCGCCATTGCCATCTTCGTAGCAATCGTTCCAGAGGGTTTACCAATTATTTTGGTCATCACCTTGGCCCTCGGTATGCGGAACATGGCGAAGCACAAAGCGATCATTCGACGCATGAAAGCCGTTGAAACACTCGGTTCAACCACCGTGATTTGCTCAGATAAAACTGGCACATTGACGAAGAATCAAATGACAGCGCGTCAACTCACCACCACTGAAGGTACGTTCACCATCTCTGGTGAAGGGTTCAAACCCAAAGGGGACCTTTCGTACAACGACGAAGTTGTTACAGAGGCAGAACTGTCAGGATTGCAAAGCGATCTGGGTTTCCGTTTGTCTGCTGCTTGCTTGAGCCTTTGTCACAATTCTCAAGTCTCAAAGGTTGATGGGCAATGGCAAGCCTTGGGCGACCCAACCGACTCAGCCTGTGCAGTCCTTGGCTGGAAAATTAATGGTGATGTTCGTAAGTTTGCACAACGTCATTCTCGAATTCATGAGTTCTTCTTTGATGCAACCCGCAAGAGAATGTCAGTCATTCATGATTACGAAGGTGAGCGCTGGGTGTTCTCGAAAGGTGGAGCGGGTGGCTACGTACCTCTTGTTAAATGGAAAATTTTGGATGGAGAAATCGTTCCAATTGAACAGAAGGATTTCGATTTGGCTTCAATTGCCAACAAAGAAATGGCGAGCCGTGCTATGCGCGTGATTGCTCTTTGTGCTCGACGCCTTGACGATGACGAGAACATCGAAGACATCAAAACCGTAGAATCAAGTTTCATCTTCCTCGGCCTGGTTGGAATCATGGATCCTCCGCGTGCTGAAGTCAAAGAAGCGATTGAAATTTGTCAACGTGCAGGTATCCGGGTCAAAATGATCACCGGCGACCAGCAATACACGGCAGAGGCAATCGGTCGAGAACTCAACATTACCGAAGGTGGAATCCCTCCAGTCAACGGTCATGCACTCTCTCAATTCGATGATGAAGCTCTGAATGAGGCATCCGCTAAAGCCTCGATTTTCTCGCGTGTCACACCGGAACAAAAAATGCGAATTGTATCCTCGCTTCAAAGCCAAGGCGAAATTGTCGCCATGACTGGCGATGGTGTGAACGATGCACCTGCCCTTTCACGTGCCAACATTGGTATTGCCATGGGTATAGCAGGCACTGACGTAGCCAAAGACGCAGCAGACATGGTCCTTCAGGATGACAATTTCGCCAACATTGTTCACGCAGTTGAAGAAGGAAGAAAAATCTATCAAAACATCCGGAACTTTGTCCGTTACCAAGTATCGACTAACGTTGCTGCTGTTGCATTGATTCTCATATCGACCTTCTTATTTGGTTGGAATCTTCCACTGACAGCAACTCAAATTTTGGTGATCAACATCCTCATGGATGGACCACCTGCCGTAGCCCTCGGCGTGGAGAAAAACCATGGAGAGGTCATGAACCAACCGCCGCGTCCTGTGGATGAAGGTATGCCGAATTTCAGGGATATCACGCTCATTTTCTACCTCGGTGCAGTCATGGTAACTGGAACCCTCATTGTGTTCTTCCTCGCAGGCGGAGGTGTTGGAACATGTGAATTGCACCCACTCCAAACAGAGGACGATGCACCCTTTGATGTCGCCATGTGCAACCTCGGTATCGGCTCTGGAGCAGATTCTTCCAACGCAGAGCAAGTTGCTGCGGTCGAAGCATCTGAGCAGTACAGCAGTGACCTTTTCGAGCATGCCCAAACAATGACATTCTCGGTTTTCATTGTCTATCAGTTGTTTAACGTCATGAATTGCCGAAGCAATCGAGAAAGTGCGTTTAAACTTGGTCTCTTTTCCAATCAATGGATCAATTATGCCTTCTTGTTCTCGCTTGGCTTGTTAATCTTCTTTGTTCAACTGGCCGAACATCAAGTTCCATTCACCTCACTTTACATCGGTGAACTGATGTCCACGACGGTACTGAGTTCGACCGATTGGGTGATTATATTTGCAGTTTCAGCCTCTGTGTTCGTCATTGACGAGTTCAGAAAGTTTATTGTTAATTCCAAGTTTTTCACCCCCGGCCGATGATGGTTTAGCCTCACGGGGCCAACCACATCTTCAAGAAGAAAACTCGGTAGCAGAGACCATGTCAGTGTGGACTTCGTCGAGAGTCAATGCTGGTTCGAATGAAGATTGGCAACAAAGGATTGTCGTTCTCCTCGATGATATGGATGGATGGAGCGAGGCACTCAGCCCGCTTGTTGCCAAACTCCGCCTCGGTGAAAGGTTCTCCCGAGACGACGGGATGATCCTGTATACACACCCGAATCTGAACGAGGTTGGGCGTCTCGCACATGTGGTTCGAACCGCTCGGTTTGGCGATAAAGCATTTTTTAACAGCAATGTTCACGTCAACCAAACCAATGTTTGCATCCTTGCGTGCAAGTTTTGCGCCTTCCGTCGTAGTAAGAAAGCAAAAGATGCCTATGCTCTTGACATCGCTGCTTACCTTGAAGACCTCGAACAATATTCTGAGTATGTTGATGAGGTCCATTCCGTGGGCGGACTTCATCCTGATTGGGGCGTCGAACACTACGAGGCATTGTTCCGTGCCACCCGCTCTAAATTCCCACACATTACCATCAAAGCCCTCACAGCTGTAGAAATCAAACATCTCTCCCAACTTTCCAACCTCACCTACACCGAGACACTCACGAAATTGAAGGACGCTGGGTTGGGCTCCTTACCTGGCGGCGGAGCTGAAATCCTCGATGATGATGTACGTGCGATTATCTGTAATGGGAAAGAGAGTTCACAAGAGTATCTTGACATTCATCGATCCGCCCATGGTGTAGGTCTTTCAACCAACTGCACCATGTTGTTTGGTACAATCGAGACATTAGAACAGCGCCTGAACCACATGATATCGCTCAGGGAGTTAGCGGATGAAACACATGGATTCCAATGCTTTGTCCCCTACCCCTACCTCCCTGACCATAGCCGCCTTCCCGAAGCGCAGCTGGCTACTGGGAGCGAAATTTTGAGAACAATCGCTGTTTCGCGCTTGATGCTTGATTCGATCCCTCACCTGAAGGCATACAGAATGAATATTGGAGATGAACTGGCTGAATTGGCTTTGCAATTTGGTGCTGATGACATCGACGGAACCGTTCAGAAAGAGTCGATCATGCATCTTGCTGGTTCGACCACACCACTCGACCATGACCGCTTCCAACTTGCGCGACTGATCAAAGATGCAGGATGCGTGCCGATTCAACGCAACACGACCTACGAACGTTTCGAAACGTACGTTCCACCCGAACCAAAACGGGTACGCAGACTCAATGTTGTACAGGAATGAGGTGATCTTATGAGCAACGAACAACAGCAATGGAAAAAAATTATTGGACGGGTTGCTTTCCTCAATTGTGATCCACTGTTTCACGGTCTTGACCCTCAATGGAGTGTTCTTCCTGCTCCACCTTCTTGGCTCACTGGCCATCTGTTGCGAAGGGATTGTGTCCTCGCGCCAATACCTGCTGCTGACTACGCACGTAACTCAGATGAGTTGGTCCTCGTACCTGAAATTGGAATATGCAGCAAAGGTGAGGTCGGGAGTGTTCTTGTTTTCGGGGACATGCCGATTAAAGACATGAAGACACTTGCTCTACCGACGGACTCTCAGACCTCTGTGGCTCTTTTGATGTACATTCTAAAGCAGGATGGACTCAACCCAGAAACACGCCTCATGGGGCCTGATTTAGACTCCATGCTCGCTTCTTGTGACGGGGCACTGTTGATTGGAGATCGAGCGCTTGAAGGTGCAAAACTCCGCCCAGAGTCAGTGCAATTGGATTTGGGTACCGCATGGTTGGAACGTACGTCGAAACCAATGGTATTCGGTGTGTTCGCAGCACGCAAAGACACACCAGTAGCAGATGTAAAGGCAGCCCAAACAGCCCTTCTTGAACGGCTGAACCTGTTCGAACAAGATCCAGGTCAAAGGCAAGCCGTTATTGAATGGTCAATGACTCGATCTGATTTAGAATACGATCGTTTGAATCGGTATTTCGGAGAAGTCTTCAACCGCCTCGACGGTGAACACATGGAAGGTTTGGAACAGTTCCTCGTAGATGCGTGCGGACTCGAAGAAGGCTCAATCTTCGCTTGGTGATTCATCTTCCGCTTTGTCCGATTGGGTGACCACCCTTCGCGTTTTCCTGACAGGGGCATCCGATACCTTGGCTTTCTTTTTCACAGCCGTCCGCTTTTTTGGGGCTTTTTCAACATCCGAACCATCAAGGCGTTTACGCTTGACTGTTGTGATTGGGCCTTCCTTCGATTCAGTCGAAACACGCGTTCGTCGGCTTGTCTGTTGGGAGGTGGGTTCATTTGATGCTTCATCTTTTCCAGCAATCCTGGACCGCGTTGGAGATTGGATGTCTTCATCCTCGTCATCTTCAGGCTCCTCCTCAACCGTGCTTTGGTTGCCGCTGGATTGAGTCTCTGAATCACTGGTTGGTTTCCGTTGTGCTAGAGGTTCAACAGGGTCGGCTGGTTCATCATCAAAGATATCCAAATCCATCCCACGATTGTTCTTGGCTCGTAGCACTGCGATGCTCGCAAGGCCAACAAGTCCGATAATTGGAAGGAAAAGGATGGGGTAATCAGCGAACAGTTGCACGCCTTTTTCGGTTAACGTGAGCTCAATGATCGTCTCTTTCTCGAGGGTCAGAACCAGAGGTGATTCTGTAATCCACCATGGGGATAATTGCACTGAATCAGCACCTTCCCCGAAAATTTCAATGTTGATTGGGTGCATTTCTACCAAATGAGTGAGGGATGCATCAGTAGCTTCCGGTTGTTCTTCCAAGGTCACAATGAGAGGATAGGACAGCGAAGACGAACGATTGAACGTTACTTCGAACTCCAAACTGATCATTGAGAGGTAATCATTCCTTGCTTTAAATGTCATTCCATCTGTGACGCTGCAGCTGACTTCCCCGCCTGTCAGTTGACCTTCGGATAGGACAATATTGTCACCCCATTCCTCGATGAACCTTACTTTGTTGAGATTTGAACAGACACTTTGTGCAAATAAATCCGCTTCTGCTGGACTGAGTTGCAGGTCTTGGATGAGTGATGTTCTTGACATGTTGCGGATGGAGGAAGAAAGAACGCTGTCTAATTTCACACGGTCTACGATGATGACGTGGGTATCATTGAATCGCATGTGGACCGATCGAATGTTGTTTAGATCTGGTGATCGGCTGCAATCTTCAACACCCTCCTGGCAATTGTTGTCCCATTGGTCGGATGTAGCATCGCCATCATCGTCATCATCATGGGTGTCGGGAATACCGTCACCGTCTAAATCTGCTCCTGCGATGCCAAACCCATCGGCCAATTGATGGTGGCCATAGGATGCAATATGAAGAGAGTTCGTGGCCACGTAGAGTTGCGTAATCATTCCGTAGAGGTTGTCCACAAAGGCCATGTCCTTGACTTCGTGCGCCATTGAAGTTGTTTCAACAATATCAAACGTTGTTGAGTCCACTGAGATGACCATTGGCGATGTTCCGGGCACAGTAAGATGGAGGTAATTCCCAAGGGCAGACCATTCCATTGAACCGCCGGATTCAAATTTGGCGTTGAGCAGTGAACCGCCTGCAAAAGACATGGTGTTGAGGTCACCTTCAATGGTGAGTGTAGCAATTCGAGTTTCCATAGGATCGAATTCACACGATGTAAGTTCGTTGACCAATTCCCACTTTTTGGTGGTTGGTGTTCCGTCGAAGTTCCACATCACCACACGACCTGAAGCATCGCCTGTCAACAAATGTCCACCGTTGGGAGAGAAGGAAACACAGGTCACATCGGTGTTGTGTTCACCAGTGAGGCTCCGTTCGAGGCCCATGTCTTCAACACGGATGAGGTTCACCCCATTATCGCTGTTGGGCACCGCTAAAAAATCCCCATCAGGCGACCATGCAACATCGACTGGGCGGGCATTTGCAGCCTGTACCTTCCCAGTTAGAGTCATTGAGTCCATGTCATAAATGCGGATGGAATCCATGTCCAGTTCTGATCCAGAAGTGGCGATGGCAATTGTCGATCCATCTGGCGAGAATTCGAGGGTTTGGACGGGCCGCGCAATATCAACGACATCGATCAGCGTCATGTTCGCCAACCACATAATGGCAAGGTGATCGTCATAGCCACTGGCCAGGTACATCGCATCTCCATCAATGGCTACGGAGGCTGAACCGTCCGCTTCTGGGAGTGTGCTGACGCCTGTGAAGGAGATTTCAGATGAGGCAGAGGCCGTTGGGAGCGTGGTGAACACCAGCATCGCCAAAACGATGATTGCAGCTGTCTCGGCCTTCAATCGCAGTCCCCTTGTTCAGCCATGGGCCGACCACCATTGAAAACACATCGGTTTGAGGATGCCCATCCACTTCCAAAATTATTGATGGAAAAAGAGCGGTTGGTTCATCAAGGTCGCTCATGTCGAACTGACATGGTAGCACAGTTACCCCTCGACGAAAACGGCAATAAAATCGTGCGAATTGGCCACTCTCCCGACCCAGACGATGCCTTCATGTTCCATGCTATGACCACAGGGGCATTCCCAACACCGGGTTACAACTTTGTCCATGAATTACAGGACATCGAGACCCTCAACCACCGTGCTATGAATTCGGACCTCGAAGTCTCAGCGGTTTCCATTCATGCCTATCCAAAAATTTCTGATGACTATGCCTTGATGAACTGTGGAGCATCCATGGGAGAAGGGTACGGTCCAATGGTCGTGTCCATGCAAGGAGCGACCGAGGAACAAGTTCGTAGCAACATCATCGCCGTACCAGGACTCAAAACCAGTGCCTACATGGGTCTGCGTTTGGCATGGGGCGACTGCGAAGTGGCGGTCGTACCTTTCGACGAAATCATTCCAAGGATTCTCGACGGCACCTACTTGAGCGGATTGATCATCCACGAAGGTCAATTGACCTATGTAAAAGATAACCTTCATGTCCACATCGACCTCGGTGTTTGGTGGAACGATCGAACCGATGGCTGGCCTATGCCCCTCGGTGGCAACGTTGTCCGACGGGACCTTGGCCAGCAAGCCATGGAAGACATCACCCTCTACACAAAAATGAGCATCGAGTATGCGCTTGAATCACCCGAAGATGCACTTGCTTTTGCCAAGAAATGGGGTCGCGGAATTGATGATGCAACCAACAAAGAATTTGTTGGAATGTATGTCAATGACCGAACCATCGACTACAAACCAGAAGGGCGAGCATCGGTTCGTCAATTCATCAGCGAAGGCCAAGAACTGGGTCTCATTCGGAAGGACTTTGATGTTACAACAATGGCTTTCATTGGTTCTGATGAAGAAGATCGCACACAACTTTAACGGAACTCGATTGGTCCTTTTTAGCCACAATGAGAACAAAGGACTTGGTTCACTTTCGATGCCCAAGTTCAAAGACTGGACCACTTTCAACCAAAACAAGGGGAACATGCATGCCACACGAACACATCACCCTCGCACAAGCCCCGAACGGCGAAATTGGACCACGCTGTGAAAAGTGTGGCACACGTTTGACCTTCGGTAGCGCCATGGTCGTGGGCAAGTTCTACTTGTGCTGGGATCATTATGTCGAAGCGACCGGTGCAGACACTGCAACATCCATTGGCGAAGCCGAAGACCGCTTCTGGATGCCAACCGAGTGATTATCCTAGGTGTTCAAGAACCCTCGGCTCTCCCTCTCGCTGAGGGCGTTTGAATGGCAACAGGTTGGGCGCGTTTTGCACACCGGTTTGGGGCCTACTATCGGACTTCAGAATTTTGGACCCCTCCACGCATGAAAACCAGAGAATGGATGTTCATCCCTTTCGGCGGTGCACCACCCATTCGCCACAAAGGCTTCAGCGACATGCAGGGCGTACGACAATTCCTCACCGATCGTGCCATGCATTCTTGCTTCTATTCAACGGCTTATTGGGAACGCCCATTTGAGATGAAAATGGCCGATAAAAATTGGCTCGGTGCAGATCTAATCTTTGATTTAGATGGCGACCACCTTCCTGGCGTGACGGATCGAGATTTCCCAGGTATGCTGGAAGTGATTCATGAACAAGCTTGGACACTTTGGAATGATTTCTTGGAACCAGAGTTTGGTTTCGATGAGAAGTACCTTCAAGTTACATTCTCCGGGCACCGGGGGTTCCATTTGCATTACCGCGACCCAGCATTGTTCCACTTAGATTCTGAAGCTCGCCGTGAAATCGTATCCTACATTCGTGGCGAGGGCGTCGATGTGAAAGGTGGTCTCGCTAGGTATCACGACCTATCCAGCGAGGGTTGGACACGACGAATACGGGATGGTATGGGTGGCATGGTGACGAAACTCCAAGGCATTGCAGCCAAAGATGGTGGGTACCGCAAGGAACTAAAATCACTCCATGATGGTCTGAAATCACAATCGCAACGTGAAGGTCGTAAGAGCACCAAAGGCCAAGGGTCCATCGAACAATTAGCTTCGATTGTAAACCACCCCGATCGTGCAAAACGTTTGAAAGATGGGAACTTCGGAGTTCTTGAAAAACATCAGTCTTTGTTTTTGGATTTACTGAAAACAGACACATCAGTGGTTCTCGGCTCTGCAGGCGAAACTGATGAAGTGGTTACCATCGACGTACGGAGGCAAATACGCTGGCCGACATCCCTTCATGGTAAAACTGGTATGCGGGTAAGTGAATTTCCACTTTCGCGATTGGATCCCGATGGGTCGAATCCTTATTCACCACTCCATGAAGGTTTGGCACTTTCAACTCAAGACATGCTCCGAGTGGAGATGACCGTCGACGATTCTATCGCTCAATTTGGGGACAAGGTCTACGACAAATCCACTGGAGACCAATTTGAAATTCACGAAGCAGGAGCAACTTTCCTTGTCCTCAAGGGATGGGCGAAAGTTATTGTTTGACGCTTCTACGTGGGTTCGCAATTGGTTTGATTCAGACCCATTCGTGAGGTAAGGTTCAAGACCGCGCCACCATCCACGGGATTAGAGGTGAACCACATGGGCATGAGGAAAGGCAAGAAAAACAAGGCTCCAGCTCCCCCCGCACTCGGCCTCCCATTGCCGCCGTTGCCCGGTATGCCACCTATGCCAGCCCCACCTGGCGCTGCTCCACTCGATCTTCCAATGCCGCTTCCAGCAGCACCGGCGCCATTGCCCGCAATGCCATTGCCAGCCGCCCCTGAACCGGATACCTCGGTTTGGGACACAGCCCAAACTCCCGCTGCTAGCGAACCAAGCAAAGATGACAAGTACGGCGATTTGTGGGCAAAGCGCTCAGAGAAACCACTCCCTCAGATTTACGGTCACATCGATCGAATTTCTTCCGCCGATGCTGGCTCTCTTCTCGATCGCTATGCTGATCGCTTTGGGCATGCTTTGGACCGCGACATTATCGTACTGCGCAAAAAAGAACATGAGGATAAAGTCTCAGAAGTACGAGATGCGCCTGTTATCGAGTTGCTCGAATCAGCAACAGAAGAAAATGAACTCTCAGTTCAACTTTCTACGATTGAAGATGAACTGCGTTCTTTGAAACCTGAATACCAAGCAGCCAAACAATCAGGGGACGCCCAAGTACTCAGCGAACTTCGACCTATGCTCGAGGCCCTCATGGTCGAACGCAAGTCCATTCAGGCAGCGATAGCGGGCGAGGATGCTGGAACGACTACAGCTCAGCCTGTTTCAGATGAAGATCAAGCAGAGGATGACTTGTTCGTGACCTTTGTCGGTATCGTCGATGAATTGCTTGGCTCAAACCTCTCAGCAGAAGTCGTAGAGGCTTTTGTTGCGAGTGAAGATTTCAGCACCTACGAGGCAGTTGGCAGCGATCCAAACAACGCAGGTGATGAAATGCGGTCAGCATTCTTCACCATTGTCGATGGTCAACTCGGCAACATGGCACAGCAAGACATCGACGAATTCGTTGGTTCTGCAAACTTTGAAATTTACAGCGCTATCGGCGCCCA
Source organism: uncultured Candidatus Poseidoniales archaeon (assembly GCA_905182125.1). Lineage (GTDB taxonomy): Archaea > Thermoplasmatota > Poseidoniia > Poseidoniales > Poseidoniaceae > MGIIa-L1. Next base: position 62,180 of record CAJJAV010000027.1, read on the forward strand.
ATACCAATGAGTGTGAGCAACATGGGATTATTAGACAAGGCAAGCGATTCAGGAACAAAAGCAGCAGCACCTAAGGCGGCAAAAGCAGTGCCAAAGGCTGTTGCATTAGCCAAGCCTGTGAAAGCAGCAAAGGCAGTAAAGGCAGTAAAGTCGCCAAAGGCAGCAAAAGTGGCAAAGGCAACAAAGGTTCGCAAACCAATCCTCAGCACGGCTGGATTGCCAGAGGGTTATGAAATTGCCACGCAAAACTCACGTTTCTTAGCCTGGTTGATGAATTTCATCTGGAACTTTGGTGTGCTCTTTGGAGCCCTTTTCCTCTCAGTTATGGGTTCAACACCTACGATTCCCGCAGTTATTGCATTGATCATGCTGATCACCAATCTCATCGTCATACCAATCATGACCGGTCGCACATTGGGTAACTTCATGTCACGCACTCGATACGTCACATCAGCTGAAGCCAAACCTAACTTCATTCATGGTCTTCTTGTTAACTCCGTCGGGCTCATGGCGCTCGTCGGTGTCTCATTGATCATCTTCAACATGGGACAAATCACCAATGATACTGGGAAGGTCCAAGGCCTCAATGTAGCAATCTTAGTCCTCGGAATTATCTTGGTAGGCGTTCGAATGGTTGACGGTCGTTTCAAGAAGAACAGTGACCAGAACCAAGGTTTGTATGACATGCTGTTCGGTGCGTACCTCGTTAAGTACGTCCCTCAAGAAGGCGAGGAACTCACTGGAATTGCCGCACGCCTCGAGCGCATGGCAAATTATGGCGACTCATTCACCCAAGCGCGTGAGGCTTCACGACTTAAGAAAGTTGAAAAAGAAGCCATGAAGGCTGAAGAAAATCAGGCTGGAGAAAAAGAGTCTGAAGACAAAGAAAATACCGGCGACGATTCCAAAAAAGAATCAAAAAAGTGATTGAATCTTGATCGATTGCCATGTTCAGCCAGCGGAGGATTCGTCCAATCTTTTGGTCGACGGCCATGGTCTCTGTAGGTATTTTAACAGCCGTGAAGTTCCTACCATTGGCCTTTGGTATTGCTTTGGTCATCATGTGCCTTTACAACTTCATCATTGAAGTCTATGTCAGCCTTAGTTTTCTCAAGCCAGGCAGACGGAAGCAAACCTTCCAAGGCCAGAATTGGCAATCGCATCAAGTGGAGCATGATGATCGAAAAGTGCAACTTGTGACGTACACGCAAAAAGAACCTTCACCGCTTCTTATCCTTGTTCATGGGTGGCGCGCATCCACCTCTTCGGTTTCTGACCGTGGACAATGGTTTGTTGATCGGGGATGGCATGTCGTGATGGTGGAATTGCCAAGCCATGGGTCCTCAGACGACTTACCCCTGTGGACTGCATACGGTTCCATGCAAGCGGTACAGCTGGCATGCGCTAAGATTGAAGAATTCTATACCGATGGCTCGATTACTGGGGTGACCTACTACGGTCATAGCATGGGTGGATTCATCGGGTTGCGTTTGGCTTCTGATGAAGGATTGAGGATAGCGGGTAAACCTCTGTCCAACATGATCCTCGAATCGCCAATGACCATGTACAGTCCAATCCTTGTGGAAATATCGACCAGGCTAAAGATACCCTCGGTCATACACAGCCCATACATGAAGCGGATGATTGCCAGGGTCAACACTGCCATACAATGGGAGCAGACATTCACGTCCGTTGAGGAGTTTGATATGCCGTTGTGGGGTCTACCAAAGATTCCGATGCTGTGCGTTCAAGCAGCACGAGATGAACGGCTTGGGATGAAACACTATGACCGACTCAACACCTGCTACCAATCTGAGGAATTGGGAACCATGCTGACGAGCACACGTCTCGAAACACTCACCCATAGTGGGGCACGAATCAATGCAGAGCGGAATCAAACAATTGCTGATTGGCTTCTGAGCCAGTGATCATTCCTGTTCTTGGCTGTCGGCTTGTTCCCGTGCGAGTTCACGCATGTCGTCAACTTCGTCGAGCTCGTCCACTATTTCTTCACCAAGAAGCGTTTCAAGTACATCTTCCATAGTGACGATTCCGGCAGTTCCCCCGAATTCATCTCGAACAACAGCGAACTGTTGGCGCTGACCTAGGAACATGTCCAAGGCTTGGTCGACTGACGTTTCTGTGTCCAAAAACATGACATCTTTTCGAAGATCTGTCATGGTCTTATCCCATTCATCACGGCTTGCAGCCATTAATAATTCTGATCGAATCACAATGCCCGATATATCATCTATTGTGTCTTCATAGACCGGTATTCGTGAAACGCGGATAATTTTATGCTCATCGAGGACCGCCTTGATGGTGTCATTCATGTGGAATGCAGTCATGACAACACGAGGCGTCATGATGTCGACGACACGCATTTCCCTAAGTTTGAGGAGGTTATGGATGACGGTTTCTTCATCCTTCTCGATGATGCCTTCTTCTTCCCCGAGGTCGGCCAGTGCAGCCATGTCATCGCGGGTCACCAACGTGTGGTCTCCCTTTGGTAAAATGGATTTGAGGATTTGAATCGGTCCGATAAAGATACTCAGGCTGAAGGTGATCCAGTGAAGAACATGGCCCGTGGGCTTGGCTAATTGCTTCCAATAAGCAGTCCCCAAGGTCTTTGGAATGATCTCTGATAAAAACAGCACCAAGAGCGTTAGAACTACCGAGGCAGCCGTCAGGTATTCATGGCCGAACACCTTGTTGACTTGAGCACCAACTCCAGCAGCCCCCATCGTGTGGGCAATGGTGTTTAGTGTGAGGATAGCGGTCAACGGTCGAACCGCATCATCGGATTTGAGGTTCGCCCACATCTTTCCCATCTTGGTTCCATTGCGCTCCCACATAGCAATCTGGGTGTGGGGAATTGAAAGAACAACTGCTTCTAAAATAGAGCAAAGAAATGAGACGCCAAGCGCCAACGTACCGTAGAGAATGAGGATGGTGTAGTCCATGCTGTTTCTGTGGCTCCTAGCCGGGTGCTAAATTTAGCGACGAACTCGTAGTTATTGAAAATGACGCATGGGCAACATGATGAAAGGCATGCGAAGCATCGTTCTCTTTGCATCAAGAATCACGGTTTATGGAGCAGTGGCTGATGATGAATTTAAAGACAAGTCGCGCACCGAACAACTTGCATGACCTCCGAACATGTCCTAATTTGTGTGGCTTGGCCCTATGCCAACGGCCCGCTTCATCTTGGCCATGTTGCCGGCTGTTACCTCCCACCTGACATACAAGCCCGATTCGAGCGTGCTCGTGGAAACCGTGTTCTCATCGTGTCTGGGTCTGACGAACATGGAACACCAATCACTGTTTCCGCAGAACAAAATGGAGTGACACCCCAAGACATTGTCGACACATACCATGCAATGAACAGCAAGGCCTTGTTAGATTTAGGCTGCGTTTGGGAACCTAAAGTAGATCCAAGAGGCGTCGAATATGGTGGTGCCCTGTTCAACAGAACTTCCGATGAACGTCACAAAAAGATGGTCCAAGATAATTTTTCCTCATTGTATGAAGCTGGATTCTTTGAAGCCAAGACAATGAAACAATACTATGAAACAAATGCAGACGGTACGGGCCGATTCTTACCTGATCGCTACGTTGAGGGAATCTGCCCTTCTTGCGAAGCAGACGGAGCACGGGGCGACCAGTGTGATGCATGCGGTGCAACCTATGAGGCCGAGGAACTCAACGAACCAGTTTCCAAAATGAACCCCTCAGCCTCGATTGAAGTAAGAGATACCGAGCATTTGTTTTACCGATTGGATGTGTTCCAATCTGCATTGGAGCAGCATGCCGCCTCCCAACAAGGTGTTTGGAAATCAAACGTGCGAGCCATGACCAAACAGTGGCTCGATATGGGTTTGCGCCCTCGAGCAGTGACCAGAGATCTCTCCTGGGGCATCCCTCTTCCTTTGGAAGGAAAGAACTGGGATGGTAAATGCGTTTATGTCTGGTTTGAAGCAGTTCAGGGCTATTCCACATGTGCGAAAATTTGGGCGGATTCCGTAGCCAAACCCGCCGGGCATCCAAGCGGGTCCGAGGCATGGAAAGACTGGTGGTGCGTTGGAGAGAATGGCGAAAAGCCTCGACATTTGTACTTCTTAGGCAAGGATAACATTCCTTTCCACACCGTGATCTGGCCGGCATTAATCCTCGGAATGAACCATGCGAATAAGGGACTGTCCGTCGAGGATAAGATCGAATTACCAGGTCCTGGAGAAATGGCTCTTGAATCCAATGTCCCAGCAATGGAATACCTCATGCTCGCAGGTGGACAATTTTCTAAATCGAGGAAGCACGCTGTCTGGTTGCCATCTTTTTTGGAAAGATTCGACCCCGATACCCTCCGATATTATCTCAGCATTAACATGCCTGAAAACCATGATACGGATTTTAATTGGCCCGACTTTGTTGGTAAAATCAACACGGAATTAATCGCCGCTTATGGCAACTTCGTCCACCGCGTCCTCACATTGGGTCAACGCCTACCAACTGGCGAGAATGGACCTTTGGCCGGAGTGGAACATGCCGAACTCACAGTCGGACACCAATCAAAATTAGAGGAATTACATGCATCAATCACCCTTTCATTGGAGAAGCACCGGTACAAGGAAGCATTGAGAACGGTGATGAATGCATCACAATATGGCAATCAAATGTTGCAGGGAGCCACACCGTGGAAGTTCCTAAAAGACGACACACCGTCACCAGAACGTACGCAATCCTTGTCAGATCTAGCCTTTGGTTGGAGAATCGCTCGTTTCTTAGCAATTACAACACAACCATTCATGCCTTTCAGCGCCCAACGCCTTTGGCAGGCACTCGGACAAACGGGCGAAGTATCGAATGCCCATTGGGATGCTGCTGTTGATTGGGCAGATCCGATGACGTGGAATCCAGAGGAACCTATACCGCTGTTCAAGCGATTGGAATTGGATGAAATTTTAGAATCCGAACAAGCCCTAGCAGATCCTGAAGAATCCTCGAAAACTGACCCAGGTCATGGCGTCAAGGGTGGAAAGAAAAAGAAGGGTAAATCAAAGGAGAAGAAGACAATGACAGAAGCACCTGAAGGAATCACATACCTCGAATTTGACACATTCATGAAAGTCGACTTAAGGGTGGGTAAAATCACAGCAGTCGAGGACCATCCGAATGCAGACAGACTCTTTGTCGTTACACTTGATGACGGTTCAGAAACAGCAAGGACAATTTGCGCCGGTCTCAAAGCCTATTATTCAATTGAAGAAATGGTTGGCAAGTCAGTGGTTTTCGTCGCCAACCTCAAACCGCGCCCCCTCCGTGGAGTGAATTCAGAAGGCATGATGCTCGCAGCAGATGATGGACAAGACAATGTTCGTTTGATCACCATCGATGGTGACATCGCAACGGGATCACAAGTTCGTTGATCATAGACTGATACGATCGTGCACGGCATGCATAACCTTGCGTGAGACTTCACTGCAGCGTTCCCGTAAGCCTGCAGAATCAGCAACTACGTTCGAAGCCATTGCTTCTGGCAAAGAAGCAACGTTGATTTCGACATTGAACAGGGCCCCTTTGACAGCAGCGCTAGCAAGGAGAGATGCAACACCGATGTCAGAAGCCGCATTGGCATTCCCATCCGTGGCCAATCCTTCCAATACGGTCAGTAATTCCATTGCTAACAAGGCGGTTTCCAAGGGAACTTCAGCCGCACGTAGGGTTCCTGCGCGAATTGCATTCCGTCGTACTTCTTTTTCGTCATCGTTTGACTTCGGTAGTCTAAATCCTGAAACGACCAAATTGAATGCATCGCTGTCTTCTTGGGCCAATGCCCCAGATCGAGTCATCACATTGAGGGCAATGGAGCGAGCGTGTTCTGCAGCACCCCATCCGTCCTGCCATTTTTCGTTGCCAAGTGTGAGGGCGCATACCATTTCAGTGAGACCGGCGGCTTGTCCCAATGCGACAGCTGCTGCCGTGCCACCACCTGGCGTGGGTTGTTTCGAAGCAAGGGCAGATTGAAATTCTTCCATTGTCATCTCCATCCAATTCATTTTTTCATAGCCTCCTTCAATGCATATTCAATGATTCGCTCATTTGGTAGAAATGGTTCGAGATCACTCAGCCCTAGCCCTTGTATTGCGGCATCGACCAATGATGGCTCATCGGTCGTACCCTCGGGGGCATACCACGTACCGGATTCGAGCATGGCTGCTAATGGCACCAAACCAACCAGTTCACTGCCAGTGGCAACGACACCATGGTCTGCTGCGATGCTTTTGCATGCTTCAAAGGCTACATGCATTGGGCACTGCGCTACATCGCGTAGGTTCATGGACACTTGACTGATTCCGTGTGATTCAAGGGTTACACCCATGCCCTGGACGAGTGGAAGCATACCGGGAAAGCGCATTTTCCTTCCATCTTCTTGCTTGATAAGGCGGCCAGTTGAGCGGACAAGAGAACCGACCATTTTGGAGACCTTTGCATCGGGTTCATCAATGGTCACATTGTAAGCAACAAGAATTTCTCGAGCACCGAAGGTCAACCCTCCCGAGCGTGCGATAACTGCGTCCCACGTTCGTGGTCCAAAATCCGGGTAGCGAGTGGCAAATGAATGGATCGATTCACCATCGGTTAATCTGGCTTCTAACCCCTCATATTGGCCCTTGCGTATCGTTGATAGGAGTGATTTTTCTTGATTCGTAGCCGATGCCCCATAGAGAAAGGTTGGAACCGAACACTCTGTTGCAACACGTTGAGCCAGATCCGTAGCCAATCGGGCACAATCAGCCATCGTTGTGCCATTTAATGGAATGAAGGGGCACACATCCACCGCTCCAAGGCGTGGGTGTTCGCCGGTATGGTCTCGCATATCGATTTCCTTAACCGCAGCTTGGACCAGCAAAAAGGCAGCCTCTGAGACATCTTTCGGGTGCCCTGCAAGCGTAATGACTGTCCGATTATAATCTGCGTCAGGCTCAACACCCAACACAGCACATCCCTCGACACGAGAGGCAGCAGCAATAATTCGATTTATTTTCTCAAGGTCACGGCCCTCTGAGATGTTTGGGACGCATTCAACCGTTTCCTGCATAATGACTGTTGATGCCACACGGACTTTGAATGTTGACCGGAAAGATGGATGAAATCAACTGTATAACGCGTCCGGTGATGATCCCCGGCCGCTGTTGGATTTCTTTTCATTAAGTCGGGCCACAGCGAGCATGAAGTCATCGTTTGTTATCGAGGTGCGCTTCTCCCGAATGGCAATCATTCCTGCTTCAACACATGTTGCCTTTAGTTCAGCGCCAGAATAGCCTTCAGTCTTCTCAACTATTCTCTGGATGTTGATCCTCTTGGTAGACATTTTTGATGTGTGAAGTTCCAAAATGGCCTTTCGAGCTTTTTCTTCTGGCAATGGAATCGTGATGATTCGATCAAAGCGCCCGGGCCTCAACAATGCATCATCGAGGATGTCCGGTCTGTTTGTAGCAGCAATAATTTTCACATCTTCTAATGCGTCAAATCCATCCAGTTCTGCCAACAATTGCATAAGTGTTCTTTGCACTTCACGATCCCCACTCGTTGAGCCATCGAGTCGCTTGGCACCGATGGCATCGATTTCGTCTAAGAAGATAATAGATGGTGATTTGTCTTTTGCTAGGGCAAACAGTTCGCGCACCATTCGACCGCCTTCACCGATGTATTTTTGTGCCAATTCACTGCCAACCATGCGAATGAATGTGGCCTCGGTTTGGTTCGCTACAGCCTTTGCTAGGAGGGTTTTTCCACAACCTGGCGGCCCGACCAGGAGGATTCCTTTTGGGGGCGTAATGCCAACTTTCTTGAACAGTTCCGGGGAGATGAGGGGGAGTTCAATGGCTTCTCTTACCGATTTTACTTGTTCATCCAAACCAGCAACTTCTGCATATGTGATGTCGGGTTTGTCCACCATTTCTGCTCCGCTCACCATTGGATCCCATGCATCATGAAGCACTTCGATAACCGCAAGTGTGTCTTGATTTAATGCCACTCTGGTGCCGGGCTTGAGGGTTTTCGGTTCAAGGCGTTGATTCAGTGAGACTTGAAAAACGGTTCCATTGGAAGATCGAACAATCGCAGTTCTGTCATCCAATATATCTTGTAGGTGTCCGATGATCAGTGGAGGTGATTTAAGCAAACGTACCTCGTCATCAAGCCGTTGAGTTCGCTTTTTCAGGTTGCGCAAGTCCGACTCCATTTGGGATCGTTCATTGATCAGGTTTTGAGCTTGGTCTTGTAAACTCGAATAGGCATCTTCGAGGTTTTTAATTTCATCATCAGGTGCTAATGACCTTGAAGAAGCGGATTGTTCGACCTCTGTACCCATGGTGCTCGTTCAACCCAGACACTCAGTTTATATCAATAAAGCGGAGACTCCTCGTGGCAAGAATGGAATACGAAGGCTTCAAATGATGCCGGCACAAGCACCAACCGGAGTCTGATTCTTATGGCTGATTGCGAACTATGTGGTGCTATGAAAGTAGGCGTAAAGAGAGTCAAAACAGGCAAAACCGAAGTAGCAGCATGCGCTCGATGTATTGAAAAAATGAACCTCGGTCCAAAGGAAACCGCTCCGGGACTGGCAAAGGCTCAATCAGGGCACGCTCGAGCAGGTACTTCCTCTACATACGCCGCACGCGGAAAGAAAGGAAAAGACATCATGCTCAAGACAGAAAAGGAACTTGCACCAGATTTTGGCAAGAGAATTTCAGCCGCACGTACCGCAAAAGGTTGGAACCACGCCACCCTCGGCAAGCGAATGGCAGAGACAGTGAACATCATCAAAGCGACAGAATCGGGGAAACGTCCGACAGATGGCGTGCTGAAAAAGTTTGAACGGGTGCTCGGCATCTCGCTTTGGATCATGTCGACTGCGGAAGCAACGACACCGCTCGACCGGTCCGGGAACCGCGGAATGACACTGGGCGATTACTTCGAAAACAAAGGGTGATGTTGTGTCCGATGTTCGGGTTCATGCACTTTGGCTCGCCCAAGATGACCCAAAGAAAAATACCGCAGTTCTCGCATCAAAACGTGGCGACCTTAAGTTGCATAAACGGTTCAACACTCTTCCTCGTCGCGGTATTATTCTGGAACCACTGTGTGGAAAGGTGTTTGGCCCAGAAGACCATGCATTGATTCTCCAACAAGGCGGCGCTGTGGTAGGTTTAGACTGCAGTTGGGCTCACATTGAATCCAGCGTCGAACAGGTCATGAAACGAACCAAGTTACAACCGAGAATGCTCCCTTTGTTGCTCGCTGCCAACCCCGTTAACTGGGGCAAACCAGGACGTTTAACTACCGCTGAAGCCATTGCCACCATTTTGTACTTGCTCGGTAAAAAGGAACAGGCAGAGCAAGTGCTCGGGGCATTCCGCTGGGGTCCGCGATTTTTTGAACTCAATAAAGAACCCCTTGAAGCCTATGCGGCCGCAACATCAAGTTCCGAACTGGTCGCTCTTCAGTTTGAGTTCTTTGATCTTGGACACCTGAAGGAGGAGGACGAAGAACCGTGAACGACCTTTTTCGACCAACCGGGATTCAACGTATGAGCCTCGAGGGGAATGCTCTAGAAGCAGACCATCTGGCAAAAGAAACTCTCCTGCACCTCCAAGACAACGCTGGTACATTTGTCTCCTTGCTTGGTACGCCGAGTGATCTTGAACCCCTGTTCTTTGGCCACTGCATTAGCGAAGGTATTGGTGTCCCAGAGGCTGTTGCCTTGACCATCACCTCTACGTTGGAAGGGGGGTACTACGTACAGAGCAAAGAACACCTCGTAGAACGCTCTGAAGCCTCCAATACCAATCGGATCGTGACCACTTCTTGTGGTGCCTGTGATGCACCAGGCCTTGACGATTTAATCGAAGGTTTACCTCTCTTTGATGGCGGCTTCCAACATGTTGATCTGCAAGTATTGGCAACGGGGTTCGAACAAATGAAAGCCCAGCAACTTGGGTTTACAGCCACCGGAGGTATGCACGGTGCTGCCCTCTACACCGCCACCGATGGAATCGTTCACCTCGCTGAAGACATTGGACGTCACAATGCCGTCGATAAGGTGGTTGGAATGGATTGGATGGCTGAGGAACCTTCGCTGAATCCCATTCTCTTCCTCTCCGGCAGATGTGGCTGGGATATCGTCGCAAAAGCAGCACGCGCAGGCATCGGGACCATCGCCTGTGTCGGAGCATGCTCGACATTGGCAGCAGATACGGCGAGGTCCCTCCACATGAGGGTTTTCAGTTTTGTGAAGCGTGACACTTGTGTTGCAATTGGCCGTATTGAAGCGCCTCGTGACGGCAAGGCTTGAGAACCCATTGCGGCCCGTTAGGGTTGAGGCTTGGATATGCGGGACCATCTTTCACCCGAAACGCCCCCCGACAAGCTCCGTCTTCGCCTTGGTAAGCCCAAGAAATCTGCAGCTGGAATCCCCGCCGCGTTGTCTTCAATGAAACATGGCATCAAAAAAATGGGACTTGTCAAAACTGTTCGCACATTGACCATGGTCAATCAAAAAGCGGGATTTGATTGCCCTGGTTGTGCGTGGCCAGACCCAGAGCACAGGACCTCCTTTGAATTCTGCGAAAATGGAGCCAAGGCCGTTGCAGATGAAGCCATGAAAGCCAATGTGAATCCGAAATTTTTTGAGAAGTACGGCGTTGCAGAATTGTCTCAAAAAAGCGATCATTGGCTTAACAAACAAGGTCGAATTTCTCACCCAATGGTCCTCGAGCCCGGCGCCACTCACTACACTAAATGTACCTGGGATGAAGCATTCGAACGTATTTCCATCGCAATCAAAGAACTTGATACACCCGAAGAGGCTGTCTTCTACACCTCGGGAAGGACATCGAATGAAGCCGCTTTTCTCTATCAGGCCTTTGTCCGTGCACTTGGTACCAATAACATGCCAGATTGTTCCAACATGTGCCATGAATCAAGCGGTAAAGGCCTAGGTCCAACCATCGGTATTGGAAAGGGCACAGTTCGATTGGAGGATTTTAATCATGCAGATGTGATCCTTGTGATCGGGCAAAACCCTGGCACGAACCATCCGCGAATGCTCACTGCCCTGCGAGACGCTAAACACAACGGTTCGACAATCATCAACGTCAACCCACTTCCAGAAGCAGGTCTCGAACGGTTCAAACACCCTCAGGATTACATGAAATTAAATTTCAAGACCACTCAACTCTCTGACCATCATCTGCAGGTAAAGATTGGAGGTGATGCTGCACTTGTCAAGGGGTTCATAAAAACTCATCTTGAGGTGGGTGGCATCGATGATGAATTCATCGAAGCTTCGACCGAGGGTTACCTCGAAATGTGCTCAGCTGCCATAGCAACACCATGGTCAGAGATCACACGCGATTCCGGTATTGACCAAGCAACCATTGTCGCCGTTGGTTCCTTGTTGGCTACATCCAAAGCCACCATAGCATGCTGGGCCATGGGTCTGACTCAACAACCAAATGGAGTTGCAGTGATCCAAGAACTTGTCAATTTGCTCCTCATGGGAGGGCATGTTGGCAGGCAAGGTGCAGGATTCTGCCCCGTCCGGGGGCATTCCAATGTCCAAGGAGACCGAACCGTAGGCATTTGGGAGGCCCCAAGTGATTCTTTCCTCGACCACATGGAGTCTGGCCTCGGATTCCCAATGCCACGTCACCATGGGTACGATGTTGTCAATGCTATTCGCGCCATGATTGAGGGGAAGGTCGGTGTGTTCTTCTGCATGGGTGGTAATTTCCATTCTGCTACGCCGGACACCAACGCAACTGCAGAAGGCATGACTCGCATACCTATGACCGTACAGGTTTCAACCAAACTCAACCGTTCTCACCTCATAACAGGAGAAACAGCATTCATCCTTCCATGCCTTGGTCGCACCGAACTCGACGAACAATCCGCAGGCCCACAATTCGTGACCGTTGAGAATTCAATGGGCATCGTCCATCGTTCAAATGGTGGTTTAGCACCTGCTTCACCACATTTGCTTAGTGAGCCGGATATTGTTGGTCGTCTGGCAATGGCCACACTTGGAAATAGTCCACTCGATTGGAAAACACTCGCCTCAAATTACGATCTTATACGCGACCTAATGCAAAACAGCCTCGCAGGGTTTGACAACTACAACGAACGAGTCCGGCAAGAGAATGGATTTGAGCTCCCGAATCCTCCCCGGGACACCAGAACATTCGCAACGCCGGATGGCAAAGCACACTTCACGGACCATCGGTTGCCTGATGTGTCGGTTCCAATGGACAAATATGTCATGATGACACTCCGTTCACACGACCAGTATAACACGACAATTTACGATGTCCATGACCGGTACAGGGGCATTCATGGGAACCGAAGAGTTGTGCTCATGAATGCGCAAGACATGGCTGCCCGTGGTTGGAAAAACCGACAAAAAGTCGACCTCACGAGTCACTTCAACGGGGTCGAACGTTCGTCTGCCGGATGGCAGTTGGTCGCATATGATATTCCAAAAGGGAACATTGCGACATATTTCCCGGAAGCGAACAGCCTTGTTCCTCTTGATTCTACCGCTGCTGTTTCCAATACACCTACTTCGAAATGGATTGTCGTTTCAGTCAAGGGTAGCGGCGAAGTGCCATTGAGGGGCGAAGAGGAATGAGTCAGATCGGTTACATCGAATTGGTCCGAACGAACCACGCCTTTCGTCGGTTGTGGTCTGCATCGGTGATCTCAATGCTTGGTGAGTGGTTCAACACCATCGCCCTTTTCCTGATTATTTTTGAATACACGGAATCGGAATTTTTCCTTGGCTTACTGTTTACCATGCGGATGATTTGTTTTGCCGCCTTCCAACCTTTTGGTGGACTTTTGGCAGACCGGATCAATCGAAAACAAATTATGGTGTGGACGAATATCATCCAAGCAGGCCTGGCCCTTTGCTTTCTGTTCATCAAAGGACCAGAAGACATTGTTTGGATTTATATCCTGACCGGGATCATGATGGTCATGCACGGCTTGTATGTCACTGCAGAACGCGCTGCATTACCTAACATTGTACCACCTGAACATCTTGCAACAGCCAATGCCTTGGATGCAGCAAGTTGGTCCACTGCGTTGTGCATCGGCGCAATGATGGGTGGTATCGTTGTCAACTACTACGGGACAGACGCAGCATTCATCATCGATGGGGCAACATTTGCCTTCGGTGCATTCTTACTTCGAAGGGTAACGATTCCCCAGAAAATCGATGATGACATGAAAGGTCCTCTCTTTTCCACTGCGATCAGCAACATACGCAAAGGTTGGGCTCGTATTTCAGGAGAAAAAAGATTGCAACGGATCGTCTTCGCGAAATCCTCATGGAACATTGCTGGCGGTGGACTGGCTGGTGTGTTCCTCGTCGTTGCCGGTTCGGATGTCGATGGTTTGACCATGGCGCTTGGGTTTGGTGTCTTTTTCTTTGCAAGAGGAGTTGGCACCGGTGTCGGCCCAATCGCAGCGCGCACGTTTCTAAAAAATGAAGAGAAATGGCCAATGCTTGTTGGGGTTTTAGTGATGATTTCGGGCTTCTTTTACTTCCTCGTCGGTTGGACTTTGGGTCAAAGCCTCTACCTCACCATGGCTTTGGTGATGTTGGCCCACGCTGCATCGGGAGCGAACTGGGTGCTATCGACCATTCTCACTCAAAAATGGGTTGAGGATGAGGTTAGGGGCAGGGTGTTCTCAATGGATATGCTCCTGATGTCATTGGCGTTTTCAGTTTCAAGTTTAGGAGCCGGTTACCTTTTGGAAAACAATTATTTCAGCCTTCAGAATGGATTTTTGATCTTTGCAGTTATCATGATTATTTCAGGTGCGTTCTTCACATTATGGCGGGCTGAAGAAGCACCCGTCTGATGTGCTACAATACGAATGCTCAAGGATGGGGCGTGGTTTCGTGTGGTCATGGGGGATGATTACACCGCGCTTAGGACTCACCTCGCTGAAGGAATCCCCTCCGTTATTCCTCAACATCCAGGCACCGATTCCTCGGTCGACCATGCGCCTAAAAGAAGGCAAATTTTGACACCTGATGAGAAAAAATTAGCATTACGCAACGCATTAAGGTACTTTCCAACAAACCAACACTCGATCCTAGCGCCCGAATTTGCTGAGGAATTGAATTCCTTTGGCCGAATCATCATGTGGCGATACCGTCCAACTGAGTATGAAATGAGAGCCCACCCGATCGATGCATATCCGGCGAAGAGCAAACATGCTGCCTCGGTCATGTTGATGATTCAGAACAATCTGGACCCGGCTGTTGCACAATTCCCCCATGAATTGATCACCTACGGGGGAAATGGTTCGGTGTTCCAAAATTGGGCTCAGTACCGACTCACCATGCATTACCTCTCCAAGATGGATGATGAACAAACGTTGGTCATGTATTCTGGCCACCCAATGGGGCTTTTTCCTTCCCACTCAAACGCCCCACGTGTGGTCGTGACAAACGGGATGATGATCCCGAGTGAATCGACACCTGAGAATTATGAACGGCTCAACGCCTTGGGGTCACTCAATACGGCCAAATGACGGCTGGGTCCTATATGTATATTGGCCCTCAAGGTATTGTTCACGGCACAACGATCACCCTGCTGAATGCCGCACGGAATCACTTAGGCCTCTCAGGCGACGTTGGTCTTGGTGGTGTGACGTTCGTCACCTCTGGACTTGGCGGCATGTCTGGCGCTCAAGCCAAAGCTGCTGTAATTGCCGGAGCCTCATGTATTGTTGCAGAATCCAACGCTCACGCAGCTCATAAACGCCATCAACAAGGCTGGCTGAGTGAGGTTACGGACAACATCGACGTGGCCATTGACAGGATGGTCTATTGTGCGAAGAACAAGACCGCAATTTCGATCGGATACATTGGAAACATCGTTGATTTATGGGAACGTTTGGTCGAGCGGGAGGTACGCGTCGATATGGGTTCTGATCAAACCAGCCTTCACAACCCCTACCAAGGTGGATATTTCCCCGCAGGCTACGCATACGAAGATGCTGCCACGATGTTGTCAGATGAACCGGAACGCTTTGCGAGTGAAGTACGTTCAACACTGAAGCGTCACGCACATGCCATCAACAGAATGTCATCGAATGGGATGTATTTCTGGGATTATGGCAACGCCTTTTTGTTGGAAGCAAGCCGGGCTGGTGCTGATGTCCTCAAGGATGATGGTTCATTTCGTTACCCCAGCTATGTCGAAGATATCATGGGCCCGATGTGCTTTGATTACGGATTTGGACCATACCGTTGGGTCTGTGCCTCTGGCGACCCACAGGATCTCAAGATCACCGACCGGATTGCCATGGATGTTCTCATTGGAATGATGGATTCTGCTCCGGTGGAAATCCAGCAACAAATGAAGGATAACATTCGTTGGATCAAAGAAGCGGGTGAGAATCAAATGGTTGTTGGTTCCCAAGCACGTATCCTCTATGCAGACGATGAAGGCCGTCGGAAAATCGCCTCAGCCATGAACAAAGCGATCAGGTCAGGAGAACTCTCCGGGCCAATTATACTGGGCCGCGATCATCATGATGTTTCGGGCACAGACAGCCCTTACCGGGAAACTGCGAACATCCGCGACGGATCGATATGGACTGCCGATATGGCGGTTCAGAACTTCGTAGGGGATTCGTTTCGTGGTGCGACATGGGTCAGCCTCCACAATGGCGGCGGAGTCGGCTGGGGACAAGTCATCAACGGTGGGTTTGGCATGCTCCTCGACGGCAGCGATGAATGTGAGCGACGTTTGCAATCCATGCTGCACTGGGATGTAAACAACGGCGTTGCTCGAAGAGCATGGGCTCGGAACTCTGGGGCCAACTTTGCTATCAAGAGGGCTATGGAGGCAGAACCACGCTTGAGCGTAACGCTTCCATTCTCAGCAACCGATGAAACAATCAATTCCGCTTTCCCACGAGGTGAACAATGATGCGTCCAACAGTTTCTTTTGATGGTACAACCCTTACGCCTGCTGAAGTTGAACGGGTTGCCACAAATAACGCAGATGTTAAGATTTCAGAAGATGCGTGGCAGAAAGTGCACGTTGCTCGGAATGTTGTCGACGGAATTCTCTCGAGAGGCGAGACCGTTTACGGCATCAATACGGGATTCGGGGCCTTGGTTCACCAACGAATATCTCCTGACGATTTGGCACAACTCCAAACCAACCTCGTACGCTCTCACGCAACGGGTTTGGGTGATGCAATGTCCCGATCCTCTGTTCGGGCAATGATGGCGGTCCGAATCAATTCTCTCGTCAAAGGTCACTCAGGTGTTCATCCGGATGTCCTTGAACAGTTGCTGAACTTCCTCAACAACGACATCATCCCTCATGTCCCGAGAATTGGCAGCCTCGGTGCCAGCGGCGATCTTGCGCCATTGTCCCACATGGCGCTCTCATTGCTCGGTGAAGGAATGGTGCTGGACGACCAGAATAATCCGATTCCAACCCAAGAAGCATTGGTTCAGCACGGCTTGATTGGCATCAAACTTCGGGCCAAAGATGGATTATCCCTCATCAATGGGACAAGTCAAATGCTGGCTTTCATGACTTTAGCTGAACGGCGCCTAAGCGCATTGCTGCCACTCGCTGATTTGATTTTGTGCACCTCAATGGAGGCACGTAAAGCGAGCGTCCAACCATCGGATCAAAGGGTCCATGATGCTCGCCCCCACCCTGGACAAGGTTTGGTAGCACGACGGATACGGACAATGATGGAACATTCCCTCATCGTTGAATCTCATTCAGACTGTGAGCGCGTTCAGGATGCGTACTCCTTCCGATGTGCTCCGCAAGTGCACGGAGCCGTTCTCCAACGTTACAACGCCATGCTTGAGACACTGGAGATTGAATTGAACAGTGCCACAGACAATCCTCTCATTTTCCCTGATCCGAAAAACCCTGGACCTCATGAAGTCATTTCTCAAGGAAATTTTCATGGCGAAGTAATTGCCTTAGCTGCGGATGCCATGTCCGCCGCTCTTTTTGAAATTGGTTCTATTTCTGAGCGTAGAATTGATCAGATGCTCGATCCAGCACGAAGTGAACTGCCACCGTTTCTGGCCCGAAATTCTGGACTTGAGTCCGGTTTGATGATCGTCCAGTACGTCGCAGGTGCCTCATTGGCTGAGTTACACGGTCATGCCACGCCACGCGCTGCATTTTCCACCACGACGTCGGCAGGGCAAGAAGATCACGTGAGTATGGGTGCTACGGCCGCATGGAATCTCCTTGAAGCAACGCAACGCCTGTCTGAAGTGCTCGCCTGCGAACTCTTTGTTGCTTGCGAAGCGCTGGAGTTTGAATCCATCCCACCTGCTCCATATGTCCTCGCACTCAAGCAGCGCGTCCGTACCATTGCCAAACCGCTCGATGGCGACCGCAGTACCAGCAGAGAATTGATTGATATTGCGGTAGCACTCTCCGATGGTGCTTGGTTGGCTCGTATTGAAGCCGAACTCGGTCGAATTCCACGTTAATTTGTAAACATCAACGATTCAAGCTCGTCGAGTCCCGTAAGTTGCCTGATACGGAATTTTGAAGTTGTCAACTCACTCGCACTGAGATCAGACTTCATCGTGTCAATCCGCCGTTCTAATTCGACAGCCCGCCGGACTTTTTCTTCAACCTTTGAGTACAATGCGTGGGCTTCACTGTCTTCAAAGTGGAGTGCTGGTTCTACTTCGGAAACATCGAGACCCATGCGACGCCATTGCAAGATTCTTTTTCTTAGGATCTGTTTGGTGAAACCGGTTTCTGGTAACCGGGTTAGCATGACGAGGTGTGGCAATCCTTCCTCGGTCGAACCTCGCTCCTCGAAGATTGGCTCTACCGTTGATTCTTCCACGACCGATTCCGACTCGAGCGATTCTGTTTTTGGACCAGATAGTTCCAGCAATGGTGCTTCCCTGTGCAGCCTTGCAACCCAAATGGAATTGAAAGCGAGGGGGTTGATTGGGAGCAACAAGGACCATTGGGTCCGATGAAGATCATCCCTTAAACCTCGAATAAAATTGAGCACTGTTGTTTCACCATGCAGTGTGACAAGCCATTCCAATCCTTCCAATATGATCAGCCCACGGTGATTGTTGACGCGTGCTAGAATCAATGAGTGAACCTGTGCTAAGTCAGGAGCGATGTGCCCTTGGCCGACTCGATCGGTGAGCCAATACGTTTCCACCTTTGTTATGTCCAGTTGATCAATCAGCCTTCGATGCGGTAATCTCGAGAAAAAGACAACATGATCGTCAGAGGACTGGACCGCACGGTCAATCCATTCGAGCATGGGTACTTTAGAATCAAGTTCACAACAATAAAGTTGACCTTTTTCCATGTTTTCACCTCCATTGATACCCACATTCAACCGCTCCATTGGTACGGGTAGACGTGGAAAGACTATGAATCATTATATCCGTTGATGTTGTCGGTAGAATAGGTGTGCCAATGACTGAAGAGAAGACAGATGACGTTTCCACTGGTGAATGCGGTGCGTGTCGCGCCGTTATTCCGCTTGATTCTGACCAATGCCCTGAATGCAATATCTCCTTCTCCGGCATATCTGAAGATGCCCTCGGGGAGTGCGGTTCCTGCCACGGTCTTGTCCCACTTGATTCCACCAAATGCACTCACTGCGGCACGGTCTTCATTGCAGATGACGTCGTTGATGTCCTACGGAATTGGCTAGCAACGACCGGAATTACAATCCCCATGCTGTTCCAGAAATTCGACACGGATGGTGACGGGCAAATTGATTCAGCGGAATTGAAAACTGGTTTACTCAGTCTCAATCTGGCAGATCTCCCTCCTTCGCAGGTTGAACGTCTTATCGAAACCATCGATGCAGACGGCGACGGCCGGCTTGACCTGGGCGAACTCCATGCCACCATCACCGGTGAGGCTTTGCCTTCCGAAGATACTGCAACAAAGAATTCTGACGATACATCCGAAGAGGGCATTGACGAAACCAAATCCGAAGAAGAATCCATCGACGAAGAAGAAGAAGTTGAAGATTCAGCGGATGAGGTTGAATCGGAATCAGAAGAAAGTGACGCCGAAGATGAGGCAGAGGACGAAATCGAAGAGGAGTCGTCTGAATCCAAGGACGACGAAGACGATGCAACTGAAGAAGAACCTGAGGATGATCCCGAAGAAGTAAATCTCAATGAACCCGAAGATGCCGAGGAAGCAACATCTCTCATCCGACGAATTGCGGATGCAATGGATGAACAAGGCTCATCACCAAACCGGTTCTTCAGCACCCTCGACAAGGACGCCGATGGAGGCGTAGATGTCTCTGAACTGACCAATGCTCTCTCTGAACTTTTGGGAAGTGAGGTTTCTTACGATGATGTTGAAGACTTCCTTTCGGAAGTTGACGGTGATGGTGACCGAAACATCGACATGATCGAATTCATCACCGCGCTCGAAACTCTTGATGATGCTGATGACTCAACCGATGTTGATGCCATGGTGAGCAAACCGTTCCCTACAAACCTGCAAAAGCAAATGATGGGGAAGCAATGGAATGATATTGTCTGGCCATTGATTCACATGGGATTCGCACTTTTCATCGCTGTTTGGGTGCTCAATGCCTTTGGCGGCATCGGGCCGCTCGCCGTTGATGGGACTGGTGGTCCAGTCGAACTCGACATGAAAGGTCAATTATTGCATCCTGATGGATTGGTGAACGGAGACAGTTATTCCTGCAATCCAGAATACCAGGTTGGTGATTGTAAAAACTCACTTACACCGCTTGCTGGTGATTCCAGTTCCATGCCAGCCGGATTCTATTGGGATGGTATATTGTTCATGGTTTTGGGTGTGATTGGCCTCGCTGGCTCTCTCTTTGCCCACCTTGCCATCATGAGCTCATGGAGATCACGTGCCAAGGCAATGAAGGAAGTCGAGGATGACGCGACAGATGCGTCCTCCGAAGCTGAAGCAGATGAAGTCACATCTGAGTCAGAAGATGACGACTTGGAGGAAGAAATGGATGAGGCACTCGGTGATGATATCGATGAAGAGTCCCTGGATTCTGAAATCGATGAAGATACTGAACAGGAAGCAGATGAATCAATTGATGTTGGATCGCACGTCGGCTTGACATTGGATGATGAAGAAGTCTATGGTACAATCATCGAATTTGATGATGATGATGAAACGGTCACCATCGAAGAAGATAAATCTGGTGATATCATCACTGGCTACCAATCCGATATGTTCCTGGAGTGATCCAATGAGCAAGGACCCGCTGCTAGCGTACGCGGACCTCGCTGCCTGCCCAACATGTGGTTGTTTGGAACGACGCGGGGCTGTCCGGTGTGGCGAATGCGGCACCTTTCATGCCGGCGTCGTGATGGAGGAGCGTCAGGCCCCTGATACCTCAATGGTTGTCGATAGAGCCCCCATCGATCCAGCAGCATATTCCCTTTCAGGTTCCCAACCAGTCCCTGATGAAACATTCGAAGAGAGTGAAGAAATCGTGAATTGGGAAGGTGGCTCCTCCGACTTTACAATGGAAGATGTCGAAGAAGCTCCTCTTGGAAGAATTGACCCTGATGATTTGGAATTACCCAAGCCGGAAGATTTGTCTTCGATTGAATAGGTGTTAATCGCCAGCCCTTGGGCATAAATACTAATTATCTATTAGGATGCAAGTAACTAATAATCACAAGGTTGTGATTGAAGAGTTTGGTGGGCTCGGAGAGAATTGAACTCTCGATCTTCGCCATGTCAAGGCGACGTCATAACCCCTAGACCACGAGCCCCTAGGTAATTTGGCCACCGAACCGGTGTATTAAACCGCATCGGTCAAATTGGTCTGGTTCAACTAACGATCTTAGAAATTTTACCAGTGCAACCAGGTTGGGAGCAAAAACCACCCATACGCGTCCGGCCGTTTTTCATTTTGATGAGCTGGCCATCTTTGATCGGCCCGTAAGTTTTGCATTTCAAACAAAATCCCTCTACCGTCTTCATGTCGCTCATGCTGTCGTGAGTTGCACATTTCTTAGTTTCTTCGTTCATTCCAAACCCAAACCGAGTCTATGTTCAAAAAATCGGACATTCCACCCACTGCCCCCTTGCTCGAAGGGTGATGTTTCATATTCCTTCGACAAAAAACAAGCACCTTGGGCTCTAAATGGGCTACTGCGGGTCAATTTATTTTTGATGCCCCATTCTTTGCACCGCCCGTTTGTGGCCATTGTCGTATAACATACATTATGCGACACGAAGGGGTGTGCCAAATGGCAGTTTAGCATCAGGATTTGACAACCAGGTCATCCGAGTCAATTTCGAACATGCCAATCAGAGGTGGTCCAGCCACAACAGATTCCAAACCACCATCTTTTGCATCGAGTACCTTGATCACTTCATCTGAGATCTTCTTCCATGCTTGGCGATCCACAAAGACACTTTGCACCAAAATCATTCCTTGACCTTCAATTGATTCACCAATCCATGCACCAAGGCATCCATCCTGTCGACGTTTGTATGCTTGGCGCGTTTCGACCATTCTCAGGAACCGAGCGCCTTTCCCAGGAGCCCCGGCGCACACGACAGTTTCGACAAGAACTTTGTTGATTTTAGAATTCATACTATCACTACGGGTTTTCGATTAATTGGCGCTGAGAAAAGTTTTAAAGGTTTTTCAGTGATGGAATAAGGTTCCATTCAGCATGGTTGATTTGAACGGCGAGGTACCAGGTCGATTGCACCACGATTGCCATTGGCCACCATCGACAATGTTCAGGTTCGCAGCAGCCCCGACCTGAATACGTCCATGGACCAGGCCATCGGGATGGATGGTTGTTTCAGATGGGTTTCGACTTGCAGCCACAAGCGCGGCCAAGGGATCCACTTTGTTTCGATGGACGAGCAACGAGCCAATGAATGGCAAACTGAGGATGTTGCAATTGGGATTGAAATCTGTGGCAATCGACCATCGGTAGTTTTGTTCGACCGCTTCGTTGAACGAAGGCCAAGCCTCACCCATTGTGTAAGGCGTTCCAGGGAGGAATCCGGTATTGACACCAGCCTCTTCCATCCGTTGGCGACTTCCTGCCGGCGTGTAGTGGGCATGATCGGCCGTGACCACTCCTAATTCTGCTGCTAAATCACCTCCGCCTCCGTCAGAGAATTCATCGATGTGAATTCTTTGGCGCAATCCACCCTTTTTCGATGCCATGAGAATTTCTTCACTTTCTTCTACCGTGAACCATCCTGGTTCACAAAAAACATCTGCTGCTTGGGCGTATCCTTGGTTCAAGATTTGAGGCAACTGGTCTGAAAGAATTTCTTCGACATACTGCGAACGATCTTTTCCTGGTGGTGTGTCGTGGGCACCGAGCCACGTGAGTTCCATTGTTGGCAGATGAGCAATCCCCTTGAGTTCATGTGCCACATCGAGAAGCTGCAATTCAGATTCGGTTGTTAAACCGTAACCGCTTTTCGCTTCAAGGTGGGTTGTTCCGTTTGACAATGCAGCCCGCATCCGTTGATACCCTAACTTGAGGAGGTCTTCCTTGGAGGATTGGGCTGTGGATCGAACAGTATGTTGGATGCCGCCGCCTGATGCTGCGATATCTTGGTACGACATACCTTGTAGTTTCATAGAAAGTTCATTCGAACGGTCGCCCGACCAAATGAGGTGATTATGCCCATCAACCAGCCCCGGCACCACCGCATTGCCACCGACTGAAACAATGGTCGTATCTTCGTTTGATTGCTCAGGGCCACCGAAGTGCTCATGAAGTTCATTTGAATCTTCAATAGATGTAATGACACCGCCTTCCACAACAATCCCCTTTCCAGCAGGAGATGTTAGTGCTTCATAATCGGACATTGACGCTCCACTCAACGATCCTTGCCCACCGAGGTGTGCAAGAGGCCCGAGGTCGAGGAAAACGGTCCGCATATTTCACCGGTGAGGCTGAGGGTTGAAGAACAATGGCTCTCACCGTCAACCATGCCAGAAGCATGGACACTCGGGATAGAGTCCACGGCTCATACCCTTTCCTTCGGGTTGGTTGATCCGAGCGGCACACCTTATCCCGCGATGTCTTCAACGGTTCGACCTGACGAGGGGGGAATTCATCCACGGGAGGCCGCAGATCACCACAAAGATGCCGCTGCAAACCTCCTCGGTAAATTGTTGCTCCAAACTGGAATCTCCCTTTCAGAGATTGGCGCAGTGGCTTTTTCACAGGGACCTGGGCTTGGGCCTTGTTTGAGAATTGGAGCAGCCCTTGCACGGGGTATCTCGAGCCGCTTGAACATACCTTTGATTGGCGTGAACCACTGTGTCGCACACATCGAAATAGGACGCCAACAGTGTGGGTGTCAGGATCCGATTTTGCTCTACGTTTCTGGTGGGAACACACAGGTCATTGCCCATTTGGATGGACGTTATCGAGTCCTTGGGGAAACTTTGGACATCGGTATTGGAAACATGTTGGATAAATTTGCTCGTGGCCAAGGCATACCCTTCCCTGGTGGGCCTGTGATTGAAAAAAGAGCATCAGAATGGTTGGAGTCGAATCCCAATCCAAGCCTCGTTGGTCTCGAATTACCCTTTGCAGTACGGGGTATGGATCTTGCTTTTTCTGGCGTGATGACAGCCGCACAACGTCTGTTGGACAACGGTGCCGAACTGGGTGCAGTCTGCTGGTCCCTGCAGGAACATGCGTTTGCGGCATGTGTGGAGATAGCTGAACGCGCATTAGCCCATACTGGCAAATCAGAACTTCTTCTTGGCGGCGGTGTCGCATGCAACACCCGACTCCGTGAAATGTGCACGATGATGGCAACCGAGAGGGAGGCTACATCCCATGCGCCACCACGAATGTATTGCATCGATAACGGCTCCATGATTGCCCTTCTCGGGCATATTGAGTTGGACCATGGTCGGACGACAAGCCTCGATAAAAGTGGTGTTGATCAGTACCTGCGGACAGACCAAACTCCCGTCACATGGGCGGTATAAGGGCGGCGAGTCACACTCATTGTTTTTATACGGTCACAATCGGGAACAAACTGGGGGCCTCAATCATCAGCGAGCGCGGAGCAAAGAAAAGGGACGAACCATTTAACCCGTTCGCGCCCAATGCCTCTGCTCAACGAAACAAGCGCCAAAGTGAGAGGAAGGTTGTCGAACGACGCCCAACGAACGCACGGCCTGCACCCGTCCAACCCGAAGTTACGGTAGGAATGTCCGAACTGGCCAAGAAGCAAAGGGACGCAATGGAGCGTATGAAGCGGCAACCAGGCGGATCAAAGAGTTCCCGATCAACAAAAACTGCCCCAAACACCTCGAAAATTACCAGTTCTGTTGAGAAAACAGCATCCGCTCAGCCTCAAGTTTCACATGAAGACCGGATTGCTGAATTGAGAAGGAAGTCCGAACTTTCCCGACAAAATGCCAAAGCCAATGCAAAACCAACCGCAGAAACCATCGTGGAAGTGGTCGCCTCTCAACCTTCAACACTCACAGCAGCCATCGACCCGTCTGTCCAAGCAGCTGGCTCAGCCACATCTGAAGCAGCAGTGACAAATCCTGCAACTGAAGTTAACCAATCCTCGAATGTCTTCAAAACCATCGCAACAACCGTCGCTAAACCGAGCGCTGATCGTCGTAGAAAACGTCGACGCCATGACAAAAAAGGTGGCGGCCGACAGAAGCAAGAAAAGAAACTAAATCGCCAAAAGTACTTGGAATACAAGTATGCAGCAAGGGCTATTCTGGACAATCCGGATATCCCAGAAGAACACCGATCCAACGTGCTTGGCCAAGTGTGGGCGAAAGGTGAACGAATGGGTGTCACAGATTCCCTTGAGTTCATCGACCAAAAGGTGGTAGAAGAGATTCTACCCGAAGGAGTAGCCCAAAAGCTCCGTGATCTCGTCAATAAAATGACAACAAGAAGGTGAACATATGACCGAACATACACTCAGCGAAAACATGGTAGCAAGCGTACATTATACCGGGACCCTCCCAGAGAACGGCGAAGTCTTTGACAGCAGCGAAGGTCGAGACCCATTGACCTTCCTCGTAGGGCACAAGCAAATGATCCCAGGATTCGAAGAAGAAATGATGGGTGCCGCCGTTGGTGAGCGTCGCGAATTTACCTTGTCCTCAGAACGCGCCTATGGTGACCGTGACACAGAAGCAGTTATGGAGATCCCACGAGAACAATTCAAGCAACTTGAAGAAGAAGCAAGTTTGGAAACTGGTATGCAACTTGTGGCACAAATGCCACACGGCCCATCGCCCTTCACGATCACCAACCTGACCGAAGACACTGTCACTGCTGACTTCAATCACGCTTTGGCTGGACAATCTCTGAAATTCTCGGTCGAAGTTGTTGAACTACGGCCTGCCTCAGAAGAAGAGTTGACCCACGGTCACGCTCACGGTCCAGATGGACACCACGACCACTGATTCTAAGCGAGTCTTGATGAAGCCCATCCTCTTGGGCAAAGCATGGTCACTCAGCGTAAGGACGAGTGGAACACCTTGAGCGGACTGGATTTGCCATTGCAAAGCAATCCTGAAACCTTGGTTGACCACAATGTTCGACTCGAGAATTTGGGTGATGCGGGGTCGCCTCCTTACACACGTGGCATTCACACCACCATGTACAGGTCGCGATTGTGGACCATGAGGCAATATGCTGGATTTTCCAGCGCAAAAGAAACGAATAAGCGATTTAAGTTGTTATTGGAACGTGGTCAAAAAGGCCTCTCCGTTGCATTTGACCTCCCTACACAACTCGGTCTTGATGCTGATGACGACATGTCGTACGGTGAAGTTGGCAAAGTTGGCGTGTCCATTTCCCAACTGGATGATATGCGGGAATTGCTGGCGGGGATCCCTCTCGACAAAGTGAGCACCTCGATGACCATCAATGCCCCTGCAATGATCCTTCTCGCCATGTACATTGCAGTGGCGGAAGAACAGGGTGTATCGTCTGACCAAGTGCTTGGTACCATCCAGAATGACATTTTGAAGGAGTACATCGCTCGTGGGACTTACGTCTTTCCACCCAAACCAAGCATGCGGTTGATCACTGATATTTTCGAATATTGTGCTAAGGAAGTACCGCGTTGGAACACGATTTCGATATCTGGCTACCATATCAGGGAGGCGGGTTCCACTGCCGTCCAAGAGGTAGCATTTACCCTCGCTAATGCCCTCGAATACGTTGAGGCTGCTCTTGCATCTGGGCTCGACATCGACACCTTTGGTCCTCGCCTATCCTTCTTTTTCAATTGCCATAACGATTTCTTCGAAGAGGCATCCAAATTCAGAGCAGCACGTACACTGTGGTATGAATTGATC
>CAJJAV010000028.1 GCA_905182125.1 uncultured Candidatus Poseidoniales archaeon
GTTTCCGTAAGTGAAACACTTCCATCACCGTCAGCATCAATCAGGACCATCATTTGAGCAGGGGTCGGAATGTATTCTTCCTCACTTTCCATGTGTGCATAGAAACCGCCAAATTCGTTGTGGTCAAGCAATCCGTCTCCGTTGGCATCATGGAATTCAAAGATCCAACCGAGCATCATGAGTTCTTCCGCAGTTTCATCTCCAGAGGTCATGCTAGCAAGGATTTCAGAAAGGCTGAGTTGGTCGTCTCCGTTCGTGTCCGACATAAGGAGGATTGCATCAGAATCAAGATCAGTCCATTCGCAGAACTCGCCGTCGGAAGGTGCGGTGTCGCCAGCCATCAAATCGGTCTCATACCCTTCTTCGTCTTCGAATGTTCCTTCGGCTAGGATTGGCTCCCCTGCCATGACTTCATAGCAGTAGTCGCCCATGAGTTCGTCAACGACTTCGTAAAATCCGTAGAATTCATCATCGTCGAGCATTTCATTGCCATCGACATCTGCGTTGTTGAAGATGTTCGTGTAGAACGTGGTCATTTGACTTGCATCAGATTGGTTTTCTTCAACCATAACGAGGATTTCAGAGAGCGTGATGCTTCCATCTTGGTCCGCATCGAGCATCATCATCATCAGTTCATAGCCTTCTTCATCAGAATCGTCGTCACCCATATTGTCCATTTCATACAAGAAAGAGAGGAATTCATAAAGATCGAGTTCCATGTCATCGTTCATGTCTTCTGAGAGGAAAAGGTTCGTAATCATGTTCCTGGTTGAATTGTCCATTGGTTCTTCACCGACTTCTTCGCTCATGTTGTCCATGGCGTCTAGGAATTCATCGACGGAGATGTTACCGCTCATGTCTGTGTCGTACATATCAAACATCATTTGATCGTAATCGTAATCGCTAACCCAGCCCTGAATGATCGAGATTACAGTTCCGTCTGCGAGAATGAGGGTGAAGGTTACCCAGTACTCGTTGTCTGTGAGGTTGTTTTCTTCCATGTCGATTGACCAAGAACTATTTGTGCTGGTACCGTTGTAAACCGTGTTCCCATTGTTATCTTGAAGTTCAACAGTTGCATACGACCAATCGCCTTGTTCGTAGAACCAGATATACAAGTACCCATTCGAGAGGGAAAACTCTGCAGTGGTGGGGCCACCATCGTCGCTGTAATACCAGGCAAGGAATTCATTGAACTCAAGCATGCTGTCGTTCGCATCTTCGGTGTCGTTCTCTTCAGCCCAGCCAGTATCCCACATCGCCATCTCTTCAAGGAGTTCTGTTTCCTCAGTGCTGTTCAATGCGGATTCATTGTTTTGAGATCGCATCAAGTTCTCGTGATTGATGAGTTCAGTCCCGTTGATTGCACCATCGCCATCAACATCGACTTCATTGAATGTGTCTTCTGCTTCAGTGTCCAAGGTGGGCATTTCACAAACGCTTCCGTTAGCCATGCAGATTTCGGTGAATGCATGTCCGACAGTGTAGCCGTCGTAGGAGTCGTTCACATATGCGTCGACACCGTACCAGGTGCCTTCGTCAGCCATTGGGGATGCGTCTACGCTTCCCTCAAAGAAGAGAGCAAGGCTGATGTCAGCCCAGTGGGTGTTCCACGAGGTGTTGTCAGATTCTTCCATCATGTCTTCAGGGCCAAACCAAGCGGAAAAGTTGTTGTTGTCATAGACGTGAATTTCTGCGGTTAAGCCGGTATAGGTGGTTCCATTTGCGTCAAAATCGACGATCATATCGAGTTCATCGTAATCCATATCTGCGATTGTGTCCGTTGAACTAGTGCCTGTTGCGGGGTCTGCGTAAGATACACCAGCAAAGGTTGTCGTGACTAAAGCTAGTGCCATTAAGAAGGCTAAGCCGGGCTTCATTTTGAGTGACACGGTATCATTCATTACTCTTCGGATAAATCAATCCTTTATTAAATACCCACCTGCGACTTCAATCGTGATCTCACTACCAATAAATTGCTTTTTTTCCATTTCGAATAAACCGCTGAATTGAAGAAGGAACGGTTCTTGGACCAGATAAGAGTCCCTTAGTGTAGCGGTCCATCATGGAGGGTTCTGGGTCCTCCGACCTCGGTTCAAATCCGAGAGGGACTACCACCGCATCATCGCCCCGTGGGGTTGAAGTTCATTGTGCCCTAGCAGGCACATGGCAAAGGTCGAAGTGTACACGAACAAAGGCTGCAGTGCCTGCGTGAGTGCAAAACGCTTGTTTGACCGGAAAGGAATTGCTTTCGAGGAAAAAAAACTTGGTGCTTCATCTCGAATGGACCGAGAGTTCTCGGCTCGAACGAATGGCAGTCGTTCAGTTCCTCAAATCTTCATTGACGGCGAATGGGTTGGTGGTTTCGATGATGTGGTACGTTATGATCAAGCAGGAGAGTTGGACTGGAGGTTGGGTTTAGAGCCGCGACCGAGCCTTGGGCCCTTCACACGATTCTTACGCTTCATGCGCGGTCACAAGTTTTGATCTGAATGTTCGTCTTCTTCTGAACTGGGTTCAGGTCCTTTGAGGGTGAAACTTGTGACCATCTGCATGGCATTTCCCGCAGTGATTGTACCGCTGTAGTCACGGCTTTTCCCGTGCACCAGAACCCGGAGACGGAAGGTGACAGTTCGCTTACTGCGTCGCTTCCTGTGGTGCTTATAGAAATGGACTCCGATTTTATATTTCCCAACCGGGGCGTTCCCGGTCCATACAACATTCTCTACCGCATTGTTGCTGACAGGTCTGACGTTCATGTCAACGTCCAATTCACCACCGCATTCGCTTATTTTGTTGTTGAAGTAAATTCGTTCGCCAGAGGGACAAAACACGTGCATGTCCAGGTCGTTGTAATCATCCCAGGCAAGAGAGACCTGTACCTGACCACCTTTGCCGCCTTCGCGCTCCAGTCGTTCTTCGATGTCATCATCTTCTGGTGCGATGATCTCCATGACACTGACTCCGCTTCCGATCTCTTCTTCTTCAACCAGAGCGGCGTGTTGATCCAACTGGTCTTCGTTTTCTTCAATCCAAGCCTGTCGTTCTTCCACTAAAGCGGCACGCTGTTGTTCCTCTTCTGTTTCATCGAGCTCTTCATCCTCGAAGAGGTCAGAGACCAACAAGCGTAAAAATTGGACATTTTGGTTCCGAACAAGCCCTCGTTCATCATAGGCTACAACTTCGACATCGTTCAAGTCTTCAGTTTGACGTCCTTGAATGTGGGTGGAATCTGTTTCATCCATGGTAAAACTTGGACCGTATTTCGCTCTCCTAGCCTCGATGAGGGCGAGTCGACGACGTTTATTGGATCGCTTTATCAAAAAGACCAGCACCAAAGCCCCAATTCCAAAGGAAGCGGCGATGGTTGCATACTGCATCATAAGTTCACCGGTTTCGTTCCTCCTTAATTGGAGGTTCGCCTGCAAACGATCAGCCAAGAAGGGCTGCGTTCAATTGATTGAGAAGTGATTCTGGTGGACGTAGCGTTGAATTGGGCACATCGATGAGAGGTGTGTCAACGAGGCCAAGATCCTCTGCAAGAGATGGCTTGGTGTTATCGAAGTAGAGCAGGCCGGTAACGTGCTTCTGATTCGCTTCAGCCCCGTGAAGGGCGGTTAGTGCTGCCATGGCGTCGGCAGGGTCGTGCGACTCAGAAATTGTTTCAAGACGGATAGTTGACCCGTCATGCAATTCAATGTCTCTGTAATGCCCTTCAGGAACTTCCACTTCTTCAATTGGGTTGAAATGGGGGATGTAATCAGTCATGTGGAGGGTGACTTCGTTCTCCTTAACGTAGCCGTAAGATCGCATTGATTCGTCGTTGTTGTTGAATGTCACACACGGACTGATGACGTCGATGAGGGCGAATCCCTTGTGCGACATAGCAGCCTTGATCAGTGATTTCAATTGTTTCTTCGATCCTGAGAACGAACGTGCGACGAACGTGCATCCAAGATTGATGGCGAGAGCGCACAAGTCGATCGGTTGCGTTGTGTTTGTTTTTCCTTTCTTTTTCTTTGACCCTACATCAGCGGTTGCGGAATATTGACCCTTTGTCAATCCGTACACACCGTTGTTTTCAATGATGTAAACCATGTCCATGTTCCGTCGAATGGCGTGAATCAATTGGCCAATGCCGATTGATGCAGAGTCACCGTCTCCTGAAACGCCGAGGTAAAGCAAGTCCTTGTTCACTGCATAAGCGCCGGTGGTTACCGAAGGCATTCGGCCGTGGACCGTGTTGAAACCATGGGATTGTCCAAGGTAGTAAGCAGGTGTCTTCGAAGAGCAACCAATGCCGGACATCTTAGCGATTCGGTGGGGTTCAATTCCGTTCTCCCATGCCGCTGCGATGATGACGCTTGAGACTTGGTCGTGGCCACATCCTGGGCACAACGATGATTTTCCACCGCTGTAACTGTCTTTAGGTTCGTTGATCACGTTGAGTTTTACGGCTCGGGCGGGTCGTGCTGGTGCATCGCTCATTGGTTCACCTCCTTGAGGGTGGAAAGAATTTGATCGGCATAGATTCGAGCTCGAGGTGGTATTCCGTCGCTGTACGCAACCGAATACACCTTTGTGATCAAGTCGTTTGGCAGTTCCTTTCGAAGGATCCCGTAAAGTTGGCCGTCTCGATTGATTTCAAGGACGATTGTTGTCTCATGCCGGCGGATGAAGTCCTGAACTCCGCTGTGGAGAGGCAGGGCGCGAACTCGGCACTGGCTGACCTTGAGGCCTGTGGCTTCGAGCATGTCATCGATTTCTTGAATCGTGTTTTCCATGCTGCCGAGGTAGATGATGCCCACTTCACATTCTTCCTCTTCTCGGAGAATTGGTGCTGGTAAGTGGTCACGTGCTCCGTCAATCTTCGACCTGAGTCGAGTCATGAGGTTGAAGTAATCGTCAGGCTTTTCAGAATAAACACCCTTGGTGTTGTGGCCTGTTCCGCGGTATAGGATGGGGTCCATGCCGGAGCCGGGGAGGGTTCGGTAAGGGATTCCATCGCCGTCCACATCGAGGTATCGACCAAAGTCTTCGAAGGCTTCGAACACTTCTCTGTCGCGAACGACCTTGCCACGGTCCATCTCCTGATCAGGGTAAGTGAAACCCTCACAAGCCCAGCGGTTCATGCCTAAGTCAAGGTCGCTAAGTCCAAAAATTGGGGTTTGATAACGCTCTGCAATGTCAAAGGCCCGCCAACCGAATTCGAAGCATTCTTCGACGGTTCCTGGGATCAACACGATGTGTTGGGTGTCTCCATGGCTTCCTTCGTAGAGCATGGTGATGTCGGATTGCTGGGTGCGGGTTGGGAGTCCAGTCGAAGGGCCAACACGGTTGACGTCCCAGAACACCGAGGGTATCTCTGCGAAGTAGCCCAAGCCGATGAATTCCTGCATAAGCGAAATTCCAGGTCCAGAGGTCGCCGTCATTCCACGACCGCCTGCCCATCCTGCGCCGAGGACCATGCCAGCAGCGGCAAGTTCGTCTTCGGCTTGAATCACGGCACAGTTAGCGTTTCCTTCATCGTCAACTCTGAGTTGTGGTATGTAATTGATGATCCCTTCTGCTAGGGATGAAGAAGGTGTGATTGGATACCACGCAAGCATTTGAACGCCACCAAAGATGCAACCTAAGGCTGTGGCTTCGTTGCCGTCGATGAAAAACTTGGGTGTCGCGATTTCTCGTGCAATCACCACATACGGATCTTCTTTGGTGAAGTTTTCTTTGAAGTAATCTCTGCCGAGGCCAAGTGCGGTGATGTTGAGTTCAATGGCGCTCGCTTTGCCTTTGAATTGCTTTGCAACGGCCCCTTCGAGCGCTTCTTGGTCGATGCCCAGCATCTCAGCAAGGACGCCAACATAGATGATGTTGGTCACAAGTTTGGCGAGTTTTGGATTGATTTTTCGGGCCAATGTTGACATGGGTACCGGATAGGATACTACGTCGTCTCGGGTCATTTCCATTTTGGCATTTTCATTCCAAATGACCACGCTTCCAGGTTCGAGCGCTGCAATGTCATCGTCCCATGTTGCCGGGTTGACAAGCACCTGGATGTGAGTGCGATCGCCTGGTGCTTGGTAGCCTTTATCGGACAAGCGAACAATGTACCACGTTGGAAGCCCAGAAATATTGGAAGGGAACATGTTTTTTCCGCTGACGGGGACGCCCATTTCGAAAAAAGACTGGAGCAGAATGAGGTTTGCAGATTGGGACCCCGTTCCGTTTGCGGTTGCTATGTTGATGGTGTAGTCGTTAGCAATGGTCTCCATTGGTTGTATCCCCGTTACGCCGAACTCACCGAGATGAGAGGCTGTATGGGGTTGGGGTTTGGCATACACTCTTTGAACATGTTGATGCGAACCGCCCTAAGTTTTGTCGTTTTTAGCCGTTTATCCAAAACCGTTTGATGAGCCGCGACGCTCAAAACTGAAAGCGGCTTCGGAGGTGCATGGCCGATACCGACTCACCCACGAAATCTTCAATCAAAAAAGGGTTGAAAAAGCCGGAACTCACCGAAGCAGAACGACGAAAGGCCGCATGGGACAAGGCAGAGAAAACCCTTCTCAAAGGGAAGTATGAAGGCACACTCGACACCCTTCGTTCCATCGATGGTGAAGGTCAACATCCAACCACCCTTCGAATTGCTGGAGAGGCGACTTGGGCCAAAGCCAAAGACACCCGTTCGAAATCCGATTTTCGAAAAGCAGCGAGCCTCTTCAGAGATTCGATGAAAGGCAATTCCAAAGACAAGCGCACAAGCACCCAATACAACAACCTCCTCAATGAGATGCAAGACGCTCGAATCAGCGAAACAGTGTTTCCTCGCCTTGTTCGAGACGGCACCCCGACGTTGAGTGGCGTGTTTGCATTTGGAGCCGGTTTGTTGTTGATTCTTGCGGCAGTATCGGTTCTCAGCGCTCCTAAAGCCGATGGTGAGAATGTCGTCTTTGAGATGTCGTGGACCAATGCAGACGGTACGTTTGAAACTGGTGAACTCACCATTGAGCTGTACGCTGACGCTGCTCCAACGCACGTTGAAAATTTCAAAGAACTCGTTCGAGACGGATCGTATGATTCCACTATTTTCCACCGTATCATTGCTGATTTCATGCTTCAGGGCGGCGATTTCACCAACGGTGATGGCACGGGCGGCCATGCTGCTGTTTGGGACGGGTACTGCAACGGGTCACCGAGCTCCAGTTCTTCTGATTGCTTGGAGACCTCTTGGACCATTGGTGATGAGGCAAACAACGGCCTTAAGCACGAACCATACATGCTTTCAATGGCCAAAACAAACAATGCTCACACCGGTGGCTCGCAATTCTTCATCGTATCACCAGGTGGCCAACCGCCATCGCATCTTGATAATATCCATACCGTGTTCGGTAAGGTGGTTGGAGGCCAAGATGTGGTTGACAAGATCGATGCCATTGAGACCACTAAAGATGGAAACGGACAATCAACAAGCGATCCAGTCTACCCAGTGACGCTTATCGATGCCTCATTCAGCGGTGAAACATCCTCTGATTGGTGGAAGTTCTGGTAAGTGCCCTTTCTTTCAGCGAGATGAACCAACCTTGTGAAGGGTTTCGTTCATAGATTAGTGCATTCTGGGTGGTCTCATGGCGACCTTGGACCCCTTCAATGCACGCAGGACGCTTTCGGTTGGTGGGGAGTATTACGCCCTCGATGGCCTTGATGAAAACGGCATTGACACGACCGCCCTCCCCTATTCAATTCGAATCCTGCTTGAAGGGGCACTGCGCGGTAATGACGGCTTTCTGGTGAGTGAAAAAGACATTCGTAACATCGCTGGATGGACACCGAACGGCGAGCGTGGAGAAATCCCTTTCCGCCCTTCACGTGTCATTCTCCAAGACTTCACCGGCGTACCAGCAGTGGTTGATTTAGCAGCCCTTCGCGATGCGATGGTTGAGATGGGTGGGGATCCTGAGAAGGTCAACCCACAAGTGCCTGTTGATCTTGTCATCGACCATTCGGTCCAAGTTGACGTCGACGGCTCAAGCAGCCAAGCCTTAGAGATGAACCTCGACATTGAATACCACCGAAACATGGAACGCTACACCTTCCTCAAGTGGGGCCAGCAATCATTGGATGACTTCCAAGCAGTCCCGCCTTCGCGTGGCATTGTCCATCAAGTCAATCTCGAATACCTCGCCAGCGTTGCCCGTCAAGAAAACGGGGTTTGGCTTGCTGATACGCTTGTTGGGACCGACTCTCACACCACCATGATCAACGGCCTTGGCGTGCTTGGTTGGGGTGTTGGTGGAATTGAAGCCGAAGCGGTCATGCTTGGCCAACCGATCTACATGCTCGCACCCGATGTTGTCGGTGTTCGGCTCAATGGAAATCTGAATTCTGGAGTCACTGCTACAGACATGACGCTCCGCATTGTTGAGATCCTTCGACAACACGGCGTGGTTGGAAAGTTCGTCGAATTCTTTGGACCAGGCATGGTTGCACTAACCCTCGCAGACCGGGCCACAATCGCTAACATGGCCCCAGAATACGGAGCTACCTGTGGTTTCTTCCCTGTCGATGAACGAACCCTCGAATACATGCGTTTGAGCGGCCGTGAAGACGAAGCGATTGCAGGTGTTGAAGCCTACGCTCGCGCTCAAGGTCTTTGGTACAATGCTGATGCAAAAGAAAAATCCTACTCGGCGACCCTTGAACTTGACCTTGCCACTGTGAAGCCTGCATTGGCCGGCCCAAAGCGCCCCCAAGACAGAGTGGATTTAGACAGCATGAAGCCCCATTTCCTCGAATCGCTCACCCACGAATTGGGTCATCACGGGCACGGCCTGTCACCTGAAGATTTGTCCAAGGGTGCCATCGTCACACGCAACGGTGAGACCTATGATCTCAACCATGGTGACGTCGTGATCGCCGCCATTACAAGTTGCACAAACACCTCAAATCCAGGTGTGATGCTCGCCGCAGGTTTGGTCGCACGAAACGCTCGAAAGCATGGCTTAGAAGTCAAACCATGGGTCAAGACCTCCCTTGCTCCAGGCTCAAGAGTTGTGACTGAATACTACGAGGCTTCAGGTTTGCAAGAAGATCTCAATGCTCTCGGCTTCAACGTCGTTGGTTATGGATGCACCACATGCATCGGTAACTCCGGGCCACTCCCTGAAGAAATAGAAGCAGCGATTGACGAAGCGGGATTGATTGTTGGTTCTGTGATTTCTGGAAACCGCAACTTCGAAGGGCGGGTGCATGGTAAAGTCAAGGCATCCTACCTCGCAAGCCCACCTTTGGTGGTCGCTTACGCCCTTGCAGGTTCGCTTGAAGTCGACCTTGCCACACAGCCTGTCGGGTACACGCCTGAGGGCAAACCAGTGATGCTGAGTGAACTTTGGCCCTCCGATGAAGAATTGGCTGAAGTGCTTTCAGTGATCACACCTGAGATGTTCCGAGAGCGGTATGCTGATGCCATGAATGAGCCACGTTGGGACAGCATTCCATCCGAGCCAAGCCCACTTTATCCGTGGGAAAGCGAGTCGACCTACATTCGCCTTCCTACCTTCTTTTCCGGTCTCTCTGCAGAACCTACACCGATCACAAGCATCGACAATGCTCGAGTCTTGCTGAAACTTGGAGATTCAATCACCACGGATCACATTTCTCCTGCGGGGGCTTTCCCTGCAGACGGACCAGCCGGAAAATGGCTTGTTGAACGTGGTGTTCAAAAGAGCGATTTCAACTCTTTTGGGAGCCGACGTGGAAATCATGAAATCATGATGCGCGGTACGTTTGCAAACGTGCGAATCCGCAATCAAATGGCTCCAGGTACCGAAGGCGGCTATGCTCTTGATTTCAACACAGGTGAAGTGGTTTCAGTGTACGATGCAGCGCAAAGCTTTGATGGCCCTAAGGTCGTTTTAGCAGGCAGCCAATATGGCACGGGGTCCTCTCGTGACTGGGCTGCCAAGGGCACGTATTTGCTCGGTGTTGGTGCAGTCATTGCCACCTCTTTCGAACGCATTCACCGTTCCAACCTTGTTGGCATGGGCGTGCTCCCAATGACGTTCGTCGAAGGAGAGTCTCACGAAACCCTGGGTCTTGATGGGACAGAATCATTCACCATCCCCGTCGGCGACGATGTACAACCTCTTCAGATGATGGAAGTCACTGCAACCCGCCAAGACGGCTCAGTGCTGACCTTCCAGGCCCAAGTTCGCCTCGACACTCCAGTCGAGGTTGAATACTACCGAAACGGCGGTATTCTTCATACGGTTTTGCGCCAACTTGCTTCGGCTGAATGAGCCATTCATGGTCGCTAAAGGGTCACGAGATTCTTGAGTCATGTTCAATACCTTCTGCGCCGAGGACAGTTACATGGCGAAACTCCGAGGCAACATTCGCTATCGGTTCCGTTCCGATGAGCATGATGTCAATGTCTTGCTTGAAGGCGATGCCTCTTGGGTCGGTGACCGAATTAGAGAACTTGGGCTCGAAGGCGTCGGCTGGTCGATGCCGATTGGCTCTGAAGTACAAGCGACCAACACTTCAGGACTCACACCTTCAGCCACCGCTCCAAAAGGTGAACTCGACGATTCACCCATCGGCGCCAAGCCAACCGACATGGGCCCTACGCCGGATCCAAGTCGTATTCCGGTGGTTCGGCGACCGATTGGGCAACTTGATCTGCAGGCTGAACTCGATGCGCTAGGTATGCAAATTCCAGTCCGGCCGGACACCATTGAATTGATGGAAGCTCTCGATGACATGGATGAGCCGCTTCCTGTTCAAGGAACGATGAGTGTCGATCCTATGGCAGAAGCTTGGCTGCGAGAACTGCTTCATCTTGTGGTGCGAGAATACGGTATCACCGCTCTCAAAACTGAAGTCATTGAAGAGGTTGCAAGTAAAAAACTTGGCAACAGAGAGGGTACAGCATTGAAGGTCTGGTTAGAGTCATTGTTCGGTGCTGGAAAATTAGTCAAGGTCCACGGTGGCGATGCTACAGGCTGGGGTCCTTCGCCCGGTTGGCTAAAGGGTAAATTTTGAATTTCACCGTCTTTTGTGCTCTGAAATGGCGCCGAAGGCACCAATAAAATCAACCGCAGTATTGAATTTCCATTTTTGCCTGTAAACGGCGTACTGCGGGGCAGATAACTGGTTGCAATAATGAACTTGAGAGCAAAGGAATTAAAGTGCAACGGGCAGTGGCGAGACCAGTGATGTTGATGTTCTCCAAAAACAACCACAAAAACAGCCGCGCCCTCAGCATGTTCCTCGTTATGCTGATGGTTTTGTCGACCACCGCCGCTCTCGCTACAACAGCTAGTGCTTCAATTGCCAGATCCTACACCACAAACCGTGATCCGTTGGACGTTGCTATCGGGGATTTCAATTGTGACGGATTCAACGATATGGCAGTTGCCACCGAAGGAACCCACACCATCAGCGTCCTCTGGAACGATGGAACGGGTGACTTCAGCGAACGTCAAGACATTTGGGTTTCCCAGAACTTGAGTCGCAACGCCGATTGGGACGAGTTCTCAAACGTCCAGTTCATCGAAGTCGGTGAATTCACGGGCGATGGGGCAGACGACATCGTGATTTTCCAACGAAACAATCCATTCAAGACCGACGATAACGGCGCACCAGCTGGAGAGCCTGGTAACGTCACCATCATCGAAAACGGTGGCTGCAACGATGACACATGGAGCATCGGGCAACGTTTCACTCACTTCTGGGCATGGGATCTTGCCGTTGGCGATTCTAATCAAGACGGAGAAGATGACATCTACGTCCTCGACCTTCTCAATGACGTATCCAACCAGCGCGTCGTCACCTACCGTGGCCCGATCACTTCGAACACACAAGGTATGGTCACTTCGCTTGGCCCTTCCAACCAAAACTCTTACAGAAGCCTCGAAGTTGGCGACTGGGGCGAAACCGAAACAAGCGTAACTGGAACCTGCACAGATGATGACATCTGGGTTCTTCGTTCCGAAGGTGTCGATTATGCTACGGGTCAGACCACCAACCCAGGAAACGATGACAACGTCTCGATCATCGAATACTCCTGCTTGACCAACACCTATCCAGCCACCTACAATTACAACCCAGCAACACCTCAAACCGCGACCAGCGTCATCAACATGGCTGTGCCCTTCACCAACGACTTTGACATTGCTGACATGGACAACAACGGTGAAATTGACGCATTGGTTGTCAACGATGGCAACGTCGAAAATGTGAGTTATGTGACCTCTTCTGCAGTAGGGACATGGTCTTCACCGAGCCTCGCTTACTTTGGACCTTACATCTCTTATTCAGTTACAGTGACCGATCTGAACAACGACGGTGAACCTGATTTCGTCAACCCAACCGTCGCTTATCAACTGAACAGCAGCGATTCAGCGGGTGGCTCAAGTTCAAACTTCTATCTTAACTTCCCAACAACGGTGCAAGTGACCCTGTCTGATGGCAGTGGCGCCCACCTCACCCCGCTTTCATACGAGGCTGGCCGCCGGCCAAGCATGGTCGAGGTCGGGCAACTTGCTGGACCTTCGAATTCCGCCCTCGACATCGTCGTTGGCCACACCAGTTACAGCTTTGGTAGCTGGGTTGACAACTTTGGATGGGAAGGTCAGTACGACACCATCACTGTTGTTGAAATGGACAGCAAAGATCTTGCTGTAACCTCTTTAGAAATCAGTCCAACAGACAAATTCTTTGGTATCGTCGGTGAAGGTACACGTGACATCAACGTCACCGTCACCAACACAGGAATGGATATCTTGAACGGTCAATCAGCAACCCTCGACCTCGAATTGAAGATCGTCGATGAAGCAAGTTCGACCAACAACACCGTCTATCGGATGGATTGGGACTCAGCAGAAGATAAAACTGGCTGCGGTACCGGATGTTCATGGTCCTTTGATGAATACATCGACCAAGATACAAAGTGGCATGAAGAGACCAACAGCTCTCAAGGCGCAACCGATGCAAACAACGATCCAAACGTCTCTGCCAACTACCTCAACCCAACCGACTTCATGTGGGCAGGACACTACAAGACCAACTCCACTGGCGACCTATGGTCTGGATACGACAAGAACTGGGACGATGCTATGGTCCTCGAAGACGTCGATTTGACCGGCTCCGACCGGGCGTTCATGAGCGTTGAACTCTTCCAGCACTTGGGCCATGGCGTCCTTGGCAGCCTCGATGCCACCGGAAATTACCTTGCAGGTGATGTCTGGGACGACGTTGCTATGATCGAAATAGGCAGTGCCGAATCTGGTTGGGATATTCTTTCATGCCCGCAAGAAGCCTACCTCTCTGGTGCTTGTGCATCAGGCGACTCCATTTGGGGTGGCTTTGACCTTGACCGGCAATACAAGCAATCGATCGGTGGTGTTGCAGAAGGTGTGTACTACTACGGTATCTATTCCTCTGGGACCTACTACGGGTGGAACAACTTCACTGAAGAAGGACTTGGTTCCTTCGACCTCAGCCCTTGGGCTGGTGAGACAGTTGACCTTCGATTCCGCTTCAGAACAGGTTTCACTGGTTCGATTTCAGACGACAACGAATCCCGTTGGTCTGGACGTGACGGATACGCTGTGGACAACTTGAGCATCTGGAAGCAAAACACTGCATTCCTTGCCAACCCACAGGTCCAACAATCAACCATCAACCTCAACAACCTCGGTCCTGGACAAGAATACACCACCTCCATCACCGCAGATTTGCTGAATGATACCACCTACCGTATCTCTGCCAGCCTCTCTGGAAATTCGTGGGACGAACAGTCACAAAACGATGAACTGGTTGGTTACATCACTCCATTCAACCTCTATGACCCGATGGTCGAAGGCATTGAATACTTCAATCCCGGTGGTTTGTATGCAGAAGGTCTCTTCGACATTGAAGTCGCTACAAACAACTACGGAAACACCGAAGTGGATTTCGATATCCAAGCCACTGTCTTTTCAGCAACCCCATCCGATGTGTACTGCGGTACACCAAACGCTTTGTGCGCAGAAGACTTTGAAGGCGGTGCCAATGGTTACCGCTACGAGGAAAGTGCAAACCCAAAGGGTGTCATCTACAATGAAAACACCTGTCAAGACAAGATCTTCAACAACAACGCTTACTGGTTCGGTCACCCCTGTGACACTGGAGCAAACGGCTATGGCGATGCATGGGCAAACGAAACCCTGACCATCCCCAACATCGACTTGACTTCGATGAGCGGCGATTTCGTTTCCTTGAACTTTGAGTACTATGCAGACACCTTCTATGGTATCGACTCGGATGGAACCTCCATCGTCGATGTCAATGATTACGCTGCCATGACCCTTGATATCCTACGTGACGGTGCCACCTACTCTGGTGTCCTTGTCGGGCAATGGAACGACTACAACGAAGACGGAACCTGCCAAGTTGATGAAAACGGTGACAACATCGTCAACGCTTCAGAACCAATCGACAATGCAGAAATCGCTTACATTGGCGATGACTCAAGCACCGATGGAACAACTGGAAACTACAATGTGTTCTTCAACACCAACGACCTTATCGCAACAACTTCAATCGATCTGACTCACCTGTACGTGCTCAACACTTCTGACGCCAGTTCAATTAACTGGGCCTATGAATGCATGTCCCTTTCAGGCTCAGTGGTTGACATCAACTTCGAATTCCAATCTGATGATGATGGACGAAACGGTGTCAATGATGGATTCAAAGGTGTTGCTTTCAACAACATATCGCTCCAAGAGTTCACCTTCGTTGAAGACAATGCGTACACCATCTCTCGCACCAACGTCGATGCAGACCAATCCTCCCTTGAGACCGTGGCAAGCCACGAGTTCTTCGCAGGTGTGTACATGATTGAAGTGGCGACCATCTTCGATAACACGACCGTCGGCAAGGCCTGGTACGGCAATGAAGAGATCTCCACCTCAAACAACATCGAGCGGGTTATTTTCAATGTCGAGTCCGTTGACATCACCCTCGGTAAGCCAAACACCCTTTCGTGCTTGAACGATCAAATCCTCGAATGCACAATGCCTATCGACAGTTCATTCACACACGACTGGGCCTTCCAAGCCACGAACGGTGTTCTCGCTGGTGATTACTTGTTCAACATGAACATCTATGATGAGACCACACAAAGTGTTGCCCACACCACCACTGCAGGTCCTTCACAATCCTTGGATTCGCAGCAGAAGGTCGATGTGACCTTCACGCCATGGAACGGCTGGCAGGACGGCCACACCTACAACATCAGCTTCGATGCTGAACTCTCAAACGGTAACCCATCAGGAAACGTTCGCTACTTCCATGCAACCTTTGCAGACCATGTTGACGTTGCTATCCTTTCGGATACTTCGATCCGTACCAACGCCATCAAGGAAGACCTCAGCCTCTTGAACATGAGTTACACCCAGTACACCATCAACGACTGGGACACATACCTCGACGCAGGATGGCTCACACACTATGACAAGGTTGTCTTGCCATGGCAAGATGATATTCCAGCTAAGGACATCGAAAACGGTGGCCGTGGTTACTATCAGAAGTTGGGTTCAACCGCTCACCGAACCACGCTTGAGGGCTTCATGTCCTCTGGTGGTACCGTTCAGGCTCACCTTGGTCCACAAGGCAGCCAAATTTACGGTGTGGATCAGAACCTCAACGGACGCTTGCCATTCGGCCTTGACGTCCAGAGCCGGAACACCCCAGAATCCCGCATCGACTTTGCCGGAACTGATTTCGCTGACCCGTACCATCCATTGATGAACAATGTTGACATCAACGCTTTCCAAGCATTTGATGCAGACTCAACTGTGGCAGAAGCCGTCTTGAACACCAAGTCAGTCAGTGCCAATAACGTTCCAGTCACCTGCAACGGTTACATGGAAGACGGTGGTTACTTCCAGCGCTTGATCCGTGATGGAACAGACAACCAAGACACCATCCTCGGTGTTTGCAGTTACTACTCCGGTGGCCTCATCGTTTCCACCATGGACGTTTCATCCCACTCCGAGCGAGCTGACAGCACAACGCTGCCACTTCTTGGAAACATGCTCAGTTACCAAGTCACTCCATACCCAGAAGGCTTCGGTACATTGAGCAACGGATTGGACATGAAGATCAACGACCAAGTTCCTGGCATCAACCCAAGCACAGGCGGATACGTGTTGCGCTACATGAAGAGCGATGCAGACTTGACCTTCTCTTACAGCACCACAACCACTGAGATCCTCTCCACGGATTGGATTGTGTCCGGACCTACATCGTGGGACGGCTCAACCATGGCAACAGGATTGACCGGTCACACCACCGATGCTATGCCAATCATGAACTTCTGTAAGGCTGACTTTTCCTCGGCAACAGGATGTGCTCAAGGCGAACAGTGGACCATCACCTTGATGCTCCACGACGCTGCAGGTCACTCCCGAGTGATCGAAGTCACCGTGGAAACCAACGATGTCTACGCTGATGAATACCGACCAACTGCAGAAGCAATGATCGATGTTCGTGAAGAGTACAGCGACCTTGTCGAATACGTCGGAACAAAGACCGTTTCCAACACCGAATGGGCCGTTAACCGAGTGATCCTCGACGAAGACGGTGAAGTCATCATCCACTTTGACGCAAGCAACTCAACTGACCTTGATGCCCTTGAAGGAAGTGGTATTGAGACCTATGAATGGAAGGTCTTGTTTGACGCACCTTACGGTGATGATTCGTTCAGCCTTGATGGCCACACCTTTGAGACAACATCTGCCAGTGACGGTGCATGGTCTTACCCCTTCCGCAACCAGACTGTTGACCCAAGTGGAACAACAGAGAACCAAATTCGAATTGAACTGATCGTCTACGACAAAGCAGGCAAGTTCTCAGAAAAGTACCGTATGTACTTCGTCGTCGTCCCTGATGGATTCGGCGATGAAGAACCAGTGGTCCAACTGGATGCTTCAATCAACGCTTCACGGATCGATAGCGATACCATCACCATTTCTGGTACCGTTCTCTCAGGTGCTGAAAACGGCGATGTCTACGTCGAAGCAGCATTTTCGGAATCTGCCTTTGATGTAAGTGCGGTTGAAAAGTACAACCTCGGACTCATAGGCGCATGGGACAAGAGCAACAAGACAGGCG
This sequence comes from uncultured Candidatus Poseidoniales archaeon, assembly GCA_905182125.1. Taxonomy (GTDB): domain Archaea; phylum Thermoplasmatota; class Poseidoniia; order Poseidoniales; family Poseidoniaceae; genus MGIIa-L1. The sequence continues at coordinate 17,161 of CAJJAV010000028.1, forward strand.
ATGCTCAAACCTTCGACCTCACTCTCTCGCTCGAAGATCTCTACACCAACAAATCACAAAGCCAACGTATCTTCTTCAAGATTTACGAAGGCGATGACGAACGATGGATCACGATCAAGTGGATCGAAATCCAACTCCCAGCATGTCAAGGGTTTGAAGCACCCGCTGAAGCCATTGCTGCTGGTGGAGAATTCATCATGGAGGCAGATGGAGAATGCCAATGGAGCGGCGCCTGGACCCGATCGAATGGAGAATGGGTTGAACCTGCTCAAACCTCTGATACAGATGGTGCAAAGAGCAGCTTAGACTCAACGACCATTGGATTGGCCGTTGGGGCTTTGGTGATCATCATCCTCCTAACACTTGTCTTCCTCCGAAAGGGCAGCGCAGGTGGCGATGACACAATCAAGGACTTCGCAGCCAGTTCTGCTGGTTACGGTAACGCTCAACTCGATGCCACTGAACAATATGTTCAGCAACTCATCGCTCAAGGTTACCCAGAAGATACAGCTCGAACCTATGCCCAGCAGTATGCCGCCCAAGCAGCAGGAGCAGCAGCTCCCGCCGCAGCAGCAGCGGCCCCTGTCGTGGACGATGCGGTGTACCAACAGTACTACCAGCAGTTTGTAGGGCAAGGCTACGATGAAGCGACAGCAGCGACGTATGCGCAACAATACGCCGTTCAGTACGCACAGTCGCAGCAATAAGCACACCAAGCGCCTTCATGGCGGTCGATGGTTGAGCGTAAGCCAGACTGGTTGGTTGACCTTCAGGGGGACCTACCCAGTGAGAGTGAGGGGCTGAAACATCATGATCGAATGAGCAAAGCAAACAGCGGTGAGTTCCTCGAACCCTTGCGCAGACCACACGCCGTCCTGCTGTTGGCACTGATCTCTAGGGTGGTGCTTACCACGGATTGCTACAATGCAGCGAAGAAGAAGCGAAGTGAATCACTCTTCTTCAAACGTATCGAATTGTGGCTCATCAGGGTCTTCGATGTGGCCCATTTCATCAATGTGTGAATCAAAATCAGGAAGGCTTTGCTTCCATCCACCAGGCAATTTGGTCTTATCATCAATGATCTTCAACATGCGTTCCTGCCAAGCTTTTGGTTTGCGCTGCATGATGTAAACATAGAGGACCGAGGTTCGTATCTCTTCTGAGATGACCACATATCCTGAAGATGCCTCGAAATTCATGGCCCTCAAGAGGTTGAATGCTGGACGGTTGACCCGACGGAAAATCCGTCGACTAAAACGCATACCAAACAAAACTGTACCAAAAATAAGCAGCGTTGTCAAACAGAACGCTCCCCACCCTTGTTCGACAAAGCGGTTGGAAAGAAGGACCTCCAACAACAGAATTGGGACCGTTGTGGTCATGAATAAAAAGCTCTCAGAAACAGGTGGCTTCCTCATTTTTGTCTCAATAGCGCCCCAGCCATTGTGGTGCTTCTCCCAGGGTCTGAAGAATTCGGAAGTGTCTTGAACAGATGCAGCCATCACCATACCGTGCAATTGACTGATCTTGGCGTATTGTTGGCTACTGACATCCATGTTCTCCTCAGTAATGGCTTCCAAACGGTACTTTGCTTCGGTGTACAATCCCATATCGGCCAACAGTGTGGCTTGTTCGACAAGGGGGGTGACTTCCTCTGGCATGTGATGGCGGAGTTGCTGCCACCATTCCAAAGCGTCATCCAACAAACCCAGTTCATCGCTTAACAACCGGCCACCTAAGAACCACATAGCGGTCCGTTCAGGCTCGATTGCAATGATTTTCTTGACTGCTGAAAGGGACTTTGCTACTTGCTTGAGCGTGGGGTTTTCACCCTTGGGCGGCAATGCCGATTCTGCACATAGTTGCCAAGCATCAATGTGTGAAGGGTCTTCTTTGACAGCTAATCGTGCTGATGAATAGGCTCCTTCAAGATCACCTTCATCGTATGCTTCAACTGCATCAAGGTAATGTTCTTCAGCGCCCATTTGACACACCTATGGTTGATCAAGAATCAGTCATCTCGACCCATAAGGTCGCGTGGCGGTCGGTTGTGAGCATGACCATCGGCTTTTTTACCGCTGGCTTTACGGAATTCTCGAGGTTCACGGCGAGGAGGGCGTGTATCGCCACCTCGTGAATCTCCTCCGCGTGAATCGCCACCTCGTCGGTCGCCGCCTCGTGAATCTCCTCCGCGTGAATCGCCACCTCGTCGGTCGCCGCCTCGTGAATCTCCTCCGCGTGAATCGCCACCTCGTCGGTCGCCGCCTCGTGAATCTCCTCCGCGTGAATCGCCACCTCGTCGGTCGCCACCTCGTGAATCTCCTCCGCGTGAATCGCCACCTCGTCGGTCGCCACCTCGTGAATCGCCGCCTCGTGAATCGCCACCTCGTCGGTCGCCACCTCGTGAATCGCCACCTCGTCGGTCGCCACCTCCGAATCTGTCGCCGCCTCGTGAATCGCCACCTCGTCGGTCGTCGCGTCGTGGTGGACGGCTTTGTCCGCCACCTCGTGAATCTCCTCCACGTGAATCGCCACCTCGTCGGTCATCGCGTCGTGGTGGACGGCTTTGTCCGCCGCCTCCGCCACCGCTACGAGGATCACCGCATCGGTTGCATTCTTGTCGGAATGCGAAATTTGAGTTGTTGCATTTGGGGCACTCCCAATCATTATCGGTGTACACCTCGCCTCCACCACGGCCTCTTCGGTCGTCGTTGTTTCTTCGGTCGCCCCGATCCGGGGAGGATCTTCGCTCACCGCGATCATTTCCTCTCTGGCCTCCGCCAGCCTTTGGTGCTCCACACTTGTTGCACTCGGTTCGCCAAGCGAAGTTGTCATTGTGGCATTTCGGACAGTCCCAATCGCCATCTTTACGATTGTTGGAACGATCGTTTCGCTCAAAGCGTCCACCGCGGTCTTCACGGCCTTGGAATCCACGGTCGTTGGAGCGACCACGGTCGTTGGAGCGTCCGCCACCGCTGCCCTTTGCTTCACCGCATCGGTTGCATTCTTGTCGGAAAGCGAAGTTGTTGTTGTTGCACTTTGGACAATCCCAATCGCCACCGTTGCTGGAACGGTCGTTTCGATCGTTTCGTCCACCGCGGTCTTCACGGCCTTGGAACCCACGGTCATTGGAGCGACCACGGTCGTTGGAGCGTCCGCCACCGCTGCCCTTTGCTTCACCGCATCGGTTGCATTCTTGTCGGAAAGCGAAGTTGTTGTTGTTGCACTTTGGACAATCCCAATCGCCACCGTTGCTGGAACGGTCGTTTCGATCGTTTCGCTCAAATCGGCCGCCTCGGTCGTTTCGGCCTTGGTCTCGACGGTCGTTGCCTCGAGCACCGTCTCGGCCTCCAGTGCTTCGCTCTTCGCGAGCCTTCTTTGGACGTATGTTGACTTCAACACCGACCAGGCTTGGAATGTCGAGTTTTCGATCGAGATGAGCGACGTGAGCAAGTGGTGCGTTGGTGTTCCCCAAGACTGCGTCAACTTTACCGATGTATACACCAGTATCGCCATACACAATGATTGATTCAAGGGCGGGTGATGATCCTGTAAAGGACACCAAAAGGCCACCTTCGTGGCTTAACGACTCAACTGTACCTGCAAACATAACTCAACACTCTCAAATTAAGGGGCCAACCTTCCCTTCTTGAGGGTACCGGTAGCCGTCCTCATTCCTTTTTGGCTCTGTTTGCCACGATGACACCAAGCAAGGTGACGGTGAGCGTGGCGAGTGTTGACAGAGCAGGCATGCTCTCTTCGGCGACCGGTAAACTGTCATCGACAATCGGGTCATTCGAGGAGGCATAAGGGTCTGGGACCTGCACTTGCATCGTTGTCATGATGCCTGATTCATCGGTCGCAACCAATGTGATATCATAGATTGTAACGGGTGGGTTTTGCGACGAACATGAAACGATGTTTACGTCAATTTCCCAGACGATCCCGGAACGAACGAAGTCGTTGGTGGAGTATCCACACAATGTCAGCGACATCTGGACGCTCTCGCCGTCTGCATCAAGCACCTTCCCTTGGAGGGTAAATTTGAGGTAACTTGCATCCCATGTGGCGTTTGTCCCATCGAGGTTAACTTCGAGTTCAATCACAGGTGGTGCACTGGCCTTTTTCAAGCCGAAGTCGAGCATGAACTCGTAGTCAAGCATGCCATTGGATTGTGCTTGACCCATCACCAGGACCATACCAGGGGCGAGACCTTCGAGTGGAAGCGAGATGGTAGATGCATCGGAGGCAACAGTCACGGTTCGCATTTGACCCATAGTGGCCATTTGGTGGGCGTGAGCGGACACAGATAACTCACTCACAACGCCGGTAGGTGTCAAGGTAAATTCGACAGCGTCCCCTGCTTCAGAAATGACCGCATCTGCTGTGAAGGGTTGAGCAAAGGTCCAGTTTCGTGTCTCAACAGAGGTGGCGCCAAAGGGATCGACAACTGTGCATTCAGATTCTGCCTGTGCGTTTGCTGCCACATCGGCAGGCCCGTCCAAGAAGAGTGTACCATCTTCATCGAGTCCAGTGATCCACTGGCCAACATAGTCTGAGTCTGCAAAGGTGCAATCGAGGGCCCATCCACTGTCGTCGGTTGCCCACAATTCTGTAACCACACCGGCCACGAGGGATCGTGTTCCCATTGTGTAAGGGATCACTGTCCCATCAACAGGTGCTTCAGCAGTCCATTCTGGGACTTCATTGGTTTCTGGAGATTGAGTGGTGAAATCCAAGAAAAGATTTCGAATAATCGGGTATTCGCTCGAAGCGTAATTGACTTCTTGTGTGACTCGAAGGCGTCCATCAGGCAAATATTGCGTTTCTGGTAGCGGCATTGCAGTGCTTTCCATGCCATCATCGCGGAGTGAAGAGTTGACCAACCTTAGGCCTTGTAATTGCGGGAATGTAAGCACCAGACCAGCTTGACTCATGTTGGTAACGTTCAATGCGAGGGTGAAATTGGAAGCACCGCTGTTTGGCAGTTGGTCGAATTGTACATTGTTGCTTTCGCCTTCTTTAGTGAACATGAGGATTTGCAGGTCATCTGTGATGGTGACTGGGACCTCTTTGCAATCTGAAGAAGCCAAGAGATTTTGACAATTTCGCTCTTCTGCATGGTTATCAGGCACGAGGTTTACCTCATCCAGAGATATGCCATCCTTGACGAATTCAAGATCATTCCAGTCCACGCCACCTCGGTGAGGCAAGCCTTCACGGATCCCAATGCGGGTGTCCATGTCAGCGATGCAGTCTGGACCAATGGCTCGAATAGCTTCACGTTCATCGGTGCTCATCCAAGAGTTGTTCCCACCAGGGGTTCCTTCAAACAATCCGTCAAGGTTTTCTCGAACGGTTGCCGAGTTGCTGCCATTCACGTAGGCTACAGCGCCCATCTGAGCTGTGGCCCAGTCTTCATTGAGGAGAATATCAAAAGCGGCAAAATTATAATCGAATAAATCTTCAAATTTGTAGCCACTGCAGTCCACTTCAAGCGATTCTTGTCGGGCGCTTGTTGGTGCTTCTGAAGGTTCAGAGATGGCGCTGTGCTCATTGACCATGCTTGATGCGGCCATCAATAAGAACAGGATGATGATGGTCACTGCGGTTGAAGTTTGGGCGAAACGAGGTCTTGCCATGCTTACCTCGGTGCAGTCTTGTTTGAAAGAGACTTCGCCTCTTTGTGGGGAGAATCTGTACTTTTGGAACACCTCGAAGGGGAGCATAGTCAAGGTTGCAAGGTTTCCATTCGACGGACAAACCACCATGTTGGTAAAACCGTCCATACAATGGCCATGCTCCATGTTTGCCATGCAGCAATGCCACGATCAATCTGAACCAACCTTGTTTCCAACAGGTGATGATACACCCCATTTGGAGAAAGAAGATCCAATGCGCCTTCAAGTGCCAGCCATTGAACGTTGTTTTCTTCACCGATGGTAACGCCCGATGCAAAGGCGACCATCGTTGTCACCAATGCCCAGAGGAAGGTGAACAAAAACCACATTCCGATACCAAAAGCGACCGCTGTTCCCTGGTCCTTTGTTCGAGATGAAGCCAATAAAGCAAACACCACATACCACAACAAAATCAACGATGTCGCCACAAGGTGCACGGTGATGTCAGCCATTGAAGCCCATTCACCAAGGCGCCATCGAATGATTGCTAGCGAGAGAAGGATGAGAACTGCAACTGGGATGAAAATAGCTTGCCACATACCAAGGACCAGAGCCAATGCTTGGTGCGTACGAGGCATTGGTTGTGCGAGTTTCAACTCAAACACGCCGCTCGCTCTGTCTCTGCTGACACCGTCAAAGGCCAGTAAAACGCCACACATCGTAGCGCCAAAAACAACGCCGAGGCTGGCATAGAACAGCACTTCCATCGGTTCATCGGGTTGATGCCCACCTGGCAAAATGATGTTTGGATCTGAGAATCCCCAAGCCATTCCAGGAAGAAAGAGAACCAAAATAGGCAACATAATCAACATACGAGTGGAACGTACACGGTCCCAAAAGACTCGGTTAGCAAGCGCCAGGAGTCGTTGAAGATCATTCATTCTTCTTCCCCTCCAATTCGACGATGCGGCAGCAAGGCAGCAGATGCAATATCCAAACCAACTTCATCGATGTCCATGCCGGTTGCAGCGCAAAGCATCTCAACAATACCGGGTGGACGAGGATTCCAAGAGGTCACCTCAATGCCCCGATTGACAAAATCGGCGAGGAGATTTTCATTTGACTCGGGAAGTGCCACACGCCATGTGTTTTGGTCGCTGATGGTTGCTTTTTCAGCATGCTCACACCATGATAGATTTGGTAATTCACCCGTGCCTGTAACTTCAATCGTGCTGGGTAAGTCGAGGCTTTCAGCAACCGAGTCAAGCGTTCCTACGGCCAAAATCTGGCCCCGGTGCATCAATGCAATCCGATCGGTAATGGCGGCTAACCCCTCGACTTGGTGCGAGGAGATGACGATGGAAACCCCTTTTCCCGTCAATTCGTGGAGCAATCGGACAAAGGCTGTGGCTGCAACGGGGTCAAGGCCGTTCAGTGGTTCGTCCAGAAGCAGAACCTTTGGGGCGCCGAGCAATGCCACTGCGAGTGTCAACCGCTGTCGCATCCCTTGGCTTAATCCTGACAGGGGCGTGTCACATCGATCAGCCAAGCCGACAAGACGCAACAACCCCTCAACACGTTTCAGGGACGTGCCCCGCATTTCAGCGAGTTCTAACAGAGCATCTTGGACTGACTGTCGCCCCTGCCATCGAACCTGTTCTGGCATGTGGCCGACGATGGTTCGTAAATCTGCGGCGCTCATCAGGGCGGCGGCTTCGACCTTGCCCAGATGGATGCTTCCATCTTGAACCGGGAGAACACCTGCAATGGTTCGAAGAAGTGTGGTTTTTCCTGCCCCATTCGGCCCAATCAACCCAAGGATTTCACCGGGTTTGAGGCTCAGCGACACATCCATGACGCCAGGTCCCCGTTTGGTTCGCCATGGTTTGAAGGTTGTAGGAGCGCTGACCTTGTGGCGGAATGTCACCCCATTGAGTTCGAGCAGGGGTTCCTCCATGGTGTGGCGACGAGGTCATGACTTGACAATATACCGTTCAATTTGTCGAAGAACCCCAATCCTCATCACCGCCAGCACTGCACGACGGCTCATGAGCCAACTTTGGAACCTTGTTCCAACACTGTTGGTCATCTTGGGTCTGTTCATTGTCATTTGGTGGCTCCGTCGAGGTTTGGAGGCCGATGATCCAATGCGTCATCCTCGATCTTTGTTAGGCCCACTTGGCTTGGAAATGGCACTCTGCGGAACGGTTTTAATTTGGCTTGTGCCTTTGGGCATTCTTCTTGTGATGCCGGTGTTGCTGATGTTGTCTGCCTTGAGCCCAGCGGGTCGGGCGGATTGGACGGAGCATCGCAGAGCGAGGGTCACCCTTTGCCTATCGTTGGTAGCGATGGTCATCGTTGGAGGTTTTGTCCCAGTCGCTCAGCCAGTCGCTCCAGAAGCCTGGGGTGAACCGCTCATGAAAGAGAATCCAAACGCCCCACTGTACCCTGCAAGTGAGCAATTTACTTGGTTGATGCTCCCTGAAGAGGCTGGTTTCGATGTCGAAATCGTTCAGTCAGTCAGCATGCGACTGCCTTACCAATACGGTCCATGGGGGGCAGCTTCAACCGCTTTAGATCTGGCCCAATTGCTGGGGATGGAAAGCGGCAGGATGCGTCAGGCAATCGAATTGCTCGACCAGCAAACTGCTGGCCCAACCCTTGACCCCGACCAGATGAATCTTGTCGCAATCAGCACAGAAGACGCGCACAGGTACCGTTCAACAACCGCCGATGTGGATGAACGAGTGGACGTTCGTGTGTTCGAACTACGCAGTTTGCTGAGCACCTCAACCGATGGAACTCGGGTCGGGGAAGTTCTTTGTGTCGCAAAAGCCCTCCCCGGTGGGGAATTGCAGTTGCTGATCGTTGTCCGCCCCATTCTTCATCCTGGTTTGTCTTCTGACCGCTTCGCAGAATCCTTGGTCATCGAATGGCTCGCTGAATGATGGATGAGGTTGGCAACTTCGCAGTATTTTTTTTTGAAAATGAAATATTTAGGGCGGCTTGAAGGCGGTCTTGCAAATCTTTCAATCTTCTTTAGCGAAAGCATGTGGCCTCCGAACTGGAGCGTTCTCGAAGCCCGCTCTTACCCTGTATGTGACGAAAAAATCGAATTTTTCTGCTCGGTTGGCTACTTGGGTATGATGGAGACGCTGAAGATTGCTTTTGTCTCAACCATCCTCGGGTTTGTAGGGGCCATTTGCCTTTCATCCCTAGCAGCACGCAACCTTACGCCGCTTTACATCTCCATCCCTATTCGGGTATTCCTTTCAGCCGTACGAAGTCTGCCGAGTTTGCTTTGGGCCATTCTGTTTGTGATCGTTCTCGGTTTTGGTCCGCTTTCTGGTGTCCTCGCCATGACGTTCTACACCGTTGGTTACTTGGGTAAACTTCAGTATGAGGTGTTTGAAGGTATGGAGAGCGCTCCGCTGGAAGCCGGTCGTGCCATGGGTTTGTGTCGTCCAGCATGTTTGCCTTCGTTGTCGTTCCTGAGACCAGCAATCATCTGCTGAGTCAGATGATGTTTATGTTTGAGTACAACGTTCGTCACGGGTCAGTGATCGGTATTGTAGGCGCCGGTGGTATTGGTTATTACATCAATAATTACCTTCAATTCCAAATGTATGACAAGGTGTTCTCCCTGCTCATTATCATCTTCCTAGTGGTTGTGATCATTGATTTCATTTCGATGGGGGTTCGCTCCTTCGTCAATGAAAAAGGGGACGTGCGCCGGCCATCATGGCTTACTGTGATGTTGCCAGGCAAAAAAGCAGCGCAAATCCATCACGGCATTGTCGCAGAAGACGAGGATTGATGTTCATTCTGCAGCGATGTGAAGTGCACCGTTTTTGTAGAACACCTGTATGCGATCTGGAACCTTGCGAGTGAGCGCTGCGACGGCTTCGTAGATCTCATCTTGCTTGACCTTGAACGAACGTGCAGCCTTTGCGGTTGACCAATCAACCGTTTCAAAATCAGACTGTCGAATCCATTCAAAGAGCCGAGCTTCCAATTCAGTCAATTCTTCCGCCATGGTTCTCGCATGGGGACTTAGGTGAAAACAACACCGATTGAGAAGTAAGGTTGTTCAATGGAGAGCGACCATTCGTCGGCAGCACTCTTCGGGTTCAATGTAACCATCCAAGAGGGTGTTGAGTGCTTTGGTGAATGGTATCTGGATGTTGAGTGCTTCTGCCCGTTCACCAAACATTCGAGCAGCACGAACGCCTTCTGCAACCATGTGCATCTCCTCAAGCGCTTGGTCCAATGTAAGACCAGTCCCCAACTTTTCACCCATGGAACGGTTTCGACCGTGCGGTGAAGTTGCAGTCACATACAAGTCACCCAGTCCTGCTGGGCCGAACGCGACTTCTGCACGTGCACCAAGTTGAGGCAAAAGCAAGCATCCTTCTTTGAATCCAGCCATGAAAATTGCAGCCTTGAGGTTGTCTCCACCAAGGGTTCCGACCTGCTTCAACCCGTCGACTAAGCCGCAAGCAAGGGCGACAACGTTCTTGAATGCCCCCCAAAGTTCTGCACCTGCTGGATCTGCTGCTGGATGAAGAATGAACGTTTGCGTCGTCAGCGTTGAAGCCAAATGTTGAGCCACTGAAACATCTTCGCTTGCGACAAGAGCGGTTGTCATCACGCCGGCAGCAGCTTCTGGAGCAATGGTTGGTCCAGTCACAACAGCGAGCGGATTGTTCTTTTTCGCTGCTTTCAGTTTTTCATGGATGGCTTGTGAAATGAGTTGGTTGCCGGGTGCAAGGCCTTTCGCCAAGTCAAGAAGAACATGGCCTGGACGCAGGTGAGGTATGATTTGGTCAACGACATCCAAAATCACAGAGGATGGCACGGCGAGCACGACGATTTCAACGCCTTCCAATACCTCTTCGATGTGCATGGTTGCTTCCATGCCCTCAACGGGGTACTCCGGGAGGTATTTGCGATTGACACCGTCCATGGTGATCGACTCGTAGACCTCTTGTTCAATCGTCCAACCTTTGACGCTATGGCCGTCAGCCAGCCACATACGAGCGATAGCCGTTCCCCAGTTTCCAAGTCCAAGAATTCCAATATGTGCCATAGCGAACAAGGTGAACGCTGTCCACTTCGTTTATCTTGATTCCCACGATTAACGTTGCCACGACGGGGATTTAACGAGCCAATTCAAGGCTCCGAAGCCCTTCAGAAGAGGTCGTCGTCTTCTTCTTCAAAATCAAAGACGTCGGTGTTCTTTTCTTCTGCTTTGCTTGCCTTCTTCTTTGGCGCCTTCTTTGCAGGCTTTTCTGTTTCAGCAACAGGTTCAGCCACTGCTTCAGCAGCAGGTTCGGCTCCTGGTTCAGCATCGGTTTCAGCCATTGCTTCAACAACAGGTTCGGCCACTGGCTCGGCATCTGTTTCAGCGGGTGCTTGAGCATCGTCTGGGAGGAGTGCTGCAAGTTGGGCTTCCTTTGCAGCAAGGACAGCGGGTGTGGTTCCTGTTTGTGCAGAGAGTGCACGGCGACGATCTTCTCGGGCCTTCCGCTCAAGTTGGCGGTGCTTTGACTTCTCAATGCTCTGGAGCATGTACATTGCATCGTGTTCCAAGAGTGGGGAATCAGAGATGAGGGTAATGTCCAACCAGCCACCGTCTTCGACAATGAATTCAGCGAGGGGTTCGAAATTCAAATCTGATTTCTTGATTTGAGTGTAATGCATTGCGTTCCCAGTGCGGTGTTCAACGCCGGAGAAGTGGCAATAGAATTCCTTGGTCCCAATTGTTTCGCGAACCTGGTCGAACAATTCACCATAATCTTCCGAAGTTCGCATTTTTCCATGGCCCCGTGCGTGGATGTGTGCAATGTTCAACACTGGGATTGTGCCTTCAACGTGATTGACAACTTCGAGAACCTCTTCGAGGCTCCCCCACAGTTCTTGACGGCCTGAGGTTTCAATACCGATCTTTGAAGGGGTGCCGTTTTTGATCCAAGGGAACACTGGGAATTCATCTTCATCGTCATGCCAGATTTCTGCGACCCTGTCAACAACACCTGCGAACACATTTGCCACTTGCTCATTTGCTGCCGAGCCGGGGCTCATGCCGCCGTAATGGCCAGCGTGGAGGGTGATGTGTCGAGCATTAATGGTGCGCGCAGCCTGAAGCGTTGATTCGATTTTGGCGAGAGAGCGTCCACGCTCAACTCTGTTGCCGAGCAATTCAGAGTAGTATGGGCCGTGAATGTTCATCTCGAACTCGGTTTTGTTTGCCAAGACACCGGCTTGCCAGTACTGTTCGAAGTGATTTGGCGCAACCATGCGCACAGTTTGAACTTCCATGGTTTCAAGTCCAAGGGAGATGATGTCATCCATTCCTTCAACAATTGTTCGTCCTTTACATGACAAAGGAACGCCTGCGGGTCCGAGTTTTACTGGCATAATTTGCTTCCCCGCAGGTCTAGGCCAAGGGACCTCCTATGATAATCCCTTTCCGTTGGCTGTCCGCAAATTCTTGCGGTTTCAGCGCCCCTATGAACGACGATACCATACGACCCTTCATGAACTCCACCCGGTGAGCAGCAGGCATGGACGAGCAGGTTCAAGCAGCAGTCAATGCCTTCAAAAACGGACAACCAGTCTGCCTTTTCGACTCTGAAAAGCGCGAAGGCGAAACCGATTTGTTGTTCCCCGGCCAGTCTGCAGAGGCCGCGACGATGCGTCAATTGCGTCTCGATTGTGGTGGTTTGTTGTTCTTAGCAATCGGTCACGATGTTGGCGAGCGATTTTCGCTTCCGTTTTTACAAGATCTCCACACTCATCCAAGCCTCATGGAAGAGTATGAAGTCCTCACCCAATTGGTAACCAATGATCTTCGATATGATTCACGTTCGGCGTTCACCCTTTCGCTGAATCATCGAAACACCTACACGGGAATCACCGACCACGATCGGGCCCTGACGACACGTCGCTTCGCAGAACTGACGGGAGAACTGGTCGAGGCTGGCATCGAAGGTAAAGCTGCACAAGTTGCGCTTGGTGAAGAATTCCGAACCCCAGGTCACATTCCAGTCTGCCGAGAAACCGAAGGCGGGCTCGCTCGCCGCCAAGGTCACACTGAACTTGCTGTTGGCTTGGCTCGGCTCGCCGGAATGACTCCAGTCGTGATTGGAGCAGAGATGCTTCAACCCGATGGCGACCATGCACTCTCTGTTGATGATGCACGAACTTGGGCTCAGGAGCGAAACATTCCTTTCCTCGAAGGTGCACAACTTATTGATGCACTTGAAGTTTGAAAACAGCCGGTAGAACCTTGTGCAGATGCATCTTGACGGGAAATGGTGAGATGATGAAGCGCGTTATGGCGGTTGGTGTGTTTGACCTCTTGCATGCGGGTCATTTGCATTACATGGAACAGGCCAAAGCTCTTGGCGATCATTTGACCGTCGTTGTGGCGCATGACGATACTGTGCGAATGCGAAAGCATGAACCCGTGACTGGCCAAGACCTCCGACTTCGAATGGTTCAAGGTCTGAAACCCGTTGACTCAGCGGTGATTGGAAATTCCCCCGACGTCCCTATTTTTGATATTCTTCCTGTGATTAATCCTGATATTATTGCGCTTGGATACGATCAAGAACACGCTGAAGATCGAATCCGTGCCAAACTGATCGAATTAGGGTATGACAACATCGAGGTCACCCGTGTTGAAGGTCTCTCTGAAGATTTGGATGGGACACGGAAAATTATTGCTCGCATTCTCGCACGGGCACAATCGAAGAACGGAGATGAGGATTGATGTTCACAGGGATCGTTCAGGGGACTGGGAGGGTCATTTCCCTCATCGAAGGCGAGGCCATCCGAACGCTTGTCATCGAACTCCCAAACGTCGAGAACTTAGCCATTGGAGCCAGCGTCGCCATCAATGGCGTTTGCCTGACTGCAACAGGGATGGACGGCACGAACGTTCATTTTGATGTGATTCCAGAAACACTTCAACGAACAAACATTGGTGAACTGGAAATCGACCATGCGGTCAATGTAGAGCGATCGCTTTCTTTTGGTGATGAAATCGGCGGGCATCTCCTCTCGGGCCACATCATGGGGACCGGTTTGATCCAGTCTGCTGAAGCCTTGGGGGAGGGCATGAACTTCGAAATCCTAGTGCCCACCGACCTCCGTAAATACATTCTCGAAAAAGGCTACATCGGCGTTGACGGCATCTCACTCACCGTTGGAGCGGTAGAGGATGGATGCTTTGCTCTTCATATCATTCCAGAGACACTTCGACTCACCACGCTGGGCCATCACGGCATTGGCGATGCGGTGAATTTGGAAATCGATTCAACAACCCAAACCATCGTGGCAACGGTTGAACGGTACCTGTCACAGGAAAAAGGGGCTTGAAAAAATGACACACTCGATTGCTATAGTCTGTGGTTCATTCCACAAAGATGAGATTGAACGCATGCTGGAATGGGCAAAGGAAGAAGCAAGCAAGCATGATTTGGTGGTCGATGAAGTGGTTTGGGTGCCTGGCGCAATGGAAGTCCCACTCGCCATCGACCGTCTGCTTGCCGATGATACAATCGATGGAGTTGCTTGTTTAGGCATCATTGAAAGGGGCCAAACCCAACACGGCCTGGCTATGGGTCAGGCGGTCATCAAATCGATTATCGAACTCCAACTGGTTCACGAAAAGCCAGTCGGTCTAGGAATCATTGGACCCGGTGCTGATCCCGAACACATTGAACCCCGCCTCGAACCACACGCTCGAGCTGCAGTCGCAGCGGTGGGCGCTATGCTGTGACTGCTCATTGCTTGAATCAGGGTATTTTTGACGAATTCTTGACCAAGAGCACCATCGACAATTTGATGTAAACAAATGTGAATGTTCAAGTGATGACGCCCACCCATCGAAATTTGCTGGAGACCAACATCATGTCTGAAATACAGAATCTCATCATCATCGGTTCGGGCCCTGCAGGCTACACAGCCGGTCTCTATTCCGCTCGTGCAATGCTTAAACCACTCATGTTTGCAGGCTACATGTCAGGTGGTCAGTTGATGCTTACTTCCGACGTTGAGAACTTTCCAGGCTACCCACAAGGCATCGGCGGTCCGGAGATGATGATCGAACTTCGAGAACAAGCCGAACGGTTTGGTTTGGAAGTCCGGGATCAAAATGTTGAATCAGTGGATCTTTCCGAACGCCCATACAAAGTGGTTGTCGAAGGCGAAACATTCCTCACCCACTCCATCATTGTCTGCACGGGAGCAGAATCTATTTGGCTCAACGCTCCTGGTGAAGAGGAACAGAAAGGTCGTGGCATTTCCACCTGCGCTACATGCGATGGGGCGTTCTTCCGTGATGAAGAAGTCATGGTCATCGGCGGTGGCGATTCGGCGTGTGAAGAAGCAACGTTCCTCACCAGATTCGCATCGAAAGTGACCCTTGTCCACCGTAGGGACGTGTTCAAGGCATCAACCATCATGTACGAAAGAGCAGCCAATCATAAAAAAATAGAAATCAAAACATTCAGGCAAGTCCAATCTTGGAATTCTGATGAAAAAGGCCTCACTGGGGCAGTTTTGGTCGATCCTCGGGACGGCAGCACAGAGACAATTAATGTAACTGGAGCTTTTATCGCCATTGGTCACAAACCAATCACAGGCTTCCTCGGCGGGCAAGTCGAAACAGATTCCGAAGGTTACATTCTTCACAAAGAGCACACCATGACCTCAGTAGACGGTGTGTTTGCAGCAGGCGATGTTGTTGATACACGCTACAAACAAGCCATCACCGCTGCTGGAATGGGATGTCAAGCAGCAATTGACCTCGAAAAGTGGTTGGAAAGTAACGATCTGTGAAAACGCCGTTCCTTTTATTTCATCGAGCACTGTGCCAGATTTATGCAGCCAGCTCAACAACCACCTCAAGGGTTCCAATGGGACCCAAGCACAGGTCAAAGTGGACCAGTGCAAAATCAAATGATTCAAGGTCAAGTTCCAACGGTTCCAACCGTTCCAAATTATGCCACACCAATGACGGGGGGCGGTCTTCACGGTCCTCCTCCGTCTACAAACGCCACTGTAGCGCTTGTCATCTCACTTGTTGGAATCGTCGGTGGATTATTTTTAGGGATTCCTGCCTTGTTTTCGATTGTATCATTGCTCATGGCGAACAGCGCTCTTAAGATCACCACACAGTACCCAAACCATCCTGATCACGGAGTGGCAAAGGCTGCTCAAATTCTTTCATGGATTGTGATTGGAATCATGCTGGCAGGTGTCTTTGTTATTGTCATGTTTATTCTCTTTTTGTCAACCCTTTGATGGTGTAATCAATGGATTCAGAGGAGCGTTTCTCACGGCATTTCGTTTTGCCCGGCGTAGGGATTGAAGGGCAACAAAAGTTGTCAAATGCAAATGTTCTCGTTGTTGGCGCAGGTGGCCTTGGTAGTCCTGTGTTGCTGTACCTTGCTGCAGCAGGGGTTGGAAGAATCGGGGTGATCGATGATGATACAGTGGCCCTTTCGAACCTCCAGCGCCAGATTATTCATTCAACCGAGCGAATCGGTCAGAAGAAAGTAACGTCAGCGGGGCAGCGACTCAATGAACTCAATGATGAGGTTGAAGTCGTTGCTTATGACACCCGGCTCACCCCAGACAATGCCTTGAGGATCATGAGTGAAGGCTGGGATCTTGTTGTTGATGGAACGGATAATATCCCAACTCGATACCTCGTCGACGATGTCTGTTCGTTACTTAATTTACCTTGGGTCTACGGTTCTATATATCGGTTCGAAGGGCAAGTCAGCGTTTTCAATTTCAAAGGAGGACCAACGTATCGCGACTTGTTTACAACTGCGCCACCAGCAGGCGCAGTGCCATCGTGTTCAGAGGGTGGGGTACTTGGCGTCTTACCTGGCGTAATCGGCTCCTTACAAGCCAATGAGGTTCTGAAAATGATCCTCGGCCTCGGTGAGGTTCTCAACGGTCGTTTGCTTCTCTATGATGCTGAACAAATGCAGTTCAACACCCTCACCTTTAGCCACGATACCACCCGTCCACCGGTGAGCGACCTCGAGGAAGTCTCGGCAATGTTTGAATCACCAGAGTGGTGTGCAGTAGCCGACCCTAAGCGTTCAATTCAAGTGGGGGGTGCCTCCGCTGATTCAACCATGTTCCAAAGCATTTCCATGGCAGACTTTATCGCTCAAAGAAATGAAGGATGGTCGCCATTCGTTCTGGACGTTCGTTCAGATCTGGAGTACAGGCAAGCCCGAGTTGCTTCCTGCGATCATCAAGTCAGCCACGAATCGGTGACTTCGAACCTCGAAGAGTTGCCAAAAGACAGGGACATCCTTCTCTACTGCAAAAGCGGTATGCGTTCTCAGACCGCAGCTATGCTTCTAATTCAAGCCGGACTCGATGGAACCAAACTCTACAATTTAGAGGGCGGCATCCTTGGTTGGCATGCGGCTTTACCGAATGAAATCGTCAAGTGAATCTCGTTTTGGGACACGAACTCTTGTGTTTCAATCACCGTCACACCTTTCCAATGAGGGGTGAGGTTCAAGACTCCACAGCATCCCCTTGGAAAAGAAGGGAGGGAGAGCATGGCCAAGGTAATCGTCGCTGATGAAAACGAAGGTCGCCGAAGTCTTCTCGCAAACACCCTCGAACGTGAAGGGTTCGAAATCACTCGGGCCGGTACACTGCGTCAGGCGGAAGGCACGGCTTTGGCCATCATGCCAGAAGTTGTTTTGATTGACAGTGAGTGGAAGAATGGCGATGCTATCGATGCATCGCAACGGTTGATGAGCGATCCCGAATTCGCATTCAAGTGCAGAATTGTGATTCTTTCCCGCCAGACCTCTCAAGAGTATCTGAACAGCGCGGCACAGGCGGGTGTTGCTGAAGTGATGAGCAAACCGATCGACATGTCTTCACTGATTGAACAACTTCATCGGCACACTCGTAAGCAATTTGTGGCTCCACCTGCAGAGGTCAACTCCGGAAAGGGAACAGGTGGAACCTTCGATGTTGCCATGACCATGGGTGACAGCACCTGGGCCTTACCAATGCTCAAAGGACTTGTTGGGCCAGAAAAAATAGACAGCGGTTTCATCGATGAAATCCTCGGCCAAATGGGCGAGGAGGGCTTGGAAGTCAATGAAGAACTCGATCCATCTGTCATGGCCTCTATGCTTCGTTTGGCGCTCAACAAACTTGTCGGAGAAGCGGATGGTTCACAATTGGGTATGCCTCAAGGTGAAGGGCAGGTTGGTGGGCCTGGGGGCCAAGCACCGTCATTTCAAGACCTCAAACGAGGTGGATCTTTAGGTGGTGGAAGCGGTAACCTTTCTGAAATGAACCAGGGGTTCAAGTCCTCAATGGAAGACATTCTCGAGGCCCAGGCTGAAGGGCTTGCTCAGGAGGTCGAAGATGCGATGGATGAAATCCTGAGCGAAACACCTGACTTTGTAGCGATTCATGACATGGGAACGATGGTTCCAATCGATCCTGAAGTGCTTGAGATGACACGGCTTACCAACGAGTTTGTCGGAGACTTATTGTGGAACCTTGGACAACCAGGGGCCATTTCAGATCTCACCCTCATGACGCAGGTGGAAGACGCTGCGCAGATGATCAAGGATGTACTCGATTCTTTGCCGGCTGCGGAGGAAGAGGAATGAAACGTCTCGGAAGCATTCCAAAACCTGCTGAAATGCAATTGATTGATGGTCGAATGAACCTTCAACAAATGCGAGAAAATCAACCGAAACTCTACCGCTGGCGCGCTCTTTTTGGAGCCTTAATGCTGTTTGCATGCGCAGCAGCAGGCTACTTTTTGTTTCGCGATGCTCAAGCCATCATCACTTGGTTTGAGGATGTTGGCCCGACCGGACCACTCCTCTATGCACTGGCCGTTGCTCTCGGCATCGTTTTGTTGATCCCTTCACCCCTCCTCAAGGTTGCAGCGGGGGCGATTTTTCCTTTTTGGATCGCTACACTGGTGAATTATGCTGCATCGATGATTGGGGGGCTGCTCGCTTTCCTTTTGGGTCGATGGTTATTCAGGGACATGATTCAAGCCTCAATTTCAGGCGATGAGAAAATGAAACGCATTGAAACAGCCCTTGCAGAAGATGCAATGCGAATTTCAATTCTGGTTCGCCTGTCACCTCTTATTCCAGATGAATGGCTCAACTACATCATGTCTGCAGGACCAGTTTCCCTTCGTGTGTTCGTACTTTCCAATGCTTCGAGCATCATCTATTCCCTGGCCTATGCCTACTATGGGCACGCTCTGGGCAGTTTGGCCCTCAATCGAAACGCTTTGGAGGGCGTTCAAACCTCAACAACTGGCAGTGCCATGCTGCTTTTTGGTCTCCTCGCCTCCATCCTCGCCACCGTTTTTGTCACACGCGCATCAATGCGGGCCTTAGGCGGCGCTATGGGCGATTCAAGCGAGTGATGCATCTCAAATCACCAATTCAATCGCCCGCTGGTTTTGTATTTGGGTGACGTTTGGCCAAACCATGGGCCAAGGCGACTTACCGGTAATTCACGGTTCAGACTGGAGGGCAAGCGCACCGCTGAAGTTCACTCAGCCTCTGCTCGCAGATGCTGCGCGTCGTGAAGTTCTCCGATTCATCGCTCAACGTCACGATGGTCACTTGTTTTTGGCAGCCAATGTCTGGGATGTGCTGGTCGAGAATGAACCTTCTCAGTTTGAAGGCGAAGCTTGGCACACGTTTACACAACGGTTTATCGAAGCAGTTCATCGAGGGTTGATGGCGCAAATCAAGGCCAAAATGGATCAAGATGAATCCGTGGAAGTGATCCCTCGTCGCAGCATGAATGAGTTCCTCGACCGACGCAATCAGCACTTCTTGATCGACTTGCGGCTCACCTTCCGACGGCTCGCTCATTACATGGCAGTTCGCATTGGTCAACGCTTGGAATGGCAGCGCATGATGAGCCGCACTCGTATGCTTGACGCCCAATTAAAAATAATTCACACCGACGGAATGCTGACACCAGATGGGTCTAAATTTGGCGGTAAAGGCTTCCGCTCGACTTGGCAAGAAGGCGTTGTTGCCGTGGCTACAGCCCTCAATCGCCAACCCGATGCACCTCGAGACGCTCGACCTGGCAAAGGCTACGATGGTGATTTAATCGCCCCAATGATTCGAGATATTGGTCTTGGCCTTGCGATGGGCGACACGCCTCTTGACGTGATGGCAGCGAATTTAGGCAAAGCCGGTTCCAACCAAAACGGAGGCTTCGATCATGCTGGCGGGCGTGACCTTCACGTTGGTGCATGGCACGTTGGTGTGCTTCCTCCAACCGCCCCACTACCGATTGCAAGCGTCACCATGACAGGGCTTGCCTTCGCTGCTTGGAGGCAAAAAATTGACCGTTTCCATGTGGCTTGTATCGGCGAAGGTGCCTCTTCTTCGGGAGAGTTTTGGGAGGCAATGAACCTTGCAGGTGCACGAGGTCTTCCGATTTGCTACATCTTACAAAACAATCAAATTGCTCTTGACACACCTCCAGCAAAGCAATCCGGCGTCGAAGTTTGGGCTGACAAAGCTGTGGCTATGGGCTTCCCTGCATGGACGATTGACGGGTCAGACCCTGCTGCTTGGCACGCCAGCGCTGCAGTGGCGCGTGAATTTGCCATGGAAGGCGGCGGACCGACCCTCATTCATGTTGAAACCATGCGCGGTTGCGGCCATGCTCACCATCACGACGATCTCTATCTTGGCAACGCATCAGGAACGCCCCCTGGATATGTTGACCGTGACCTTCTTGCGTACTGGGAGGCAAAAGATCCCTTGCCAACTCACCGCCAACTGCTGTTGGATTTGGGCGTCGATGAAGTTGCGCTCACCAACATGGAAGAAGAAGAGCAAACCCTCGTCGATCAGGCTATGATCGACGTCACACAGATGGCTTGGCCAGAACCTTCCACGGTCATCAAAGGGGTGACAACGCTCAATGATGCAGAAACACATCACGATCGTTTTGCTCGCCTCCAATCGCCTTCCCAAGGTTCGGATGAACCATCTCCTTTGGATGTGGGGGAAACAACGCTCGAATACGCAGAAAGCGGTGGTTGGACGTATGCTCGCGCGATCCAACAAGCCATGGCAGATGTTGCTACTCGACACGGCGACCAGTGCGTCTTCATTGGTGAAGACATGGAAGTTGCAGGTGCTTTTGGGATGAACATGGCGTTGAAGAACGCAGGACACAGCGATAAACTCGTTGACATGCCGCTTTGTGAAGCGGTGATTGTTCACACCGGAACCGGGGCTGCTCTTTCTGGCATGCGTCCGATGGTCGAAATCCAATTTGGTGGCTTTGCAGCCCTCGCCTACAACGCTCTGATCAACAATGCAGCAATGCTGCGATGGCGTTGGGGTGCTGATTGTCCAATGACCATCCGGGTCCCGCTTGGCGCTAAAACTCGCTCAGGGCCGTTCCATGCGAACATGATTGAATCCTGGTTTGCCAACGACCCTGGAATGATTGTGATCGCTCCTGGTACGCCTCAGGACGCTTACGACCTTCTGATGGAAGGAGCAGAACTCAACGATCCCGTCATCATGCTCGAACACATCGGTCTGTATGGCTTGGGTGGAGGGTTGACCGGTTGGGGCCAAAACATCAATCAAAAGGTCGACACTGCTCCAGTAAAGCAGGCAATCGAAGACAACCAACGGTACAAGTTGGGCAAAGCAGCAGTCATTCGCGGAGGACGTGACATCACCCTCGTAACATGGGGCGCTATGGTCCACGTGGCAAAGCAAGCAGCAGATGCGCTCGCCGAGGAAGGTGTCGAGGTTGAGATCATCGATTTGCGCACCTTACTTCCGTTTGATGCTCAGACATGCATTGATTCTGTGATCCGCACCGGTCGTCTTGTAATTTTGCAAGAAGGGCAATGGTGCGGCGGTTTAGGTCACACAGTTCAGAGCCGAATTTTGGAATCTTGCTTCTATGCACTCGAGGCTGCACCAGTTGTGATCGGCGCACTTGACACACCGGTTCCATTCTCACCTCCACTGGAAGACTTCACCGTGCCCTCGACGGATCACGTCATTGAAGTCGTCCGGTTTACGGCTCAGTCTTGAGGCTTTGTCGATGCTTGAAGTCGAACAAAAATTTCGGCTGCAATCAGGGCACCAATGATGGTTGTGACCCAATAGAAGGGGAGGCTGGAATAGAGCCCCTGGACCATGTTTGGTCCAAAGGTTCGAGCAGGATTCATCGAGGCTCCGGTCAATGGTCCAAACAGGTAGGCCAACAAAGCAACGGTGGCACCGACAAAAAAAGCAATCGAAACATGCGTTTCGGATTTCACCACAATCCAATAGATGGAAGCCATGAGTGCGAAGGTAATGAACACCTCAATGCCGGCCCCCATTGCACGACTTACGTCAGGTGCAAGTTCAGTTGGTCCGACTCCTTTGAGCATCCATGCTGCAGCGAAGGCTCCGGCAAGTTGAGCGGCGATGTAAGGCAGAAGAGCTTGCTTTTCGAGGTGCCCGCTTCGAGCAAAGGCAATGCTCACGGCTGGATTGATGTGGGCACCGCTGATCGGTTGAAACACTAAGATTGCAAGTGTGACAGCGGCCCCAAATGCACACGAGATTACCCATCCAGGTGCTCCAATGGCAATGCTTCCACAGCCCACGCCAACCATGAACCATGTGCCGATGAACTCGGCAAGGAGACGGCGCAACATAATCGGGGGGCGGTGACCACAGATTATGTGTCTTTTCAATCGACCTTTTGCACCCCCCGTTCAACATAATGGTGAAGAAGGTGGTTGCGTACGCAGGCGCATGGAGTCCAATGAGAAAGTGATGGGGATTCCACAACTTGTCCATTTCCAGACCGTCATCACCACAGGGGCGCTCTTTCTTGGACTCATGGCGGTCAAACTGATTTCAACTGAAGTAAGCGTGAACAACATCGCAGTCATGGTTGTCATTGTCCTTCTTGCCCTTTTCCTTCTGATTTTCTCAGCTGACTTCTTTATTGAAGGGGCAAAAGGGCTTGCACGCAGGGTGGGTTTGCCCGAGGTTGTCATCGGACTCACGATCGTCTCGATTGGAACTTCGTTACCTGAGATTCTCATCTCTGCCTCATCAGCAACAAAGATAGCAACGACACCGGGTTTTGCTGACACAGCCATCGGCAACATCCTCGGTTCTGTATTGGTCCAGATCACGCTCATCATGGGCATTGTCGTGGTCAATAAGGGCTTGAAAATTAGGGAGTCTTGGTTGAAGCGGGACGGGCAGATCATGCTTCTTTCCGTTCTTATTCTCAGTCTCTTCCTGATCACGGAGGGAACACTCCAGCAATGGGAAGCCGGAATTTTAGTGTCCCTGTATGTGGTGTACATCACTTGGCTGCTAACCAACCGAAAGGAAATTCAAAAAGAAGAAATGCAAGGTATGGAACCAACTGAAGTTCACGGCACGTCATGGAGCACTGCGGCTTACTTCATCATGGTGGTTGCCGGTCTTACATTTGCAGTCTATGCAGCAGATCAGTTGATTCAAAACGTTGAATCAATTGCAACTGAACTTGAAGTGCCTGATGCCATCATCAGCACAATTTTACTCGGAATTGGTACCTCATTGCCCGAACTGACCATCGCTCTTATGGCTGCAAAACGAAGCCAAGGTGTTGCGATTGGGACCTTGATTGGTTCAAACATCACCGACCCCCTGCTCTCCATTGGAATCGCAGGATTGATTGCACCGCTTGCAATCACTCCAGCAGGTTACGATTTGATCGTTTACATCATCATACCATTCACCATCATTGGCTGCTTCTCTGCCTTGCTGATGATGCGAACCTCCTATGAGTTCAAGAAATGGGAAGGATGGGTCATGATTGCCATCTATTGTTTGTTCCTCCTCACCCTCGAAGCGCATCGTCGAGCGTTGTTTACCATTGGTTGAATCAATGGAGACATAAAGGGCGGCCTCCTCCCGTTGGTATGGTCAACTTCCAACTTGATGAAATGCAAGAGATGTTGAAAGAACTGGCCCATGAATTCGCCGTCGATGAAATCAGACCCAAAGCAGAACATTGGGATGCAACGTCGACCTACCCCAAGGAAACCATCCTTGCAGCCCACGAAATGGGTCTTTTGAACCTCCACATTCCAGAAACCTACGGAGGCCCAGGTCTTGGCTCGATGGAAGAGGTTCTTGTCAATGAAGAACTGGCTTGGGGCGACCCTGGTTTTGCTACGGCTGCCTATGCCACCGCTCTTGCATGCGCACCAATCATCACCGGAGCGACAGATGACCAGAAAGAAATCTGGCTTCGAAAGGTCGCTGAAGATGGAGCCCTCGCTTCGTATGCCGTGACTGAACCGGGTGCAGGTTCTGATGTCGCAGCTTGCAAAACAAGCGCTGTATCTGACGGTGATGACTACATCATCAATGGTTCCAAAATGTGGATCACAGGAGCAGGGCACGCAGACTTTTTCTTCGTGCTTGCAAAGACCGACATGGATGCAGGGTATCGCGGTATGTCGGGATTCATTGTCGAGAAAGACGCTGTCGGCTTTAGCCTTGGCAAGAAGGAGATCAACATGGGTCAACGATGCTCGGACACCCGTTCCATCACCTTCGATGATGTTCGAGTCCCAGCATCGCATTTGATCGGCGGTTCTGAATCAGGT
>CAJJAV010000029.1 GCA_905182125.1 uncultured Candidatus Poseidoniales archaeon
CTTTCATTGGCTTCCCCAATGTCATGGCCATTGCTTCAGTTACTTTTGCAGCATCATTGTAGTGTGCTGTAGCTAGAACGATTGCATCGGCCATGGTTTTTGGGTCGGATGACTTGAAGATGCCAGATCCAACGAAGATTCCATCCATTCCGAGGCGCATCATGTGTGATGCGTCTGCTGGTGTTGCGATGCCACCGGCGGAGAAGGTCACGACTGGAAGGCGCCCCATTTCTCTGACATCATTGAGAATTGCTTGAATTTCGTTTTCCATCACGCCATCGATGGCTCCGAACGGTGTCATTGGGTAGGAACCGGGAAGTTCTGATGTGTTGCCAAGGACCTTGAATCGGTCCATGATCATGTGAGTTGTTGCTAGGATGCCTTTTTCGTCAAGGTCCTGTACTTGTCGGATTTCTTGATCGATCAGTCGGGCGTGGGTGACTGCAGCAACCAGGTTCCCAGTCCCTGCTTCACCCTTGGTGCGAATCATTGAGGCGCCTTCATAGATACGTCGAACGGCTTCACCAAGACCTGTAGCCCCGCAAACAAACGGAATTTCGTAATCTTTTTTGTTGATGTGGAAAAATGGGTCTGCGGGTGTGAGGACTTCAGATTCATCAACCATGTCGACGCCCATGGATTCGAGAATTCGAGCTTCCCCTTCATGCCCAATTCGTGCTTTCGCCATCACGGGTATTGATGTGCAATCAAGGATGCCTTGGATCATATCGGGATGGCTCATTCGAGCAACACCGCCATCTCGACGAATGTCTGCAGGCACCCTTTCCAAGGCCATCACTGCAACCGCTCCAGAGTCTTCAGCAATCGCTGCTTGAGCTGGGTCGACAACGTCCATGATGACGCCGCCTTGCTGCATCCGAGCAAAGCCTCTCTTGAGTAAATCGCTTCCGTTCCGAAGTTGAGTGAAGTCGGTGTGAACCATGTGAATCAACCCGCCCTGTCATCTGTCCTTCATGAACATTGGTTCGCCTCCACAGGCGAGAAGTGAATGGGAATTGGTGGATCAATCTGCGAGCACGGGTGAATCGCCTTCAGCGATTTCAGCATCCACTGACTCGTCAGCATTGCGGTCAATCCATGATTCTTCTTCTTCAGGAACATCTGTGTCTGCAAAAATTGCATCAACTGGGCATTCTGGGATGCATGCGCCGCAATCGATGCATTCATCCGGGTCAATGACGAGGTAAGTGTCGGCTTCCCTGAAGGCTTCTACAGGGCATACGACAACGCACTCCTGGTACTTGTGGTCGACGCATCCTGAGGTGACAACGTGGGTCATGAGGTATTCTCCATGTCAGGGGATACAACGGGCCTACATGAAGGCTTTGAACGATGCACCGTCGCTCATGTGCATTTTTCATTGATGGGCATCGATCCATTGCTGGCCATAATAGGCCCATTGCTCCATGGTCCATCCCTCTGGTAATCCACTTGCTGGCAGCGGGGGGGTGGTCGGCGTCACAGGACTTGGCGGGGCAGCAAGAGGCGTTGGCTCTGGCAATTGAATCATGGGGGCGGGGGTGCCGAACGAAGATGTGAAATCTTTTGCTCCACCTTCAACCAAATGGTCTTCAGGAGTTGCTTCCTGTTCTGGTTTTCTTATCATTTGAAACAGCAGATACAGCACAATCCAAACACCGAAAAAGATCATCAAAACCCCAGCGTATCCAGTTGAATTCATTGCTGCCCCCTCGGTCGAGATTGTCGGCGCCTGAGTTTCGTTTACATCGCTTTCCTTGGATTGGTTCAGCATATTTGCCGTGTCATTGGAGGGCCAATGGGTGGTCTTGATTTCGATGCACCTGTCGGTATCAGAATTGTTTTGACTTGACTGAAGTTGACTTCCATCTGCTGCTTTCAATTCAATTTGAACACAGTATGTTCCAGGGCTGTTGCTTAACGGCAATTCAAATGACTGATTGAAATCACGTTGGTCTTGCAGCATGCCAAGTTCACCACCAGATACCTTGGTGAGGTTGGTCCCATTGCCGGCGGCTACGCGATGAAGAATTTCATATTCAATGGTAAATGTCTGCTCAATGTTGATGGATTGAGCTTCGAGTGTGATGTTGAGGTGGCCTGGTTGGCCTCTTCGGGTGTGGACGGAATAATCAGGGGCGGGAATGACTTCAACAAACGTGTCACAGCCGTCGGGAATGCCATCTTGGTCCTCATCCACTTGGTCATCATAACCTTCACACGCATCCAAGGCATCACTGATCAGGTCTCCATCGGAGTCGATGAGTTCATCGCAACCATCAGGCGTTCCATCTTGGTCCACATCAACTGAATCGTCAAAGCCTATGCATGCATCCATGCTGTCGGCAATTCCATCATTGTCGCTGTCCACCATCGAGTCACAACCATCGGGGACACCGTCCACATCAACGTCGACGGTGTCGTCATACCCAGGGCACACATCAGTCGGGTCGGGGACGCCATCTTGATCGGTGTCATCGATGCATCCATCACCATCACGGTCCCAAGGCAGGGCGTCCGTTTCAGGGCAAGCATCGTTCCATGGTTCGATGTAATCTCCAGCGGTCAGAGTTTTGGATTCAAACGCTGGATGATCCATTGCCACACGTCGAGCCCGAAAAACAGGGTTGCCCTTGGTGTTGACTTGATTGCCGTCAGGGATTTCCTCACCCTGCACGACAAGACCGTCTTTGGAAACTGGGTTGATGTAGGTCCAAACCACTTCCCCATCGAGTGAGACTTCGTAGATGGTGCCTTGATTTCCATGCGTCACCAAGGTGTTTCCATTGGGCAATCGTTCGGCTCCAGAAATGGAACCTGAATACATCTCAGCACCTTTGTCCCAAGACCAAGAAGGGAGCGTGGGCAGGTACTGGTTTGATTCATCCATGGCATAGATGCCACCAACGATGCTGGGTGTGATCACATCGACTGAGGAATAGGTGCCGGCTCGGTTCACACCGTTGTTGAAAACAATGAGGCTTCCACTGCCTTCTCGGTCGGCTTCAATCCATTGGACATCATGCTGTCCGAACAGTTGCTGTTCTTGGCCAGTCCCTGCATCATACGCTTCTGGATTGCCCCAACGGTAAAGAAAATCGCCGCCCTTTCCTGAGGCACCACCAGTGTGGGCTGCTGCCTGCTCAGTTGTAGTGCTGTGGTCGATAATATAGATTTCATTCATGTTCTTACATGACAGTGCGATTTGATCCAATTGTGCGTTGTAATCGATGCCATTGCAGTGCATCCAGTCTGCTTTCCCTGCCTGTGCTCCCGCTGCATCGATGAAGTTGAGGTCGAGTAACTCAGGGTGTTCTGCTACGATTCCAAAGTTGTCTTTGCTGGCATCGTAATCCTGAATCAAATGATCCCATGCATGCCAACTCCACACGACGTCACCGCCGGTTGTTCCGTTGGGCTGAATTTCGACGATCTTGTCTGGCCACACACCGTTGCTACCGCCGGGTGCATCAGAGGCAATCGCTGGGTTTCGACCGGCTTGTTGCGCTTCAGCATCGGTTTTGTCTTCCCATGCGATCATCAGAATGTTTCCGTTTGGAAGCGGTTCGATGTCGTGGTGGGAAATGTACGTTGATGAAGAGTACTCGTAGGACCACATCAAGCTGCCATTCCAGGCAATGCGTTCGACCTTTCCGCCGGTACCACCGCCGCTGAAATCACCGACAGCAGTCTGAGCAATGTTTGCGGTTCGTAACAGGGAGCCATCGTCCATGAGGTAGGCGGAGAGGGCTGGTCGATGGCCACCGGGTGAAGTCCAACTATGCACTTCTCGACCATCGCTGTCAATTAGGTAAGCAGTGTTTGTTGGCATGGGGGAAAATAAGGTGTAGCCAGCGCTGATGTTGTCGTTGCATTGAATCAAGCCAACCGTCCAATTGGTTTGTCTGTCAGCGTTGCAGACTGGCTCTTCCACCGTTCGGCCGTTCAGATCAACCGCTTGTGCGTGGAGCAATGACACCGTCATTAACAAAGCCAAAAGAAGGGCTTTGATCGCTTTGGCCATGGGGCGAGGTCGCTTGCAATCTCATATCAATGCCACGATGGGTCGTTCAATTTCCATCTTGGTCTGCAAGGGCCATTGCGGCTTCGATGGTCAACCGGGCTTCACTCAAACCCTCTTGACCGGGGAACACTTGTATCTTTGTGTGGCCTTTGACGGTGGGTCCTTGATCGGACGTTGACAAGCGAACTTGCCCGTTCATGAGGGCGTTGAAATCAAGTCGCATGTGGAGTGTATGTGATTCATCGAGGCGATCCTCGACCTGTTCCATCAATGTTTGCAGGTTCTCATGGCCGAGTCGGGCAAAGCACTGAAGGGCTGGTTTTTTTCGTGTTGTTTTGGCTTCCACCATGTGGATTTCGGAGCCGTGATAGGAGGTTGTTCGTTCGATTTCAACGGCTTCAGTGTCGTCCATGAGCCACGCCAAGGCATCAGCCACGACGGTTTCATCGGCCAGACCACTTGCTGTGGCGCGCCATGTGATGTGGTGGAGGCTCATGGCTTGTCGAAGCAGCGCTGGCTCAAGAGGTTAGTGTTTGCGACCAGTGGTGAACCGCCACTTCAATCTTAGACCTTTTACATGCAAGCGTGGGGTGACGGGTCATAGGCCAATGCTTCACTTCTTGGTTGAATAGCAGTCGAACAGCGGAACAGTTGTCGATTCGGTCATACATTTGCGCCTTGTCGGAGGGGGTTCTTGAAATAGGGGAGGTGAGTCGCAGGCTTGCAAGTGGGGTAGCCCCCGCAATACACACGCAACCAGAGTTGATTCCAATGGCAAAGAAAGTAAGTGCAAAGGCACGTTCAGCAGCACGAAAGCAGCGAGACAAGTGGAAGTTGAAGCGTTGGTACACGATTCGTGCACCACGCAATCCATGGGAGTTCAAGAAAATTGGAGAAACAATTGGCGAGTCCGATGAGCATATCATGGACCGCGTGTACGAAATGACGCAACAAGAATTCAATGGTGATTTCACCAAGATGCACGTGATTCTCCGATTCCGTGTCACTGAATGTGTCGGACAAGACGCATTGACCACATTCATTGGTCACCACCACCAAACCGATCACATTCGCCGACAAATCCGCCGTTACCGTGGAAAGGTCGATGACGTTGTGGACGTTGTTTCAACCGACGGTTACCTGGTTCGATTGAAGCCACTCATCATCACTCAGAAGCGTGTTCAAACAACGATCAAGCAAGCAATGCGGGCCAAGGCTCGTGAGCTTATCGTCGCGTTTGCAGCCAAGTCGACCTATGCCAAGATTCAAACACAAATCTTGGACGGTACAATGGAAGAAGAAATCCGCAAGGCTGTCAAGCCAATCTACCCAGTCAAGAGCGTGGCTATTCGAAAGAGCCAACTCTTGCAAGAGGGTGTCGTCAACGAAAAGGGCAAGACCCTCGACGAAATCCACTCCGAAGAAGCCCGATCTGATGCTGAAATCAAGGCAAAGAAAGCCGCAGCATTGGCCTCTGCTATGGAAGATGAAGAAGAAGAAGTCGCTGACGCTCCTTCCATCATCGATGCAGCCGAAGCCATGGAGCCAGCGTCTGAAAAGGCAACTCCAGCAGAGGAAGCACCAGCTGAAGCCGCTGAACCTGTTGCCGAAAAAGCAGCACCAGCAGCAGACGTCGACCACAGCAGCATGACCGTTGCTGAGTTGAAAGAACTTCTCAAGGCCGCAGGAAAGCCTGTCTCTGGAAAGAAGGCAGACTTGATTGCTCGTCTTAACGAGTGAAACCAACGAACCTAGGTCCGCCAATAGCATCAGCGAAAGCTATGTCTCTTCGGTCGAACCGCCACAGGTTTGACATGCAAGGGTGGCGTGGAACAAACATGGAACGACTCGGCGTGATTGGCGGCACAGGCCTGATTGAGATGGCTCTCGATGAGGAATTGAAGGCTCATGGACTGCTGCTGATTCAGCGCGATGAAGTGATTGTTGAGACCCCATACGGCGACGTACCCATGACATGCATGGAACTTCAATTTGGCACCATTCGAAAAGCAGTCGTCTTTCTTCAGCGCCACCACAACGGCGAGGCACCAAGCCGACCTCCGCATCAAATCGATCACCGTGCGAACATGAAAGCGTTGTTTGATGCTGGCTGTGAAGCCATCATGGCGGTGTGTTCTGTTGGTGCCATAGCCAGCGACTTCCCCCCCGGAAAGGTTGGCTTGGCCAACCAATACATCGACTTTACCGGTCAAGCGAGCACGTTTCATGACGATGAAGCGGTTTTCACATCAGTCACAGACCCTTTTGATTCCACCATCAATTCTGAATTAGAAACGGTGCTCCGTGCAGCACAAGCACTCGATGCCGATGAACGAATGATGTACACTTACTGGTTAGCCCAAGGGCCTCATTTTGAAACGAAAGCAGAAATTGATGCCATCGACAGCCTCGGTGGGCACATGGTAGGCATGACAATGCCACGAGAAGTCAAATTGGCTCGGGAACTCGACCTCCCCTATTCAGCCGTCTGCATCTCTTCGAATTGGGCTGCGGGGCGAGAACCTGGCAATTCAAATCAGGACCTCGATCACCACAGTGTCTCAGCTGAAGCGAACAAGAGGCTTGCGCCAGTTTGGGCCTGCATGGTCCACTTGCTCACCTCGTGAGCATCGAAGGCATTATTCTGCTTCGCTGGCACGCATCAGCATGGAAGGAAAGACCGTTGACCAGTGGATGGGCTTTGAGGCTGAAAGCGAATGGGATGCAATGATGAAGAAGGTCGCTGCATTTCATCACAAGCATGATTTCGAAGCAAATAACGGGCATGACATGGGCTATAGAATCGCCCTCACCGTGGAAGAGCTCGGAGAATTTGCAGCGGCTGTAACCAAGGGGAAACCGCTTGCTGACTGCGCCGAGGAAATGGCCGACATCTTGCTGCTCTTGATGGGTCACTCGATTGCCATGGAAGTGGATTTAAAGGCTGCTTTCGAGAAAAAGTATGCTACAATTATGCAACGCCCATCTCGGCAAGGGCGGCTCGGGTTACGGGTCACAGAGTACACCTCGGATGAATGATTCACCGTATCCAATGTTGGAAAGTCATGGCGTGTTCATCCCTCGGGCCAGAGGGAATGTGCCGTTCTCCAATGAGGTGAAAACCTTCACCTTCCATGTTTGGCGCAAACGTATCGGCTCCTTCGACCACGGTGTGAATGATGGTTTTGTGAACTTCTTTTGTGTGTTCAAGGAACAAAGCATAGATCTCACCTCCTCCAATGATCATAATTTCTTCATCCTCGCCGAGGGCCAAGATTGCTGAATGGTCGAGCACCTCAACATCATCTCGTGGTGTCCTCGACATCACAATGTTTCTACGTCCCGGTAAGGCTTTGGGCAAACTGTCCCAGGTTTTCCTTCCCATGACAATTGTTTTCGACATTGTGACTTGCTTGAAGTGCAACAAGTCACTCGACTGACGCCAAGGCAAATCCCCATCCTTACCAATCGCGCCTACGGTGTCGCATGCAAAGACCATCGTGAACATATGCATCCCTCAAACGGCGATTGGTGCGGAGATGTGGGGGTGATGGTCGTAGCCCTCGATCTCAATGTCTTCGAAAGTAAAATCGTCAATGTTGGTGATCGCAGGGTTGAGGATCAACTGGGGAAGTTCCATTGGTTCACGACTGATTTGCAGTGTCGCTTGTTCGAGGTGATTGTTGTAGAGGTGGGCGTCTCCGAGCGTGTGGACAAAGGTGCCAGCCTTCAAACCGCAGACCTGTGCCATCATGTGGGTGAGCAAAGCGTATGACGCAATGTTGAATGGAACGCCAAGAAACACATCAGCGCTTCGTTGATACAACTGACAGTTGAGCTTCCCATGAGCGACATGAAACTGGAAAAATGCATGGCATGGCATCAGCGCCATCTCATCGAGTTCACCAACATTCCAAGCCGAAACGATAATTCGTCGGCTGTTTGGGTTTGTTTTGATCATCTCAATCGCTTGTTCGATTTGATCGATGATGCGTCCATCTTTTGATTCCCAGCGGCGCCATTGTTTGCCATAGACGGGACCAAGATCTCCGTTTTCATCAGCCCAATCGTTCCAAATCCGAACGCCGTTTTCTTGGAGGTAAGACACGTTTGTGTCGCCCTTGAGGAACCACAAAAGTTCGTGCACAATCGAACGCAGGTGGAGTTTTTTGGTCGTGACCATGGGGAAGCCTTTGGAAAGATCAAAACGCATTTGGTGGCCGAACACAGAAAGTGTGCCTGTGCCTGTTCGGTCGCCTTTTGTTTCACCCTCATCGAGGATTCTTTGAATCAGTTCATGGTAGACATGCATGGACTCACCAAATCTCGGTTGGAGCGGAGGCTCTTGAGGGTTCTTGACGCCCTTGCTCATACGGCCAGAAACAAATCATCCTGTGGGCATTGAGGTGCCTCGAGGTATAGCAGGACATGTGAACGTTCAATTTCGTTGAGAAAGGTCGCTAAAAGTGGACGAATTTCACCCATTTCCCAATTCCTGCACACGTACCAACGCCGACCCATTTCTGCCAGAATGGCGATGGCATTCATGTGCTGGCCTGCCTGATAGCATTCCATCGAATAGGCGATGGTGCGATGATCCAATTCATCGAGGATGATTCCTCTTTCTTGGCACGATTCTGGCAATTCAAGTTGCGCCAGTGCCTTGTCGCTCAAGGTGTCCGGTGTGTGTTGCAGTGGCCATCCTACTTCTCCGAGCAACACCAAACTCACCATGGAATCAGTTGAAGGTGTCAAGACTTCGGAGTGATTGCGTAACACACAAACCTCTTTTTGTCGCATCATCATCTTCAAATGCGGATCGCCACCAAGAATTCTCGCTTTCATCGATTCAAAAATATTGACGATAATGCCAGGTGGTCCATCTTTTGAGGCAAGGAATGGGAGGTGTGAGCCTTGTTGTATTTCCCAAATATTTGATTTGCTGACGAGATCCAATAAGAGGTCGAGTCCGCGTAATTCAGCATCCACTTGTTGCTGACAGGCGCCATCTAAAACCATGAACTTCCCAAGAGGTGTAACGATAGGTTTCACCCAAGGATAATGACTGACCTTGTATAAACAATGCACTCAAGGTGCACCGAGGACAGTTAAACTCTGCATCAGTTGGTCGGTAAATTTACGATAGAGTTTGGCGAGGGCCGCTCGAATCTCATGATCATCTTGGGTGGCCAAGTGATCGAGGTCAGCAGGCTTCATAGCGCCGCCTTCTGGATGGCCGAGCCATTCCAACCAGGTCACACTCTTTCCGACATTCATGGTGATTCGGCGCCACAAACGTGGCCATTTGTGGACCTGAGGCTCCATGACATCTCGTGTGCCTAAGAGGGCCATTGGTACGACGTTGGCGTTCGGAAAGGAGGCTGCTAGACGGGCTACGCCGGTTTTGCCAGGGAGTAAAAATGGTGCTTCAACTCGTTTCGAACGTGTGCCTTCGGGAAAGATGCCTAGCGTGGAACCGGCGGCGAGAACGTCTGCTGCATTGGAAAGTGCCTGATCTCCACCTTCATCGCGTTTGGTTTCAATTTGGCCAGTGGCCCGCATCAAGGTGCGCAGCGCTGCGTTTCTGAAGTGACCATCTTTGGCTAAGTAGCGAACAGGGCGACGAGCAGAAGCGATCACCATGATAGGGTCGACGTGGGACAAGTGGTTTGCTGCAAGGATCACCGGCCCCTTGGTTGGCATGTAGTGTATGCCTCGGATTCTTGTGTTGACAAGTGGCCTCATCAACGGTGAGAATACCCAACGTAAGAAGGCATAACTGGGCGTTGGTGGCATGCGGATCCCGGTGGTTGGAATGCGCCAATGTTGGTCGAGTTTGGACCAAGCAGAAAACAAGGCTTGGGTGTGCTCCATGAGCCTTCGGCCACCTTTTCCGATTTATGGCTTACCGAACATGAACGGCTCAGGCCCGAGTTTTCAGACCTTCACCACAGGTGCGGGGTTTGGGCGAAGAATCAAAGCACTCCCCATCGAGGGTTTCTCATGAGCGACGGGGTTGGCAGAGGCCTCCACCGAATCTTGACGGTGACAGTGCTCGCGTGCTTGTTCAGCGTTTCTTGGAGTCCTGCAGCTCTTGCCGATGCTGCTTGGCAGCAAGACGGATGGCTCACCACAACTTTGGCCCAGGACCGGCTGGATTTGGGTGATGAATTTGGTTGCTATGCTGTGCCAGGGCTCTCTTGGCAAAACGATCCGGGCGCCGTGGCGACTGAGTGCAGAACTTACATCGAAGACAGGTTGCATGCCAGCTCTTGGGGCACTTCCCCGATTTCGACTTATGTTCCTTCAGGGCTCACGATGTCACAACACACTACTGTAGCCAATCAGGGCTTCGTTGTTCACGGTGACAATACGGACTTGAGCGTCTCTGCTTGGCACAATGCCAGCGATGTTCCGACCGATAAATGGGATTGGTACAACCTTGGTCGCCGAGGTGGCTCGCTTGAACAAGTGATTGGTTCGGTCGAAGAGGTGCAAACCGCCGTTGAAGAAGGTGGTCTTGTTAATCTGTATTGGATCGGGCGTGTGAACGACGCTACCATTCGCCACGATCGAGACATCAGTGCTTACTTGGCAGATGTACCAAATGTATGGTTGACTACTTGGGGGCAAGCTTGGTCGTATTGGACCGTGAATGATTGCTATGAGTTCACTCACGAACGTCGAACTGAAGGCAATCAAACCGTGTTAACGTTCGAGTCACTGATCACTGCTCAATGCAGTGCAATGAATCCAGAGGCTTGGAACGTGCCCATCACTTGGATGATCGATGTGAACGGAGCGGATGTCGTTCAAGTGGAGGGTCGTGATGGTTCGTTGGAAAACATCAGCGGCGTTCGCAAGAGTCAACAGGGTTATTCACAAGTCCAGGGTGAATTCTTGCACCTCTCCATCGTAAACGGCCATCCAGTCGACATTCGTTTCAATGGAACTGAGCCTCACGACATCATCGGCCGAACTTCATTCTTCAACAACCATTCGACGGCAGTGACCATCGCCGCTCATGAAACCCATGATTTGTTCAAATGGTCAAAGCGGTTTGTGGACGATGAACACCTTGTCTTTACTTGGCTTGTTGAGCCACGTGAAGAACTTGGAGAGTCTGGCTGGTTGCGCTATGTTGCTGCTGGTGTCGCCATTGCCACCATTGTGGGTATGTTGTTGGTGCTCAAAAAAGAGGGACTCGGCCCGCTTGCTCCCAAGGTGGAGCGAACGGCGAGGGAACCTGAGCAAAACGCCACCTCTGACTGACACGGGGCGAAGCCTTGATGCAAGGAGGGCGTGAGCCAGCATCATACGAAGTGGTAACGATGGCTGGTGACGATGTTGTTATTGATCCCTGGGGCAGCGCTCAGTCAACGGATTACGATCGTATCATCGAGCAATTTGGTCTTTCGTCTATGGACGGTATGACCCTGGAAAATCCTTCACGTCTCCACCGCCGTGGAATTGTCTTTGCCCACCGAGATTTAGATCAAGTTCTCGAGGCAAAGCGAAGAGGTGACGGTTTTGGTGTTCTCACTGGATTAATGCCAAGCGGACAAATGCATATGGGCCATTCCATGGTCATCGATCAGGTGAAGTGGTTCCAAGAACAAGGCGGCGACGTGACCATCGCAGTCGCTGATTTGGAAAGTCAGGCAACGCGTGGTGTTTCGCTTGAGAAAGGCCGAAAGATTGCTTTGGAAGAATATGTTGCGAATTACGCTGCACTTGGTCTTGACGTTGAAAAAACAAATGTCTACTTCCAATCTTCTCGTCCAATCGTTCAACGGCTTGGGTTCCAACTTGGTAAGCGAACAAACCTCAATGAATTCGAAGCGATTTACGGATTCGGTGGCGAGACAAACCTTGCTCATGTTCAGGCACCTATGGTTCAAGTAGGTGACATCTTACATCCCCAGACAGAAGAATATGGCGGCCTTCGCCCAATCGTCGTTCCAGTAGGTGTAGACCAGGACCCCCACCTCCGCTTAACCCGCGGTCTTGCTGCAAAAACAAATTGGTTCAATGTGAACGATGGCAAGCATGCTGGTGTGACCATCACACTTTCTGTTCATGAAGAGAACGCTTCTGTCCTCGGGCAAATGCCAAACGGCCGATTGGACAAGGAAAAGCTGAACCAAGTGTTCAACGGTATCGTTGCGAGTCTGGTTGAACTTGGGTATTCTGACATCCAGTCCAACCCTAAGCAAGGGACTGTCAATGTGCCGAGCGCTACCAAGCGCGATAAGACCATGATTCGCATGAAACTGTTGCAGTATGAACGTTCACTTGGCGGCATGGGGATGTTGGCTCCATCTTCAACCTACCATCACTTTGCCGTTGGGATGACGGGCGAGAAAATGAGCAGCAGTAAGCCCAAAACAACCCTGTTTTTGCGGGATGATTTACCAACGGTTGAGAAGAAGATTAACCGTGCTTTCTCAGGTGGACAAACCACCATCGAAGAACATCGACGTTTGGGTGGAGATCCAGACATTGACGTTGCCTACCAGTACATGATGTACTTCTTCGAAGAGGATGACGGCTATCTAGCGGAATTGAATTCCGATTACCGGGCTGGAAAGATCCTCGCAGGTGAAATGAAACAATTGTGCATTGATCGAGCAGTGGATTGGCTTGGCCAACTTCATGAAATGCGTGACCAAACGGCCCATCTTGTTGAGGACTTTCTGGCAGCCGATGCGAAATAATCACTGCTCGTCGTCAGGTGAAAAGACGGCTGGGTCAGGTCCGACAG
The DNA here is from genome assembly GCA_905182125.1 of uncultured Candidatus Poseidoniales archaeon. Lineage (GTDB taxonomy): Archaea > Thermoplasmatota > Poseidoniia > Poseidoniales > Poseidoniaceae > MGIIa-L1. The sequence goes on from CAJJAV010000029.1 coordinate 12,789, forward strand.
GTAAGGCAACCAATTCTTCTTCACTGAGGTCCCGATGGGTTGCATCATCGTGCATGATCATTGAATGGCCATGTGGGTCGAGCAATTCCAATGTCAACGGTGTTCCATGCTCCTGATGAGTTTCTTGGAAGCGGTCGAGCATTCCCTTCAAGGTGGAAACTGAACCAAGAGCCTCGGTGAGTGCTGTTTGGTCGATTGGTTCGGCGGATTGGAGTGAGGTGACTTCCGATTCAATGTCGCGTAGCACCATATTGACGATGTCTTTGAACCGTTTGAACACACCTTCCACATTGCTGACATAGCCTGTTGCATTGCTTCCCGGTGCCACTTCCAAATCCAGTTCGTGAATTTTTATGGTGCACGAAGATGAACGAATGACACGGGCGGACAACAGTTCCGGCGAATTCACAACGATGCTCCAAGCGCCGGCCTTTTTCCCTTCGGCAGGAATGAAATCGGTTTGCCGCCAACCGCATGCATGGCACATGACAGTGACTTGCGTGTGTTCACCAAAGTAGGGGATTTCATCGACGTTGGCAATCATAAAGACTTGACCAGACTCATGGCAAATCGGGCATGGGATGTTGACTGGTTGTTCTTCCATCAATGTCCGACCTCTGTAAAATCACCTGGTTCGACAGCAAAAGCTTCCATTTCGACACCGTTCACGCCACGGCAACCAGCAGGGAGGAGCATCAACCGTGTGGAGGTCATCTGAAGGATTTGACCACCTAGATCGCCGCCAATGAACTCATTGAGTTGGCCCAGTGCTGCGTTGAACTCAACGGGTCGCTTCATCAACCGCTTCATTTCGACAATGACTGCATGCCCGTCTGCAACCCAGTTGAGCAAGGTTGTACAACCGGTGAGGTCGCTCAGGACGGCCCTGTGAAGGACAAGACCACCGTCTTCATTCGGGATTGGTGGGTTCGGGTAGAGTTTTCCAAGATCGTGGAACAGAGCGCTGGAGGTGACTGGAACCGATGCCTTCTGTGCATGCATGCTCGGCATGTCAAACGAGCGAAGTGGTGCTTCCTCTTCCACCGTTGGTGCTGCATCTTCGCCTTGACGGATGATTTCCTCCGCTTCAGTGAGCGCATCAAGGTCCGGCATCGATGGAACCGTCGGTTCATTTGCCTGATTCGAATCTTCATCCGGTTGGGTGAAGGCATCGAGCGAGGCTTGTGCCTCATCGCGGTCTCTAGCCTTGCGTCGCCGCATAGCACGCTGTCAAGTCGTTCACCCCAAGAACACTCGCATGCTCTGAAGGTTGACCATTCCTTTTGAGATGCTGCTTGTAGCATCGGGAGTGTTCGGCGGGTTGATAAGGGGCCGTCAATAACACAGGCTTGCGCCTCAACCTTCAAGAGGTGTCGTCGTAGAGAAAGGATTGATGATGATGGAGAACCAACCACCTGTAATGAAAACTGGAACAAGCACAATCGGGATCACCTTCAATGGAGGCGTTGTCGTTGGTGCAGACCATCGAGCTACCATGGGCCACTTTATCGCCAACAAGAGCGTGCAAAAGTTGTTCAAGATTGGTGATAACCTCGCACTGACCACAGCAGGACTTGTTGGTCACGCACAATCACTCTCTCGCACACTTGCTGCTGAAGTTTCGTTGTTCCAACTGCGCCGTCAACAACCTATGACGGTCAAAGGCGCAGCTACACTCACCGCAAACATCCTCTCTGGACGACCTCACTGGGTTCAACTGCTCATCGTCGGTGTCGATGCTGAAGGTGGTCACGTGTACTCAATCGACTCCGCTGGTGGATCGATTCCTGACTCCTACTGCGCCACTGGTTCAGGATCTCCTTACATGTATGGTGTCCTCGAAGACGGCTTCAGTGAAGGTATGTCTCGAACCGATGCATTGAAACTGGCAGCGCGCTCCCTTTACGCATCGGGGCAGCGTGATGCCGCCTCCGGCAACGGCATGGATTTGGCTGTCATTACAGCCAAAGAAGGCTACGTCGCCCTTACTCAAAGCGAAGTCGACAAGCTCCTGGCTTGAAACTTCACCTCCCATTCCCGCAGCTCAACGCTGCAACCCCATACCAGGGGACTGTGCACATTTCATTGTGCGAGCACGGGGAAACGGTGAACAATATGCGCCTTACGTTTAAAGAACTGAAAGATCAAATAACGAAAATCGTCCCTAAGGATGTCCCCTACACGGTTGAACTCGAAGCAGGGAACATTGCCATAGTGACACCTGTCCCCAACAAGTTTGGTGGCGGCGATGGACTGATTGGAAAAATAGCAAAGCGCGTCAAGCGAAAAATCGTACTTCGACCTGATGTCTCAATCATGAAGAGTGAAGAAGACGCTAAGAAACTGATTGCTGAAATCCTGCCAGCCGAAGCCGAAATCACAAACATCTACTTCGACTCATGTTACCGAGAACTCATCATTCAATGTCAGAATCCTGGTGAAGCCGTGGGTCGCAGAGGGGCCAACTTGAACGCTCTTCGAGACCAAACAGGCTGGCTCGTCAAAGTCGAACGAACATCCCCCCTCATCTCCAAAACCGTGCATGACATCCGTGGTTACAGGCAAGCTCACGCCGTTGAGCGACGCAAGTTGCTGAAGGATTTCGGGCTGAACATTCACCGGCCACAACGTCCAGGCTCAACTTGGGCTCGAGTGACCGCTCTCGGATCGTACCGGGAAGTCGGACGCGCATGTCACTTTGTGACAACCAATGAATCCCGTGTGATGATCGACGTTGGCGTGAACATCGCTTCAGACACCGATCCAATGCCATACTTCACCGCACCAGAGGCACTGCCTTTGGAGAAATTGGACGCTGTGGTACTCACGCACGCTCACCTTGACCACGCCGGTATGTTGCCTGTCCTGTTCAAGTACGGTTACCGAGGGCCTGTCTACTGCACACCTCCTACCCGAGATTTGATGCTCCTCTTGCAAACCGATTACCTCAAAGTCGGTGGGTCTGAAGGAAAGCGAGCACCATACGATATGGAAGACATCCGTACCTGTATGAAGCACGTTGTTGACGTTGATTGGAATGAAACAACCGACATCACTCCGGACATCAAACTCACCTTTTCGAACGCAGGCCACATTCTAGGTTCTTCTGCAGTTCACCTTCAAATCGGTGATGGGAAGCACAACATCGTGTTCAGCGGCGATCAGAAGTACGAGAAATCGTGGCTCTTTGATGCAGCAAACACTCGATTCCCACGGGTTGAAACCCTGGTCATTGAATCGACGTACGGCGCTTCTGGTGACTATCAGCCGTCGCGACAAGAAGCAAATCAAGAACTCCATGACATCATTTCTCGTACAATTGCGAGGGGCGGAAAGGTGATTTGTCCGGTGTTCGCAGTTGGTCGAAGTCAAGAAGTGATGATTGCCATCGATGAGTTGTTCCGCTCGGGACAGGTCAAACCGGTTCCAGTCTGGCTTGATGGTATGATTCAGGAAGCAACTGCGATCCATGCTTCGCACCCAGACTACCTGACCAGCAGCTTGAGGAAGTCGTTGTTGAAGGATGATGGAGAAAACCCATTCACCAGTGAGTGGTTCCGCCCGGTGAAGGGAAGGGAACTCCGTGAAAGCATCATCATGGACAACTCACCATGCATCGTTCTAGCAACTTCTGGAATGCTCAACGGTGGGCCAGTGATGGAATACTTCCGACATTGGGCGCATGAAGATCGTAATTCACTCTGTTTCGTTGGTTACCAGGCAGAAGGAACCCTTGGTCGCCGTCTTCAGAAAGGATTTGGCGAAGTACCAATGATCATCGATGGAAAGACTGAGATTGTCAAAATTGGCTGTGAAATGGTCACTATCGACGGCTTTTCGGGCCACTCAGACCGACGACAACTTTTGGATTTTGTCGATCAGTTGAAACCAACGCCAAAGAACATCATTTGCCATCACGGTGATTATCACAAGTGCAACGAGTTAGGTCACACCTTGCGAGAGCGTTACAAGTGCAGAACCTATGCACCAAAGAACCTCGAAACTATACGTTTGCTCTGATCACATCAACGGTGCATCGAACCCTGCTTCAAGTGGGTCTGGAAGATGCTGTTCATCGCTCAGATTGCCATTTGGATGTTGGGCTGGGCCTTTTCCTATAGAATTTTGAGCACGGATAAGCGTTGACCCCGAAGAGGGTTTTTTGGCCTTGCCATTGAACATGAACCAGATCAACATCACCAACGTCAATGTGCTTGCCAGCAACAGGAGTGTGAGGGTTGTTCCTCCCTGCAACACACTGCTGATTGCAGCAACAAGCACCGCACCTATGGCGCTCGCCGCCAACAGCACCCGGGAATTCATCGCCATGTGTTTCCGATGACCATGGTGTTCATGAACCCGTTGCGTCTGTCTCTGTAACATGTACTCGAATGATGCAGGTCGAACAAGTTCCGTCGCATGCCCCGGATGGCTGATGACTGCCGTTGCCCCATGGGGAGAAAATGCAGAAGATGCTTATGACCAAGGTCTGGTTGAATTAGGCTTGGGTGACACACGCCTCATCGAGATGAAAGGAGCGATGCTTCCTCTTGGTTTTGGGGCGACTGCTCCTCAATCTCTGCCAATGGGTTCGCTCGTCGAATGCCATCTTGCCACAGCGTATGCTTGGAACGGCTCGACTGCCTGTGCAGGCGTTGCTTGGGCTGCATGCCAGACCCCAGAAGGGGATGAATGCGCCATCGTTGCAACCATCTCGACCGACTTGGATTACGAAGAGACTTCACTTTTGTTGCGAAGAAACCTACAGCGCCGATTGGCAAGTCGAGATCTGGAGGTCAAAACCTTCGATGTGGCTGTCGATGAGGTCACCGCAGCAAACGATCACCATGGAGTCGCAATGGCGGCTCTGATTCTGCCAAACTCGCTTTCCTTGGGAGCGAGGACTGGGACGGGCAAGGTCCGTGGCGGTCTCACACGTCGAGCTGTCGAACAACCACCAAAGCGCGTGGATGTAAAGGCCCCCGCCGCACCAGCACTCCGCCCAGGTTCCAAAAAGCAGAACACAGACTTCTCCCTTTGAAAGGAGTCTTGAAAGACCCTCGGCCCAGACGCATTCCATGACCAATGCGGGCTACAACGTCATCCGTTGCCCCGCTTGCTCAACATGTCACGGTCGCAAGGGTTCCGCACTGTCTTGCCCGCATTGTGGACAAAATCTCAAAGAAAATGGTATCCTCGTTATGAGCGTCACCTCGGCTGAAGATCTCCGCAGAGAAGTCACCCTTGCAAACACGCCCCCGGAACTTCGGGACATGCTTCGTTCACGCATACTGCGAAAGGAACCCTTATCCGACTTCAATCAAGAAACTCCGTCTCGAATCATTGGTCGTTGGGTGCAAGAGTCATGTGAAGATGACGGCTCGATAACAGTGCATTCAATTCAGCAGACCCTCAATAGAAATCACTCAGATTTGGATGCGAACGAGGTTATCGAACAAGCTGAAGTTCAGGGAATGCTCTTGCGATTGGATGTGGGCCGGTGGATGCTCCTTGAGTGAACTTCATAGGTAGGACCTCGTGGGACGGAATGCAAGGGCGATTGGGTTAGCTTGGCCTATACTCGGGCGTTTGGGACGCTTGGACCCAGGTTCAAATCCTGGATCGCCCACCAGCATTGATGTGAATTCATTCAGGAAGAATGATTTCGTGGACCCACAAAATGTGGTATCCAAACTGGGTTTTAATGAATGACTGCGGGACTGTTTCAGGTTCCATTGCCCAAACAGCGTCTTCGAAATCTTGTACCATTTGTCCTTCGACAAATTCACCTAAATCTCCTTTCTTGCTGGCGCTTGAACAGTTGGAGTGTTTCTTTGCCAGTTTCTTAAACACCTTGAGGGGTTTTTTTGCTGACTGAATCTCGTCCAACAAGTTTCTTGCGTCCGGTTTCCCAGCGACCAAGATGTGGCGCACATGCGCTTTTCTTGGTTTACGTCGTTTGTCGTGCCTTCGCATTCAACTTCAACTCCTGAACCGTACTGGTGGCTGCCCTATCAAAAAAGTGTGCTACTGCCCACGCCGCCATCATCAACACCACGGGAGGGCACCCCCTTCCGGTCATCTCACGTTCGAAATCTGTGCTGATCCCAGGAATCACAGCAATCCAACCAATCACATATGCAATGAGCGCAAAAAGCGTATGCGGGGTGATGTTTTTGCTGAACACCCATGAAAGGTTTCGTCGGTGATGTTCGATGGCCATCATTGGTCCAACAGAACAAAAAAACCTCAACGGGCGAATGCCTGATTTTTCTTGTCCATAGATCGACTGTACGGGGACTTCGTTGATCCTCCAGCCAAATTTAGCCAACTGGATGAGCCAATAATTTGGGTATCCATACCCTTTCCAGGAGTTTTGCCATGGCCATTGCGAGAGCACTTCGGACGAAGTGGCTGTGTAGCCACATTGGGGATCTGTGATGCTTTGACCACTGGCTAGGGTCGTTGCAACAGCTAAGACTTTACTTGCCATTCGCCTCAGCAGCGGCATCTTTCCAACACCTTGACTGTGATTGAATCGATCCCCTTTGACATGGTCGCTTTGTCCCTTGATGATCGGAGCAATCAACCGTGGCAGGTCATCGGGGTTCATCTGACCATCTCCCGCCATGACGACACTGATGAATTTGCCCTCAAAGTGGTCCAAGAGGGCTTGATGTCCTGCATCAATGGCCGCCCCGACACCGTCCCCATCAAGCTGAACTAGAATCAGTTTGGCTGCGTGGTTGGCCTTTTCAATCTCAGTGGTTGTGGCATCTGTCGAACCATCATTGACCACAACGATGCAATCGACACTTGCTGGTATTGTTTCGATGACATGTCGTATGAATTTGGCTTCATTGCGTGCTGGAACCACAACACCAATGCACCAGCCACCTTCCATGTGAATGCCAATCCACCTTGCCTCAAATACATGCGTGTTCGGATTGCGTGTCGACCCTTCATGGATAACAACCGACCAATATGGCATTCGATGTTTGAGAGGTTTGATAGGTGGATGGCACAGCATGTAGCCTGTGGCACCCGTTCCTTTGCGCATTGTCCTCATCGGTGGTGACATCGAGTTACGTGTTGTTTCCCTGATTGTACGTGCACGGGAGGTTGCCGACGATGTTGTGCTTCTTGACCTTGGTTCGAATGATACAACCGTTGAATTGGCTGAGGAGGTGGGGTGCACAACGCTTCATTTTACCCCCCAGCTGAATGCGATCGAACTCGCAAAGTTCCTGCAAAAAAGCAACCTCGATGAAGCAAAAACAACGTTATTGATTCATGTGACATCCGCATGGAAGTTGCAAGACATATCGCTTTCAATCAATCGAGCACGTGAACTTTGGGACATTCACATGGCCTATGAGTTAGAGGATGAGGAAGACACCCAAATCACTGACCGTATTCTTTCAGAACTCACCCTTCGCCACATGGTGGTCACCAAGGCTGGCATGAATGCAATGGCAGACCTTGCGCCGACGGATTCTCAGGAGGCCCTCAATGAAGTTCTGCGTGTGCGCATTGTCCGTGCCTCATTCAATGTCAATATACAGCAACGTGAATCGCTTGCCACTGCCTCTAAATTTGCTCAACTGTTTTATTGGATGTTGGAAACCAAGCACCCACTTTTGTTGTTCGGAATACCTGGTGTGGTCCTGTTTATCTTGGGATACAGGCTTTCTGGAAACATTGTTGGAGCACTGGAAGAGATCAACTCAACTTCCATCGGCGTGACTCTGGCAACAATTGCTATGACGCTTATCGGTCTGTTCAGCATCATGGTGGCCCTCATCCTGTACATCATGGGCAAACAGGTAGAACAAATACAGTCTCAATACGATTGGCCATCTCGAAATTGATGGTATATTCTTTGATAACAGGTGATTCTTTGACTACACTGCCGCCCCCCCGTTTGGTTTGCCTTGATATGGACCGAGTTTTGGTCGACCACTTGTCCACATGGCAATTCGTCTATGACCGCCTTGGCATCTCCAATGATGAATCGTTTGAATTGTACAATCAAGGTCTTCTTGATGAGTGGGACTGGATTAAACTTGATCTGGCGCTGATTAAGGAAAGTCGCGCAGATGGTCCACTGGTGACCGATGGAGAACTTCGTGGTTTGATGGAAGGTATGCCAATGATGCCCTATTGGAAGGAATTAATCGGTCATCTACTGGACCGAGGATTCCACGTGGCCATCGTGAGTGGAGGCCTCCAACAAACAGCCCGAGATATTGCTGCACAATTTCCAAGTGATCAAGGTTGGAAGCGCCGTTGGGGTGGTATTGACCGCTTTACTGCGCAACGGTTCGCCGATGGCTTGGACACGAAACTTCATGTGTTCACAAATGGGTGGTTGCAAGGAAAGCAACTTGCAAATGGGGATTATGAAATCGCTGATTTCGGTCGCTATCAAGTGCAAATGGATGGAAAAGGTTCGGTTGTAAAAATGCTCCAACGCCGTCTCGGTGTCAGCAAAGAAAACACTGCTTCAGTCGGTGATTCTGCAGGCGACATCAGCATGTTCAACGAATCAGGATTACCAATTTGCTTCAACCCCTGGGACGATCGACCAAAGGCGCATGCCCTTCATACCGTCGAAGAAAAGCACCTCAAGCATGTCGAAAAAATCATTTTCGAGCACTTCAACCTCGCTCCAACACCTTGATGAAGTTCTAGATGTATGCATATTCATGCTCGGAGATGACATGTTCACCTCAATCTGCCCAAGTTGTGGTTTTCTTCTTGGATCTTTCATTCCTGGAATGCCTTGCCCCGAGTGTGGCGAGCCACTGCTTTAATCGAAATGAAATGCCACGCCTTCCCTTTGCATGTAATCCATGATGTGTTGCATTGCTTCAGCAGACAACCCTTCTGGTGGATGAACGCCAGGAGCAAGGCCACACCCTTGTTCAGGGCCTCGTTCGATGAACAACAGAGCGCAAGCAGCCGTGACAAGTCCAGTGGTTCTGGCCATTGAACCATCACCGTTCAATCCAGTGTCTTGGACAATTGTGGTGCGAGTGCCAGCATCATTGGATGCTTGAACTTCAAGCCAAGTGAATTCCTTCCGTTCCGAATCAAAGGTCCAAGCAGCAAGCAACTCTTCTTCCTCCATATGACGGCCTTCATCGACCCATCGATCGATGTGTCCGGGCCACCGAACGGTGTATTCCTTCATCGTCCGGCAGGGGATGGTGTCAAGCACACTGCGCAATCCATCCGTCAGGAATGCCTCCATGGTGCCAAAACCAGCGACTTCAATGTCATGGCGTTCACTCAAAGCAGGAACTTCGACGGTCTCCCCATCGATTCGAACTCGCGCAGGTCGAGTGTATTCTTCAATGACATCAGAAGGGGAGAAAGGGGCCATATAGGACCATTCATCATCCATCTCGCAAGGATTTCCACCGACTTTAATGGAAATATCGTCAAGTGGCCCAAGGGCATTGTAAGCTTGCTTGACGAGCATGTTGGATATTCCAGGGGCAATGCCGACGTCCCAGAGAAGGACTGCATTGTTTGCTTCTGCAATTGCTTGATGTCGATGAGGATCTTCAGCCGTGAAAGCGAGGTCGACTACGTTGTGCCCGTTCTCAAGCAGCAATGGTCGCACGAAATCGCCAATTCTTCCTGGAAGCATGTTCACCACGGTTTGGTTTGGAGACAAATCCGCGATATGTTCTGTAGCATCACCCTCTCGAGCCTCGATGTTTGGATGGTTGTGAAACGCTTCAGGGATGGTCAAATCAATCACAGTGACATGATGTCCGGCTTGTATGAGGCGTTCGATCACGAACCGACCAACGAGCCCGCAACCAAGGGCGATAACAGATCCCATTTGGCCACCTCAGGGGGTGACTCGCCTGGAGTCTCGGGGGAATGGAATGACTTCGCGAATGTGGTCTGCACCTGTTAACCAAGAGCAAACCCGATCAACGCCCATGCCGAATCCACCGTGGGGAACGCCACCGTAGGAACGGGTGTCGATGTAGAACTGGTATGCTTCGTGAGGTGTTCCCTCTTCATCCAAACGCTTGAGGATCTCCTCTTCTGACCACGTTCGTTCGCCTCCGCCTATGATTTCACCATAGCCTTCGGGGGCCAGCAAATCGTGGCATAAGACGTATTTTTCATCCTCTGGGTCCATTCGGTGATAGAAGGGTTTGGCTATCTTTGGGTAGTGGGTCAAGAAGTGGGGGACATCGAAGTCCTGAGTGAGGACCTTTTCTTTTGAGTAATCAAGATCTTGACCCCATTCGACATCGACACCCATACCTTGCAATGTTTCGACAGCTTCGTCATAGCGCATGCGAGGGTAAGGGCTGTCTGCGTAACGGGCCACAAGATCGAGGTCACGTCCGAGGGATTCCAATTCAGGTGTGCGCTCATCGAGGAGGGTTGCTGCGATTTTTCGGACAACACCTTCACCGTGCGTCATGATTTCTTGGTTGCTGGCCCATGCGACTTCCATCTCAGCGTGCCAGAATTCAGTCAAGTGTCGGCGAGTGCGTGATTTCTCAGCCCGGAAGGAAGGGGCAATGGTGTACAACCGTTCAAGTGCCGGCATGGCTGCTTCTGCATAGAGTTGCCAAGATTGAGTGAGGTAGGCTGTGCGTCCAAAGTATGGAACTTCGAACAGGGTTGAGCCACCTTCAACAGCGCCTGCGACGAAGTTCGGGGCTTGGTATTCAATAAAGTCGAGGTTACGGAAGTATCCGTGAATTGCGCCAAACACACTGCTTCGAAGTTTGAGCATGGTCGTCATCCGCGAGGTCCTTAGGTAGAGGTGGCGGTTGTCCAAGAGGAATTCAGTTTCACCACCATCGGCGGCTGCCATGGCTGATTCGGTGATGGGGAATGGGCGTTCTGGGTTGACCGACCCAACGATCTCGACGCTCGATACGACCAGTTCATGGCCGCCTTCGGATCGTTCGTCTACGTTGACCGTACCCGTGATGATGATGCTCGATTCGATCAAGGCGCCCTTGACCGATTCAAACGCTTCATCGCCAAGCACATCTCGCTTTGCAACGCATTGTATGGTACCGGTTGAATCTCGGAGAACGACGAATCGGATTTTGTTTGAGCCTCGCGTTCGCTTGACCCATCCTTTCAATTCCACGACCTGGTCGTCGTACATTCCAGATTGCACATCACCAATCCAAATCGTCTTCACCATCTTCGCACCTGTTCTCGGGTAGGCCATTGTCTAATTCAATGTCACCCTGCACCGGTGAGGTGGTTCGGGTTGTGAAACCGCTGTTCGAAGAGGTCATACAGGGACAAGCCTCAAACCACTTGCAAGGCTAAACTACGTTGTGTCACGGGTCGCAGTCTATGCAATTGGCGGCAACGCCCTTGCTTCGCCAACAGGAACAACTGACGGAGAAAGTGAACGCATTCTCGCCCATGTGATGTCTGATGTGGTCGATCTGTTGGAAGCGGGTTGGGGTGTTGTCCTCACGCACGGCAATGGTCCACAAGTTGGTCATCTCATGGCACTTGATACTGAAATGACCAACTCAATGGATGCATGGGTTGCAGCAACTCAAGGGATGATTGGCCACGGTCTGGCTTTGAACCTCGATTCGATTCTTTCCCGCCGCCAGCGTCCTGAGCGTACAGCAACCATTGTCACTCGTGTTTTGGTGGATGCAGATGATCCCGGTTTCCTTTATCCTACAAAGCCAGTTGGCCCCGTCCTTTCAGCGAAGGTCGTGATGGAGGCCGATTGGAACATTGCTGAAACAAGCATTGGACCACGTCGGGTTGTTGCGAGCCCTTTGCCGATGGAAGTCATCGATTTACCAGTGATTCAGAAAATGGTCGACCTCCACGCAGTCGTCATTTGTGGTGGTGGCGGTGGTATCCCTGTTGTCCGGAAAGGCAATCATTTCACCGGCGTTCCTGCCGTCATCGACAAAGACAGATTGTCCGCTCTCCTTGCGATTAAACTGGAAGCAGAAGTGCTGATCATTTCGACTGCTATCGATGCAGTTCGGACAGGCTTTGGCACCGATGAAGAACGCAGCCACGCCAGACTGAGCTTGGATGAATGTGAGGCTTTTCTTGAGGCTGGGGAGTTTCCACCTGGCTCCATGGGTCCGAAAATAGGGAGCCTCATGGAAGCGGCCCTTCATCGGCCAGGTCTCCAAGCGATTCTCTGCCAGCCTGGGGATGCATTGGATGCCCTTCGAGGGAATGCAGGAACAACAATTGTCGTATGATGTGTGCTTGAGCGCATGTTCATGTACTAGGGCGATATGGCAATTTTGATGACCAACGACAACATCCTACCCGAGATTGAAGCCTCTGCCCATTGTGACGGACCATGCGGTGTCTATGACCCTGCAAGCGCCCGTATCGCTGGTGAAGCAGTTCAATCGATGACGAAGAAAATGCTTGCTTTGGACTACCCCAAGGTGTTCAGTTCCGAGTCAATGGCAGCCTACCTCAACACCATGAGCCGCTATGCAGCTATCAAGGATGAAGAAGCGCAAAAGTGCAAGCATGAATTGCTCGTTCTCTGGACTGATTTCTTCAAGCCTCAGCACCTCGATGCACATCCCGAACTTCACACAACATTCTGGCAAGCTGCCAAACTTTGCAGCGCCTGCAAGGTTGAGGTTTCCGCTATGCATGCCCAAGAACTCATGGATGCTATCGAAGCAATCCACACCATGTTCTGGGCAATCAAGGGTCGAGAAGTCCCTTGGATCCGAGCCAGTTGAGGACCCCTCATGGCACGTTTCATTGCTGTTGTTTCTGGCGACAGCATGTGGCCAACTTACAGCGAAGGCGATCGCTTGCTCTGTGCTGAACTGCTTGAATCTGCGGTCAGTGTTGGTTCAGTTGTCGTGTTCAAGCATCCATTCAAAACATCGCTCCACCTTGTGAAGCGGGTTACTTCCATCGAGGGTGCTAAACTCTTTGTCGAAGGGGACAATACCGATCCAACCTCTTCCGAAGATTCTCATAACTTTGGGAAAATCCCAACGTCGAGTGTTCTCGGCATCGTGATTGACAAACCAAATGATGTTTGAGTGGCGGGCCTGACGGGGTTCGAACCCGCGACCGATGGATTAAGAGTCCATCGCTCTACCTGACTAAGCTACAAGCCCACCCCGCCGTCCGTCCGCCCGTATTTAATGATTGACGGACATCGTCCCGTGGCGCATCAGTTCAATCGTCCACGAGGATTGATGATTGTTTCAACGCCCATGGAGCCGGCCAAAACGACTGCGTCGCACATACCATTGAACAAACCAACTTGAACCACACCTGCGATGTTCAGGATGGCAGCTTCCATTGCGACAGGATCTGTGATGTTGGGTCCCATGTGCGCATCTGCAATCATGTTTCCATTATCGGTCACGACGGCATTGTCACCGGCCATTCGACAGTTAACTCGACAATCAAGGAGGCGGCCGAGAGCGCGAATGGTTGCTTCGTATTCGAAAGGGGTAACTTCGATTGGAAGGGGGAATGCGCCAAGAGCAGCAACCCGCTTACGATCGTCAGCAACGACAACCATTGCCGCAGATTCTTGAGCCACAACCTTCTCTCGTAGCAACGCCGCTCCGCCTCCTTTGATCAGTTGGAATTGAGGGTCGTATTCATCTGCGCCATCAATGACGATGTCCAGTCCATCAATCGACGACAATTCAACCAAAGGTATGCCAACTTGTATCGCCAGTTTTTCGGTGGCTAATGAGGTCGGTACACCAACGATTTCAAGCCCCTCTTCGGCCATACGCCGACCGAGTTCCACAACGGTGTGTTTCACAGTTGATCCTGTTCCAAGACCCACCTTCATGCCAGTTTTCACGAATGCACATGCCGCTATACCTGCCTCTTTCTTGAGGGCTTCCACATCGCTCATGACACGCTTTCACAGCGGAAAGCCCTTGAGGCTTTGCCCATCGATGTTGGCGTGAACGTTCCAAAATCCCATTTCGATGTTTTGGAATATTTGGCCGAAGTCTTTTCACCTGCCGAGGAGCGTAGGTCGTCCTATGGGCACTGGTGGGGCAGCGGGTTTTCGCTCATTCGTTGTTGTTGTCCTGTTTCTCATGTCCACACTTTTGCAAGGTTACACCCCTGCTGAACCAAGAGAATTCGACGATGGTACATCACAGCAACACGCCGTCACTTTAGGACAAGCAGAGAGCATAACCATCGGTTCATTTCCCGATGGAGCAAGCACCAAAATCGAATTCGAGGTGCCTGACGGTCAAGCTATCCAAGGCATTGATGTCGAAGTTGAACCCATGAGGCTTCCATCCTCTTTGGCTTCGTCGTGGACGGATTCCAGCGATTTTTCAACCGGGGCTGTGTATGACGGCATGGACGTCAACGGAACATCGCTCACCATTCTTCCACAGGGCTGGGAGTATGATTTTGAAACAGCCTCACACGGATGGACGCTCGGTTCAACAGGCTGGCTCTGGGGCTTCGATACTGGCCTCGGGCAAACAGGCGGAGTCAGCAGCGGTGTCTCAGCGATTTACACTTACAACGGAAATTATCCAAACTCCATGAGTTCAACCACATGGGCGACCTCACCTGTCATGGATTGCTCTTCCTGCTCTGGCAATTGGGAATTGGAATTCCAGAAGCGCCTCGGCGTTGAGAGTTCCTCCTTTGATCACGCCTATGTCTCTGTGAAGGGAGCGAATGGAAATTGGGTGAGTGTCTACTCCAATTCGGGTACCGTCAACGACGGCTCGATGACCACTCAGACTATTTCCATCACGAATTATGTAGCAAACAATCCAAACTTCCAAGTTCGCTTTGGCCTAGGGACAACGGACGGCTCCGTGACCTACACAGGCTGGAACGTCGACGACGTGTCCGTTTTACCAACCAACACCGGGGTTTCATCCGGTGAGGGTAATTGGACATCCTCGGCGTTTGGACCGAGTCTTTTGGGCCAAGGCGAAAACAAAGCCTTTGGGTACCTTCACATGGACGCTTTAATTCCTGGTAACGCAGTGCTTGAATGGCGTCTCCTTGATGCGTCGACCAATCAGCCTGTGGATGGTTTTGAACACATGACTGGGCGAAGCATCGATCTTGGGATGGTCGATTGGCATGCTCACCCCCTTGTCCGTTTGGATGTCCATATGGAGAGCGGCTCAATGGGCGTTCCTAGCATCCATGGGTTCCACTTTGACGGGGCACTGTTCGAAGACTTCCATCAAGATCCAACAAACCAAGGTTGGCAGCTGCAAGGTGCCTCATGGACGGCGGGTCAAATATCAGGCACCGGTGATCTGGTCTCGCCTTCCTATCATGTCCGAAGCGGTTTTGCAGGTGTGATTTCTAACAGTTTGTTGTCAGGTTCAGCAGCCACCCTCGAAGCATCTGTTGACGGTGGTGTTACATGGCAAAATCTGCAGCCAGGGGTGCAACTTTGGTTCGATGCACCAATGTACACCGCTCAGTTCAGGGTGATTTCAACTGGTGGGTCATGGACCCTCAGCACCTTTGATGTGGAAATGATTCGCACCAGCGTCGTTGATGGTCTTCGATTCGATGTCGGACTTGACGGTGTGAATGACTGGTCGATGATGTTGCCAGAAGTGGGGCAGACTGGGCATTCAGGACCGTTTCCTCGACGGCGAAATGCTGGCATACGCAAGGACCTCAACTGCACGTCGGCCGCTGCGACCTTCGACTTCGCGTTGCCGCTCGCGGGCGTGGAGGCCTTTGAGTTTGGCAATCGCTTCGCCTGCCTCCCCATCCTCAGTCCGTCCGCAAAGGCATGGCCGTGTCGATCGCAGGTCAAGAGGTGATCTTAAGCAAAACCCTCCCTGAACGTGCAAGATCTGACCCTGATCTCACCCTCACTCCTTACGGAAGTGACCTCGCTCAACGCAGCGCTTGTCTCAGGCCATCTGCTTCACACGGGATCCCAAGGGGCTTGCCCTCTGGCCGATCTGTACAACTTTCTATAGGCTCTGCTGGTTCGAGTGCTGACCGTGTTGGTTGGTGGGTTTATTCGCACCTTATGACGCATCCTTGAGCATGGACTTTCACCTCCACTGATCCTCTTGTCATCGCCCTCAACAGCCAGCTTGCACTCCAGCAGCCGCCGTCGGATGGCGCTCAAAACAATCATGCCTCCCCGTCCGCATGGCTTCAACGGGCGCACGTTCACTCTCACACTTGCTCAACGTGATCACCACGCAGACCTCGGTGGATCCCAGTCTCGATGCAAGTCACCAACGTCAGCGATACTTTTGTCCCCTCAACCGATTGGATTGAGGTGAGCAGCACCTTTGATTTCTCAACACTCGCGCGGTGTCACCGATGCCGCGTCCCATGTCAAAACCAACGGCTGGTCTGTGGCGTTGCACCTCCAAGGCATGGTCCGCTCTTCTCAGACCGCATTTGCCCCTTCGTCTTCCCTCCCAGCCACGGGTGACTTGGGTTGTTCACTGCTCAAGGAACTGCACCTCATGGTGTGGTCCGACAACGGTGCGTCTCGGGTCGAAAACAACCGTGCTTGGCAGCGGGGCGCTCCTGCAGATCGACCACCGGTTCAAGTTCACAGAGCAATGGGACGATGAACCATCGCTTGACGGTCTCAGTCAACCTCATTGCGCCAACTGGGCCCATGATTCCAGTCACGTATGAACTTACGGCCTCGGATTCGCACAGGGCGTCGAGAACGATGTGGAACTGTCCTCATTGGCGCTCTGTGAACTCCGCTACGGCAGTCGCTTCGGAACTGGCCACATCCATTCCTCCACCCCGGCGATGCGGTGACCATCGAAGCCCAACTCGGGTTCGAAGGCATCGAAAACACACCATCCCCACGAACCGGAAGCGTCGATGTATGCCTCTTTGTCGATGACCTGCAAAAACAATGCACGTCCGTATTCACACGGCATGGCAGCCTTCCATGGAGCGTACCAACAAAAAAGAAAACGTCGAACTGAGAATCCAACTCCATTGCAAGGGCAAAGCGTATCATACGCCACCAAACAACGCGACCTTCCTTTGACACCGTCGCTCCAGAATTGCTCGGAATGAACATCAAACATTCGACCACCTCGAAGCGGCGCCGACAACAGAGCTGAACTTCCTCATCGCCGACCGCCCCGTCCTCCCCTCCAAGCCAATGTCCACATTTGGCACTCTTGGACGGATGATGCCAACCTCGACGGGGTTATGGATGCGGGTGAAATTTCGATTTACGAACTGGAGATCCCGAACAATCGCACCAGCGTACAAGGTCACTACACCTATCCTTTCGATTCCTCCGCCTATCAGTCAGGTTCCATCCTCCGCGGATGGCTGGATGTAGCGGATGCTGCAGGCAACGCAATGCTTGCTTCGGGCAGCTTTGAAACCCCGCTGTTCAACGTCCTCATTGACAACGACGGTGCGCCCCAGTTGGGCTCCACTCCCCCTTCCTGGCACCTTGCAGGCGATGCATGGCTGCATCCAGGGGAAGGCAACCACCTCAGCGTTCCTGTGTGGGACATGAACGGTGTCTCCGATCTTGAAGTCATTCAAATTGACTTGGCGAGCAACCACAACACTCCGGTGCAAATAACCTGGAATTCAACAACCAATCAATGCCTAACCAACGAGGTCTTCATTGCGATTGATTCTTGTGAATTGGAACCCGTGAATGGCGATGATGTGTTCTCAAGTGAGGGCCTATTCCACGTCAACTTCTCGCTGCAATGGGGCTTTAATCCCGACGTCAGTTTGGTCCGTACCCCCTCGGTGTTGGTTCATGACAAGTCCGACAATCCAACATCGCCTCCCTTTCTTCCCTTGACTGGCGCTTCTCCGGAGAGTTTGAAATCCCTCGTAGCAGCATGTCGTTCACTGTTGGCGATGGAGCACTCACTGGACTTGGGACTTGGATCCAACCTCGCTCTGATGTGGGCGTGATGGGGGATTTAGTCTGGTACCGTTCCCAAATGGCAGTCATGCAATCTGTGGATCTGATGTTGGACCTTGGCGGTATTGAAGCCGCCGTGGAATCTGTGAATGGCTCGTTCACAGGGGTTGTCATTTCCCCTCTTGCACCTGGTACCTATGGGCTCACAAGCGCTCTTGATGACCCCCCGAATGGTGCGATAGATCGAACAGATTCCGCACCTTTTGCGTTCTTCATCGTCGATAATCAAGCCCCAAGCATCGTGGGGGTCGCCTCACCTAGCGTCAATTCAATCATTGAGGAATCGGCTTGGTCCTCATTGAAGTTCGAAATCCTCGTTGATGAAGAGGACCGATTAAGTGAAGATAAACTCACATTGAATTGGGCGGTCCATCAAGAAGGTCTTGGACTCGCAAGGCTCTGCAATGTATATTGCACTCAATGTGGTTGGTGGACGGGCCTATGGCTCGATGATCCCGACCGAAGCGATTTTTGACCTTGAAGACCAACTCACCACCTCCATGCGTACCCAAGCCCTTGAATTGCGCATTTGGGTCACCGGCTCGGATGTTGCAGGCCATCCAATGGTGCCAGTGTTCAATGACATTGATGCGCCTTTGTCGGTCTGGACGCTTGAACAGCGAGTTGCAGATTACACCTTTACCAATCCTACGATGAAACCATCAAAGGACATCGCTGAAGGAGATGTCCTCCGCCTTGGCGTGACCATTGAAAACAATGGCCTTGCCAACGGAACGGCGCAGATGTTTGTCGAACGCGTTGAAAGCAACGGAGCTCGAACTCGAATCGATGCACGTGAAGTTGAAATTCCTGCAGGTGGGCAATTCGACTACAGCAAAGAGTGGATGCCTGACCGCTCAGGAACGATGTGGATTGAATACCACATCATTGCAGGTCCCTCGGCCCAAACAAGCACTGTCTTTGTTGATGAACCTCGAACAGAAGGCGTGCTCGGCAGTGTCGCTGCCGTCAACCCAATGCTCCTTGTCGATCATCATCTTCTTGCTCAGCGTGTCGCTTGTGGCCGTGCTTTTGTTCGGTTTGCAATCGCCTCAACCAAAGGGCATGGTACACTACCTCATGAAAAACTATCAAGCTCCTGGGTTGACGATTCAGCAGAATCAATCCACAACCCCACCTGAATCCGGCCCCTATGGTGCTCAACAGGCCTCTTCATCACCTGGTGAGAATCCCTACAAGTGATCTTCATTCCACAGCGAAGGGTTTGAAACCTCGATGCCAAAGGACCTGTTGGAGGGAGTAGGAGGATCGCTGACAGAGTTCGACTCTGAGGAAAGTCCCCTCTCCACAGTGCAGACGGCTTACAGAAGTAAGAGAACAGAAATGGTCAGGTCAATGCAGCAGAAACGAACGATGCAAGGTGTGTACAATGACGTTGAAAGACAGAGATTGCCTTGTTGTCGATGAGACGAGCAACCCCGTTGGAGCAAGTCCAAACAGTCCCGCTGACGCGGCACGCCGAGGGACAGGTAGGATGCTAAGTTGAATGCGGTCACCGAAAGGTAACAGAAAGGGGCTTACTCCCTACTCCCTCCACCCTTTTGGTAACCCGTCCAATCTTGGGGAAACGCTAGCGTTCAACACGGACCACTACGAACCCATGTGAACGAAATTATTGTGGATAAGGGCTTGAGGATAACCCCTCGTACTCATAAGTAAACCATTTATTCACTCTCGTGAGAAGTATTAATGAGATAGGAACACCAATGTTCGCTTATTTTGATTGTTGTTGTCTTGCGACCAATTTTTTATTATTGAGAATAGTTTATGTCCGTTGTAAGATAGCGAAGTACATGCGTGCGCGTGTAATTACTGCTTGTCTTCTCCTGCTGACCGTTTCCTTAGCTGGATGTATTTCAGATTCAACCGTCGAAGAAATTTCCGACCCAATTGAAGAAATTTCCGACGCAATTGACGAGGTTACAGAAGCAGTGGAAGTTTTGGGTTGCATGGATCAGACAGCATTGAATTATGACGTGGATGCTACAAATGATTCCAAATTATGCCTTTCTATGGAACAACTCATTCAAGCAGAAGATGTATTCTGGAACTCATGGAGTAAAGACGCTATTGACAATTTAACCGAGCCAGTTGGCTATCGCTTAATGGTCGATGAAAGCATCACATGGGGAGATGGTGGAGAGAACATTACCAATCACAGTATGGCGGTGCAAGAGGTATTCGCTTCAGATTATTACAATCAAGAAATTGAATACCGTGGATGCCTCAATCCAAACACGAGGGCGACGAACTCGGATAATTCAACAAAGACAGAGTGTGCAGATTGGGATTGTAAGCAGTGGTGCCAGTGTGCCACCGGCCCTGGTGGAGAACCAGTACTGGAGGCGAGGTATCGAGTGAATCGTCCTGCATTATTCAAGTCAGACCGTCTTTGACAACGCCGTTCAAGTCGAGAATTTCAATGATGGTGAATGGGACAATTATTCGATGGAAACAGCATCAACTTATGATGAATTTAGGGGCAATCTTGAACACGGCCCAGGAATCAGGAGTTCCAACAACACTTATGTTCATCTCGACGGCAGCATCTCAAGTGAATCATCGGCTCGTTCGGAAAACGGGACAATCGACCATCACGAATCTTTCAAGCGTAAGCATGTCTTTCTCGCCATGGGCTTCCCGACCTTGGATCAAGTAGAGTTTGACGATGTAATTTCTCGCATCATAGAAACATCTCTTGAAGGAGATAATTCTCAACAAATTCACTACTTGGGCAAAAACAACACCACGGACACCCATGTTGAAATCATGGGTGAAATGACCGAAGATGGATTTAAGATCACAGAGTACGCCAACAACAGGAGCAGCAATGTTTCGCCTGGATCGGTTGCGACTGGTTCGAACGTTTACTATAATTCAATGGCCAACAACAATCGATCTGGGACAGAGAGATGCTCCATAGATTGTTCAGTGCGTGCTTCCTTTAACATAATCTTGCTTGAATCCGTAGGTTCGGAATTGCGTTTTGGAGAATTTGAATTTACAGAGCCTGCGAACAGTCGAGGAGGTAACGCCTCAACTTCATGCAGCGATACGATGAGACCGTGTTTGGCCATCCCCTTCTACTTCGAAACCATCCCACCTGTTGTACAAGTGGACGCTGAGAACACAACTTCTCGAAGTGAAGATCCCAAGGGATTGAATGCTTTGGAAGTCGAAGTTTTCATTGCAGGCCCAAGTGGACCGTATGGTATGGAGGGAAGTTTGGATGATTACTTCCTCGTGCTTTCGAATTGCACCATCGATAATTTGACTGCGTACGGCAGTGATTCGGCCGCCGCATCTCACAAGAAGCTTCTGCTCGCTCTGGCAACGGTACACAAACCATGGACCGATCCGGTGTTGAAAAATCGATGTTTGGAAGCGACGGAAACATCTGTTCTTCTGAGGTGAAGGTAAGCCTCCTGGACATTGCCGGTGTCCTCTTGTACCTCTAGGGCCTGAAGGTGGAGGGCAACGTGGAGAGGGGGACAACTCTTCGGATTTCGATAGTTTTGCTGGATTGTAACATTCATTGATTCAGATTCAAGTGGAACGCTATCAGAAGGCGACAGGTTCGAATTTGGCGAGAACTTCACCGAATTATGTGATGGTCTGGACGATGACTGCGATGGATTCAATGTGCTGCGGTTGTATTCTAAAGTGCTGAAAGGTACAGCGATGAAAACATCGACGTGACAGATACAACCCGGGCAGCGGTCCACGACACTGCCATGAGCAGCATCCGCGGCATCCGTGCCGTTGCTGCGGATGACAGTATTCCATCTTAGACTCAGTCCGAACTGCTATGGACCACAACACCACCAGGTCGAATCGACACACATGAACCAATAACGGTCGAATGTTAGAGTATTTGAGAAATGATTCGCCCCACACAGGGGGCCCCTCGTAGGCCCAGTACAACATCGAGGGTAGACTCAAACACGAGTATAGGGGGTCCGTAGCCGTATACGTGTACAACCGTACCGACAAGACATACATCGCACACGGGGCTATCGCAAGGGCTTACAGTCCGTCATCGTTCGTAGTTACGGATGCTTCACTGCTCTAACACCGCATCAAGCGGTTTCATTGAGATTGGTGATGCTAAAGCGATTCCATCTCCGTAATCCCTCCAGTCATCCTCACCACGTAATTTGCTGCGTATGGTGTGTTCGAGGGTGATGATCGCTGGGAGCATGAAAGCACTGGTGATGAAGGCGAAGAAAATTAACATGCACATGATCATAAAGAAGTTCTCCAACCCAGGGAAGGCTGCTAAAAAGCCGGCAGCAATACCTGAAATCGTTGTGATTGTCGTTTCAAAAATAGTTTGACCTGTTTCTTCAATCGCATTGGCGATGCCTGTTGGCGTCTCACCTTCTTCTTGGATCCTGTGCATCACGTGGATCGAATCATCAACCCCTATTCCAAAGACAATCGTTCCAATCATCGCGGTAAAGATGTTGACATTGACGTCTCCACTTTTCATCAACAAAGGTTGCCACAGGATCACCACAGCCACCGGTATCATGGTGTAAATTCCCAAGCGAGGCGATCGGAATACGATGGCCAAAACCAAGGTGAGGAGCAAGAGCGTTACGATCGTGGTTAGGGTTTGTGTGTCATGGATCCCGTCGTTGATGTCAAGCGATACGGGGAGGCCTCCAGTGAGCAGCGAAGTGCTTGTTTTGGCGACATCTGGTTCTTCCGAGAGTAGGCCGTCAATCTCGTTGCGCAATTCCCCTGCAACATTGAGGTTCATGTATGGCTGGGTGACATAGACGATGGCTTTCGTCCCTTCTTCATTCAACAGCATCGAACGCACTTCTTCACTCAAGGTATCAAAGACCGCATTCACCATGTCCTTTCGAAGGCCTTTGCGACCGTCTGGGCCCGTTAATTCGAGACCTAGCCAGACGTTGCATTCGATTGGGTCATTGCTTTCCCAACACGGGTCGTGAAGCAAATCCCAGAGGCTGCCTTCGTAGAGTGTGACCCCATCTGTCAAGGTGATCGTAGCGGGGATTGTTCTTAGGAAGGTGATGATGCTGGTGGTGTTGGTCTCATCGACGTTATCAATTTGCAATTCTAAAGCATCGATGGCATCCAACACCGGTAAGTCACGGATGTTATCCGTGTTGTTTGCTTGTGCTTCGGCTGTCCGTTCTTCTGCATTAAAAATGAACAACGAGGTTTGTCCACCGCTAAATTCTCGGGAGTATTTGGCTAAGGAGTTGAGTGAATCGATTCCGTCAG
>CAJJAV010000030.1 GCA_905182125.1 uncultured Candidatus Poseidoniales archaeon
CAATCAGGCGATTCAACGCTTGCTGCCGGCCCGGACAACACCAACGAGACCCTCTATGGTTGCCCAGACAGAGACAACGATGGCTACGACGACCAATCAGATCCTTGCCCAACACAGTACGGTGACAGCTGGGTCGACGAACTTGGTTGCGCAGATGACGATGGTGATGGCATCAGCAACAAAGCAGATCCGCTGACCGACAACGCAACAGCCAATCCTGAAGATTGGGACGGCGACGGCTACCTCGACCACGCTGCTGATGGAAACAACACCGATCAATTCCCTAACGACCCAACACAATGGGTCGACGGCGATGGCGATGGTTATGGTGACAACCAAGACGGAAACAACGCCGATGCCTTTGTCGATGAAGCCTCACAATGGAGCGACATTGATGGCGACGGCTATGGCGACAATCAAGAAGCCTGGGCTTACGAGCCTGATGGTTGCATCTACGATGCAGGCAACAGCACAGCAGACCGCTTAGGTTGCATCGACTCCGATAGCGACAGTTACAGCGATGCTTCCTCGACCTGGTTGGCTCATCCGTTTGGATTGGCAGATAGCCACCCCTACGAACCCACCCAATGGGAAGACGCAGACCAAGACGGCTGCGGCGACAACACAGACGGTGTGAACGGTGACGAATTCCCTACCTTGCCAACTCAGTGCAGCGATGCAGACGGTGACGGCTATGGTGACAATCCATTTGGCGTCCTTGCGGACGAATTCCCGAACGATGCAAATGAATCGACAGACACTGATGGTGACGGCTATGGCGACAATTCAGACGCCTTCCTACTTGATGGAACTCAATGGGAAGATGCAGATGAAGACGGCTATGGCGATAACGCAGGTGGACGAAACCCAGATGCTTTCCCCGCAGATAGCGAACAGTGGGTGGACAGCGATGGTGATGGCTATGGTGACAACAGCGATGTCGAAAATGGCGATCAATTCCCGAAGGACCGATACCAGTGGAACGACACCGATGGTGATGGCTGGGGCGATGCTCCATACAGTTTGACCACAGACGCCTTCATCAACGACCCTGAACAATGGCAAGACCGTGACGGAGACGGCTATGGAGACAACGGAGTGGTTGAAGGCGGCGACGACTTGCCTGACAATCCGACTCAATGGCAAGACAGAGACGGCGATGGATTTGGTGACGATCCCACAGGGACAGATCCGGATGAATTCCCCGATGACGAACTCCAGTGGTTTGACGCCGATGGCGATGGGTTGGGCGACAACGAAGTTGGGCTCAATGCTGACGTCTGCCTCGATCCTGAAAGCCAGGAAGAGCGGTTGTGCACACATGACTTTGACAACGATGGTTACGATGATGATGAGGACGAGTTCCCACAAGAACCTACACAATGGTCCGATGCTGACGGCGATGGCCGCGGTGACAACATGGAAGGCGACACGCCTGACAAGTGCACCGATAAGCAGACAGGATTGTTCCGAGATTGTACCCTTGATTACGACAACGATGGCTACTTCGATCCACTGAACTACGAACTCGATCGTGATGGTTTCATCACCCTCGAATCGTTGCAAGATTACGATGGTGACGGCATTGTCGATGAAGATCAATTCCCCGGAGATGCTTCCGAGTGGGTCGACTTTGACGGCGACCACAGCGGCGATAACGGCGACGGCGATGATGACAACGACGGAACCCCTGACGTTGAGGAATTGATTGCCGGTACCGATGCGTACAGCAGTGCTGATTTCCCAGTCGAACCATTCTCTGTGAGCATCCCGGTGCTGAACATCGGCCTCGACTCTTGGGATTTGTTGACCTTGGCCATTGGTATGCCGAGCATCATCTACCTTGCGTTCTCCTTTGTTCTTCGAGACCGACGCACTGAGGAATTCGCCGAATCGATCGCAGTTGCCGAATCAGAAGAAGAACTTCACAACATCAGCCTTGGTTATGAGCGAGCATTGCAGATGCGCTTGATTGCAACCCACCAAGGGTTCCGTCTCGAACGCATGCGTTCCAAGCGAGAGAACATGTTGGAGTACGACATCGTTGAGGAGCATAATGCAGCCGCTGACGAACATAGCAACAAGCAGCCAGTGGAATTACCGGTAGCTGCTAGCGATGAAGCACCTGAAGAACACGACGCCGATGAGGAATGAGCAGGCGGTCAACGACCAAGAGGCGTCCGCCAGGGCCCCTCTTCGTCAATGTCTACGTCTTCTTCAGGCATACCTGCACGCAAGGGTTTGAATGGACTCTTTTCGGGCTGTTCGGGCTTGCTTGCGTTTCGCTTAGCGAGGTAGGCCCCGCCTTTCTGACGAACCAACACTTCGCCAAAAGCGATGGCGAAAAGCATCACGGAGAGCAATAAATGGCCTTCAAAGCGGTATGATTCGAACGGTTGAATTTGCAAAACCTGATTGGTGATGATTCCGGAATCGACGGTTGTCTCCACCGTGTATGCCCCCGGCATGAGGTCTCCACTCCAATCTGGCGCTTCATCGGAGAGCATCCCGCTCCATTCTGCAACCACAGAATCCGATGCATCGCGAATGGTCCAAGAGACGTTGCCTTCATCGACGGATGCGCCAATGAAGGCGACTTCAAAAACGGCAGGCATAGCCTTGTCTTGTCCAAACACTGCACTCAACTCAACAGTGCGGGTTTCAATGGCGTGATCCTCGTCGTTGATTTCGTAAGGAGCACTGCCACCCGCAACGCTCATCCATAGCGCATTCAAGACCAACAAAGCAACTGGCCATAACACCAGATTGACGATTCGTTTCCGCTTCATAGTAAAATTTGTTTCGTCCTCTTGCTTTTGATGGTATGTATTCTTTACTTGGCAACCGCATCATCAAGGCCAACCGATGTTAAAATACGGTTCATCCAGACCAATTTCTCCAATTTCCGCTCTGCTACAGTGGTGGCCGACCAGATCCCTACCCTGTTTAATGCAAAGCCTACCAGGCGGATATTTTCCTTTGCAACGCCCATGGCCAAAGCAAAGCACACGGCTCGATCTCCGTCAGTAAAACCGCCAAAGTTGTGAGCGTTTGACAGCACTTCAGGCGTTTGATGTGTGAGAATTAGCCGAGGAGGCGTGGGGCACTGCGACCAGGTGTTCAGGCATTCCACCCATCGAACTGAGTTATCACCGTGAGCATGAACGATCATCACTGTTCCTTGTTCAGCAGCGCCATTGAGATGCACGCCACCATCAAAGTCCGAGACCACGCACGCCAGTTTCGAGCGGTCCGAAAGTGCGCCAACCGAGCCATCAGCCGCAATGATCAGCCGGCCATCCATGTCGATAGATTCAACTTCAGACTCGGTGATGGCAGCCCCGAGAACAACGACTTCTTTCGCAGCAAGCAACGCCGCGCGAAGTTGATCAAGCGTTAGGTTTCGTTCTGAGTTGCGCCATGAAGGGATCATAGCGGCATGATTTGCAACGCAAGCGACCATGGCCTCTGCACTTGTTCGGTCACTGGCAACCGACCACTCAAAGGCTGCTCGGACTTCACTTTGAACATCGATGAGGCTCTGATGAAACGCCTCGTGCATGCCCTTTGCTCCCACCCCGCCCTCATCAATCATCCGTTGAAGTTCTTATGCGGTCGTTGCGCGTGGGTAAGTCATGCCCGTCCCAAGGTCCCTCCCGGAACTTGACGATGAGGTGACGTTCGCCCGCTACCCGTTCCTGCCTCAGGCCAGCGATTGGATTCGCTCCATGGCGGTCGAACATGGCATCGATTTGGACGAACTTCTGGACGGTTCATGGATGGAAAAGGCGCGTTCGAGAGCGAGGATTCGCCTTATCGATTCCATTCAGTCCAAAGAAGGCGTCGAAGTGGTTGGCGGCGATTTGTTCACCGAAGAAGGCAGAATTGTTGAGGCTTTTTCGTTCTATTACGCTCGCCTTGTTGTCTGTGCTTCAGAAGACGAACGCTTGATTGCACGCTGGGCCCAAGCAGAGGCCGCTCGGGCTGAACAAATTCTGATCAAGGACACAAAAAACATCGAAGACATCGCCCGCAGTTACATCAGCGAACTCGAGCGCAAGGAAGGCAAAGGCGGTATGCAAGCGGCCATGAGCATCGGCTCTGGCACCGGTGACATGCGGTCCATGCGCCAATCTCAATCGGGCCCGGTGTGGAATGTTGGGCTCAGTGACTTCATCGAGATTTGCCCTAAAATTACTGGAGCACGATGGCGATTGCCCAATTGCGATGTCAACAAAGGATGGGTGACGCTGTTCGACGAACCAACCTACGGATCTTCAGCAAAACTCGCTCGTTTGCTTCGTGAACGCATCAAACGAGGTGTTGAACAAGATGCTTTGGAGAAGATGGCAGAAATCACCACCGACTTGGCCATCCGATTGGCAGAACCAGTCGGCATGGTCCGCAACCTGATGTCAAATCAAGCAAGTGAAGCCATCGCGCTGGTTGGGGCGGACGAATCAGATTGGCCTCCATGCATGCGAAAGGCGGCCTCAGACCTTGCAATGGGGGTCAACCTCAACCACTTCGGCCGTCTGTTTTTGGCCTCGATGTCCGCTGTGCTCGCCCTTCCAAAAGAATCGTGTGTGAACTTTTTCCGCAGCGCACCAGATTTCAGCGAGAGCACCACGGGCTACCAAGTTGACCACGTTTACCAGCATGGCTACACTCCTTCGAGCTGTGGTAAATTGAAAATCAACCACAATTGTCCAGTTTTGCCGGGCGACGACCGATTGTGCGACCAGCCCTGGCTCGACCACCCTCTCAAGTACATACGGGCCACTCAGCGTTGGAAGGCTCGAACCCAAAGCACACAACCCGTTGCACAACCAACGCCAGCGGCCCAACCAGAACAGGAACCACCACCGCCTCAAGAATAACCTTCAGCGAACGCCTTGATGTTCGGGGTTTCGCGCGAAGCATTTGAATTGGGTGAACACTTAGGTCAACATGACCACCGGGGATTTTTAATGGTACGAACACTCGTTTTGACAGTTGACCGAGACAACGATCTTGGGATCAAAACAGCGATTCGAGGTCCCGTCATTGGACGGCGTCAAGTGCTCACAGCGGCGCTGAAACTCGGTATTGCCGATCCAGAAGAAAGCGACACGAACGCCATGCTTGGCGCTCTGTCACAACACGACAAGATCCTCGGAGAGAAATCAGATGAAGATGAAGTTGAAATCGCCATTCTTACCGGTGACGAAAAAGTCGGTCTCCGCTCTGACCGTGCTGTTGCAGCACAACTCGAAGAGGTCGTGGCCCAATTCCAACCCGATAAGGCCATCCTTGTTACCGATGGAGCAGAAGACGAATCCGTGCTTCCAATCATCCAATCTCAGGTGCGAATCGACCACGTGCAAAAGATCATTGTCAAGCAATCGAAGGGCATTGAAGGGACCTACTACTACATCGTCAAAGCCCTAGAAGATCCAAAATGGCGAGCGAAAATTATGATTCCGTTCGGGCTCGTACTTGCTGTGTTCGGGCTTGGAATCATGCTGCCGAACGAAATAGGCGGCCTTCTGATCGGTGGCTTGCCGATGGTGACAGGGCTCTACATTCTGAGCAAGGGTGCCGGTATCGAAACCACGGTAAACAAAGTCATTCAAGAGATGCGAGAGAACGCAGACGCTGCAATGTTTTCATCGCTTTTGTGGACTGCTACCCTGTTCAGTGCCATCTTTGCAGTAGCAGAAGGCTGGAGAGAGTACACCGCTCTTGCTGATGATTTCTCTCAATCTGTCGTCTGGCTTGAAGCGGTTCACAAAGCACTGGCTTGGATTGTGATTGCTTTCCTCACCTCGACGGCTGGATTCATGCTTCTTCGACTCAAGCGCGGTTCCTTTTCTGGTCGACTGATCGTGCTCGGTATCTTTGGAATGGTCGTTTATTCCTTTGTCGATAAGGCACTTGAAATCGCCACAGATGTGCTTGGCGGTACGGCTTATGAATTCAGCGTTCAGAAGGTCTTAGAGGATTTGACAAACCCATTGATTTGGGTTGTTGTCCTTTGGATGACCATGACCATCGTTCGCTCTCTTCAGGCCAAGCAGGCCCAAGCCGAGCGGTATTGGGGCATTTGATCACAGGATGAACTTCGGCATGTGCCGAGCCATCGTGTTGTGTCCAACAACGCCCACCAGAGCGCCTTCCTTGTTGACAACACCAATCTGGTTGAGATCGTGAGTCAGCATCAACGCTCCTGCTTTGAGCAAGGGCGTGGTCTGTGTGACGGTGATTGGTGGAAGGTTGACCAACTGACGTGCAGGGATGCCATGCATCCAAGCGATGTCACGGTTGACCTTTTTCCTGGCTATGATTTTCAAAACATCAACTGCATGGATACGACCTTCAGGCGCGCCTTCTTGATCGATGACAAACACGTGGTCCCAGTTGTTTGCGGTTAGGTCGTCGATGACATCGGTCATCGAAGCATCGTGCCACACCCAGTGTGCCTCAAGCATGGTCTCTCCACATGAGATCGTCCGTGCGGTCTCTGCGCGTTGCTTTGGTGACATTCTGGCCATGACGTCTCGCGTCAGTTTTCGGGGCTTGAGTTGAGGCATTGAGGTCCCTCTGTTGGTTCCGGGGCGCACGCACTTCTCTTTCAAGGCTTTCGGCGACATGAGAACTTCCACATCTAAGATTGGTGGTTCCGGATACCGGCAAACCCCCGACACAATATAAGTGAAGAGTGAAGAATGATGGCAATTCACCATTCACCATGACTGATGTACCCGCTGTCGTTTTTCAGACCCTTGCTCGCCTGAGTGGGTATGACAGAATCCTTGAAATTGATAAGGTTTCAAAGCAATACGGCGTCACAAGCGAATGGATCGAACAGCACCTCGGATCAAACCAGCCCGCTTCCAGCGCCGACCCCTCGACTTTTGCGCCTTCGAGCAAGAACACGCCAGACCCCCCAACAGCTCAAAACGCCGCTGAAAAGAGGAGTTTCCGGTTTGCTTATGATCCGTCAAGTCAAGCCGCCGAGCGCCGAAAAAGTGTCGAACAAGCAATCCTTTGCCCATCCTGTGGTGTGACCCTTGGAATCCCATCGATCCGTCCAATCAAAGTCACCTGCCCACAATGCCTCCAAGAGTCGACCTTCCAAGCATGAGCGTTGAATTGATACAGCCCGGGCTTTAGGCGACATCATGCGCGACAGTTCTCCTCGACTTTGGCCCTATGCGCCATCCAATTCTCCAGTCGCCCTACCAGAACACCCGTTGTTCTATTCGTCCTCTGCATTGTGTGATCTGACACCCCCTGCTGATGCGCCCGCGGGGCCTTTGTCAGGAGCAGACCTGCAATCCTACTGCTCCGCTTTCACCAGCCCAGAGGGAACCGTAGACGAACTTCTAGCCGCTCATGACGCTCCACCAATGAGCGAACGCCGCCCGTTTCTCTTGCTCGGAGAACTTGCCAACCCATACCGGCTGCAAGACATCCGAATGGGGCCTTTGCCGATCTTCACGGTTCGTTTAACCGACCTTTGCCGAACCTACGCCGATGGCCTTGATTCCCGTGACACATACCCGGGCGTCCATCACATCACAGTCGCTCGAACCCATGGCTGGTGGGAAAAAACCCACATGACGATGGCGACAGTGGAGCAAATGAAAGCAATGATCACGTGGCTGGACAACGACCGTTTAGGGACCTGGAAACCGGTTAAACCAGCAGAGGGTGCGCTACATTTTGAATTTGAACCAATCATGGCCCCGGCCCATGCCGAAATCGTGTGGGATGGAGAAAATGAGAACATTGAACGCGAAGCCCCGCCCGTGACCGCACCCGAAGTTGTCATTGGCCAAGTGATGGTTCCGATTCACATCCGACATGGCTGCTACGATAACAGGGGTCGTCTTGCTCGAACAGCGCACTTACCACAACGCCAATTCCACCAAGATATGTTCCGCAGAGGGTCGTCTATGAAGTGGAACACGGTCCTAAAAATCCTCTGAAACACGGGCGCCCACGGACCACCCATCAACATTTGATATACGCTGAGAACGATGTATATTATGAGAAAGATGAAGGGAAACGGGACGCAAAAAGAAGCACGGCTTGCACGACTGAAGAATGAAATTGTGGAATACGTTGCCACGCAACCGAGTTGTTCGGCTGCTGACATCGTCCACCACCTGTCAAATGAACGACGCATGAGGAACCATGGACTTACCGCGCGCAAGGTGGGGTTCTTCATCCCGCGTTACCTTTCCGATTTCATTGCGTTCACACTCGATCATTCCACAGGGAAGCGAATGTACCACATTGCGGCGTGAGTGCAGCGCTACATTCATGCGAACGGGGTTCATGGCCCATGTATGGATTGGCCAAATTGGGTTCGCCCGGACGCACTGTTTCCATCCCTTTTTTCAACACCACCAACAGGCGCTGTACCACAATTCGACCCTGCAACACCGGCATGGGCCATCCTCGACCCAACCTCTGCTCATGGACTCAAGGCACAGCTTTTACAGGCCATCAATGACTTCTCACAAGCAACACAAGACCCTGTAGACAGTGGGGCAACAATCGACGAATCACAGGGGCCTGTTGTCGTCCACGCATCAGCGAAACTGGAACCTTCGGCGCATTTCATCGGACCTTGCCTTGTCGAAGCGGATGCAGAAGTGCGCCATGGCGCTTATGTCCGGCCTTTTTCTTGGATCTGTGCTGGTGCGGTTGTCGGCCATAACACGGAAGTAAAGCATTCAATTCTCCTTCCGGGGGCAAAAGCACCTCACTTCAATTACGTCGGGGATTCAATCCTCGGCAGGGATGTCAACCTTGGAGCCGGAACCAAACTCAGCAACCTCCGCAACGATGGCGGTGAAGTTCATCTCCGCCTCGATGGTTCGCGCCTCGCCAGCGGTCTGCGCAAATTCGGCGCGGTGCTCGGCGAAGGGTGCCAGCTTGGATGCAACAGCGTTACCAATCCAGGAACCGTTCTTGGGCCACAGAGCGCCGTATGGCCGAACGTGACAGTGACGGGGCTCCATCCTGAACATTCAACCCACAGGTGAAACGAAATGATTCGTCGTCTGTTTGGTACCGATGGAATTCGTGGACGGGTTGTCGAAACAAATCCAGATGAGGCCCAAGCCATTCTCGCTCTCCATGAACAGCGAGTGATTTGCCCTGCATTGATGCGGGTGGTCGGTGAGGCCCTTGGCCGCACCATGGACACACTCTCTGGTTCAGGAATGAACGTGGTGATCGGTTGGGACGAGCGACCAAACAACCTCAAACTCACGGCAGCACTGACGCTCGGCCTTCGCTTAGTGGGATGTTCCGTGATTCATGTTGGCCTGTGTGCAACGCCAGCCTTGCACCGAGCACTGCTCCACCACAACGCACGGCTTGGTTGCATGATTACAGCAAGCCACAATCCTGTTTCCGATTCAGGGCTGAAGGTGTTCGATGCACGTGGTTTCAAGTCCACCCCGCATTTTGAAGATCATGTCTCAGCAGTCGCCGACGCTCTCGCATCTGAAGAGCGAGAAATCGACGAGATTGAAGCAGAGGAACTCAGCCAAGCCAGCGAACCATACATTGCCTCAATGGGCGCTTCAGCGTCTCACCCCCTGTGGCTTACAGAACGCTTTGGACACTTCCAAACCCTCGTGGGCGCTCAAGGTTTTGATGCCTCACACCTTGCCAACCCATTCGTTCTCGATTGTTCGAAGGGAGCCGCTCACACGTGGCTTGCAGCGTGGCTTTCAGAGCGCGGTATTCACACCGTTGAAGTGAGTGCTGAAGCAGAGGCGTTGAACTTAAACTGTGGTGCAGGAGATTTCTCTCCAACGCAAACATGGACCTTCAAAGAAGCCGCTTCCTCCTCGCATCGGTTGCTGCAAAACCTCCGCCAAGCCCCTGCGGGCACGATTGTTGGTGCCGCGCTTGACGGTGATGGCGATCGGTGCTTGGTGATACAAGCGACAGAGCAGGGCTTCATGGTGGTCGATGGCGACGCTCTTGGCGACGCCATTCTGAGCGCTGCAGCACACCAAAGCAACCGCCCTTGGCACCTTGCGGCGAGCATCGAATCCGATTTGTCCCTGCTCTCGACAGCGCATCGCCTCCCTGCCGAGGTAACCGTGATCGAAACAGCGGTTGGCGACCGTTGGCTTTCCAAAGCCCTCGAACACACCCTCCTCACCTCCAAAGCTGCACCATGCTGCTTGGGCGTCGAAGACTCAGGGCACCTCGTCATGGCCACCCCCCACCCCCATCGCGCTGATGCATGGGCGCTTGTCGGCGATGGGGCTGCAACGCTCGTGTGTTACCTTCTTGCGTTCTCGGTCGGCAAGAAGGACCACCACATGAGGCGCGGATGGAAACAACGCCGGTCGGTGAAGGACGTCGACCGTTCTCTTTGGACAGGCACAAACACGCTCGCCGATGAAGTTGAAACCATTGCGCAGAATTTTTTCAGCCAACAAGGCACCGTTGATTCTTGGGACCGGCACGGCTTGGAAGGCGAACCGAACCTCATGCTGATTTCCTTTACCTTGGATGGTTCCCCGGCTTCACTCGGTGTGCGAAACAGCGGGACACAAGCGAAGATCAGCATTTCACTAAGGCTTTCACCAGCCATTGATTCTTCTGATATGGGCGTCGTTCTGGAAGAGATAACATCGCTTCTTACATCGGCAATGTGCCAATGAAGGTCGTGGTTGTATCAAGACTGCTAAGGTTTGCCAAGCGGTTCAGTTTACTCGGTCGCCATTTCACCTTCAAAGGTTTGAGTGAGCCATGTCACGACGCCTAAGAGTGCCGCAGATGCGAGTAATATCGAAAGCAAACCACCAACGGATGAACCGTTGATCAAGACGATGCCTGCAATGATCCATCCAAGCACCAAATCGAGTGCTCCAACAACGCGCCATCCCTTTCGCAGGGTGAGAATGCCGCTGACCCAAGAGACGGCCGAAGCGATGAGGATGAAGACCACTGCGTAGACTAAACTCGGGAATCCAAAGCAGCCCAGGAACAGCAAGAGGTGCAACGCCCACAAGCCCGAAGGCAGCCACAATCCATGACGGTTCATGACGGTCCAAGCAACAAACACGACCGTGATGCACGCCATTATGGAAGCGACGAGGAACATTGGAATCGCAGGGGCGCCAATGATGCTGGGCCCCCAGGCCATGATTCCTTGAATCACCAAAGGAAGCGTAACCCACGCCACGAGCACAGGCGCAGGTTGCTGCCACCAAACACTTCGGCGTGCGGTGCAAATCAAAGCGAGAACACCTGCAAATCCGATGGAGAGGACGGCGACTGAAAGCAACCATGCGGAGCGGCCTGCGGCCCCACGGTGATCTTGCATACCTCGCGAAATCCTTTTTCCTTCGACCCAATCAAACCCGAGCACTGCCCCGATGAGTACGGTTTCAATTCCAAGCAAAGGAACTGAGGAGGTGATTCCGAACGAAGTGAAAGGATCGACGTTGAATGGAAGCGGAACTTCGCCGCCGATCAACAAGCAAATGATGCGGTCCAGCATGGCGAGGAAAACAATGCCTTCGAGGGCATTTGGCAGCCTCAAACCAAGATCGTTGCGACCGATGAGGCCAAGCCCCGCGAGCATCACCAATCCTGCCACAAGGACAAGCAGGTGAACGGTGTCCTCGAGCACCACGACAGAATTACCCGCTCGACCTGCAACGTGGACCAAGACCAAACCAGCCATGGCTACGGCAATCGGGGCTTCAATACCCATCACATCTGGCAAGCGCAATCCGATTTCGTTTGCCCGCAAACGGGCAGCACCGACAAAGAGGAGGGAGACCAGCACACCAAAGGCCAAGCTCATCAGCGTGTTACCAGTAACGAACGAGAGGAATGTTGTGGCGAGAATAGTGGTGATGAGGAACATCAAGGCGATGGTGGGCTGGTGATGAATATCGCCGACTTCAAGGTCGAATTCCCCAGAAGTCCCTTGCTTCTTCGATCGCTTGCGTTGTTTCTCAGCAAGGGCCAGAAGTTCTGTGTCAATCATTCGCAGTGATGGCTGGCTCGGGTTTGCAGCCTCAGCCGTAGGGGCCTGTGTCGCTTGCGTCAACTGCACGACTTCACCAGAAACATCGAGTCCAGCATTGGACCGTTCCAACAGATCCAATGCGACGTTGTCGCCGCCTTGTGCCGAGGCTGTGATGAAGGCTTGCATGCGCTGCCGTTTCTCTTGAATCCGTTCCATACGATCTTCGCGACGGGCGAGGGCGCGCAATCCTGAACGGAATTCGCCTTGGACGGCGAGGTACATTCCGGAGGATACGAAGGCCAGAATCGCTGCGAGGATGACGAACGACATGCTCAAAGTGCTTCCAGCCAAAGCCATTGTGACGATGAGGCCGAGCGCTGCAAAGGCAGGCGGCAAGAGCTTCTCCAAGGTGGCAGCACGAGCCAGATAGAAGGTGAGGGCGACAAGGCCAACACCGCAGAGAACGAGCAGGTTCATCTCTGACGACAGCATTTTGTCGCTCCCCGTCAACCCGACATTGGCGATTGGTTCGAGGCTAATGACGATGTAAAATGCTGAGATAAACCCGAGCATTAAGGTCAACAAACGTCCCGGCAAAGCCTCGGTCAATTCGAGATCTGCAAGGGACGCACCCTCGCTCTTCCGCCGGTCAGCAGCCAGCAACATCAGTCTGCACGCAGCCACCATAATCATAGCCCAGAAGGCCGATTGACCGTATTGCCAAACAAGAACAAGAGCAAAAACACCCCAGACGGTCATCAGACTGCGAGGCTTTCCAAGGTGCTTTCCGCGCCACACCATCAATGCATGACCGATGAGCAACATGCCCATCACCACAAGCAATCCTGGCATGGGCAACCCTCCCGGTCGAGCGACAGCCCAAACGACAATAACTGAGAATACGAAACTTAAATTCCACAGTTTCGCCATACCTGAATCACGGAACCTCGCCCCGAGTTCAGAGGCACCGGTAAGTCTGGCTGCAAGGTTCAACCCTGTTTCTCCATGGTGAACGTTGACGGTGATTTGCTGAACGACCAAGACCCCCATCCAGACCGCAAGGTCGATTTCATCCAAAGCGATTGGTATCAAATCCATCGAGATGAGTCTTGCTTCAGCATTGGTTGCGAATAAAACCAGCCATACCCACGGCCCAAGCACGGCTGTTCCAGCGATTGAAGGGGAATCGCGTTTCACGGCAAGCCAAGACAGACCGATCCAGACGAGGCCTTGGGAGACAAGCAGTAACCGAGCGGTATCCTTACTTTCACCAGCAGGAATCAACAGGGTGAGCAAGAGGACGATGATACCACCACCCATCCAAAGGACGTGGTCTGAAACTGAGGTTTGGTTTCGCAACAATGCGGCTGAAGTGAGGGCGGCGGTGATGGCAGCATAGAGGCTGTAGCCACTCATTCCGCCGGGCAACGACACATCGAACGCACCCGAGGACAAGAGGGCTAATCCAGCGAGCATGAAGGGAGCAGGATAGAGGATGAACGGTGCGAGATTTTTGATGTGAACGCCACGAACGACAAGATAAGACGCACTGAATGCTGAAACCAAGAGCAGCAACTGAGCAAGAGCATAACCGGTCTCAAGGCGATGGGCTGCAATCGCCAACAATGCTCCAATCATCCCAAGGCCAACTGATACCGACCATAATGCAGGCTTGCCAAGGCCGAGTGCTTGCAGAGCGCTTGAGAACCAATTTTCTTCACGAACGAACTGAGCGGCGACAACAGCGTTTGTGGCCGTCACACCAGCCATGAGGAGGAACAAGAGCAAATCGTCTTCGAACGGCACCACCTGGACGCCAAATATCATCCAATCATTGGAAAGAGCGTGGATACCCACCCAAAGGTAAGATGAGGCAATACCGAGGCTTGCGAGGTTCCCCGACCTTCTCATGAACGCCAGGCTATGCATGAGCAGTGTCCCAGTTCCAATCATAATGGCCACACCAATCTCGCCGTAAAGAGCGCCAGCAGCGCTTCCAACGATGAGGAGGATCAACGTTGCTTGTGCAGCGATTGCATCTTCGTTATGCCGCTGAGCAAGCATGATGTTGCCTCCAACAACAGCAAGCAGAGCGACTCCAAGTGTTTCATTTGCACCAATGGGGGATGCATCAAACCAGCCCCAGTGCCACGAATCCAGCACAAGGCCGTAGAATAATTTCATCGAGATGATGACCCAAGTAACGCCGAGTAAACGCATGGATGTTTTCGGGATCCATCGTTCACCGAAGTACAGGCCAACCAGGCCCATGAAAAACAGACCGAGACCGCTCAGAACAGGGGTCAGAACCGTGCCAACAAGAGCGCCAATAGCGGACCAAACCAAAACCATGGCCACGAGTAAACCAAGGCTCAATCGGCGCTCACCGTGCACGGCGAGATCTTCGACGGTGTCCATTTCAGGAACCCGATGCACGGTTCCATCACGCTGTATGGCGCCGGGCGCATTGCTCACATCGTCGCCAGATGAGAAAATTGAAACAATTTCACCAACCGCTTCATCGATGTCGTGTTCTTTGACAGCAGATTCAACAGGAGCTAATGGCTCATCGGGTTCCTCTTGAGTGACCATGAAGGAATCGAGAGCGATGCCCTTTGGACGCTGAAAATCTCGTTTCCGCAACACCTCGTCGCGGGACGGAGGGGGGGTTGATTCATCCCCTGGAACTTCAGCCATGACCCCCGCTCCTCTTGCTCCCTTGAATGCTTTCTCGCCATTCTGGCAACCGCAGTGCGATTTGCCCCACACCCTCCGCACCCCAACCTCTAATCGGAGGGCTCCGACGCAATCACCGCCCCCCCATTGTCGACGATTGATAGGCGTTCCAGCCGCAAGGGTTGTAGAGGGCCCGTTTTAGGCATTGGCATGGCCGAAGCCCACGGGACCCCAACAGGGAACCTTTCTTCGTATGGAATCACCCCTGCTGGTGATGTGTACTGGAACCACGATGCCCTTACGCTGATCGAACTCGCAGTTGCTCGTGGTGAAGGCGTGTACAGCGCTGACAAAGCCCTTGTCACCGAGACCGGTGAACGAACCGGGCGGTCACCAAATGACAAGTTCATCGTCGACGAACCTTCGACGACCGAAGACATCAACTGGGGCGATGTCAACATTTCAACCGATGCTGAAACCTTTGTTCGAATGCGCGCTAAAGTTGTTGAATACCTCTCTGCTCAGGATTCATTGTTCGTCCAAGATTTGTACTGCGGTGCTGATTTTAGCGAAGCATTGCCGATCCGTGTGATCAACCACAACGCTTGGCATAACGCCTTTGCCCGCAACATGTTCATCCGCCCGAGCACAGAACAACTCGAACATCACACCCCTGAATTTACCGTTCTCCACGCTCCTCATTTCGAAGCGAGCCCAGAAGACGGATTGAATTCTCAATGCTTTGTCATCGTCAACTATGCTGCAAAGGAAGTGATCATTGGCGGAACCCGCTACGCTGGAGAAATCAAGAAGTCGATTTTCTCAGTGATGAACCTTATTCTTCCAAAGAAAGGCATCCTCCCAATGCATTGCTCAGCCAACACCACCGGCGAGAACACAGCCATTTTCTTCGGCCTGTCTGGCACTGGAAAAACCACTCTTTCCGCAGATCCAAAGCGGGCCCTTATCGGCGACGACGAGCACGGATGGGGCGCAAATGGCGTGTTCAACTTTGAAGGCGGCTGCTATGCAAAACTCATCGATTTGTCTGAAGAAGACGAACCGGCAATCTTCGGTACAACCCGAAAGTTCGGAACCGTCCTCGAGAACATTGTCATGGATGAAGATGGCGTGCCAGACTTCCACGACACTAGAAAAACTCAGAACACCCGTGGCTCCTATCCAATTGAATTCATCGAAAACCGTACCCATGATTCGAAAGGCGGTCATCCACAAAACGTGATTTTCTTGACCTGTGATGCATTTGGCGTCCTCCCTCCGATTTCGCGACTTACCCCCGCTCAAGCAGCATACCATTTCATCTCAGGCTACACCGCTAAGGTTGCCGGCACCGAAATCGGCGTCAAAGAACCGCAAGCGACTTTTTCAGCTTGCTTTGGGGAACCTTTCATGCCCATGCACCCCGGCGTCTATGCTGGTCTGCTTTCCACCAAGATGGCTGAGCACGGGGCAAAGGCTTGGCTCATCAACACCGGCTGGTCTGGCGGCGCATACGGCGTCGGCAACCGAATGAAAATCCGTCATACACGCGCCATGCTCAACGCAGCATTGGATGGGGATTTGGAAGATGTCGAATTCGTCAAAGATCACCGATTCGGTTTCGAAGTTCCAGTGGAGTGTCCAAACGTGCCATCCGAAGTGCTCCAACCGCGCAGCACCTGGGCGAATAAGGATGACTTTGACACAACAGCAGACAAACTTGCAGCTATGTTCAACGAGAACTTTGCTCGATACGCACAGGGAGTCTCAGAAGCAGTGAACGCTTCGGCACCATCACCGCTTGCTTGATCACAAGAAGTCACTCAACGAAAGTTGCTTTGCCCGATCGTTGTTGAACAATGAGTCGACGCTGTCAGCTAACCATTCGACGTTTTGCTTGGTGTAATTGTCCACGCCATAGGTCGCCATAACGTGCTTCGTCACCTTGATGTATTTTCGAACCGCACCTTCCGAGACGGTCAGGGCGAGGTTTCCTCCACACAATCCCCCCTCGGTTTTGGTCACGCCAACGCTGGCAAGCCCTTGGCCTGAGGCTTTCTTTGGCTGGATGCATTCACCAGCGATGGGCATCCGGCGGTAGGAATGAGCGCACTTGAGGCAGCGAATTTTCTGTCGCGCATATGCATTCATGTTGCCACGCAAATCTGGTAAAAAGTGAGAACGAACCACGCTTGAAGCGACGGTCCGCACATCGACGCCACGCAAACGATGCCCGAGATCTAATTGTCCGTTCATCTTGTC
Source organism: uncultured Candidatus Poseidoniales archaeon (assembly GCA_905182125.1). Lineage (GTDB taxonomy): Archaea > Thermoplasmatota > Poseidoniia > Poseidoniales > Poseidoniaceae > MGIIa-L1. Next base: position 16,940 of record CAJJAV010000030.1, read on the forward strand.
AATCATCGTGTCGAGGGTCTTGTAAGCAGAGAGAGCAGGTCCCGAGTCGATTGCTTTGCAATCGTGGGTGTATCCGTAGCCTCGAACCGCAGCGATGCTTCCAAGTCGGCGCTCAACGAAATCCATTCGCTCAGAAATGGTCTTTGGATGTGGTTGACTCAATGTGGTTTCGTAGAAGTCGCGTTCGTAGAACCAACCAGAATCGACATTGAGGGCTTCCTTATCCACTTCAGTGGGGTTCAATCGAGTGGTCAACACCAGTGGAGCGTCCATCAAACCACCGCGATTTGCAGGTAGAATTTCTCTGCTGAAGTTAAGCAACCCGTCCATCAGGAGCATGATCGCATCTTCATCACCGTCGCAATTCCGTCGCTTTGCTGCATGGAACAACGGGTGAGCATAGCCACCAGAGCAATCCGCCCAACCGATGATCCTGCTCAGCACTCCGCCAGATGTGTGAGGGGCGAGAGCACAGATGAGGTGGCCGACCAAATCATCTGGAGTGTTGACATTGTAGTACGGTTCCATGCCGTAAAATCTGACCAAGAGGTCATCGATGAATTTCGCAGTGCGGACGAAGAAATCCCCAGCATTTTTGGCGACGATGAAGTCTTGCGGGAAGAGTTCCAACATCTGTTCTTCGTTTTCCAAAGGGGCTCCTTCGAAGTCGTGAGTGTAGCCGAGGGATTTGATTGTCTGCCAACTTACACCGATTTCTCGAGGCGTAAAGTGGGTGACGGGGACATCGCTCATGTCGTAGCGAACGGTGCCATCCCTGAACACCGGAAGTTCGAATTTTGCCCTCAAGAGGCCCTTTTCAATCGCTTCAGGTGTTTGATCTTTCGAGGCGAGTTTCTTCATGCATTTCACCGCACGAGGAATGCGATCGAGGCCCAAACGGATGCGTGCATCTTCAAGAATGGTGTCGAGTCGAACCGATTGGATTTCACCGCGCCTTCGTCGCTTACTGTTCTCATTCTCACGCATTGCAGTCCGTCCTCTGCAATTGACTCCAACACGTTCTTGACCGTTGTCATCCAACAATCGGTGGTGGCAAATGACAAATGGCGATTCTTTTCCACATTTTGAGCAAATACGCCGCCCCATCTGAACGCGAATGGTTTGCTTCTGCACGGCAATGGACATCAAGCGTTGATTTCCGCCGGTCAAATCGATGGGGAACAATGCATGGGTCATCGGGTTCATGATTCGAGGTGCAGCCTTCTCAGGGCGACCCATTCGACATCCGATTCGGACGGGGGCGGAATGCTCCCAGCGTAACTCCGAAATTTTTCGGACCTGAATCATGATTCCATCGACGTCGTGATCGTCTTCATTGATTTGAGCGGCAAGGTAACGCTCAGGATTATCGGGACCCGGGTCGGGAACTTCCTTGGCAGCTTCGCGCCCGACTTGGTCGGTTTCAGTAATACCCAATCCACGTTGTCTTGCGTCGGTTTCCGCCGCAATTCGCACCGTTGCTCTGGCGCTTTTGAGCTCAGCCTGGCGTTGCCGTTCAGCCACCAAGGTGACGTGGGCATCGCGCAATTCTTCGATGCGGGCTAGGAAACGGGCCTTTGCATCGACAATCCGAAGTGGTTTTTCACCCTCAAAACTGTACCCAAACCCTTCCAAGACAGCAGGCCAGCCAGAGGTGAGGATCAAATCATCACCATCGTGGTGGTGGGCCAATCCAAGGATCATAGCCGCACCTTTGGCAAATCCATGCTGAACCAAAGTCCATGCTTCGGGTATTTCACCGCCAAACAAGGGTGGCAAAGGCCTCATGTCGGGACCTGGGATGGTGTGAACTTCGACGTCTTCGATGCTTTCGGGGCGCAACACATCCATAGCTGCGTGGCTCCAACCCGCTACGCCCTTGGCAATTCGTAGTTGCTTTTTCTCTGGAAGGGGGTAGGCTTGCAACCCTTCTTCTGCAACAATTTTGCCAAATTTCATCGTCCCTTGTTCTTCGATGTCTGCGCCTTCCAATAAAGTCAGAACGTTTGGTACCCATTCCAACGGGAGATCGAGGAACCACGGATTGTGAGGTGGGGGCAAGGAGGTTTTGTAACGCTGCGATATGCGTTTTGCTTGGGCCCATGTCGGGCGTAGTTGGCGCAGGTAATTGTGCCAGTGCCGGCGGTTGTGGAATTGTGCATCAGGGTCGGGGGCGTCCTCGGGGTGAATGCCGGGAACGCCTTTTGGCGCTTGGCTGCGTTCAATATCCATGATATTGAGCGCATCTTTGACCGTTGTTTCATCATGCAATTCTTCGAGCAAATCACTTGCCCACCAATCGTCGCAATAGCCTGCAGGAACGAGGTTTTTGTTGTTCTCCATGAACTCGCCGTAGCCCAAGACCAATTCGCCATTGTCCCAGACCGAGCCGACCTTTGATCGAATTTGAGCGAAACTGGGAGCGTCATCTAAGCGCAAGAACCGCCCGTCTCTCAGAACCACCCACGGGCCTTCCGTGTTATCTGAAGGGGTGATGGCACAAGCCTTCCCGGGGCGTTCGATTTTCATTTGAGTCCCGATGGTGATGAAATCGTCCATGGCCAACATCGAGGCTGTGTTGGTCGAGGCAGCAGCGAGGCCCGAGGGTCGGGCACGGCCGTAACGAAGACGGAAACCACCCGCTTCAAGAGGGGCGCCGAACACCGGTCTTCCAGCGATGATATCTTTCATGAATTTGGTAATCTGCGGGACCTTTCTCGACTTGAAAACCGGGCCAGTGCCTTCGGAATCCTTTTCCTTTCCACGCTCAGCAAATTTGGTGATAAAGTCCCATCCAGGAATGTCCAACCGTTCGGTGTGCTTCTGAATCTTGGGAGCCTTGAGGCACAGTCCTTCTCCAATCACCAACAGGACACCGCCGCGAATTCTTGGTTCGTCAATGTTACGAACACGACCGTATCCAGCGCATTCGATTTTTTCGGTCGATTCGCCGTTGATCATGACAGGGCAGGCGCGGACAATCTCATCGATTTCAGCAGGGGATGGCCGGTATTGCAGGTTTCCACGGTACAATCCAAATTCTTCTTTGACGCGCTCCACTTCAGGGTCTGTCGGTTGGTAATGGCCAACGTTCAACTCGCGTCGAATCATGTCGGCAATCAAGACAGCAAGAGCTTGTGCCGTACCGCCGGCGGCACGAATCGGGCCAGCGAAGTGGACCGACACGAATTGAGACCCGTCAACATTGTTGAGGAGGCGCACCTCGCTGATACCTTCGAGGGGAGCGACCAGTACGGCTTCGGTTAGGATCGCCAAACCGACGCGCAAACCCACATCGATGGCCGTGACAAGGTCATAGCCTTTTTCTCGAAAACCTCGAGCAACGGATTGCGCCATCATGATTGAGGTAGTCTCACGGTCGTGTTCGGCCAACATTACGCGAATGTCATCTGCAACTTCGTAACCGTCGAGGTGTTCAATGAGTAATTTCTCAGTCCGCCCTGCGAGATCAGCAGCCCGTGGGATTTCGACGTACTCTTTGTGGTCGTAGCCTTTATTCCGGGCTTTTTCAGCGATGATGTAGGCTTCATCAGCGCGCTCATCGAGCCATTCGTGGTAGGCGACCATTTCCGCTTCCAAACGAGCAACGTCAACACCTAACAGGGGGTTGTGACCCCTTGGTTGGCCTGGCACTCGTTCAGATGACACGGTTCTCCTGTAGTGCTTGCCGCCGACCGTTTATGAGAGGCGCGCCCGCATTTTGATGAGAAAAACTTCAGCCACGACGGAAGGAAAGTTCATTTCCGATGGTGCCGACCGTTTGACGATGACCGTCCACTCCTCCCTTCGAGCCCACGCCCGATGGCCCCGTCTTGTCGAGCTTGTTCGAGAACTTGCTTTCATCGATGGTGGCAACGACGAAGCATTTACGCTCGCAAGCGGCCGAACATCGCGCTGGTTTTTCGATACCAAGCCAGTGATGATGCACCCCGAATCGACCCATTTACTCGGGGAACTTTTCAACCTTCGAATGGACGCACTTGGGGCGGACTTTGTCGGAGGGTTGGAACTCGGTGCTGTCCCCCTCACCGCTATCGCAGTCACCGCATCACCCGCTGACTCCCCCCGACTCGGCTTCATGGTCCGAAAGGAACCCAAAGGGCGAGGCGGCCGAAAAACGAACAACCCTCCCGGGATTGAAGGCTCCCCTCTCTCAGGAGGCGGGACCATTGTCATTGTCGAAGATGTCACAACAACAGGCGGTTCGGCTATCAAAGCGGTTGAGCGAATTCACAATGATACAACCTGCAAAGTCATTGGTGTCATCAGCATCGTCGATCGGGAAGAAGGCGCAGCAGAAGCCTTTGCTAACGCAGGAATTCACTTTGAAAGCATCATGACCCGTTCTGATGTCGCCGTCCAATGAGGGCTTGCTATGCCAAAGATCCTCAACCCCGCCGATGCCTCAGCCGAAGGTTTGAACGAATCAGCACCTGATTCAACGGCTCCAGCAGGCATGGTGTTCTACCACGCCAGTGAAGGAAAACCCCTAGCAACCCCGTGGCAAGTGGCTCTCATTCGTTCACAATTGCTCGCCAGAGCCGCCCTGCCAGAAGGCATGATTTTGGATTGCGCCTGTGGTAGTGGCATACAACTCGCAGCCCACGCATCGGTTTTGCAACGCCCAGCCATCGGCGTTGAACTCGATCCACGACGGGCTCAAGCAAGTGCGATGAACCTCCACACGATTGCATCACAAAGGAATGAACTCGACGCCGAACGTATGCTTACGACCCGTGTTGTGGTCGGGGATGGTAGAGACGGCGCAGGTATCCTGTCGGCCTTGAAAGAAGGCCTCGGCCTTGAAGAACTGCCGAAAATCGCGCTCTTGCATTTGGACCCTGCCCGCCCTCGCAACAGCCGCACACACGGTCTTGATGAAATGGAACCGAGGCTGGACGAAGTCTTTGCCGGATGGGCCCCTTACCTGAAAGAAGGGCGCACCGGACCTGCCCTACTGCTCGACCTATCGCCTCGCCTGACCCATGAACAACGCCTCGAAGTTGAGGCATTCGTCGATCTTTCTTGGCCAGGTCTTCTCCGTACATGGGTGTGGACTTCTCGAGGCCGAGGCCGCGTCGATCGATTGGCTCTGTGGCTTGGCAGTGCGGCTGAAGAGGGTGTTGCCCGTCGTTTCGTACGCGTTCCACCTACGCTTGGTACCGAGCCGACCCTTGTTGCGGGCGGTCGCCGTTTAGTGAACGGGTCAGGCCACCCAGTGCAAGTCAACCGCCCCCCACGCCGAGGGGAACGAATCAGCATCCTTGATGCGGCCCTTGTTGAAAGCGGACTGGCAGAGGATTGGCTCAAGCGAGTCACGAAATCTGAAAAAATAGGATGGAGCGTCGTCGAAGGCCGCCGGCCGCAAATCCATCACGACCACCCGCTCCGTTTGGAAGACCCCGCCGATCGGTTGCTCGTCCAAGCGACAGGTCGCGTTGTGGCCTTGGCGCGAATGGCGCTCTCCGTTACACACGTGGATCGTTTGGTCGAAGTCCTGCTTGAACATGACATTCGCAGCTTGACAGTCCGCGCCACACTCCCGCCCGAAGTGCAACCCAAAGTGCAGGGAGCGATCGATCGCCAGTTGGCTCGAAGAAGCGGTCGAAGAGACGCCTTCCTCGTTCAGCAGCCAGGTGATGAAATGTTACTGATTTGCATCGCCGAATAAGCCATTTTTACTTCAGGACCCCCCCTCAACGTATCAAATCCGGACAATCTCGCTCTCAGTATCACAATGAGCGCGTCGCGGTCTTGATATAGGGGTGGTTAGGTCGGGAAACTTGCTTGACACTACTGTGTTGAGGTTGAAGGTGAACCAACTATGGCACGACCCAAGGAAGAAGATTTAGGAGAAGATTTCTCATATATCCTGCGTATGGCAGATACCGATATGGATGGTCTAAAGACCCTCTCAACGGCATTGACCTCGGTCAAAGGCGTCGGTCCTCGCACTGCGGTTCAGATCTGTAAGAACACTGGATTCTCACCTTTCTCCCTCGCCGGCCACCTCTCAACAGAAGAACAAGAAACACTCCGCCTCGCTATCGAAGGCTACGCAGAAACAGTTCCTCTCTGGATGCTCAACCGTCAACGTGACATTGAGACTGGCGACGAACTCCACCTCACCGGTCAACAAGTTACGTTGACCTTGAAAGACGATATCGACCGTCTTCGTACCATGAAGTGCTACCGTGGTGTTCGCCACGCTAGCGGCAACAAGGTCCGTGGACAGCGCGGCCGTTCGAACGGTCGTGGAGGCCTCACACTCGGTGTGAAGCGAAGTAAGTGATTTGGAGGGATGATGAATGGGAGAACCAAAGTTTGCACGCCCGAAGTTCGACACACCTTCCCACCCGTGGAAGGCTGAACGTATTGAAGAAGAACACGCGATTCAGAAGAATCACGGTCTCAAGAACATGCGAGAAATCTGGAAGGCCAAGTCTCAACTTCGCCGACATCGACGTCAGGCTATGCGCTTGATTGGTATGTCCGATGACAGCATCGCTCACTCAAAGCGCGAGATGGAAGATTTGACCCGCTCCCTTCACAACAAGGGATTGATCACCGCCGATGCTTCGCTTGACGACATTCTTTCGCTCGGCACCGAAGATATCCTCAACCGCCGACTCCAAGCACAGGTCTACTACAAGGGACTTGCAACGACCATGAAGCAAGCTCGCCAACTCGTGACCCACGGTCACATTTGCATCGGGGACCAAAAGGTCACCATCCCTTCCTACCCGGTCAACCGTGATGAAGAAGAGCAAATCAAATACCACATTTCCTCTGACTTGAACGACGAAGACCACTACATCCGCAAGGCAATTGACGGACGCGCTTCTTCCGCAGAGTACGCTGTTGAAACCGAAGAAGTTGATCCAGAAGCAACACCTGCTTTCGCTGCTGAAGTGAAGGAAGCTGCAGCCGCAGCACCTTCTGCTGAAGCCGAAACCACTGAACCCGCCGGAGGTGACGAGTGATGTCCCGCCGTGCAATTATCAACATCTTCAGTTCCTACAATAACATCCTCATGACAGCGACCGATCTTACCGGTGCTGAAACCATCACGACCTGCTCTGGCGGTCAAGTGGTCAAGTCCTCCAAGGACAGTGGCGGTCAATTCGCAGCCACCCGTGCTGCAGAAAAGATGGCTGATACTCTGAAGGAAAAGGAATTCACTCAACTCATCATCAAGTACCGTGCACCTGGCGGCAACTTGTCGAACAACACCGGTCCTGGCGCACAAGCCGCCATCCGAGCACTCACCCGTGCTGGAATGACCATCACTCGAATCGAAGACGTGACGCCAATTGCTCACGACGGTACCAAGAGCAAAGGTGGCCGCCGTGGCCGCCGTGTCTGATGTTAAAGGTGGATTAAAATGGAAGCAAAGATTGTTGAAGGCTGGCCTCAAGGGAATGCAATTCGCATTCTGTTGACCAAAACAGACGCTGCACAAGTGAACGCAATTCGCCGTGCTCTAATCGCAGATGTACCAAAGCTCGCGATCAACCGCGTGGATTTCTCCCAAGGTGTCAATCAAGACAACAAAGGCGAAGTTCTCGAATCGGTCAACGTGTTGCCTGACGAAACCATCGCTCACCGCTTGGCCATGATCCCGGTCCCAACCTTCCCAGAAGAAGGCATCCACTTCTCAGACGCATGCCCAAATTGCATCGATCTCGCTGAAGAATCCAAGGGCTGCCCATCTTGCCAAGTGTTGTACTCTCTTTCCGCTCGCGGACCAACCGCAGACGCAGACGAAGATTACAAGACCGTTTACGCTGGAGACCTGACCACCATCTCCGACCAAATGTTTGACATTCGTGACGAACACAAGCGCATTCCTTTGACCATCTTGTCGAAAGGACAGTTCCTCGAATTCTATGCCTTCGCCACCCTTGGCCGAGGACGAGACCACGCTAAGTGGGCCTCTGCAGGAGCCATTGGATTCCGACCACAACTCATCGCTACCCTCAACAAGCCAAAGAAGGCAGAAGTTCTCTTCAAGCTTGGATTGAAAACAACCGATGGAAAGGATATCAACGCCAAGTTGTTTGGAAAGGACAAGACTGTCACTGACATCAACCATGTCATCGACCTCGAAGCCGCTCTTCACCAAGTTGGTCCAGGTACTGACCGCGACCTTGAATTTGCAGACGCCATTACTCTTGAAGAAGTTGAGCATGCCTATGTGTTCTCGTTCGAAACTGATGGAAGTCTTTCTCCACAGCAAGCCTTCAACGGCGCAATGGACGAACTTCAGGCTCGGTTCGAGAACCTGACCGTCGACATTGAGCGAGCCTTCGCTTGAAGTCAATCCCATTCTGGGCCGTATCGCTGAATGTGACACTCCATCCGAGGTTTCATAACGGAGCATGATGAGCGTTTTCTTATGCAGAACGCACGTTATACTGCCCTTTGCCTTACGCTTTTGTTCCTGATTGCTCCGATGATGCCACTCGCTACCGCCAATTCATCCGAAGAAGTCGATAAAATCGAATCGCCAATGCCAGCGGAGTCGTTTGCTAACCCCTCCTTGATGAGCCCGAAATCAATCACGTACTCAACCCTTGATGCGTTCACCCCCAAGGTAGGCACGTCCAGTGGCCGTGCCGCATGCCCAAGCCCTTCCAATCTTCAATCAGATGGCGGTTCAAGCGGCGATGCTGGTTCAGATTCAAACACCTCCCGTAGCCTTGGAACAGATCCGTCCTCGGGAACAACAGGCGTCCAAGGCTGCGTTGATGCGACCGACACGGACGATTGGTACACAGTGACAACCAGTGCAGGTAAAGACGTGGATGTCGAACTCGTTGTTCCAGCCGGCGCTGATTTCGACCTTTACTTAGTGGACTCAAGTGGTTATGAATACGACTACGACTATTCTGAGTACGACGACCCGTTGGAAAAAGTGAGCACTGGTACCACGAGTTTCTCAGGCGTTGCGAGCACCTTTTACATCAATGTCCGAGCTTACTCAGGCGACGGCCAATACACGCTTCGCACATGGACAAACAGCACCCCCCCACGCCCAGATTTAGTGATCACTTCAATCACTGAACCATCGACCGGTCAAGCAGGAGCGAGTGTAAGCGTTGAATATGTTGTTGAGAACATCTACAACGCCACTTCCGCCGCCTTTGAAGTACAATTCATTCTTTCAACCGACCAAACCTTCGATCAGTTTGATGATTTAATTCAGCTCTCTCAATCTGAGAACTCCCTTGCCGAGAACACGAGCCGTACGACCACAACCAGCGTCACTCTTCCCAACAACCTTGCCGATGGTACATACTATTGGATCATCTGGGCGGACGGATACGGCAACGTCACGGAGCAAAACGACACCAACAACAACCTCGCTTCAGATGGCGTGATGTTTGTTGGGGAGTCGTGTGACGACCTTCACCCGAACGGCCAAGATGATGCAGGGCTTGGTGCAGATGCTCCAAACAATGAATCCGCAGCCACCGCCACGCCCATGGGTTCCAATGTGACCGACAGTTACACCGGTTGCATCGATGGCGCTGATGGCAATGACGTGTTCTCTTTTGATGTTCCAGCAAACCACACGATTGAAGCACAACTCACCCTCAGCAACGCAAGCGTGTTTTTCACCTTGCTTCTTACAGATGCCGCGGACTCCATGGTTGATTACGTCGGCTCAGATGGATTTGTTACGACCCTCGGGACGACATACGATGGAATTGGAGGAACCTACTTCCTCAATGTGTCAATGTCAGGTACCGGCGTGAACTGGACCCTCGACGTCTGGACGAATTATTCAACTCCACAATCAAACCTGGTCATCGAAAGCATCGATGCCCCAGCGACAGCAAGCGCAGGTTCCTCGATCAGCTTTGAAGTCGAAATCAACAACACAGGAACACTTCTGGCCCCGTCAAGCATGCTCACCGCATGGCTCTCTGTCGATGGTGCCTTGTCTGACCTTGATTTGGAATTGGGCAATGAAACCGCCCCGTCACTGGACATCAATGAATCACAAATGATTCAGTTCAGTGTCACCGTTCCAGCGAGTGCACAAGGTGGAAATTACACCCTCATTGTCATGGTTGATTCGGATGAGCTCATCGACGAAAAGAGTGAATTCGACAACGAAGGGAGCCCGGTAGAGGAAATACTGGTCGACCAAAAAGCAACATCATGCCCCACTCAGAACGACGCAATGTCTGGCAGTGATGCAGGTTCGGACGCAAATGGTGCTTATTTCCTCGGCCAAGATGTTTCGATGACCATCACAGCCTGTGTTCACAAAGATGTAGACGACAGCGACTGGTTCGAACTCACGGTTTCACCTGGACTCAACTTGACCGTCACCTTGGTCAACTCTCCAGACCAAGACGCTGATATTTACCTGCATGACAGCGCTGGCGAATGGTTCGACCGTGGTTACCTTTCAGGTTCGAATGATGAAAGTGCGACAACCATTGATTCGGACGACTTCGCTGGCACTGGTGGCACATTCTATGTCAGCGTCGAAGCATGGACCTCTCTTGGCGTCTATACGATCATTATTGAAACGGAAGGGGTCGACCCCGATTCGTTCAATTGCGGCCAGCAAAATGACATCAATCTTGGACAAGACGCTCCTGGCGGCAACGGCATCAACATCGGACAAAACCCTACGGAAAGTGGCGAAGGTTGCTTCTCAGGCACAGACGAATCTGATATTTACACGTTCAGCATCAACGACAATGAGAACTTCGATCTGACCTTTGATGCCGACACCAGCCTGCCGTTCACGCTCACGCTCCAAGACGCTGCGGGTAACCTCGTGGCTTCTGCCGACAACACGAGCTATGGCATGATTTTCCAAACACTTGGCACAGATTACGAAGGCCAAACCAAAGAGTACACTGTCAACATCGACGCTGCCAGCGGTGTTGGGTACTACAACCTCTCAATCAACACCGTAGGCCCTGCTGCTGCAGATGTTGGCATCGATTCACTCGTTTGCCCACTGAATCACACCTCGGGCGAAGAAGTTCAGGTTTCATGGGAATTGATCAGCCTTCGCGGACCAGCCGACAACACAGTCATCACCATCTACGTCGATCTCATCGATGAAAGTGGTGCAGAAGTGGACCGTATGGTAGAGGCAATCGTAACCGTTTCAGTCCAAGGCAACCTAACCTTCGGCGCTGCTTCAGAATTCTACACCACACCCGACGAAACAACAAGTGGCACCTATGCCTGTCAAATCACAATCGATGTGAACGATGACCTCGTTGAAGGCGATGAAGAAAACAACATCCACATTGGTGATTCGTTCTTCATCCAAAATGAAGAGGAACTCTGGGCCAACGACGTTGACCGAGACGGATTCAACACCACCGACACGGGAGATGGAATGGTTGATGACTGCCCCACAACCTTCGGCGAATCAACCATCGATCGGTTTGGATGCGCTGACATCGATGAAGACGGCGTTTCGAACCTCAACGATTACTGGCCACAAGACGTGACTCAAGCCCTTGACACCGACGGTGATTCATATGGAGACAGTCCACTTGGAACCGATGGCGATCAATGCCCGGATGTTCCCGGCGTTGCTAATGGCGAAGGTGGCGATGGCTGCCCTGCAGCCGATACTGACGTAGATGATGACGGCGTCAACGACGCCTCTGACGCATGCCCAGACACGCCTCTTGGCGTGACAGTTGGCGCAGATGGCTGTGAGGTGGACAACACCACAGATCCAGAAGGCAACACAACCCTTCCCGGCGATACGACAAATCCAGAAGGCAACACAACCCTCCCCGGTGATGGAACGGACGATAGCGAAACGGACGGCGTTGACGAGCCAGGAGATCAGTCCGATGCGACAGGTGTCAAGTCCGGTTCAAACATCCTTGGCATGCCCCCAATGGTGGTCTACGGCATTCTTGGCATTGTGATCGTCGCTTTGCTCTCCATGCTTTTGCTCCGTGGTCGAAGCTCAGGTGAATCCAGTGCGTTTGCTCAGCAAGAAACGGCGTACGGATCAGCGGCCCTTCCAGTGGCAGACCCGACCATTACCGCTGAGCAGTTGGCCTATGAGCAACAATTGGTTGCTTCCGGCTACCCAGCCGACTATGCTCGAGCATATGCAGACCAACACTTCCGTCCTTGGTTGCAAAACTGAGGTGTTCGTGCAAGACTGAGCGTGCGAATGCTCATGACCCCCCGAGCCCTCGTAGAGTCATGCACGCCCTTATGGAAACCAGCGCAGGAAACATCACCATCGAACTGTACCACGGAAGTGCCCCAGACACAGTCGCCAATTTTGTGCGACTTGTCGAGATGGGCCACTACGATGGACTCCACTTCCACCGAGTGATTGAAGACTTCATGATTCAAGGCGGTTGCCCTCACTCAAAAGATCCAAATTCCCGCCGAGCAGGAACAGGTGGACCAGGCTGGCAGATTCCATGCGAAGCATCTGCGCTTCGTTTGAAGCACGACAAGCCAGGAGTTCTTTCAATGGCCAACTCAGGACCGAACAGCGGCGGCTCCCAATTCTTCCTTACCACAATCGCAACCCCTTGGTTGAACGGAAACCACGCTGTCTTCGGTGAAGTTTCTGAAGGCATGGACATTGTCAAAAACATCGAGGCGTGCAAGAAACTCCCTGGCGACCGCCCATCGGTGCCCCAGAAGATCATTCGTGTTTCAATGGTCGAGTGAGGTGGGACAATGGCCATTCTGGCCCTCCACGGCGGTGCTGGCGGCGATGGCCCTTGGCGCGGCATGACGGCGCTTGATCCACAACGGCTTGCCTGCATGGAACGCATTCTAGCAGACCTAGGTCCTCGCCTTGAATCAGGCGAACTTGACGCCCTCGAAGCGGTAACGCTTGCGGTCGAAGCCATGGAAGACGAACCACTTTACAATGCAGGAAGAGGCTCGGTCTTGGCTGAAGACCAACGTATCTACATGGACGCTAGCATCATGCGAAGCAGCGACCAAGCCGCAGGTTCAGTCGTGAATATTGAGGCAACACGTCATCCGATACGCGCCGCCAACCTCCTTCTCAAAGATGGATGGCCAGTGATGATGAACGCCGGGGCAGCAGACGCCTATGCCAAGAAGCACGGTCTTGAACAAACCACACAACCATGGCTCAAAACTGATTTACGACTGGCACAATGGAAGAAATGGAGTGATTTGAATTCTCGCCCTGGAGCGACAGATGAAGACGACGGTGCCGTTTTAGATCACGACCTGAGCGGCGAAGAGCGTGAAGGCATGGGCACTGTAGGAGCGGTTGCGCTTGACATAAATGGTCAACTTGCTGCAGCGACCTCGACCGGCGGTATGACTGGGAAGCCAGTGGGTCGCATCGGCGATACGCCAATCATCGGAGCCGGCACATGGTGTGACCCCACAGTGGCAGTTTCCTGCACCGGTGTTGGCGAGGCGTTCATCCGAAGCTGTGCGGCTCACGAAGTGGCCGTTCAATTGCGCCCAGAAGGCGTAAGCCTTGGTGACGCATGCGCGCATGTCCTCGCGATGGTCGAGCCACTGGGTGGCCGCGGAGGCATCATCGCCGTCTCCCAATCAGGTGAAGTAGCGCTCCCATTCCAAACCATGCTCATGTACAGAGGTCTCTGGCGATGTGGTTCGATTACCACGGGGATCGGTGATGAAGTTTATTCGAGTGAAAAGGACGACTGAGCGCTGGTAAACTTATTCCAAACACCAGCAACTATTATTTATGCGCCATGAATGGTTATTTACCCGATACGGGTAAGCGATAAATAAACCAATTTTAAGCCATCCCCAGTCACATACGGGCCAACGATCTAAATCACCCTTACGAAGTTGGAAATCCGTACGAACGGTGAAGAAGTACCGCTTCCACGCTCAACCATGGCCAATGTACGCATCGAGGCGGACACCATGGGCGAACTTGAAGTTCCTGCCGACAAGTACTACGGGTGTCAAACCGCCCGTTCCCTGATCAATTTCGATATCGGCGACGACACCATGCCGCTTGCCGTCATCCGTGCGTTTGGTGTTCTCAAGCAGGCCGCTGCGAAAACAAACGTCGCCCTTGAACAACTCGACCCTGAGGTTGGCGATTTGATTATCGCGGCCGCTCAGGAGGTCCTTGAGGGCAAACTCGATGATCACTTCCCACTGCGCGTTTGGCAGACTGGAAGCGGAACACAGTCCAATATGAACGCCAACGAAGTCATCGCAAATCGAGCCATTGAGATGGCTGGTGGCGTGCTTGGTTCAAAAACGCCAGTCCATCCAAACGATCATGTCAACCGAGCACAATCCTCGAACGACACCTTCCCTACAGCCATGCACATTGCCGCTGCCGAAACAATCACTCACGACCTCTTACCAAGCGTCCGTGCTCTGCGCAATGCTTTGGATGAAAAAGCAAAGGCTTGGAAAGACATTGTCAAAATCGGCAGGACTCATCTGATGGACGCAGTTCCACTCACCCTCGGGCAAGAAGTCTCAGGCTGGGTTGCACAACTCGATGCTGATTTGCGACGCATTGATTTTGCATTAGATGACTTGTTTGAACTGGCTTTGGGCGGAACAGCAGTTGGAACTGGCTTGAACACCCACCCTTTGTTTGCTCAAATGGTCGCCGACGAAATCGCTAACATCACCGGCCTCACCTTCTGCACTGCAGAGAATAAATTCGCACAACTTGCAGCCCACGACGCCGTCGTCGCAGCATCAGGCGCCCTCAACACCCTTGCAGTCTCCTTAATGAAAATCGCCAACGATGTACGTTGGCTTGGATCTGGGCCCCGTTGTGGCTTCGGTGAACTTGCTCTCCCTGCAAACGAACCAGGATCTTCAATCATGCCAGGAAAGGTCAACCCAACCCAAGCCGAGGCACTGACCATGGTGTGCTGCCAAGTGATGGGCAACCACACGGCGATCACCGTTGGTGGCAGCCAAGGTAGTTTCGAACTGAACGTCTACAAACCAATGATGATCCACAATCTACTGCATTCAATTCGCCTGTTGAGCGATTCATGCCGTGCGTTCCGTTCCAAATGCGTTGAAGGCATGGAACCAGTGGAAGAAAACATCGCAAACCATCTCGAGAACTCCCTCATGTTAGTGACTGCCCTTAACAACCACATCGGCTATGACAAAGCAGCAAAGATTGCGAAAAATGCTCATGAGAAAGGAACGACGCTTCGAGCATCTGCGCTTGAACTCGGCTTCCTCACCAATGATGAATTCGACGCTTGGGTTCGCCCAGAAGAGATGACAGGTCCAAAGGCCTGAACCTCAGTTTCCCATCGATGCGGTTTCTGAAGAAGTTCGTTTTATCGCGAACCTTCGACGAAGATGAAATTGACCATGGCTTGGAACAGAAGAAACCAACCGCCAATCATGAGAAGGATCGGTAGGCCACCTGGGTCTGAACCAGTCACGGTTCCGTAACCGATGATAAGAACAGCCAAACCAAGTAAAAAGAAGACGCGATAAATGATTTGAGTAAAAATTCGAGCCTTCCCAGACATCGCGCTCCACCCTTGGAACCCAAACCATTTCCCGATGAAACCACGTTCATGTTCTTCCTTATCCATTTCAAATCCCTCGTTGTTCAGTGTTCGCTTTTTTGAGAAGTAACTCGGTCGAGTCGCTCGCTGAACACATGGTCGTCTCAGCCATCCGGCTTAACACCTCACTGTTACAATGATCCAGTGTTCACAATAGGGGTGGTGTCACTTTCGGAGCAGAGTACGACAAGGAGGTTGCTCACCATGGAGGCTTTCTTATCTTCATCGAGCTCGATGATGTTCTTTTGGCTGAGTTGCTCAAGAGCAAGTTCGACCATCCCAACGGCACCTTTGACGATCTCAGTGCGTGCTGCGACAACAGCGCTTGCTTGTTGGCGGCGGAGCATGGCCTGTGCGATTTCTTGAGAGTAGGCTAAGTGACTAATTCGCGCTTCGAGAACCTCGATGCCAGCACGCTTGAGGCGATCTTCAACAGAAATCTGCAACTCATCAGCAATCAATTCTTGGTGGCTGGAAAGGGCAATGCCTCCGATGTCCTTCTCTTCGATAACATCGTAAGGATATTTGGTTGCCATGGCGCGCAGTGCGGCTTCGCTTTGAATTTGGACATAGTCAAGGTAGTTGTTCACTTCGAACAAGGCTTCTGCTGAATCAACCACCTTCCAAACGACGACTGCTGCGATTTCAATCGGATTTGCGTTGACGTCGTTGACCTTAAGTTTCGCTGATTCAAAATTCCGAATCTTGAGGGATATTTTCCGCTTTTCAAAAAAAGGATTTGGGAGCCAATGGAACCCCTCCTCGTCCACAGTTCCCGCATATTTCCCAAAAAATTGCAGTACTGCACCTTCATTAGGGTTGATAATGAGGTAACTGTTGAACATGAGAAACCAAATGATCCCTATCAATATTTGAAGGATGATTCCGATGGCGAGACCAAATCCTCCACCGGCATAGAATATGAAAGTCAACAGGAAAACGGCGGGCACGGCCAGCCAATGGATGGCAACTCCTACGAAACCGTTCATGGTCTCCTTTGTCATGTCTTTGAACATAATTTCATCATGAACTCCATGCTCTTTTTTGTCGGCTGTTGCCGCTGCTGCTGATACCATGATCAATCCTAATTGTTGCTGTAGCCGTGAAAAGATAAAGGTACCGCGAGACAGCCCAACCAACGGTTTTGATGTTTGCGGGATTCAAGTTACGGAGAAACCGTTGTTACTTTTCGTTCGCATCTTTGTGGAATCGTCCAAGATAAAAACCAGCAGCGTTCACGAAAACATCAGATATTTTATTTGACCATTCTTCAGATGTAAATTCGTAAGGCAGAAACAATTCAAGAATTTCCCAACCGATTGATAGGGCGAAAAAGAGCGGCCAGCCGATTGAAAATACCCGTCCGATAATCCCCCATTGGAGAAAATGGCCAAGGGACCAGAGGTTGAGAAGGGCCATGGCCAAGCGTGGTAAATACGGCGTATAAGGTTGCAAAATACCTTTTCTTGATGCCAATACGTTGATAATGTGGTACTTTGAGGGAAACTTATGAACATGCGTGCCTCCGTACCAAGCTTCCTGCTGACCGCCCTTTTGTTGACGGCTCTTGTGCCGATTGGCACTGCGAACGCAACCCCCACAGAAGCCTCCGAATTCTACTATGGTGTGGAATACGATTGGACCAGCCTTGACTCAGATTTGACCAACTTCACAGGTCTTGACTTGCCTGAAATGCTCGGAGAAGTGATGGGCGCTGCAGATGATGCTGGATTCAATTTGGTTGTCGGCCAATTGCTTACAGGATCTTCAAACGTGTATGTGCACCACTCCGAAAACATCTCACCTCAAACCATTCAAGACATGGCTGGCGAAGACGTGACTGTTTGGAGCCGAACCGACGAAGTTACCCTTCGTCACGGCGTGTTGTTCGACGGCGTGTTGATGACCGATTGGATGGAACCTGCATCCTTTGGCTCCAGCGACGATACTTCCTTTGACATTGACGCTTCGACAAGCGGCGAACAAGTGTTGACCGTAGACGTTGGTTACACCGAATACCTCGATGAAGACTACAACCTCGTCGGAGCGGACATGACGTTCTCGATGGAAGTCTCCGTCTCAAACGACATCGAACTCGATGCACTCTTCGAAGGTGGCGGTGAAGAACTGCCAATCGACTTTGACGCTGGCATTTCGATGTCCTATGCTATCACAGAGTCTGCCACACAATGGCGCCTTGGATCCCCAAGCCCAATTTATGTACAAATGTCTGGCAACGATTACACTGAATGGAGTTGCATAGACGAAGCGAACGGCATTCCAAACAACTTCACCGGTGTCTTTGAAAACGAAAGGGTGTACGATAACTGCGGAGAAATCACTGGCACCTATTCTGGAGCACTCGACTACTCCTTTTCCCTCACAGGGCTCCCGACCGAGGACATCGGACTTGATGCGGGCGAACTTGATATCGAACTGTCCGATTCGGTCACAGAATCTGGAACCTTCGAAAGCGAAAACCTTGCCAATACTGACATTACTATCATTTCCATGGGCGATGACCTCACCGTCGACCTTGGCGATGGAGCAGGCCTCACAACATCAGTTGCTGCATGCACAGATTGCCCACCTGGCAACCCACTTATGTTTTTCATGATGGGCCAGGTGATCATCGGAGCCAGCGAATCATTCGCGGAATCCGTTGCTGAGGACGTCGCAGATGAACTCAGCGACAGCATCCTCGATTTCTTTGGAGACACGGCAGAAGAATCCGATGAACCTAGCGGCAACCAATGGCAATGCGATAGCGGCGACCAATGGATCTACGAATGGGAAGTCAATGACGGCTACGACGATTGCTATGACGGCTCTGATGAGATGGACATGTCCGGTTCCTGGAGCGGTTCGGGCGACAACATTTACATGATTGTCGACTTAGATGAGGAAATGCTTTCCTTCGATGAAGATGGTAAGATGTTCATGTGTGACGATGGGATGGAAATCAGTTGGGATCAAGTGAACGATGGGGCCAACGACTGTGCAAACAGCGAAGACGAAGACGAAGGCCGCTCCGAGGGTGACATGTTCACCTGTGACGACGGCACCGAAATCGAGTGGGATGCGGTCAACGATTACAATTCAGATTGTGCTACGGAAGAAGACGAAGGCGCAACGGGCCACTACACGGTCGAAGCAATTCTCACCGACGCTGCTGGCACCCCCCTCTCTCAGCAGGAAACCACCATGTGTGATGCAAATGGATGCGACACGAACATGGAATGGTTCTATGGCAACGTGGGCTTTGATACAGAAACCCTAAGCCCAACTGCATACGGAGAGCACACCTACTGCGTGAGCGGTATGGCCACAGATTCGAGTGACGGGAGTGTCGTCATGGAATTCTCAAGCATGTGCAACGACGAGTTTCTCGGTCCACAAATGGGTGGAAACAGTAACATTTACACAGATGGAATGAACGTCGGATTCGATGCCTCCGTCTATGATTGGGAAGAAAATGGCAATGCAACATTCACAGTGTCCATAATCGACCCAAGCGGCAACGAGTTGTTCCTTGATACGATGGCTATTGATGGAACAGAGGGGTATTACAACATTGCTGACAATGTCGATGTTTTGGAAGTCGGCGAATACTGCGTGGAAATGCACATGACCCAAACAGGGGCATCTGAACCTTACCAAAGCTACACAGAGTGCGAACTCGTTGAAGAAGGCCAAGAACCAAGCGACAGAGTCGTTGCCATCGTTGAAGCAATGGCAGAATCCGATCTGGAAGAGGTTCTCGAACAGTTTGGAATGAACCTTGAAGACCGACTTTCAGATGTTGCACCAACCGAATTCCCATACAATGACGGCATGTGGGCTCCAATGTGGAGTTCCGAGCACGCTGCAATGGTTGGTGTCGGTGTCTATGCAATGGACGACGATGGTGCCTACATTATGGCAGGCCCAGCAACCCAAGGATACTCTGCTGACGCACCAGTCAAGATGAGCATCCGATACCTCACAGGTGTTCCAGCAAGCACCGCTGCTGAAGAAGCAGAGGATTCGAACAGCATCGAGGACATCGTCGATGTCGAAGATCACAATCTCGAAACGATCACTGAGGAACTTGAAGCAGCTGGAATTGACACGAGCACACTTGTGTTCCCAGATTCGTTCACTGCCAATGAAACCGTTAACGAAGACACTCCGCCACAAACAGCAGAAGAGCTTGCTGAAGACGCAGGTCTTGGCGATGCGGTTCCTGCCTTGTCCCCAATTTCATTGATTGCAGTGATTTCCCTTGCGGGTATTGTGATTGGACGCCGAACTGAAGAGGCCTGAATCAAGCCCTCAAGTACGATGAACGGCAGGGAGGAGCATGCCCCTACGCCCAGCCCCCTCTCATGTGGGCACGGCTGTGCGCGGTGTTGCAACCGTCCTGATTGTGATTCATATCTTGATGTCAGCTTGGCTTGTTGTCCAATTTGATGGCCGATACACGGAAGGCAGACCTTCGCCGACCAACATCAAGGCGATTGTCGCCGTTGATGACGAACAGACACTGATCGACATCAAGATGGAGAACTCAACTTCGTTCGTGCTTTACATGCTGGTTCGCGATTATGAAGAACCAAAACAAAACGATACGTCACCATCGGAATCTCCAGCGCAATCCTCTTCTTCAAGCGAGGATGAACCATCGAAAGATCGCCTCGATCAAGCCCGTTTGTTGACAAAGGCCTGCCTTGGGCTGCTCGTGATTTCAGAACTCGCGATGCTGTTTGGTTTTCGTTTACGAGCCACATTTCGAGGCATCGTGTGGTCCAGTGTGTTGCTGTGTTTCTTGGTCGTCCTTCCTGGGGCGTACCTGAATGATTTGACCGGAGGTGACGGGGATCGTGAGGGAAGTGAATCAAAATCAAACGACAGTCTTGCTAATGAAACATTTGTTGCTCAGACAGAAGACGGAGCGATGGTTCACGGTACGAGTTCGGTCGACTTTTCCCTTGCCCCACTGGGCGTGCATGTTGACATGATGTTCAACGGGTACGACCTTGGTTTGGTCGAGAAATCCAATCAATCCACGGTCCGAGCAGAAGCCCCGGGCGAAGGCAGCAAAGACGCCTCTTCTTGGATACAATTTGAATCAAGGCTGACGGCCAAAGCAGGAAAGAATATCCAATCTTTGTTCATTCTTCCAGTGTTGTGGCTTGTTTTCCCAGCCGCAAATCTACGTGACAAAACAGAAACAGAGAATTCAGTAAGCGATGAAGAAGCTTGAGTTCATCCTTGCTCAGTGCGTGCCTTTCGACACACCTCGACAAAGTTTTCAAACATCTCTTTGCCGAATTCTGAATCATTGACTTCTGGATGGAATTGCAACCCAAAGCGATCTCCTTTCTCGTTTTCCATGCCCTGCACTTTGCAAGAATCACTGCTTGCCGTGATGAAAAACCCTTCAGGGACTTCGTGAACTTCGTCATTGTGAGATTCCCAAACGGTTTGAGATTGTTCAGTGCCAGCAAAAATAGTGCCCCCGCCGTCATGAAGTTTGATTTGCATGGCTCCAAATTCAGGTTCAGGAGATTCACGGGCGTCACCGCCATAGAATCGAGCCATGAATTGATGGCCAGCACAGATGCCGAGGATTGGGACATTGAGTTCGAGGTATGCTCCACAATTCCCCAGTTCGCCGGTTAGGCCAACCCGTGCAGCTCCGCCCGATAGGATGACTCCGTCGACTTCGCGAAGTTGATCGAATGGCGTGGTGTTTTCGATGATTTTTGTGTCAACTTTCAGGTAACGTAACATGCGCCATTCTCGGTGTGTCCATTGTCCACCGTTGTCAACTACGTCGATGATGAGAGGTCGTTCGTCCATTGTACATCGCCTATGATTTCTGCTGTGTCGGTCGAACAACCATGAACATGCCGCACCGTTCGAACCGTGAATGGGTTGATGATGGTATGACTCTTGGGTTGTTCATGGCCAGAGTGCTCATTGTGGGGGGAGGTCTCGCAGGTCTTTCTGCTGCCTTGGAAGCCACGACAGCCGGGCACCATGTTGTGGCCTTAGAAAAGGCATCGAGGATTGGTGGGCGTGCAACAAGCCAACCATTGGACGGTTTCGCAATTGGTTATGGCCCTCATCTACTGATGAAGAACGGTCCCCTCCACTCCATTGCCAAACGGCTCAGCCGGGTACGTCTCGTTACAACCCCTCTGCGCCCACACCGAACAGAAGTCCTTGGTCACGGACTGATTCGGCCAACTGGAGACCTTCAACGCGCAGCCCTCAACAAAAGGGCCCTAAAGGCAAACGATTTCACACACCCGATTGTAAAAGGTGCGGCATTTCTCGCTGGCTGGGGTTCACCGATTGAAGATTCAAATCGCTTGAAAGCACTGAATAAAGGACAGTTATTGGTGAGCAATGAAGGCTGGGCTGGCCTTATTGGTCGAATGGGTGCGGCTTTGGATGAAGTGGGCGTATTCATCGAATGCGGCCTGGATGTCGTTCGCTTAGAACCTGGCAAAGCCCATCTTGCTGACGGTCGCACCATCGAAACCGATGTCATCATTCTCGCTTGTGGAGCGAAAGGAGCACGCCGCTTGTTGTCGACGCTGGACCCCGATATGGCTCAACCTCATTTCCAGCCACTTGAACGGACGACGGCTTCAACCATCGAAGTCGGTTTAGATGCAAAACCATTCGTAGATCGACAAGCGCTGATCGATCTAACTCGGCAGATGGCCATCATTGATTACATTCAGATCCAACCCCGTCTCGGTCCAAACGGCTCCCACCTTGCGGCCATTGCAGTGGGCGGTCTCGAACATGATGCTGGAACAACTCGATTTGATTCAGCAGAAGCCCGTCTTGCAGCGCTTGAATCCTTCATGGACGAACGAGCCCTCGGTTGGCGAAACCACATCATCCAAGAAGGACGTCAATCAAACATCACGCTGCATGAAGCGACAACAATCAAAGTGGACCCACTTGCTTTTGCAACCCATGGCGTGATCCTAGCAGGCACGTGGGTTGAAAACGACCACACGTTGGCCGATGGGGCAGTGTCCTCAGGTCGAAAAGCAGGCGGCTTGATTGCAAAGGCCTTGCGTTGAACACTTATTCACCGGCGGTACAACCCCGTTTCATGCGCTTTGTTTCATGGAACGTCAACGGCATTCGAGCCGCCATCAGAAAAGGCATTGATGGCTACTTCACCTCCCTCGATGCAGATGTGTGGATGCTTCAGGAAGTTCGTTGCTTACCCGAGCAATTACCCAAAGATTGGACCTGGCCAGAAGGGTATGAAACCCACCTCCATCCAGCTGAGAAGAAAGGCTATTCAGGGGTAACAACATTGAGCAGAATCCCTGTTCAAAGCACATCGAAAGGCATGGGAGGAACCGTGGATGCCAACGACACTGAAGGGCGAATCCTTGTGACAAAATACGATGGCTTGACCTGCATCAACACCTACTTACCAAGCGGTTCCAACAAAGAGGAACGCCAGCGTTTCAAAGAATCTTGGATGGATGAATGGCGTGCATTCTTGCGCCCTTACCTTGAGGATTCTAACCCCGTTGTGGTGTGCGGTGATCTCAACATCGCTCATACCGAAGATGACATCTGGAACCCGAAAGGCAACGCCAAGTCCAGCGGATTCTTACCTCATGAACGCGAGTGGTTCACCCAGGTGTTGAACGACGGCTGGCGCGATGTGTTCCGTGAGCAGGTTGGCGAGGGTGAGAAAATTTTCTCATGGTGGTCAAACAGAGGTCAAGCCCGGATCAAAGACCGTGGCTGGCGCATCGATTATTTCTTGCTAAATGAAGCCGCTGCGGCACGCTTTGAATCAATTCGTATCGAGCGTCAAGGTGGACTCGATGTATCGGATCACGCACCGGTCATCCTCGACTTGAAGGACTGATCATTCGCCTTCGATATCGGCAAAGGCGATCATCAATTCATCCACGATGTCTCGTAATTCTTGCAACGATGTGTGATGCACTTTCACGATCAAGTGTGCTTTTTCGTCGCTTTCAGACAGCGTTGCTTTGCAATGTGGGCGAGAAGCAGCAGCCAAGTATACTGTTCCAAGGGCTTTGTCCCCAGACCATTCCACAGTGACGAGGTGCCCTTCGACCATGCGATGAGGTTGAGGTGGACTCTTATGACGATGACTCAACGGCTCACCATGGCCAAGGACGACCCTGACCCGTTCATTTTGGCCGGAACCGGGGGCGTTACCCTTGGTGAAGCGCGCACCAATCACGAAGGACGCAAAGCAATCTTGCTTCTCAGGGGCGATGAAGACGCTTCAGAATTCATTGCTTTGGTTGGAACAATGGGCATTCAGATCGTTGAAGCGTTGCATCAACCCGGCAACGAAGACCCCCGTGGATACTTTGGCAAGGGGCGCCTCCAAGACGTGTCAGATGAACTTGCGACCCGACCGAAAGACCACCCATGGGCTGGCGTCGATCTCGTGTTGCTTCACACAAACGCAACGCCGAGGCAACTGGTTGGGGTCAGCGACGGGGTCAAGGTCGAAGTGTGGGACCGAGTTCGACTTCTTTTGGCCCTTTTCACTTCTCACGCAGCCTCCATCGAAGCGCGAACCCAAGTGCGAATCGCCCGGTTGCAATCGGATCGAACCGTGTTGAGGGAACTTGCAAATCAGTCCACGACGGGTGAGCGAGCCGGTTATGGTGGCGGCGGTATAACGGCTTTACAGGCATCCATTGACAACATCGGCCGAGAACTTGCTCATTTGAAGAAACGCCAGCAAAAGCACGCGGGAGCGCAATCAGAACGTCGTCGACAACGCTCTCGGAGCGGAGCCATGACGGTTGGTCTTGCGGGGTACACCAATGCTGGCAAATCGAGTCTCTTCCTCAACCTCTCTGGAAAAGAAGTGCTTGTTGAAGACAAACTGTTCTCGACCTTGGAAACAACCCTTGGCCGAATGGAAGCGAGTCCACGCGTGCTGCTCGCAGACACCATCGGGTTCATCGATCGTTTACCATCAGCCACACTCGACGCCTTCCGCGCCACCCTTGCTGAGGCGCTGGAAGCCGATTTACTGCTTATTTTAGCAGACGCAAGCGACGAGCCGACCGAGTTAGAGCGCAAACTTTTCACCTCAAGACAAGAAGTGTTCACGCGGTTTTACGGGGAAGAAATCGATGACGAATTCCCCTGGCAAAGCGATGTGCACTCCCTCAAGCATCATGTTCTCACGGTGCTCACGAAGGCAGACCAAGCCTCAGAGCAAAAAATCGAAGAAGCCATCGCCACCGTTGCAGCGCTCGGCTTGCCAGAACCTTACGTCGTTTCTTCACACAGTGGGACGGGTATGCAGGACCTCAAAGACGCCATTTTGTTCCATTTGTTTGGTCCACAGATCGATTTGATCCTTCTTCCGCCTTCACAAAACAACACTCGAGGCATCGAAGGGTATGTTTCGGATGTCTATGATGCAGGGCTCGTTACTGAGACTCGACGCATGGATGACGGTACCATCGAGATGACCGTTTGGATTCACGAACAAGCAGTTGCTCGCCTTCTTGCTCACTCAAAAGGTCGCATTGAGGTCAAGTAGGACGGCCTTCTCCCTCAAGCATGGCCGAGGAAGGAGAGGAGATTCCCTTCGAACCGGCTGAGAAGAAAGACGACTACATCGACGAACTGACGGGATTGAAAGAACCTCAATCCTCGATGATGTTTTCATCCTCTGGCGCAGTGCTTACCATCGAAGATCCACACCTTCACCCAATGGGAAAAGCCATTGCAATCTTCGTTTTGTTCATCTGCATGCTCGGGTTCCTCAACGGGCTGGATTATGCTTCGGCAGATGAAGGGCTCGTGCGTCCTGATGAGTTTGTCTATCGCTTATCGCTGACCGCCCCTGATGAAACCGCAACCTTCCGAGGCACTGTCTCGGACCACACAGGGGAATTCCTCGTCAACGCCACAGTGTATGTTTCGTGGGATGAAGACGGGATTTGGAATTATTCAGAAGTGCTTACAGATTCATCTGGTAAATTTGAATTTGAGCGCCTCGATCCAGGTTTGGCGCGCGTGGACATCATCGTGGAGCGCGATGGGAAACGAGACGTGCTTGCCAACCGTGTCCTATTGTCTCCACCTGCGATGATTGAACCGATTGGTTTCACGGAATTGGATTTCATCGTTCCATCTCAAGAGGATTTTGCAGCGGCGACTTGCTCCAACGGAGCAGAGGAATGTGAAATTCGTAACATCGATCGAACCGTTGATCAAATGGAACATCCCTTGATGGATCCAGGGGCAGCAAGCGTCTACATCACCATCGGTTTCGGGTTCATGGGGCTTGCTTTGATTGCAGCTGGGTTCACGGTTTGGGCGCTCAAAACAGGGTCACTCGTCGTGTTACGAACCGCTGCAGGATTGTCGTTTTTCGGCATGGGCCATTACTACTCTGCTTGCTTGTTTGGCCTTGTAGCGCTCGGGCTTTCTTTCGCAGTACCCCGCCCAAGAATACCGCTGCTGGACAAACGGCATGACGTCTAACCGTTGTTCACCCGATGCATCTTGACCGTCCAAGTTAAGTCGGCGCCGCATAACAGCCGTCCATGGACCTCGTGGCTTCGGCATGGATGACCCGTTCGCTTGGCGAACCGGTTGCGTCGGTCACTTTGGAAGAGGATGGGACTGTTTTGGTTGGGGGCTGGGATGGCTCATTCAAACGATGGAACGAACAAGGCGATCTTGTCTGGAGTACGCAACTTAACGACCGGGTCAACGATGTCGCAGTTCATCACGATTGCTTAGTGGCCACAGCAGGCCTGCATCTCGTTTGCCTCGAACGAGGTACGGGCGAAATTCGTTGGTCACACCCACTTGAAGGGAGTTCAGATGCTGTGG
Source organism: uncultured Candidatus Poseidoniales archaeon (assembly GCA_905182125.1). Lineage (GTDB taxonomy): Archaea > Thermoplasmatota > Poseidoniia > Poseidoniales > Poseidoniaceae > MGIIa-L1. Next base: position 43,390 of record CAJJAV010000030.1, read on the forward strand.
TTGTGCACGACGGAACGGTGTACGCCGTATCATCTGTTTACGATATTGAACACAATGACTTCCTCGAATCAGCGGTCTGGTCGTTCGGACTTGATGGCGTGGAGAATTGGATTCAACGCATGGACGAGCGCCCGTGGACCATGATGTCATTCAAGGGAGATTTGTGGATTGGACTCGGGCGACCTCGTTGTGGCTTCGCTCTGGTGCAACCCGATGGGACCCTCGTCCACAGCAAGGGGCCAGTTGACAGCCCCGTGACGAGCGGAGATTCGAGTCACGATCGCATTTTGTTTGGCCACGCTGATGGCACCGTGTCTGACGACACTGCCACAACCATTTACACGCTTCCAACCGGCGTTGAATCCGTTGCATGTGTTGCAGAGGGCTCAATATCGGCCGATGAACAAGGCACGCTTCATGCCCACGCCTCTAAAGGCGAAGCAGGATGGACTTCCAAAGGCCATGCAGTCGAGGCTCATTGTGAAGGTTTTGCAGTCAAAGGTACGCCCAGTCACTGGGTTGCCAGATGGTCAGGGATTGAGGGCAGCCTTGAAGTTCTGAACGGAAAAGACGGAACAAGTATTGCCCATGCTGAGTCAATGCACGTTCGGTTCTTACAACGCTTAGGCGACCGAATTGTCGCAGGTTGTGAAAACGGCGACATCCACGTGTGGGATGCTGATGTGTTTGAACGACGGCTGTCTGCAACGAGCAAACCGGCTCCTGCAAGCGAAAACCCAAGGAAATCTGCCCTGCAAGACAAGTTGAGAAAGTTGAGAGAACGCTGAGCACCACTTTCAAATACTCTGAAGCTCTAAAGGTCTCATGGAAAAACAAACAGTACCAGCCACTGAAGAAAACCTCCAGTTAGAAATTGATGACCATCCGATGGCCACCCCCCGGCCAGACCAATTATCCGCACCCCACCCTGTCCTCGTGGACGGGATCGTTGGGACTGCGGCGGTTGGCTCCTTGGGCGGCTACAGCACCCGCTTAGCTATGCAGCTTGAATCTGAGCACCCAGACTTTGGCACAGAATTTGGCACCAAATATTTCCGGTTCTTGGAACCTGGAGTGGTCGAATGGGGCCACAGTGGCAAGCGGTTCAACCTGCTCAAGATTGTTGATTGAACCTCACAAAGGCCCAACACTGAGGCCTAAGAGTAAGACCAGGCTCGATGCGACAACGATCAGAATATTGTCATCGATTGGACCGAATTCATACCGTTCAACAAACGAAGCAACGGCACCCGAAAGAGCACCCCACAGGGGCAAGGCGGGATTCAATGAGGCTCCGATAAGGTACCCGGCAGGCAAGCAGACAAACGCCATGCCGAGATTGCCCCATGCGCTTTTTGTCCGCCGCGCGAAGAGCTTGTTGCGAATGATTCCCGTGACGCCATCGCCAAAAGCCATGAAGAACGCCGGCAGCACCGCTAACCACGGTTCGTCAGAATACATCCAAAGAAGGTAAACTGAGAGGCCCAACATCAGTGAAAATGTAGCATCGTTCATGTTTTGCTTGGTTTGCATCCACCAAAGGCGCCGATCTAGGAGGTGGGTGCTGGTCAACACAGCAGCCCCGATGAGGCCGCCCAAGAGGGGCCAAACTGGGTCACTGAACACCAGCGGTGCGGCAACAATTGGCACGCCACCAGCCAACATGTGGGCGATTTTACGGTTGTAATACACCGCTACCATATCTTCACACCCCTTGCTCATGAAGTAAGCGTGAAGTGGTTTGATGGCCATTACAATCACTGCCGACCATACGCCAAGACCGATGAACCAGCCGATGTCTGACATGAGGACCATAGCCGCCCCTTTCTCACACTGCGTTTAGGTGTGCTGTCTTTCCTGGAATTATTTGGTTGATTTGATGCCCCTTTCAACAGGGTCGCATCGAAAACAGAAGTATAAATGCGCAGCGAAGAAATTTATTTTATGCAAGCATCCTATCTCATTGTCGGTGGAAGCAGCGATATCGCCCTCATCCTCGCCCAACGTCTCATCGATGAAGGCCACTCAGTCACCTTGCTGGCTCGCGATGAAGCCCGTTGTTCATCCCTGGCCGATCAAGGCGCTCATGTTGTTCAAGGCGACGCTTTGGATGCCGAAGTGGTCCTCAAAGCGGTTGTCTTAGCCAAGGAAAACGGTGGAGGAAGTCTTTCGGGGGTCGCCCACCTTGTGGGTTCGCTTCTCATCCGGCCACCCCATGCCGTGAAACTCGACGCATTCAACGAAGTGATACACACAAACCTCTCCAGTGCCTTTTTGACCTTGTCCATCGCGTGCAAGACCATGCTTCGCAGTGGTGGCGGCCGGTTGGTGTTCACGTCCAGTGTTGCTGCAACGCTCGGTTTGGTCAATCACGAAGCGATCGCAGCGGCAAAGGGCGGCATTGAATCGATGGTCCGCACGGCAGCCTCAACCTACAGCCAACGAGGCATTCGGGTCAACGCTGTTGCACCCGGTCTGACCGAAACCCGTTTGGCTGAACACATCCTCAAATCCGATGCTATGAAAGAAGCTGCGGTTGGCAAGATTCCACTCAAGCGAATCAACCAACCCGAAGAAATTGCTTCGACCATGCATTGGTTGCTTTGCCATGCACCTGACAACCTCACAGGTCAGGTGTTCCACCTCGATGGTGGTATGTCAAAGATGCTCGGGTGAAGTGAAAATAATGGACTGGAAAAACGCAATTAAAGTGAAGAAACTGAAACCCGGAAAAACCAAAATGGTCACCATTGGTGCCAAGGTTTTGATGGTTGGCTACATCGATGGCGAGTACATCGCCACCGAAGGACTCTGTCGCCACATGCGATGGCCATTGGCCATCGGTGGAAAAATCAAGGATGGTTGCATTCGATGCCCCCTCCATCAAACAACACATCAGTTGAGCGATGGCGAACTGGTCGAATGGTCGCCCTTCCCAATCCTCCCATCTTATGGCAAATTGATTGGTAAACTTTCAAAGCAGAAGGACCTGAAAATTTACGCAACACGAATTGAAGGGGAACACCTTCAGGTTGATACTTCAAGCGAGTCTTGATAATGGGTCGCCATCAAGTCGAACCGGTGGCCTCATGGAAATCAGCACAGACCTCGTCTTCATTCTCATTTTCATCGTCGGATTTTTCTCGCTCAACCGATACTTGAATCAACAACAAGCGAAGGCTCAAACCGCTCATTTTGAAACACTCGTATCCAAACAAACATCCCCCGAAGTCGACCTTGAAGGTCGGTTCGCAGATGTTTCTGCCAAGCAAATGGAACGAAACACCGCCCAACTTCTCACGCTTGCCCAGCAAAGATTTGATGTGGACCGGGAAAAGAATGCTGGCGAACTCAAGTCAACAAAAGATGGCATTGAGAATCTTCTCAAGCCAATCGTCGAACAACTTGGCGCGCTCCAAAACACGACAAAAGCGA
>CAJJAV010000031.1 GCA_905182125.1 uncultured Candidatus Poseidoniales archaeon
TGCTACAGGGCAATTCTGTTCGCTTAACTTCACTCATTGGAAAGAGTGTCAATACCTATCGAATGAAAGTGAACGAAATCCTCGCCATGTTGAAGCAAACAAATGTTCAACTCGTATCTTTTGAACATGAAATTAGACTTCAGCATGGAGATTCTTTACGACTCTTTGAGGAGATACACCCTAGCATTTTCTCCAAATTAGTTCGAAAGTCGTTGTCAAAGGAAAATCCAGTCCAATCGTGAATTTTAGTGAATACATGCATGATGTGTACACTGCTCTGAAACACATAAGTGAATTGCCGGAACACAGCTTGCGTGATTTCACTTCTGAATTAAATGATCTTGCTGAACTGGCAGAAATGGTTGGGACGACGACTTCTGACAAATTAGAAACCCGTTACGAGTTCAGTGGTAAATCAACTTCTGTTGAGTCAAAAAATCTCTATCTCTGTGAAGCCAATGAAGTGACTATCACTCCAAGATTTTGAACATTCAATGTCGCAAAAGGAGGTCCTGGTGGAGGTTTTCGAGAAATGGCTCGATAATCAAGGGTATGAGGGGACGAAGTTCGCCGATGAATGTGTCCGTCAAGCGAAGGCTTTGTTTGAATGGGACAACCCAATTGAATGGAGTGAGCACGAAACCAAGTTGAAGGAATTATGGAATGACGTGCCCCCTCAATGCAACGGTGAAATGATTCTAAGCCCCAAAAAGAAAGAGGCTATCGATGAGATGAACAGTAATTACAAAGATACAGGCTGTAATTTCTGTAAGAAGAAAACTCCGAATTCAGTCCGGGCTCAGAATTTGGGTTTGAAGAACGACGAGTTGCAATCGTAAAGCAGACATAGCACCCGATACTGGGGGATTGACAACAACTCTATCGGCAATATGCTTTATCTCTGTCCAAATCACGCATCAGTCATACTCGAAAAGATGCGTTAAGATTGAGATTCAAGTGTAATTCTACTTGGGTCGACATTGAGGAGTTTATCTGAAGAGCATTTGTCCGACAATCCTGCTCTTGAATGACATTCGTTTTTTCCGTCTGGGAAGGAGTTTGCTTCCGGGGCGAGCGCTTTTCCGAGGAGGCAGTGGAAAATCCATCGTTTGGAACAATTATGTTCTCGGACAATTGCTTGAGGACGGGAGAATTGTCAAAGGTCATGCTGAGAAACTGACTAATAACCTCGTGAGTTGGATTAAAACACAGGAGCGTTGATTTTTGTGGTTGAGAGTAAGGGCTTCGTCCGGATACCGGATCATAAATTGCAATGGCTACCACTCCTGAGAGACCTCTACCGATTTGAAGAAACACTTGTTTCTGGCCCTGGAAGTCACAAAAGACGATTTTCTGATGTCATTTGGACGAAGAAAGCAGCCATCTCTTCCCTAGATCTTAGATGAAGTACAGAGTCACTGATTTTGAGCAATTACTCGAATATCCTTGCTAAGGAACGTCAATTAATGGTTGTACCATTGCAAAACTCAGGTGAAACGAAATACCTCACCCGTGTTGCCGAGTTAGTTCGTACGGTCGGTCACACCTATGAATATTGGAGCAAAGGCAGACCTGCAGTTTCTGCTACGCGTTGGCTGGTTGAGGATAAGAAAGTTCCAAATTTGGTTATCCCTGCCGAGGTTTTTATTCATTCCATAACCGCGAAGTGCGAACAGCTCATCCCTGGAGACGCAGGGTATAATTTGCGAAAGTGCTGCGGAAGAAGTGTGTGTCGCAGTAGCGAAATCAATCCACAAAGACGAATGGGAAAAAGTTCATTTTTCTGAATTTCAACTTGAAGCAACCCTCAAGATTTTACAATCCAGATACGGCGAGAGTATTTTCAAATCTCAAGTTCTGACTGCGGGAGTTGGCTCAGGAAAGACGATCGCGTTCAGTATTGCTACGCTGATTGAAGCTAGAAAGACAATGCTGGATGGAATGAAGAATAACAACTTAAAGTCGACGGGCCTTTTCGTCTACCCCCGTACACAACTCGCCATTGACCAGCACCAAGAGTTGGAGAAGTTCGCCAAACACATGGACTGCGATTTGAAAATTTGGCTTGAAATGTCTCAAGCGTACCCCAAACCGGAGGGACTATCCGTTGCTCAGAGGAGTGCCCGAAGAAGTATTCCGAACATTCCGCACCCTTTGGGCATCATTGTCACGACTTTTGAAACTCTCAAAAGAAGGATGCGTAGGCCTGAGTTCATGCTAAAGTTGAGCAAACATTTATCGACTATTGTGCTCGATGAAGTGCACCTTTTATCAGGAATTGGTGGCGGAATGTCGAGCCAATTGCTTGCTCGACTTGCTGAATCGGTATCCCATTCCGAGAAAGAGGTTCACTGGATTGGTGCGTCTGCTACGATTGCTCGGCCGGATGTTCATGGGAGCCGACTGTTCGGGATTAAGCCCGACGAAGTGCAAGTCATTGCTCCCCGTGACAAGCGAAATGGTCCAAGCGGGGATTAACCACCACATCTTCATCCGCCCTACGCAAGGTATGAGTCTAATTGGTGCCCTGGTCAATGTTACAAGCTTGACTTTGCATCAGCGTCGAGGTGATTTGAGCAAGAGAAGTGATCGCTCAAAGGATAAAGTTCGAGAGAAATCCATTGGGTTTGCAGATAATCTGGAAATGTTGGGGAGATGGAACGATGATTTCAGAGAAAATGAACGAACGCAGAATGTAATGCGAGGCCGAAAACACCCTGACAAGGGTATAGAAATCAAGAATTGGAACGAGACTCAACGGGAGATACCCTATGCGTGGCGTTTCAACAAGCCTCTTCAAAGACGTTTGGCGACACACGGAGGCAACGATGAACTTTCTCCGGGGGACTCATTCAAAGATTTAAGGACTCTTTTTGATGGTGATCAGTGCTCCAAAGTCTGCGATTCATGCCGTAAAGGTGAACAGGTTACATTGGGTGAAATCCAGCCTGACGACTTACTTGAATTGAAGAAAATCGTCTACAGAACCCATCACCGTCAGGACGATAAAATCAGTGCCCTACAGATTGACTCAAACGAATTTACTTCTGCTAAGGGCGTTGTTATTGGCTCACATGAGTTGTGTCCTTTCCTGCAAGCAGGTGCATGTTTGTGGTTTCCTGAGCCTGATACAGATGCGATATATGAGATTCCAGGATCAAAGACCTATCCCAAAATTGAATTCGCAGCCGTGGGTCGTTCTTCTGTGTTCTCCAGCAAAACACCTGGGATAGATTCAGATGATTCCGAGGAAATGAATGGAATCACTAGCAAAATTTTCCGTGATACCACTCAAGCAGTCTTTGATGTAAAGGGGAGTGGAAAGAGAGTCCCCGTAGATATCATTCTTGCTTCACCTAGCTTGGAAGTCGGTGTGGATTTACCGATGTTAACTGAAAGTGTTTTGGTGAAATCGGTAAGAAACATTGCCTCATACAGGCAAAAAGTGGGTCGGGTTGGCCGTGAGCGTAATTTAGACACAGTAAATGTGACACTCATGACCGAAGCAAGTACTGATTTACACTATTACCGCCAACCTCGTAAATTGGTGAGTGAAGGTCGATTAGAGCCCGTTCCTTTGATGGAGCACAATAAGGCAATCATAGCATGTAGCGCATACAGTTCAATTTGGGAATGGCTCGCACTTCACGCAGACCTACCTGAGTACATACAAGGTACAGCGAATGGTACTCTTGGTTCACGTTTACAATCCTGCCTTGATGAAATGGCAAAAAATTCCATTCAACTGAGAACTTACATTGGTCGAGCCATAAAAAACCCGAATAAACATACAGATTTGATAGATGAAGCGATTCAGCAAGTTCGGGAAGAAATCGGGTTACTTGTTCTACCTGTACAATCGACCTATAATATCCAACCTCCACTCAACTATGAGGCTAAAGTTATCGATTTATTTGGCATACATGCGCTCAACAAAGTTCACTCGAGTCATTCCATTTCCAAGAGACATGAACAAGTTTCGGGGAACCTCGATAAGATTGAGTCTCACACGAAATCGATAATCAAATCCCTTCAACAAATCTTGCAAAGTAGCGACAAAATCCCTCCATCTTCGATTCCCAAATTGAACGATTGCGAAGACTCTCTCAACAAAAAAGTCCCCGAACTCGAAGAATTGAACTCGACGCTGGAAATACTCAATTCACTGGACATAAGCAGATTTGATGAAGATGGACAAGATGCCATTGATGATGGCCAGAAGTACATCAAACGTCTCATACGAGATTTGGAGAAGGTAGATCAAGCAGGGATAAACCAGGACGTCGTCTCTTTGTTTGATGACTATACCAATATTGATGCGAAAGACGAACAAGGTCAACAACTTGTAAATGGTGGTTTCTGGAAGAGAGTTTATCTCTCAGATACCATGGATAATCTTTCTCGAATTCAAATATTAAGAAGAAACAGTGGTTCTTGAGACCAAACACATTGTTTGAGAATCCCTACACTAAGAAAGTCTCTCTTTCGATTAAGAACTTGGATAACGAAAAGTTCCAACTCCTCTCGATGCTTCTCAAGCAGAGATCACCGTTAACGAGGCAATTTACGCATTTATGCCAGGAACATGGAACCTTCGCATCCCCCATCGCAGGTTCAAGGTTGTAACTGGGGAGTTACATCCCTCAGGCGGCAAGGTGATTGCAAAATTAGATCGAATGATCTCAGCAGGAAACAGATTCCGAAAAGTGCATGATTCTTCTCTACCTGCTCCACCCGGGTGCTCAGAATCACTGCAAATTCATGCACCAACTCATTTGTCAATGATTGAATCTTTTGCCAAATATGTTGATTTAAACAAAAACACACTTCAGGTTATGGATAAAGATGAATCTACTTTTGACTCTCCTGCGAAGACGACATCAAAGTTACCTAAATCGTTTCAAAATCGCTGGGCATGGTCTCCTCGAAAAGAAGGAACACCAACGGGAGCCTTCCGATTGCCTAACCATATCTATCAGCTTGAACATGCAAACCATAGTACGACCAATCTTGAGCATTCAGAGGGACTTAAGCATCCAATGTGTAATTCCCTGCTTGAATCGATTGAATGGCATGATGAAAAAGAAGTTATCGAGTATACCTACGGCCTTTCGCGATCTTTTGGCGCAAAGGGAGATATTAATTTGGCCTACAAAGACCAACACGATCGGAACATAGGTTTTGGAGAAAAATATCATACCGAGGCCCTCACTTTCAAACTTAATCCGTCGATTATTAAATCGATTCAACACAAATTCAGAACTGAAATAGAGAATGAATCGGGAATAATCTCACCAAGTATCATTAAATCTTTCAAAGCCTTTGTGTTGACGGATACAGATTTCGGTGGCGCTACAATTAATCCTCATACCCTCGAAGGTTTGATTTCTGCAATACTCATATTCAATGACTGGAGGAATACAGCAATCACTCCAAAAATCCTGTCAGGATATTTCTGCGATGCGCATGAACGTGCGGCTGATTTTAGGCCAGTAATGGAACTTTTCATTCGTACACAAATGAAATTAAATCAGAAATATGATGTTGAAAACCCTGAAAAATTTGACGAAGGCTTAAAGAAACGAAACCTTCCGTCATTCGACGATTTTGAGGATAGTTTCGCAAGTATGGTACAAATTTGACGCATTCCTTGATTTATGGATTCACCGAACAATATTGAGTACATTTGGTGTCGTTGCTACGAATTCTATGCAGCAGTTCTGCGGTAGTGATGAGAGTGATGTTGGTTACCTCATCGAAGAAGATTCTTGGATTGGAGACTCCTCTCGTATAGTAATCTATGACAAGGCAGAGTTTGGAAACGGGACATGTTCTACTGCACGAGATTATCTTCATATCCCTCATGTTGTGCGAACCTCTAGGTTTTCAGAAAGAAGCAGGTTACCGACTTCCGATTACCTTTCGACACTTGAAGAAAATTTACTCCAATGTCTTCAGCATCAATCCGATTTAGGCGCACTCGTTCTTCTCGAAGATTCCAATTTGAGTGCTCTTTCGAGTATGCCAGATTTGGTCAAACATGCGAAGGAAAATTACGAAGTTGGATCTAAAATTTGGGAAAAACTGGGTGTCAAATCGATGGATGATGCATGGACACTTCCTTTGCATGTTCGACTTGCAGCACACTACGATTCGCAAAATCTGGGAATGGCTATGGACGACACGACACGTTCGTGCACCATCTGTTGGAATGGATGCCCTGAATGTGTAAACCAATTACAAAACACACTTGGTGGTATGTTGGGTCTGAATTTCATTGACAAATATGTTCTTGATGAGTGGTTCCATGAAGGAGTTGCAAAATCGGATGATTACCAGTACCTTGATTTCAAGGAGATGACAAATGGTAAGGCGAATATGCATTTCGGTAGCCTCAACAGTCTTCATCTGATTACCCCAGATGGAGACTCAAAGCGCTCTATTTGTTTGCCATGGACAATGGGCTTTCACATGCAAAGAGAATCGCCTTTCAGTACCAGACTTATCGTCCGTTCCACCGATCTGAGTGGACTTCGGATTGGTGATGTAACGGGACCTGCTTTGGGTATTGAAGGACATGGTTTTGAACGATTACTTTGGTTTAATCTCTTGATGACATCACATCTCGATGCAGTCGGAGCCCTTCCTGATGAAAAGAAAGAACTTCAGTTGCTTTATTATGACGCAAGAGATTTACAACTCAAGGATATCGGTCTATCCCCTCGCATGTTGGATTCAATGTTGGCAGTGAGCGATGGAGAACCTTTGGAAAAGTTGTCAGATGTTCTCCGTTGGATGTTACGTCGAGGGTTTAAGATAACACTGTGCATTGATAAAAATCAAGCTACTCACCTCCCAGTTAGAGGACTTTTTACATCGCATTGCGGATTTCAGTGGTATGAACATTCTCCAGAGAACCAGCGAGAAAGGAAGTATGCACAAAAAGATCTTGATCTCACCCATCGCCGTAATGACCGGTTCCGCAAACCTGACGTACTCGGGTTCCAATCTCAACGACGAAAGTATCAATCATACTACATCAAACAACAAAAGTCAGTATGACTCTGTGTTAGCAAACGCTCGAACCACATTAAAAGACGCAGAGAGTTTTGATTTCAATTATGTCTCAAAATACTCACCAAATTCCAGAAAGAAACCACAAACAGTGGACAAGCCCATTATGGTGGATGAGATTAGTCAAATAATACAGGAGCTTGAGAATGGTACATTCGATGATGAAACACGTACCATTGAATTCAAGTCTTGTTACGGCACACCCAATCCCGAAAAGAATATGACCGAACAAGACACTGCTGATATAGGGTTCAGGGAAGTGGCAAGCATGATAAATTCTGATGGAGGTCATGTCTTGTTTGGAGTCGAAGACAAGACATGGGATGTAGTTGGAATTGGAAAGGAAATAAGTTCATACGGCACCCGGGACGAGTTCTTAGGCAAAAAAGTCAAAGTAACAGTTCCAGCGTAATATTGGTCCTGCGTTTAGTGATTTTGTAAGTTGGCAAATCAGAGAAATAAGCGGAAAAAAGGTCTTAATCATAACATCAAAGCCATCGCTTAACAAAAAAGTTTGGTTCAAACCTCGTGGAAAGCGCCTCGAGAAAGATGTTTCTGGATCAGAAGCATGGAGCTATGTATAATCGCAGCGAAGACCATGTAAATACATTAAGAGGGATTACTGAAATTTGTGATTGGGCTGAAGCTCGATTTGGAACGCGAAGTATAGAGTAAAACTGGAAATCCATTTTCCAAAAATCCCGATGGAAGTTCATTCAACAAAATCACATGTTCCGTCGGTACTGCCCACCAACGTTGAACAGCGCATCGGTGATTTGACCCAAACTTGCCACCTTCACCGTCTCCATCAATTCTTCAAACACGTTGCCGCCAAGTCGCGCAACTTCTTGCAGCTGCTTGAGCGCAGCCTCGGTTGCGCCTGCGTCAGAAGTTTGTCGATCGGTGACACGGGCCAAGCAGTTCTCCTTTTCTTCAGGTGTTGCTCTGGCCAATTCCATCTCGAAATCATCCGCAGCTGATTCATCGAACACCTGAGCGTTCGGATTCTCGAAGGTGTTGACGCCAACAATTGGCAGGGTTCCGTCGTGCTTGAGGTGCTCGTAGTACATTGATTCATCCTGAATCTTGCCTCGCTGGTACATGGTTTCCATAGCACCGAGCACGCCTCCTCGCCGGCTGATCGCCTCAAATTCCTCAAGCACAGCAGCCTCGACCAAGTTGGTCAGTTCATCGACGATGAACGAACCTTGCATTGGGTTCTCAGTCTTCGTCCAACCGCTTTCCTTGTTGACAATCAGTTGAATCGCCAACGCTCGGCGGACGCTTTCTTCAGTTGGCGTGGTGATGGCTTCATCGTACGCGTTGGTGTGGAGGGAATTGGCATTGTCTTGAATCGCAAGCAAGGCTTGCAGTGTTGTGCGGATGTCGTTGAAGTCAATCTCTTGGGCGTGGAGGGAGCGTCCACTTGTCTGAATGTGATACTTCAATTTCTGAGAGCGCTCGTCAGCCCCGTACATGTCCCGCATGGTGACCGCCCAGATGCGTCGGGCGACTCGGCCAATCACGGTGTATTCGGGATCAAGTCCGTTCGAGAAAAAGAACGACAAGTTGGGTGCGAACTTGTTGATGTCCATGCCTCGGCTCCGGTAGTATTCGACGTAGGTGAAACCGTTGGCTAATGTAAGGGCAAGTTGCGTGATTGGATTGGCGCCAGCCTCAGCGATGTGGTAGCCGGAAATGGAAACCGAGTAGTGATTACGCACACCGTGGTCGATGTAGTACTGCTGCACGTCACCCATCAGTTTGAGGGCAAAAGGCGTCGAGAAAATACAGGTGTTCTGCGCTTGGTCTTCCTTGAGAATGTCTGCCTGAACGGTACCGCGAACGGTTTGCAAGGTGCGGGCCTTGATTTCAGCATAGGTTGCTGCGTCCACAAGTTCGTCACCACGTCGGCCAACTGTTGCCAATCCGAAGCCATTGTGCCCTTCAGGAAGATCGCCAGCATAAGCGATGTCCAGCAGGTTGAGTGGCTTGCCCTGTTCAGCAAGATGCGCTTCGATTTGCTGATCGATGGCAGCGTTGAGGAAGAACGCCAGAATCATTGGGGCAGGTCCGTTGATGGTCATGCTGACTGAGGTGTTTGGGTTGCACAGGTCAAACCCAGAATAGAGCCGCTTGGCGTCATCAGTTGTTGCGATGCTGACGCCGGAATTTCCGACCTTGCCCCAAATGTCAGGGCGTCGTGCGGGATCTCTTCCATAGAGCGTGACTGAATCGAAAGCAGTTGAGAGTCGAACATAGTCCTGGCCTTGGCTCAGGTAGTGGAACCGACGGTTGGTCCGTTCGGGTTCGCCTTCACCGGCAAACATACGCGCCGACAGTTCGTCGGTTCGCTTGAACGGGAACACGCCAGCGGTGTAAGGGAAATGACCAGGTGCGTTTTCCTTGGTGACGAAGTTGAACAGTTCACCATCATCAGCAAAGGTCGGCAAGGCCACACGAGGGATGGCAGAATGCGCAAGTGATTCGGTGGTCGTCTGCACGGTGAATGGCTTGCCACGGACGTGGTAGGTGAATTCTCCAGTTGCGTACTGTTTGGCCAAGTCACGGAACGCTTCGAGGCGGTTTCGTGCCTCTTCCACAGTTTCAAGCAACCCATCAATTTGTTCCTGCAGGTCAGCAGCGACCTTGTTTGCTCCGCGCTCTTGAGCGTGTGCAGCAGCTGTTTCGAGGTGCTGGCACAAGCGCAATTGTTCAGCAACTGCGCTGTTTTGAGCATGGTATTCACGAACCTTTGCTGCAATTTCCGAAAGGTAAGCGATGCGCTCTGCAGGGATCACGCCTTTGCGTTCACCCATGGCGTCGATTGGCTCAGATGCCTCAAAGTTGAGCATTGCGGCTAACTTTTGCCACAAACGGTCAACCCCACCGTCAGCAAACTGGCTGGCAATGGTAGCGACGACGGGGAGTTCTTCATCCGCAACATCGAACTTGTTGCGGTTGCGGCGCACCTGTTTGCGAATCGCTCGAAGTGCATCTTCACTGCCTCGCTTTTCGTACTTGTTGAGGACCACAAGGTCGGCGACATCGAGCATCTCAATCTTCTCAAGTTGGGTGTGTGCGCCGAATTCAGCGGTCATGACGTACAAAGAACGGTCAGCCACTGAAGTGATGGCGTCGCTGCCTTGGCCGATTCCGCTTGTTTCACAGAAGATGAGGTCGAAGCCTACGGCCTTGGCCACATCGATGGCTCGGTCGAGGTTCGCACTGATTTCAGAACCAGAGCCTCGGCTGGCAAGGCTGCGCATGTAGAGGTCATTGTTTGAAAGTGAATTCATTCGGATGCGGTCGCCAAGGAGCGCACCACCGGTTCGTTTCCGTGTCGGATCGACACACAGCAAGCAGACCTTCTTTCCGGGATTGTCACGTTGAACCCGCAGCATTAATTCGTCCAAGAGGCTTGATTTTCCAGCGCCACCCGTTCCGGTGAAACCAATCACTGGTACGTCTTTTGAGGAAGAACGACAGGTCTCAAGCGCCGCTTTGAATACAGCATCGTCAGCAGATTCTGACAAGGTGAGCAACAACCCAACCTTGGCCATGTCATCAGGTGTGACCGGGCCATCCAAACTTGCTAGGCGCTCGTTGCTGATCAAGTCGACTTCAGCAGCTTGGCCCATCAAGTGTTCAATCATACCCATCAAGCCCATGCTTCGCCCGTCATCAGGCGAATAGATCTTGGAAATACCGGCTTGGTGGAGGGTTCGAATCTCGGGAGGAGTGATGGTTCCGCCACCGCCGCCAAAGATACGAACATGCTCGCAGCCAGCCTCATCCAACAGTTCACGAATGTAAGAGAAGTACTCGACGTGACCGCCTTGGTAGGAAGTGAGAGCAACGGCGTGTGCATCTTCTTGAACGGCACAATCGACCACGGCCTTGGCCGACTGATCGTGGCCCAAATGGATCACTTCAGCGCCCGAGGATTGAATCAAGCGGCGCATGACGTTGATGGCTGCGTCGTGACCGTCAAACAGCGAAGCTGCAGTGATGACACGGACAGGGCCTGTCGTCGTTTCAAACACAGAGTCTTCATCGGCCATGCCGATGCCACGGGCTGTTGGTTCATCAAATCAGCCCTCGGGGAAAAGCCGGTCAGATCTGAGAGACTTCATCCTCTGCCAAGGGCGGTAGACCCTTTTTGGCTCGAATGTAATCGGTGTAGTTGCCGTAATAGACGGTGACAATTCCATCTTGCAATTCCCAGATGCGGTTGACAACTTGGTCGAGGAACCAACGGTCGTGAGAGACGGTGATGAGCGAGCCTTCGTAACCGATGAGTGCTTCTTCAAGCGTGTCCTTGGAATCCATGTCCAAGTGGTTGGTTGGTTCGTCCATCAACAAGAGGTTGTTTTCCTCAAGAAGCAGTTTGAGTAAAGCCACACGAGCCCGTTCGCCACCTGACAGTTGTGAGAGTTTTGTGGTCACTTGATCGCCGGTAAATTGGAAGCGACCAAGAGCTGCACGAATATCACCATAACTGAAATCAGGCCGCAATTTCTGAATTTGCTCGACTGCGTTCATGTTGAAATCGAGCGTTCCATGGTCTTGATGGAAGTATCCGATTTCTGCACCGGGGGCTAAATCCCGGGTTCCACTCGTCAACTTCTCATCCCCGTTGATGAGTTTCAAGAGGGTGGTTTTCCCCTGACCGTTTCCACCGACAATGCCAATTCGGTCACCCTTTCGAACCTCTAAATCTTGGTTGTTGAGCAAGGGTCGATCAAGCCCTTCGAAGATCTTTGTTGCTCCATCCATTTGCAGCACATCCATGCTTGCTTTATCGGTTGCTTCGAGTTGAAGGATCAGTGGTTTGCGTTTCTTCGGAACTCGGGCCCGGAGGATCTTGAGTTCTTTCTGCATCCGTTCAATCATCTTCTGTTTCGCGGAAATCGATTTGTCGAACTTGTTGGCCCGCTTCATCTGTTTAAGGGCGCCAGTGGTGGCGGCAATTTTCTTCTCCACCGTGTGAATCATGTCGCCAAGAGCAGCCTCTGTTGCGATCTTTTGTCGCAAAAACTGACTGTAATTACCCTTCCAAGGCCAAGCTCGAAGGTTGTCCACTTCAACGATGCGGGTGCACACTTGGTCGAGGAAGTAACGGTCGTGGGAAACGATGAGTTGAGCGCCTTTGAAATCCTTGAGAAAAGCCTCGAGCCATTCGGTGGTTTCAATGTCCAAGTGGTTGGTCGGCTCGTCCAAAAACATCACATCGACAGCAGCAAGACCGACAAGTTGGCGGGCAAGGGCGAGTTTTGCTTTTTCACCACCAGATAATTTTGACACTTTCATGTCCATTGGATGCTTGTCAAGACCGAGCGTGGTCAAGGTCGCCTTGGCAATGTTGGCAACGTTTCCGCCACCGCTCTCTCCGAGGGTTTGTTGCAATTCACTGTAGCGCTCCATGACCCCTTCCCAATCGCCGTCATAGAAACTGGGTTCGATCATTTGTGCTTCAATCGCTGCAATTTCTTCTTCCAATTCTTGAAATTGCCGGCCTTTACGACCGAGTTCTTCTTCGATGGTTGAATCAGAATCAAGGTCTCGAATTTGGGTGAGGTATGCGATGCGGATGCCAGGGGCATATTGCACTTCGCCCACGTCTTGTGATCGCTCACTGATGGTGTTGAGAAGGGTGGTCTTTCCTGCACCGTTGTGACCGACGATACCGATGCGGTCACCGTCTTGGACGAGGAGGTTGATGTCCACCAGAACATCGACTGGACCGAAGCTACGGTCAACGCCTTCGATGTTGATGAGTTCGCGTGCCATGTTCTCCCCGTTTGTGCGCCCCTGTGCACCCCTCATAAACTCCATGGCCCAATAAATGCCGCATTTTGTCTTGGAGTGGTTTATCCACCTCCGCCAACAACAGTCTTGTATGGGTCGCAACAGGTGGAGTCCGGAGCGACAACGAACGCTCAAGGAAGCAGATTGGATTGTGGGGTGGCTGCGAAAAAACGGACCAGCCACCACGCGAGAAATCGTTGTGGCCATGGAAGAGCAGCAACTCGAAGTCCGTGCCCATGTGCTGAGCAAAGCCCTCCGCCGTTCACCTTTCATCGTTCAGTGCGGTCAACGGGAAGTGGGAGGAGCGAGCCTCAGTGTTTGGGACTTCGATCGCAAAGAAGAACCCGAAGACCCAGTCAATCAAACTGAGTGAACACGCTTGCTCGTCCCTTTCGCTCAAGCAGCATTTGATTGTACTCATCTTCGGTTCGTTTTCGTTCTGCCAGCTCATGGCGCATACCGGGAGAGGCGAGCACACAGACAATGAGGCCAAGCCCAATTCCAACGGGAACGCTCAAGAGCAGTGGGATGCCGAGAACAATGGTGTTGAGGACGCCCATACTGAGTCCAACTGCGCAGCCAATACCCAATGGTTTTTGCACGATTTTAGGCAGCAACGGTGGTTCCTTTCGTGGTTGTGATAAATCGATGCTGAGCGTGGAACCTTTGTTCTTCTCAGTTGCGATCATTGTGAACCATTTGTCGCGGAGGGTTATAGTATAATCCCCGGCGACCCGGTATCCGACCATAAACCTTCAAACAGGGCGCGAAATCGAGGGTTCCTCTTGACATGGGGCCAAGTTCCGGAAATGTCCGAATCAGATGGCGTCGATGGCGCTTTGATGATGGGCTTGCAAGTTTCGCAGCTTGACCTTCATCGATGGCGTCAACATATCGTTGTCAGTGGACCATTCAACGGGATCCAAAATGAGTGTTGCAGCAACTTCGTAACCCTTCCAAACTGGAGACTTCATGCTGTTTGTCTTCAATTCATTGAGCAACCAAGTGGTTGTTTCAGGTCGTGCGCAGATGTCAGCGTCGCTTCCAGATACATCGACTCCAGCACCAGAGAGCGCTGGTTTGAGGCTGTGCATGTTCGGGTGAACGATCAAGTAGGTTCGGAGCATGTTTCGACCGTCGAGAACGGCTTGTTCCACAAACGGAGAGAGTTTCACATTCTCTTCAAGAGGAGCAGGCGAGACGTACTTTCCATTTTCAAGTTTGAATTGGCTCTTGACTCGGCCGGTGATAGCGAGGTAGCCATCGGTGAGTTTTCCAAGGTCTCCAGTGCGGAACACTCCAGGTTCAATGATGACTTCCTTTGTGGCTTTTTCATTGTTCCAATAGCCCATCATGACGTTTGGTCCGTGGACGATGATCTCGCCTTCTTCTGGGCGTTCTGGATCGTCCCATGCGTCGGTATCGATGGTGACCTTGACACCGTTCGCCACTCGGCCAACACAGCGCAAGCGGGACATACCTGGTCCAGCCCAGCCATTTGCGGAAACCAAAGGTGAGGTTTCAGTCAAGCCGTAGCCCTCATAGCAACTAAATCCAACCAATTGAATGAATTCAGCAACATCTGGTGAAAGCGCAGCAGCACCGGACATACAGAAGCGAATGTTGCCTCCGAACCGTGCACGAACCTTGGACCAGATGAGCTTGTCGTAGAACTTGTCGAGCATACCCTTTGGAGGGACTGCGTCACATTCAACGCCAGCCTTAGCGATTCGCTTAGCAGCGTGCTTGCGGGCTTTTCCGGAGAGGAAGCGCTTGACCGGTGATGCAGCAAATTGACTGTTGACACGGTCGTAGAACTTGTTCCAAACACGAGGCACTGCCAAGAGCACTGCTGGCTTGATCTCGATGCATTCATCTGCGATTCGAGTGAGGTCGGAAATCAAATTGATGTGGACGCCACAGCGAAGCATCCAGTGCAAGTCAAAGGTGCTTCCAAAGGAGTGAGCCCATGGCAAGAACGCAGCGTTTTTGTCACCGACGTAGATTTTGAAAGCAGATTGTACGCACAGAATGTTGGACAGTGTGTTCCAGTTGCTGAGCATAACACCCTTTGGGTTTCCTGTTGTTCCGGAAGTGTAGATGAGTGTGTTGAGTGCAAATGGATCGTCTGCAATTTCGAAGGTGTTCTCTGAAGATCGTCCTGCAGCGACAAAGTCAGACCAAGCGTGAACGGGGATGCCTTCTGGTGGAAGTTCATTGGCGGGTTCTTCACCCATCAACAAAATTCCAGCGCTTGGCCAACCACTTGCGTCAGCGGGGAGGTTCGCAACAAGTTTGTCGAGAACACCTGGGTTCGCAACAGCCAGCAATGTGGGGGTGGAGTCTGCAAGAATGTACGCCCATTCTGCACCGTGTTGATGCGTGTACATGGCGGTGTAAGCTGCTCCGATGGCGTTTGCTCCATAAGAAAGGGAGGCCCATTCAACGCTGTTATCGAGGATCAAAGCCACTCGGTCGCCGGTGGAGATGCCAAGATCGGAGAGCCGTTGAGCGACTGCCGTCGACAAACTTCCAAATTCATCATAGGTCAAATGAGTTCGAGGCATGCCTTTTTCGGGGATGTATCCAAAACAATCGTTTGGACCGAAAAGGCCCACGCTCGTCATGAGCATCTGGTACAGAGTTCGGGGGTCGTCGCCTTCAGGTTGTTTCCATTGTCGGTCGGCGGGCTGTTGTTCCCACGCCATTTTCAGTTCTGCCATGAACAGTAAGTGTTGCATTAAGCACTTGAAAGGTTCGCCGGTTTTCGATGGAGGCTTATTCTGCATTTCGTTGCAAACAAGCCACGACGTTTTCTCGCCAATCTTCCCCATTGTTCTTGTTCGCTCGAGGGCTTGCTGGACTTGGATGCCAACACGTGTCGATGCTTATTTCACGCCCCGAAGGGCTTGTCCCAGCCCCGGTCTTCGAAGCATTGAGTGCCTTTCTCGCTCGTTGTTCTGCATACTTTCCAATCCCGATGATGCAGGTAATGCCAAGGATGTCAACCACTTCCCTCAGGTGCTCATCGCAGGCTTCGAGAACCGGAGCAATCACAGCAGCGGGCACGTTGTTGGGTGTGATGTTTTGGCCCCGTTCCCCCAACAGCAACAACGGGCAGTGATTGACCACGAACAGGTGCTCAAAGGTGGATTTTGCAGTTCCATAATGGCCTTCCATCAAGTTCCAAATGCGAGTTCCTGAAACTTCTTGTCGTTCGAGGGCCATGCCTTCAATCGGTCGTTTTGGGTGAGCGTTCGCCGGCGTTTCAAGACTTCGCGCTTCAATTTCAAGGAAGTCGCGTGCGACCACAGTGGCGCCAAACGGTACGCCTGTCTGCGCCATGCCCCACGGGCCGGGGTTCATGCCGAGCAGCAGCGTTGTAGCGCCGAGGCCGCCCCACTTCTCGAGGTACTGCACATGATGAGGCCAAGCGTAGTCAAGAGGGTTCGTTGCGTGTTCAACGCTCGATTTTTTCTCAAGCACCGGAATGGCTGCATCACAGATCGCTGAAAGGCGTTGAGCTGCCTCAATCAGTTGACCAACAACGTCCATGCGTTCAGAACGAACGGAGGCTGTACATGAGCCTATTCTTCATCTTCACGACGAAGAGCGATGAAGAATCCAGCACTGATTGCAACAGCGGTTCCGATCATGCCGATGGAAGGGATAGGGTCGCCACCATCGGTAATGGTTCCATTCTCATCAACGCCTAATTCCATGCCGTCACAAGCCGTTCCAACACCATCGCCATCCAAATCTGCTTGGTCAGCATTTGCTATCAGAGGGCAATTGTCCGTCAGGTCAGTGATCCCGTCTCCATCATCATCGGCATCAAGATTGTCTCCAACTCCATCACCGTCTAAATCCGATTGTTCCGTTGGGTCGGTTGGGAATGCATCATTCGAGTCTGCCATTCCGTCACCGTCATCGTCATCATCAGTATTATCGCCTAATCCATCATTATCGGTGTCAATGGTTTCATTCCCGTTGTTGGGTAGAGCATCGTTTTGATTGTCCACTCCATCTCCGTCAAGATCAGAGTCACATGCATCGCCGAGGCCATCACCATCATTGTCCGTTTGATTTGCATTTACCATCGATGGGCAATTGTCGGTAGCATCTGAAATTCCATCTGCGTCATTATCTCCATAAACTGTGAAATTCCATGTTATGTTTGAAGAAAGATTGTCCTCAAGAGCAAGAGAAGCTTCAACAATATACGCTCCTTGAATACCCTGTTGTCCAGAACTTAATGTCAATGTGATGTTATACATAGAATCATTCGAGTCCCAGTTCAGATAGTGAGTGTAAGTTTGCGATTGACCACTCTGCACATAGTTCCAGCAGTAATCGCATATCCCAGGTATTCCCCAGTCAACCATGAAACTACCTTGTAAGCCGGAGTCTATCGCTCCAAAAATAGCAAACGGATCATCTCCTTCATCGCAATCAATCGTTAGAATAAATGTAACACTCTGATTCACAGCATATGCACTTGAAGTGTTGCTGAAGGTTAATGGTGAAGGATTTCCGCAAGGGTTCGAAGCATTGTCAGTATTGTTTCCTAGATCAGTATTTCCACCTGTGTTGTTTCCATCAGAGAAGTTTGAATTGATTACAACCACAGAATAATACATTTCATCATAACCCACATCATCACAATTCTGATTGTAGGCATAATAACCATTCCCCGATGGCCAGAGAAGTGTCATTGTGACCCCTCCACATATTGGAGTGAGTGAGTAGGCCATCACTGTACCGTTGGTTAGGTTTGACGGGACTGTAACTGACCATTGGACAGGATTCGAACTGTTCAGGCCCATTGCATAAAAAGCCTCACCATACCCAATATACGTCCCGTTGATGAAATCTCCTCTTAAATCCGCCCATGGATGATGGAGTCCTCCTCCATTACTCGGCTGTGGGCAGTTGGTGGTTAAGACAGCAGACAAATTGAATGAAGTCATTCCAGAGGAATAGTCATCGGTGATGTTTCCTATTGTATAGCACGAATCAAGGTCGATGAGTCCGAATGGGATTTCTACTGTATAGTTGTAATTTTGACTTTCAGTGCAATTTTCATAACAATTGTCCCTCGTTGGATGTATCTCGAACACAACCATTGTTCCTTCAACAAACGTAGAATCTCTCGACACCTGCCAAGACACAGGATAACTGGAATTATTACCACTCATTCCATATCGCCAATTGTTCGAATTGTTGACGTTGATGCCTTCCTGTTCGAAGACCACAACAGTGTTTGGATACAGGATTCCTTCCGCACAGGTGTTGGTTAAATCGGCTGTTAGGTTAAATGAATCCTGTGGTGCAGCAGAGTAATTGTAATCAAAACTGAGATTCGTGAACGTTAAGCACTCGTGCAACAAAGAATTGTTAGTACTTGTATTGCTTCCGCTGTTGTAAGAAGTCATTGTGTAGTCGCCTGCAGCGAAAACATCAGCACTAAAGTTGGTTGTATTCCAGTTGGAATACAGGGCTGCTACGACGTTCATATTACCAGCACCACCGGTGACAAGGTTCGCAGGCACAGTCCATGATTGGGATGCCTGTCCTGAGCTGAGGTTGATGGTCTCAAATCCAGTTGCGTTTCCAATTATGCTTCCCGAGTGATCGGTATATCCGTTGTTGTTGAGCAACCAGGATTGCCAACAGTTTTCACCAACTGACCCATCCATGTAAGCGATCGATACGCATCGTTCTTCTGTGACTGCTGCATAAAGCGTAAGAGCCGAAGGTGCGGTGGCAGTTCCGTTGTAGAGCGCAGTTACAGTGACCGTCACAGTTCCATCACCGTTATCCGTTTGAAACACAGATACGGAGTAATCATTGGCAGAGGAGTGCATGTTGGCACCATTCGAAATGAAACTATCCCAACAGGTATCACTCCCACAACCGGGGTTTAGGGTTGCGTCACCAAATGATGTTTTTGGGGAGCCGCTTCCTTCTTGAAGATGGTTCATGGCATAGATTGGTGCAATGTTTCCTGAACTTGCATCTGCAGTGTCCCCATAAGATGCGCTACGATAGGAAATGTAGACATAATTTTCAGGATGGTCGCACTTGAGTTTTTCATGAGCTGGATTGCCTGATGAGATGTCATATATGCCGTTTGAAGATGATATGTATTGAGCGAAAACAGAATGGTTGAGCGCAATGTTGCTGCTTCCAGGAATACAACCCTGGGTGCCATCATTATCTTCAGTCGAATCCTTGCATCCGTCCCAATCTGCATCTGTACTGCTGCTAGACGTCCAGCCCGTTTCACCCTTCGAACAATTATCGTGAGTATCAGAAATTCCGTCGTTATCATCATCAGCGTCTTCTGTGGAAGAATCCTCACAACCATCACCATCGTGATCTGTTGAAGCCGAAGATGACCATCCAAGGTTTCCTCTTGGGCACGAATCTGATAGATCTACGACGCCATCATTATCGTCATCGGCGTCTTCAAAATTGTCTTGACATCCATCAGTGTCATGATCTGTGTGTGAATAAGAGGTCCAGTTTGTGTCTCCATTTGGGCAAGAATCATTCGCATTCAAAATACCGTCGCCATCTGTATCATCGGAAGTGCTGTTCCCTGAGGTGTTTCCACCATCAGCGTCTTCAGTCGAGTCTCGGCACCCATCTGCATCGGCGTCTGTTGAAGATGAAGAAGTCCAACCTAGTTCACCTTTCGGACAGGAATCATCCACGTCGTTAACGCCATCGTTGTCATCGTCCATATCTTCCATTGAATCTTTACATCCATCTGAATCATAGTCGGTTACGCTGGAAGATGTCCATCCAAGGTCGCCTTTTGGACAGGAATCATATGCGTCGATAACGCCATCGTTGTCATCGTCAGTATCTTCACTCCAATCACGGCAACCATCAGCATCATAATCAGTAACGTTTGTCGAAGTCCAGTTTGAAGTGCCGTTTGGGCAACTGTCGTAAGCGTCGTCAATTCCGTCGCCATCCGTGTCATTGGTCGAGTTCGATGCCATTACAACAGAGGTGGATTCTAGGGTTGAATCCTGTTCAGTGCCGGGTATTTGGTTGAGATGGCCGGTCATGGCTTGCCCGAGGAGGAGAACCGTCAGGAAAAGGGCAACTGACAATGTTCGCTTGACTTGCATAACATGGATTGATATCCTCTTGCTTATAATTTAGTCTATACTCGAGGAGAATCTCCTAGATTGAGATGCTGCTAATGCAATCAAAGCATCATGAATATTTATCTATTCATGCTGCATAAACCTTCAATTATTTTGGAAATAGATCGAGTATTTCTCATCCCAATCGATGGATGTCGCCTTGAACCATGCTTCGGGGTCAGTGTATGCGGCTTCATCACGAGCCTTACGTTTTCGCTTGGCTCGTTGGCTGATCAGCTTCCAAGCGGTCTTTTCGCCGATTCCAGGTATTGCTTCGAGGTGTTTTTGGGTCATTCGCTCGTGGTCAAGGTTGATTTCCACACCTGTGATTGAACGTGCGCCATGCCCTGTGATGACCACATCGGACTGAGTTTCGAGTGGGATGTGGTATTCAACCCCAATCAAAATGGGATATGCACCTATTTGTCGGCCAAAAGTAATACCCGCCTTCCCTCTTGATGACTCTGCAGTATGCGCTTCATTAAGATGTGCGGGCAGTCGCGTTCGCCCATCATGCGTCTCCCAATGCACATCGGATAGTACTTCACCCATAGGGAATAATTCTTCCAAGAGGGGACCATCGATGGTGTCACGTACGTTGGTTTTGAACATGTTGAAATCTTTTTGGGGGATCTCTTGGAAGCCTTCACCTTCGACTTGACGGATGTTGATCCTGCGCAACAGGAGGCCTTCTCTGCGAATTTCATGCAACAAATCGAGGTTCAATTGGTACGTTTTCGATGACTCCCCGTTGAGCCCAGCAATGAAATTGAGGCCGGGCAGGAGTTTTGGTAAACCACGTGAACCACGCTCTTTGCCATATTTATTGATCAGGCGAATTGCAGATTTCAACTGTCCAGGGTCGCAATTGAGCCAATTTGCCTCATGAACACTCGGGTCTGCGGATTCGAGTCCAAACGAAAGGACTGCTCCATCCGAAAGGGTCTCGACCAAGGTTTTGGTGATCGCCTCAGATTCTTCGAGGTTCTCAGCAATAATGGAGGGGTTGCCATTGTCGGTGTGGAGCACATTCAGTCGTTCATCTTCGCGCAAACCATGGAGAAGTTGAGCAATTGGTTCAGGGTTCGGTACGGGGTATTCGAGTTCCTTCACACCATCTGCCATGTAGGTGTAGGTGTCGGTCATGCCACCTAAACGGACGTGCTGAACGCCTGCATCATGAGCTTTTCGAACTTCTTCGATGATGTCTTCAGGTGTTCGCCAAATTGGAATTCCCTTTTTCGGTTCAATGCAGAACTTACAGCCGCGTTTGTATCGAACACATCCTTGGTAGACTTCCACTTCGTAGGTGAGTGGACCTCGTTTTTGTTCGGTACCAAGATCGGGATGGTCGGTCACTGATTTGCTTGAGGCGCCCGCTTGAGCCCAGTCAGTCCATTGCTCAGCAGTTCGCCGAGCATGGCTCCATTTGCCGGTTTGTAAGAATGAATGAAGGCTTGCGTCAGTGTCTTGGAGCGCGAGAAAGAGGTTTGCCCGAAGCGGGGACCAGCCTTGCTGGCGCCATCCACGAATCGCCCATCCACCGAAGACGGCTGGTGTTTCGGCTGGCATCGAACGGATCAGTTCTCGAGTTTCTTTGAGAGAAATCGGCGTGCCCCGTAGGTAGCGTCCCGGAACGACTGCGCCTGCAATGCAAGCCAAGCCAGCAATGTTGGCAAGACGCTTACGAACTGCTTCTTCACCCTCCTTTCGGATGAATGTACGCCACGCATCAATGGTGATGTACTCGTAATCGATGTTGGCTTGTTCCAAGACACCGCACAAGTAACGAATGTGGAAACCAATGTAGGGTGGAACACCGAAGGCTGCAGGTTCATCTTCGTAACCATCGATGACGAGCCAAGCTGTTTCATTTGCCTCGACCATGATGACCAACCCGCATGAGGTGGTCTTCAATCCTTCTTGGGCTTTGGTCGACGACGGCGCTTGTTGCCATCTTCTTCTTCTTCCCGCATGGCTTGAATTTCACGTGTGGTTTTGCCGCCAGATTGAGCAGGTTTAGCACTGGCGCCACCTTTCTTGCCGCCTTGTGATACATCGACCTTGATCTTTCGACCGAGGAGTTCTGAGCCGTTGAGTTTTGCCACAATTGCTTCGCCTTGGTCCATTTCTTTCACGAATGCGAAAGCGAATCCTTTGGGTTTTCCTGCGTTATCGGTTGCCATCACCATCTCGGTGACGGTTGCAACACCATCAAACAACGCTTTGAGTTGTTCTTCAGTGGCTTTGAATGGAAGGTTACCGATGTAAAGTTTGAGACCTTGCGGTTCCTTTCGCTTCTCACGCTTGCCTTTCTTGTCATCGCTGTCAGCATCTCGGACGCCGATCTTCCGACCGTTGATTTTGTGACCGTCCAACTTTGCAGCAGCCGCATCAGCTTGCGACTTTTCGCTGTAGGTGACGAAACCAAATCCGCGGTTAACCCCGTTGTCATCGGTAAGAACGATGCAGTCTGTCATGTCGCCATGTTCAGCAAACAAGGTTCGGAGTTCTTCAGTGCCGATTTCTCGTGGCAAACCGCCGACAAAGAGGCGGCAACCAGGAGCGTTCTTTGGACGGCGACCTTGGCCACCGCTTTCGCCTTCAAAACGGAAGTATGTTCGCTCTCGTCCGTCTTCACGGACGTCAGCAGCGATGAATGTTGCTCGACCAGCTGGGCCTTTACCAAACATGGCTTCAGCAGCTCCACCCCATCGCTTTCCAGCGTTGTTTAGGGCGCTTGCACCGTTTTCTACTTCTGCCCAGCCAGCGCCGTAATTGTCAGCGAGGGCTCGGTAGGATTGGTAGTTGCATGCTGGGCAGCGAACGTTCCAATCACCGTCAAGGTCAGGAATCAACGTTTCGCCACATGGAGGGCAAATGGCATGAAGGACACCGCAATCATTGCGGTCTCGGAAAGAGATACGAAGCACAGGGCTTGTTTCCTTGACTTCTGCTCGACAGACATCCCGTCGGCGAATTGCATCTGCGGTTTGATGCATGTAGCGATCAACGATGTTGGTCACATGGAATTGACCATACAGGTGCTCTGGGAGCACGCTACCTGGTTTGCCTTCGACGCAAATGACTTGCGCTTCCCCGTTCTTTTCGTTGAGTTTGACGATTTCACACAGCACCGTGTCGCCAACTTCGGGCGTCACTATGGCGTTGGATGCAGTCACTGTACCGATGCCTTCATTGATGGAAAACGCACCAACAGATGTGGCTACAATTCGTCCATCAATTTCAATCGTACCTTCTCCAGCCTCGCAATCAGCGGTGCTTGATACATTCATTCCTGGGGTGACGAGGCTCGGCGTCATATGATTTCATTCCTATTGCAAACATGGCCCGAGGTAGGTCGCACGCTGTTTCGCTTGTTTGAACGGGTGGGCCGTCCCCTTTTCAACCCCCCCTACGAGGTTTCACGCCTCTTCGATTTCGTCTTCGATTAATTTGGCATCGCCTGGGAGGTGGAATCGCCAGCACCTCACTTCAGTCGCTGCTTTTCCTTTGCTGTGATGAGCGTATGTCGGAGGAAGGCGGAATTGGGTTTCCAGCATGATTTCGGCTTCATAGCCGTGATCTTTCGCTAACGCTTCCACATGACGGGCTTTAGCGCTGTGCAAGACATGGACGGCTTTTGCCCCGAGCGAAAAAGCATATTCGAGCAGTGGGCGATCTGCTCGTGCGGTTTGAACACCCCACGGCGGGTTCATCACGACCAAATCCACAGGACGGTCAATCACCACCTCATCCGTTCCAATCTTCGCATGAATGAGGCTTACAGTCCCTTGATGGCGCGACGTGGTACGTTGGATGTTGGTTTCAGCTGCCATCACCGCTTGATCGTCTGCTTCGACGAGCGTCACATGCGCAGCTCCAATGATCAGGGTTGCCAAACCGAGGATGCCATTGCCTGCAGCGAGATCGACGATATGCTTCCCTTCCACATCATCCAACTGATCGACACCGAGCATCCAGTAAGCGGCAAGGTCACCTTCGGTTGCATACTGTTCCAATTCAACTGATTCACACGGATGTGGATCCAATTTGGACAGCTCAATCGCCAAATGTTTTGGGCGCATGCCTCTCACCAGCGTGGTGGTTGTTGCTGAAATTGGTTGTTTGCAGCGTACTGCTGTTGTGCGGCTTGCATTTGCAGTCGCATGTAGTGGATCTGTTCAGCTTCTTGCCGAAGGAGGATCAATAACTGGTCTCCAGGCTGCTGGTTGCCACAAAATCGGCAAAAGCGAATGCCATCTTGGTACTGTTGTCCGCAGTTAATACAGAATCCCATAGTGGTGCCTCGAGTTTAGCGTTAGGTCGAGTGGATTTTAATCTTATCATTCCATCGTTGCCAATTGTAAAAACACCGGCCACGTTTCAAAGCCAGCCGCAGCTGCTCGCTCGTTGATTTCTTCCCAACGAGGATCGTCCATCATTTCAGTCGGGTCAACACCTGCTGCTAACAAACCATTGACAAGGTCTCGGAACTCGATTTCGATGTCTTCCATCGGTGCCTCTGGTGCTGCTTCAATGACAGGCACTGGCACATCTTCACGGACTTCTGGAGCAACCACTGCTTCGGGAGCCGGTGCTCTTTCCACAACAGGTGGCGGTGAGGGTAGGGTGGATTTCGCACCCGACGGCAATGGGACGAACACATGTTCAGTTGCCACAGCGTCTTGCGAGGTGCTTTGCTCGCCCGTATCTTGGGCAGGAGGCAACGCCACATCATCAGGTTCGCCTTCGGCCACAATACCTGCAATGAGGTCGGTAGAGAATGCGTCCATCATGGTGTCCATGCTGCCGTTTTCCTTTGCTTCTGGAACGACTGGCATTTCCTCTGCTGTCGCTTCTGAAACGGTGATCTTCCGCTCAAGGCGGCCAACTCCCAGCACCTCTGCCTGTTGTCGAGCAAACTCGGCTGCTTGTCGACGAGGCAGACTCACGAAGCACTTCCCTGGAACATCATGAGGCGGGAACGGCAGGTAGTAGTGCTCCAATGCCGCCACGGATGGGTGCCGGAAACAGAGGATTCGTTGTGTCTCAAACGGTCGCTGTGAGGGGTTGTCAACCGAGTACGGCAGGGCCATGACTTCGATTGAGCCACGCAGCCAACCTTCGTTCGTGACCAGATGTTGCATCCAAGGCCCGAGGTCCGGGCTGGCAATATCCACAAATTGGAACGAAGCACTCCGAGGGTCAAAGCCCTGATCTTCGAGCAATGGGGCAGCCGCTCGAGGACGATGGAAGACGGTGAGGACAGGTTGGCCATGCTCAATCATATCGCCATGAAGTTCCATCAGTTTCCTTTCTTTGCGAGGGCACATGAGCAACAACGTCATGCGAGCAGCGTTTGGGTCCCATATTTCGCCCCAACGCGCATCGGCCTCATTCTTGAGCTGACCAATGGTCATGTCGGGAATCATTGCCGTAATTCCCATGTTCCCACCGAATCCTTCGGGGTGCTGTACGCCTTTATGCCTACTGCTGTTTCGGGAGCCTTTCTTCGATGTAGGCTTGTTCTGCCAGCAGCATCGTGCCCCCAGCAGCCCCTCGAACCGTATTGTGCGAGTAGGCAGAAAATCTGACTGTTTGGAGGTCGAGCATTTCCAGTGAACCGAGCACGATTGCCATACCCGCTTTCAGATCGTTGCTCGGATTTGGTGCTTGAGCAAAACGTTCACCATCGGCCCAAAGATGGAGCAATGGGTCGATGCACCCTACCACTTGTATCGAGCGGCTAGGGGCACTCGGGCTGGCTTGTAATCGCTCTGGAAACGAGTGCTCTTCAAAGCAGGATTGAACCTCTTCGATTTCTGCAGGACGCTGCAAGGTCACCGTGACAAACACCTGATGCCCATCGTTGCGTGTCACCCTTTTGCAGGTGATGTCCAGTTCAAGGTCGACCGCAGCAACATGCGAGGAACAGCCTTCAAAGGCCTCGTGTCTCTGATGAATCTTATTTCCTTCTTCGGGTCTCCGGCCACAGTCATGAGCGACTCCGAGCACATGCAGCAACTCAGCACCAGTTTTGTGGGCTTCACCAACAATTTCGTTTGAGTGGTGTCCTTTTTGAGCTCCATCGTCCAACAATAGATCGTAGCCTCCACCGGAAAGTGCCTGTTCGCTGTTCATTTGAATGCCTTCAACTCCAAAGGTCGCAGCCAGAGCAGCAACGGGGACTGCTAATGGAATCAGCGTGCAATTCGTGGCACACGCTAACATGTGGCCACCGGTGCCAAACTGAGACATATGGTCGGGGTTGACATCTGGGATCACCAAAGGAACTCCATCACAACGTCGAAACGCACTCGCATTGGAAAACACTGCGATTCCAGCTTTGGAAAGGTGCAACTCCAATGGATCAGCAACATCGGCAGGTAAGCATGAAAACGCAACGGTCACGTTGAGTTCAACCAATTGCTCAATCAGGTTCTTTTCTAAACCACTGAGCACGGTCACCTGAGGCAGGTTTGGACGCGGTTCGCTGAGTTTCCACGGTATGGAACTCAACGGACGGCCTGCCGTTCGCTCACTGCCAACCACCGCTGATAGGACGAACCATGGATGGTTCGCAAGGCGCTGTTGCATCCGTTGGGCCACAAGCCCCGATGCGCCAAGCACCACCGTGTTGTGCCGTTGCATAAGCCGTCGTTACGCCGGTCCGCTTTGAGCCTTTTTGGTCAATCGAGGTCCAAGTTCCCCTGCCCGACCTTTGAGCGAGGAGGGGTTTTGAAGATGCGTCGAACAAGCAACTTTCGCAAAATGTTCCATCCATCCCGAATCGATCCAAGTTTGGCTTCTCCTAAGCGGCGGGAATAGCGAATTGGAATATGCGCCAACTCCAATTCTTCCAAGGCGCATGAAGTGTACATCTCCGCTTCGATTTCAAAGCGCATCGAGTTGAGTTTCAGCAAGCCGATTGAGTGGCGATTGAACGCCCAATATCCGGAGCATAGATCATTCAGGGGCACCCCGTAGAGGGCGACAGCGAACCACGTCAAGAGGTGGTTTCCAAAGTAATTCGTCTGCGTCATTGCGTCGGGGTCCATCTCCCCTTTCAAGCGGTCTCCAATGGCGACATCTGCGCGCTCGAGTGCTTTGAGAAACCGAGGTATTTCTTCGGGATGATATGTCCCGTCGGCATCGAACATGACAAGTGCATCATTGCCACTCGACAAGAATGCGGAAAATCCCTGCCGCATGGCGGCTCCTTTCCCTTTGCCCCTTTGCCGGATGGTTGAACAGCCGAACGATTCAGCAATCGCAACCGTTTCATCTTCACTGCCACCATCAACAACCAGGATGTGAGCCTCCCACCCCATTGCTTCTAATGCTCCCGTGGGAATGCGAGGTACGACCTCTGCAATCCCTTCCGCCTCGTCCAAGGTCGGTAGGAGCACCATGACGCGCTTCATGGGCGGTTCTGAACCGCCGTGGCTATCATCACTTCGCATCATTTCACCCTCAATCCCTTAATTCAAGCCAGTGCATTCGAAGTCCAGTGCGGTCAAAGAGGGCATCGCCTCGACCGGAGAAACCGGTCGGGTTGATCCAACGGCTTCCGGAGTTCGGGCCATCTTCCCAATCTATTGTAAGTGTGAGGTCAGAAGAGGTGAGTTCAGCCACTTGAAGACAGGTAGAATGCCAACCTGCTCGGGCGTGCAGTATGTCGGCGCTGGTTGTTTGCTGGGCATTGATGGTGATCGAAAAATCCCCGAGATTGCCAACTGCTTCATAGACCAAACAGACGGTTCGATTTTGCTGTAGGTTGCTGGTCAATGCGTAGTTCAGCGTAGAAGTGCGCCCCTCTTCGATGAACGGGCGTTGGTCGCCGAGGTCGAGCGGGTCCCGGAACCTATGTTCACGCCAAGGGTCATCTCGCATTGTGCAACCGTTGACGCAGGAACGTTCGTTTGCAGATGCGTACTCATAGGGGTCCGAACTCCCGGTTGAATCGAAGACCCACAGAACACTGCCAGAATGTTCGGCTACGATCGACCAGTACGCTGAGGCGCCGAGGAACCACCCTGCAGTCCCGAGCGGTGAAGACACGGCATGGGTGATGTTGAGCGCTTTAATTGCCAGCGGCAGATCACCAAACACCGCTGATGTAGCCTCTGCTTGAATCGTTGTTTCCAATTGGACCAAACCAAGCGTCGGTAAGCTGGTGAATTGAACGTGGGACGGAGCGTCAAGAACATACCCCCATTGAGCGTTTTCGGAGAACACGATGCTGCCACTGGGAAGGTTTTCTACATCGGCCATGAGTTCAAAATCACCGTTGCTCATCGGCCGCAACTCGTCATGTTGGCTCACTTGAACCAGCAACAAGTTTCCAATAATGATGCCAACCATAACGCTCACTAAGAGCCCAGTGACGATGTGTCTGTGGAGGTGAGGATCCCATCCTACACCCATGAATCCTTTCTGTTTAGTCACGGAAGTCAAATTGGTTGTGTCGCTCCAAAGCAGGGCAAATAAAGCAGCCAGTGGAACATGGAAGGCATGGAGTCCCATCGAATACAGCACATACGAGAGAAGTGAAAGGATTGGGATTTGCTCCAAGCCCTCAATGAGGTGGATGCCACTCAGCAACCACAAGCCGCCAAACCACGTGGCCAACAGCATTCCCTCAACCGATCCACGAAGCCGCCAAGCGGCAAGTAGCCCCCCAACGAGCAGGATTAGATTGTAGGTTGCGAGCGGTCGTCCCCCCTGCCACCCGTATTCAGCAAACACAGCAGCATCGAGCATCCTTGGTGCCAACACGAGCAGTGCAATCGCCGCAGCTGCGGTCAACAATCCGGCGCTCACCATCAACAGTTTCTGGACGTTGGCGCCGTGTTTCTCATCGAGACGGAACCCAATCACAAGGTGGGCTGCCATCAACATGCCCAGGTAAATTGCCCCTGTTGGATGGATGAATGCGACGCAGAGAAAAGCCAGCACAAAGCCCCGAGTGTGATGTTTACCACGGGTCGAAGTAGGGCGAAGCAGCACCAAGAGGCCAACAACCAAACCCAATTGGCTTGCCACAGTTGGATAGCCGGAATCAAAGGTTTTGGCAAATAACCCCGCTCCCAAAGCCATGGCCAGCATGCCATGCGCTCCGGCTCCGTGCCTGTCCATCGCACCGCCGATGCCCAAAACCAGGGCGAACAGGCTGTAGTGGCCGAGGTGGAATACGGCCTGGCCAGAGGTCAATCCCAGAGCGCCTTGTAACCATGCTGCGAGCGAGGGGAACGCTGGGGGATAGGTCCAGAACCCTTCATTGGTTCCGGGCAGCATCATTGTTCCCGTGGCATGGATTTGTCCACTGAGCATCGAAAAGCCAATCCAGTCGACACCAAATGGAAGGGTTTGCATGAACGGAAGCGAGAGGCAACTGAAGGCGACGAAACCTCCAAGCGCAACAATCCATGGTTTACGGTGAGATTGAAACCATCGTTGCGCCGTCACTTCTTCACTGAGGACGGATTCCTCAGTTGAGGTGATTTCCCCATGCATCGCTGCCTCGAGTGCTTGCCAAGGTGTGAGTGATTTCGTTTCATCAGCACGCCGTTGCAACCGAAGCACTGCATAGGCGTTAAGCAACAAAAGGCAAGCCGACATTAAGCCCCATGTCCACAAGTTGGTGTAGACGAGTGCCCCCGCAATTCCGTACGCTAACAACAGGCCAAGAGCCGGACTTAGCAATGCTTTTCGCAGCCGATCAGCACTGCCATCCAAGACCTTGCAGAGTGCATAACCCGGTACAACCGTGACCGCGAGCAGGAGCATCGCGGTCAAGAGCATGCGCGAGCATCATGGTTGAGGTTTTCATTGTTCGGCCAACAATCAAAAGAAAGTGGGCAATACCAACGCCATGAGCAGTGTACCACAGGCGTTCGCACCGGTCGTGCAGTTCAATGAGGCCTACTGGGTGTTCAACTTCTCTCGTGGCCCTCCACACGATTGGACCTGTCCCTATGCCTATCAAATCGGGCGATACGATGAGGTCCGACCGGGCATGTACCTGACACCGCTGTTTGAAGGCGAACGCGACTTGCATGTCGGCATCGATCTTGGAGCACCAGCTGGGACGCCTGTCCACTCTTTTGCAGACGGCAAAATCCATTCGTTTGGCATCAACGCGGAGGATGGATCCTATGGACCCACCATCGTTGTTGAATACGACTTATCGTGGCCACCCACGCCACAGAATGTCAACCCGTGCAGGACAATTTGGGCCCTCTATGGCCACTTGTCAACCGAGAGCCTTGATGGGCTTGTCGAAGGGGCTTTGGTCGCCAAAGGGGCGAACATGGCACGGATGGGTACCAAGCAAGAAAACGGGGGCTGGGAGCCACATGTCCATTTCCAACTCTCATTGATTGAACCAATCGGTGCTGATTTGCCCGGCGTTGTACGCCGAGATGATCGAGAGCAAGCGCTTCGAGACTACCCCGACCCCCGCCTTGTTTTGGGTCGCTTGTATTGATTAATTGACGGACTCAAGATGGTCCTTCAATGCTGAAATAGGGCCGATTGAAGCAGGGTCCTTTCCGTGCAAGAACGAGAGAGCAAGTGAAATCCAATCGGTGAGGATGCACAGGTGGAGCATCGATTCAAGCAGCGTACGTCCTTCGCCTTCAATCTTCCAAGCATAGTCGGTTGCTGCATGGGCGATCATCCAATCCATACGTTGTTGAACTCGGGTGTGCATGCCACTCCACGTCAACAACAGGAGGACATGTTCGATGCCTGATTCATCTTTATCGTCACCAACCCCGCCCCAAGCCACGCTTTCGTTGTGGTTCATTTCTGGGACAACGCCAACGCGAGCAAACCGAGCGGCATTTTCGTTGAGTTGATTCTTGTATCGGTTGAGCACAGGTGTCATTTCAGTTGGGCCTAAAAGAGCGATAGGCCGGTCAATCATGCACATGGCGAGTTGGGCAATATCTCCTTCGGGATCGTTCAGAATGTCAAAGTCATCCATGGCGCGTTGCAATCGTTCCAACATCGCTTCATCAGCCCCTTCGATTGGAATGGGCAGGATGCCAAGGTGGCGGAGCAAGCCAAGTTGACGGCTAAAGATGTGGCCAAACGCACTGCGTGGCGGTTGTCCTCCGATGGACGGAATCAGGAAACATTGCGGATAGAGTTCGGGAAGTCCCGCGAGGATGCCCCCGGTCGAAACAGCGATTGTTGTAGCGCCTGCCTTTAGGGCCGTTTCCGTTGCTTCAAGCGTTTCTTCCGTGTTGCCACTGTGTGAAGTGGCAAGGATCAACCATGAAGGGTTCCACCATGCAGGTAGGGTGTAATCGCGTTGAACATGAACGGGGATGCTTCCTTGGAAGGTAGCGAGGGCTGATAGGAAATCGCCCCCCGCTGCAGACCCCCCCATGCCAAGACAAAGGACACCGGTCCATTTGGTCTGGCGAAGGGATTCAATCCAGGGGAAGTGTTCCGGAGTTGCATGTGCCAGTCCTTGTCGAAGGTCATCAACAAAAGCCCGTGTGAAACCGATCATGCCCTCATTATCAAGGGCAAGAGCGAGGTCCTCCATGTTTGGGATGGTTGAATCCTTGGTGGAACCGTCGTTCGTCATTTCTTCACCTTCGCTTCTTTTTCATCGCAACCAAGGTGGTGCAATGCGACCCATTCACCTTCCACTTGCGTTACGCGCAGTGGTCGGGTTTTCAGGTAATCCCATGGGAGTCGTACAGAGGTCATTTGCCATGTACTCGGGTCGAGGAATTCACCCACAGATGCATCTTGTGTGATCAAATCAACGATGTTGTGTTCACCCATTTGCGTCATGACATTGGCCGATTCGAGGTCTCGCCAACTTGCTCCAGTTCGCTCTTGGCGGTCGATTCGGCTCATAATGGCCCCTTCTTTGGTCCAGGAAGCGGCTCGCCACAACTTGTCACGCCAACGTAAAACATCGCCAATCTCATAGCCCGGTTTGCGATAAAGCAAGGTCAGACGAGTCACGTCAACGCCGTCTTTACGACCAGCAACAGTGTTGGATTCTGCAATATGCCCGCCATATTCGGACACCAAATGGCGGCCCCAAGTTCGGGCCAAGCCTTTGTTCCCAAGCACGATGTCATACCCACCGGTAACGGGACCTTCAGAGGTGATGAAGAACATAGGGTCATCGGCCATTTCTTCCATGACCTTGTCCAATGTGATTCGTAGATCAGTGAATTCATCTTCACTCAAACGGCGCCCGGTGGATCTCAATTGAACCGTCGCTTCGAAGTAATTCCCTGCACGTCGTGTGCAAGTAAGGCAAACACCGTTGGCCATTCTTGCCCGCATGGTGTGTTCTTCTTTGAAACTTAAACCTTCGATGGTGCCTTCGACTTGCAAGTGAAGCAGCGTGTGGCGATCTGAGACCGTCCTCGATTCATGGGCCAACCCAATGTTTTCGGCATCTTTGTGGAAGACGACGTGGCGTTGAATGAGTTCATCCCAAATTTCTTCTTCCGAAATGAGAACCCATTTCCCCTGTATTTCTACGATGCCACATCGGGCGCAACGCACCCATGGGACGTTTTCAGGCACTTTGACGAGATGAATCCGCTTCCGCAAGCATGGCTCGCACATCCGGTCTCCAAAAAGTGGCGGTTCTGCACCGCAAACCAGACAAAATTCTCCTCCAAGTTCGAGTGTCATGCGATTGCCCCACCATGACGCCTGTGGTTCTCGTATTCAACCTGTGGCTTTCCGAGTGCTTCACTCGGCCTGTTCTTTGGCTATTGTATCGGCATCCGACGCCACAATCCCCATGCTTGTTTCAACGGCATGGAGCCTCGCTTCGATGGATTTTGAACGGTTGACGACCGTCCACGTCCAGAGAGCAATACCTGCAATCATACCCAAATACGCCACTGTGAGATAGTTCATTCCGTCCATTCATTTTCCCCCGTCGATTTGATGCTGTGCCTGTTCGAGCCGCTGTTCTAAGCCCGTGATGCGCATGGACATGAGAATATGGCCAAGGATGAACACAGTAAACGAAAGAGCGCCAATCATCAAAACAATCGTCATATCGCCCGAAAGTGATCCACTGTCGTCACCCGATCCAATGACTGGACCAGGATGTCGAATCTCCCAAATTCTGGTGGCGATGTAGGTGAATGGGACGAGAATAAAGCCATACAGGCCGAAGGTGGAAAAAGTATCGCGTGTCTCGACACCATCGGGCTGAGACTGCCTCCCTAGCACAAGGAATAGAGCAAGCAAGGTCAACAAGCCAAACGTGTTCAGTCGAACATCGGTCCAATCCCACGGAGTGCCCCATTCAGCAGCCCCCCAAACGCATCCAGACCAAACGGTCATCAGTCCGCATGCCAATCCTGCTTCTGCTCCAGCGACATGCAAGCGCCATCCGAGCGGGCTGCGTTTGAAAAACCACAAAGCAGATCCGGCAAAGAGCACGCCGAAAGCAATGAAAGCAGCCCACGCAGCAGGCACGTGCCAGTAAAAAATGCGCTGGGCAGCAGGGGATTCAAAGGCATCAATGGCCACGCTTGGTGCCCATTGAAAACCGAGGTAGAGGGTGGTCATCACACCGAGGAAACCGATGCCCAAGAGGGCCTCCGCACTACGACCTGCCATGGTGTTAACCTCGCGGTTCCCCTTCTTGAACTTGGGTGTTCTCACCAGTTGGATGCCCAACT